>CAJOEV010000007.1:0-53927 GCA_905233545.1 uncultured Eubacterium sp. | reverse complement strand
TCAAATTGAAAACACTTCTGCTTTTATAGTCCGGCTTGCTTTTAGCTCGCCTGTTTTGTTTTTACTAAAGCGTTTTTATTCCCCCAGTAGAACTGGGGGTTTAGTCTGTGTTTAAGACCAACAGAAAAAAGGATTTGGCAAAACGCCAAATCCTTTTGTTGTTATAATAATTCTCTTTGTATAAAACTATAATTAACCGAATAACCGAACGAAGTGAGAAAGCGAAATTCGTAATTATAATTTTGTATTTATCGCCATATTAAGAACATTCATAGCGCTGCGCTGGAGCTCTCCAAGGGTTATGCCGTACTGCTTACCGTAGGAAGCAAGGCAGGTTCCGTCGGGCTTTCTGTTGGTTACTCTGTCGCCGCCCGGCATAAAGAGGTCAACCTGAGCGCGGACTCTGTATGCGTGGTCGCGCATAACGGGGAATTCGGGGCTTTTTGATTTTTGCATCCACCAGTCGGTCATAACATTTCCTTTATAGCCCCACTCATTTCTGAGAATAGTTGTGCACAAATCGTAGTTATAGTGTCCCCATACGCCGTTTATCTTATTATATGACGTCATAATATTTTTCGGCTGAGCATCCTTAACGCAGATTTCAAAGCCTTTAAGATAGATTTCCCTGAGCGCTCTTTCCGAAAGTCTTGAATCGTTCTTAACTCGGTTGAGCTCCTGATTGTTGCAGGCAAAATGCTTCGGGCAGGCAGATAATCCTCCGCTCTGAATCCCCCTTACTGCAGCAGCAGCCATTTTACCGCTGACATACGGGTCCTCGCTGAAATATTCAAAGTTTCTTCCGCAAAGCGGATTTCTGTGAATATTAAGTCCTGGAGCTAAAAGAATATCCGTTCCCCTGTCCGCCATTTCCTTTGCAATCTCTGTATGGAGTGCTTCAATAAGCTCTGTGTTGAAGGTGCAGGCAAGCGCAACGGCAATCGGAATAAGCGAGCAGTTGCTCTTGAGTCTTATGCCCGAGGGACCGTCGGTTGTTATAACTGCAGGAATTCCCTTTTCTCTGAGAGATTCAAGAATACCTGCACAAGCACCCGCATTACCCGGTGCGCCGAGAGGACTGTCCATAGTATAATCGCCCCTGGTTATTGCTTCAAGCTCGTCAAGACTGAGCTGAGCTACAAATTCCTGCATTGTAACTCTGCCTTCTTTTACATCTATGAGCTTATAGCCAACGTCGCCGACCTGAGGAATATCGGCGGGCATATTGTTGAGAATTCTTGTTGCAAGGTCATATTTCTGCTTTGCAACGGGCTTTTTTCTTAAAACGGCTTTCCCGTCGATAATCTCGGCATGGTAAACGTCAAAATGCTCCTGGGGCGCAGCAGCCTGCTTATGCTGAGAATAAATAAAGTTTTCTTCCTGATAGAAATTGAAAATCTCTTCGTTGTCTCTCGAGTTTGCGCCAATGTGGAATTTATAATCGCCCTTTTCAACAACGTAACAGCCTGCGTGGTTGGTTGAACCGCAGTCATCATATGAAGCAAGCTGATAGATATCAACAAAAAGTTTAAGCTCCTGACTTTCTTTGGGCTCAAGCTCCTTTGTTTTTGCAAATGCAACAAGCTCTCTTGCAGGATTGCCGAGCTTTCCTACGGGCTTTTCAACATAGAGCTGAACAACCTCTTTGCCTTTTGCGCCGCCCGTATTTGTAACCTCAACAGTAAACTCAAAGCCGTTGTCAACAGCCTTTGCTTCTTTGCACTGAATTTCAAAATCGGTGTAGCTGAGTCCGAAGCCGAAGGGGAAGAGTACACTGTTTTTATCAAAGGTTTCAAAATATCTGTAACCGACAAAAATATCCTCTTCATAAACGTTGATATTCTTATCGCCGTAGTTATCACTTGAGGGATAGTCAAAATAGCTTCTTGCAACGGTATCATTGAGCTTTCCGCTTGGGGAAGCCTTGCCCGTAAGCAAATCGCAAACAGCATTTCCGCTTTGCATTCCTCCCTGCCATACGCAGAGAATTGCACTGATTTTATCGCCGTAGCTATCAGCCCACGCCAAATCAATCATATTGCCGATATTAAGAAGAACAACAACCTTGTCAAAACACTTTGTTATCATATCGAGGTTTGCAAGCTCTGCGTCCGAAAGGTAATAGCTTCCCTTTTCAAGAGCAGCGTCCCTGTCCTCGCCCGTTCCTCTTCCAATTATGTAAATGGCAACGTCGCTGTTTTGCTTTGCCTCTTCAACCATATTTTTCTTAAGCTTTATGTCGCTGAGAGAAAACTCCCAGGTTCCCCATACGGCAAGAGTGTTCACAGGGTTTTTCTTGCAGAATATTTCATATTGCTTTGCAAGCTCTTCGTTAACTTCGATATCCTCGCATTTCCTCAGAGCTTTAAGAAGGCTGACTTTCTTGTTGCAGTTAACGTCTCCGCCCGAGCCGTAGCCGACAAACATCCAATCCTTCTGCAATCTTGAAAAAACAGAAACACGGCTTCCCTTTTTGAGCGGAAGCGTTCCGTCATTTTTAAGAAGAACTGCGCTTTCGGCAGCCGCCTGTCTTGATAGGGCGTTTATTTTTTTGCCGATTTTTTCGTTTGCTTCAACCTTTCCGTTCTGCTCCTGAGCAGTTGCGGCAAAAGCGCCCGTTATTCTGTTCACCGATGAAAAAAGTTTTTCCTTGATATCCATAAAAAGCCCTGCCTTTCATATAGAACATTCTTTTGTATTATAACATTGAAAAATACTAAGTGCAACACAATATTATTAAAAACAAAAGCCTTATTAAGACATTTTTCGCAGTGCTGATTATATATCATATTAGAAAACGAGAGTTAGGATATTAAAAAAATGCCTGTTAAAGAAAGAATTGAGTCGAAAAAGCCAATATTTGAAAGTAAAAACACGAAAGCTTTTTTTGAATGCGCGCTGTTTTTTTTGCTGGGATTTATTATGAGCATAGGAAGCGTTGCAAAAAGCCTTCACCCCTTCGGGATTTCAATTATCTGTGTTTCAAAAGGAAAAAATATTTTATTTTCATTTCTCGGAGCCTTTCTTGGTTTTGCAGTTGGCGGAATAAACACTTCGTTTGCAAGATATTTTGCAGGCGCTGTTTTTGCTCTTATCGGTGCAATTGCGGCAAGTATATTTGAACTGAATGAGCGTCCCGCTTTTCCGATAACAATCGCTTTTCTTGCGGATTTTGTAAGCGGTTTTGTTATGCATTTTCGAATGCAGAGCGTATATACCCAGTATCTCATTCTGATTGGTGAGGCAATTCTCTGCTGCGGAGGGGCATATTTCTTTTATAAAAGCGTTAATTCAAGCTTGAAACAAATAAGATTCAAGGCACTTCCGTTTAATGAAATCTGCTGTATTATGATTTCTGCTTCAATACTTCTTATGAACCTTTCGTTTATTAACATTCGGGGGTTTGCGCCTGCAAGGGCAATTGCCGTTGCCGTTTCACTTGCACTGATAAAAATGGGAAATCATAAGTGGGGAATGATTTTCTCTCTCGCCTTCGGTTTTGCTTTTTCCGTTATTGATGCAGATTCACTTTTTATTGTCGGCGCCTTTGCCTTCTCCTATCTTACAGCGTCGCTTTTCTCGGAAAGCTCAAGTCTTGCCGCAGGAATAAGCTATCTGTGTTCATTTTCCTTTTTCTGTATTATCTCGGAGAGCATTATCGCCTTCCCCCTCTTTCTTGAAGGCGCTCTCGGTGTTTTAATTTTTTTGCTTCTTCCCTCAAAGCTCTGTGCAAAAATTGAAAGCATCGGTATGGATGAAATTAATTCCGACAGCGCACTGCGCCAGAGCCTTGTTTTAAAGCTTCGTTTTGCTTCCTCGGCTATGTCGGCAATCAGTGAAAGCGTTGAACAAGTTCGTGAAAAAATCAACGAAATAACCAGAAAAGAAAATGAAATAAACAAGCTGAATATCAGTGAAGAGGAATACATAAGGCGCGAAATTATTCTTGAAAAAACAAACCAGATAAGAATGGTTGCCTCCGACCAGTTCTTTTCAATTTCAGGAATGCTTGAAGATTTGGCATTTGAATTTGACGAATCCGAAACCTTTGACAAAAATGCCTGCGATAAAATAAGACGGCTTCTTGCGGGATATGATATCTACCCGAAAAACATCTCGGCAATTGAGGACAAGTTTTCAAGAATGCGCGTTGAAATTCTTGCCTCATCCGACTGCAAAAACCTGAACAATCCCGTTTTTCAAAACGAAATCGGAAGAATATGTTCAAGATACTTCACATCGGGAATAATAACCAATTTCAAGGATGAAACAATGCTTTCGTTTTTTGAACGCCCGAACTACAGACTTAATATCGGCTTTGCTCAGCACTGCGCCGAAGGAAATCTCTGCGGTGACACGGTTAAGATTATTAATGATTACAAAGGACACTGTATTCTTATAATCAGCGACGGAATGGGCAAGGGCTCGCGTGCAGCGCTCGACGGCGCAATGGGCGCAGGACTGATATCAAAGCTTATTAATGCAGGATTCGGTTTCGACAGCGCGCTTAAAATAGTCAACTGCGCTCTACTTGTTAAAAGCAATGATGAAAGCCTTGCAACGCTTGACATTGCAAGCATTGATATGTTCACCGGAAAATGCGAGCTTTTCAAGGCGGGCGCACCTGCAAGCTTTTTTATCAAAAACAAAGAAGTAATAAAATGTGAGCTTTCTTCAATGCCCGCAGGAATACTCAGGGGCGTTGAATTTGCAAAACGGGGCGGTGTTTTAAAGCTCGGCGATTCACTTGCACTGATGAGCGACGGAATATATGACCTCGGAGATAAATGGCTGAGTGAGCTTCTTGCTTCAAACAGTGAATTATCTCCTCAGCAAAAGGCGCAGTACATACTTGAGCAAGCCGTTAAAAAGGATGACGGCAGAAATACTGATGATATGAGCATAATTTTTGCAACTCTTGAAAGGAACTGACAATTATGAGTAATTTATTCGGATATATCGGCAAAAACAATGCAAAGGATATTCTTTTATCCGGGCTTGCGGGGCTGAAAAACGCAGGACAGGATATGGCGGGTGTGGTTTTAAAGGAAGAAAACTTTTTTAAAACCTTCAAAATCAAAGGCTCCCCCGCCGAACTCTATCAAAAATCCAGACAGCTTGAAAGTGAATCAAAAATCGGACTTGCCCAGTGCTCAAGGGAAGAAAAAATCAAAGCTTCTTCAATAACTGCACCGCCGTCCTCAAATGAAGCCTTTGCCGCCGTTATGGATGGGGAAATTGAAAACTTCAACAATCTGAAAAAATGGAGCGCCGAGCCCTTTCCGATTCTGACGCACGAGGATTTGCTTCTTGCGTGCCTTTGCATTATGGATGAAAAAAACAAAATATCCCTTAGTGAAAAGGTTTATGAGATGCTCGGCACTCAGCCCTCCTTTGCATTCATATCCGCTGACGAAAACGCTATATTTGCAAAAAGCGGAAATTCAAAACTGATTATCGGGATTTCTTCAACGGGAAGCTTTGTTTCAAGCGAGCTTTCCGCACTTATTCCCTTCTGTGAAAAATACATTGTCCTTGAAAGCGGAGAAACAGCAAAGCTTTTGCAGGATAGAATTATCTTTTTCGATTCAAAAATGAGAAGGGTAAAAAAGAGCTTCCAAAACATTGCCGGTGCAAACTACAGCGTTAACAATTACCTTCTCAGTGACGAGATATACTGCTGTCCTTTAGCTGTTAAAGAAATTTACAGCCGCTTTGTTTTAAATCAACAAATAAACTTCGATTTTTTGAAGCTCGGGAGCAGATATATAGATAAAATAGATAAAATCATATTAATCGGTCAAGACAATGAAAAGAATGTTGCGCTTGCTTCGAGGGGACTTTTTGAAACCTACTGCGGTATTACAACCCTTGCATATGACTCAAAAAGCTTTTTGCTTTCAAACACTCCGATTGATAAAAACACAGTTGTTATTGCTATTTGTGACAGCGGAGAAAGCAGAGCAACGCTCAGCGCCGTGAAAAACGCAAAACGCTACGGTGCCAAAACCGTTGCCGTAACCGAAAACAAAAGCTCCGCGCTTACAAGAGAATGCAATCATTCAATCATAACGGGAAATGAAAACAACAAAAGCCTTCCCGTTTGTGCATTCATATCGGATTATTTAACTCTCTGTCTTTTTTCATTCTATTTAAGCTCAAAGCTCGGTATTGTTTCGGATTTATATCTCGGAGTTTCAGTGAAAATGGTTGAAATGCTTTCGGGAATAGTTTCCGCCGTTATCAAAAACTCCCCCAAGCTTGAAGCTGCCGCAGCAGTGCTTGAGCACAGTAATGAAATCTATTTAACCTCGGCAAATTACGACAGCTCAGTCTGTTTTGAGGCTGAAAAAATCATTCGGGAAACAACAAAGAAGCGAATTCAGGCTGTTTGCGCCCGTGAGCTCAGCGATTATCCCGCAGAACTTCTTGCATCGGGTACTGTTTTTGCTTTGATAACGGATAAGGAGCGATTTAAAGCTGAGATGAATGATATTTATCGTCTGAAAAACCGCGGCGCCAATGTTATCATCATAACAAGTGAAAGCATTGAGGAGGAGATTGAGGATTTTGAGAGCATTATTTCCTTCACCGATTCGCTCTCTGTTTTCAACATCATTCCCTGCCTTGCCTGTGTTTATAAAATCGCTTTGTCGGCAAATGAAAGCTCAAGCAATAAAGAAGTTGGGCAGTCAGCTTAATAAACATTGAATATTTAAGGCATATATGCTAAAATAGATTTATAAATCTATTTTAGGGGAGTAAAATATGTCTGATCAAAGTACTGCTCAAAAAGCAAAAGCTCTGATAAATAATGTCAAATACTATTGGAAAGAACCTCCAACAGGCAAATATATGCCGTTCAAGGAAGTTGTTGCCTACTCTTTCGGCGGTATCGGAGCATACTTCATTATTCAGCTTGGCTCAACTCTTATTGTCAGCACAACGAATATAATCGTCAGCAACGCAATCGGAGTCGGCCCCACCCACTCATATATCATCTATCTTATCGCAACCATTCTTAATATTCCGATGACTGCAATCAGGGCGAATATGGTCGATAACACGCGAGGAAAAGGCGGTAAATACCGACCGTATCTGCTTTCAATGGGTATTCCCACAACGCTTATTGCGCTGGTTTATGTCTGGTTCCCGTACGAGCAGATGTATAAGCTGTTCCCGGGTGAACTTTTCGGATTTGAAAAAGGCTATCTGATAAAAGCAACGGTTGTTTTCATATGTAATCTCGGACTTCATTTCTTCTTCAATTTCTTCAGAGACGCATATGAAAACCTTATTCACGTTCTTTCGCCAAACACACAGGAAAGAACTGATGTTCTTGCAATCAAGGCGGTTGTTTATTCGCTTGCGCCTTCGATAATGAACGTTCTTAACCCCGTTATCGCTCAGATTTTTGCCGATAACAACCAGACAAATCTTATTGTTTACAGAATAACCTATCCGATTTATGCCGTAATCGGTATTGCGCTTACAATCGTTGTATGGGCAAACACAAAGGAAAAAATCGTTCAGGCAAAAACCCACACAATTCAGATTAGCTTTATGGACTCGCTCAAAGAGGTTGCCAAAAACAAGTATTTCTGGATTATCGCACTTGCGGGATGGCTGGGCTTCCTTGAGCTTGCATATGCAAACATTCTTCTCTATAACCAGAGTTACGGTCATACGGTTAACGGCGCACAGTACGGAATCGCATGGACGGTTATCGGCAACGCCTCGCTCTGGGGAATGCTTTTTGCTCCGTTTTTTGTTAAGAGATTCGGCAAAAAGAATGTTTTGATAACCGTTAATATGATGAATGTTGTTTGCATTCTTTTGATGATTGTAAATGTCCGCTCATTCTGGTGGCTTGTCGGATGCGTATGGGCAAACTATCTGTTCGGCTCGGTTGAACAGATAACAACCCCTGCAATTCAGGCTGATATACGCGACTTCCAGCAGTATAAATCGGGCGAGAGAATCGACGGTATGTTTGCCGCAGTTGCAACAATCGGCAATATCGTAACTCTTGCAACCTCGGTTGTTCTTCCTGCAATTCAGGAAAAATTCGGCATTTATGAAGGCAACGGATACGAAAAGCCCTTTGATATTCTTGATATCAACAGCGGTGAGCCCGGACTTCTTTATAAATTCCTTCCCGCCCTCATAATTATGTCGGCAGTCGGCGCATTCCTCAATGTTGTTCCCTATTTCTTCTATGACTTTGATGAGAAGAAACAAAAGAGCGTTATCCGCGTTCTTCAGGTACGCGCGCTCTTTGAGGACTACGCAAACGGCGCGCTCAAAAACCGTCAGCTTGTTGAGGCAATTGACCTTGTTGAAAACGCAAGAGAAATGGCAGTTGCCCAGCCTAAAGAAATCAGCAAGAATGATTATCTCAGCGCTCCGAAATCAGAGAAAAAGGAAGCTAAGAAGGCATACAGAGAAGCAATTGCATTCAACGAGGATATTGAAATCTCGAAGTTTGTCTGCGAAGAGCTTGATAAGTTTGAAAGCGAGCTCGGCAAACACAAGCTCGAGGTTTACCGCGATATCTACTCCCAGGGACTTGACTTTATCAACCACATAAACCTTGAAGGCGTACGCGAGGAAATCGCCGCTGCAAAGGCACTTCCGAAGAGCACGAAGGAGGAAAAGGAATTCCGCTCCTTCAGAAAAGAGCTCGCAAAAAGCAAGCGCTCCGCAAAGAAGGCATATGATAAATACTACGGAAGCGTTAACGCCTTTGTTAAACCCGATATGAACGCTCTTACCGCTCTCTTTGATAAAGAAGATGAGCTTGACGAAATGATTTACGAAGCAAACCAGGCAGGCGACAAGGCAAAAGCCAAGGAGTATGTTGCTCAGAAAAAGGCAATTCAGAAGGAAGCAAAAGCTCTTATGGATGAATTTGCAAAATTTGATCGCGCAGCAAAGCCGTATAACGATGCTGAAAAGCTTTTAAAGCAGGCTGAAAACTATACCAAACTCGACGAAATCGCTGCTCTTTACGATGAGGCAAAGGCTGAGGCGGAAAGAGAAGAACAAGAGGCTGAAAGAGAGAGAGAAAGAAAAATAGCCGCTGAAAAAGAAGAGCTTGAAGCTAAAAAGAAGCTTAAGAAATAAATAATTGATAATTTTAGAAAATTATGGTAAAATATATACAAATATATAAACAAGGAGGAAAAATTTATGGCAAACAAATCAAATCCCTATGCAGGAACACAAACAGAAAAGAACCTTGAAGCAGCTTTTGCAGGTGAAAGCCAGGCAAGAAACAAATACACCTATTTCGCTTCTGTTGCAAAAAAAGAGGGCTACGAGCAGATTTCGGCACTCTTCTTAAAAACAGCGGATAACGAAAAGGAACACGCAAAAATGTGGTTCAAAGAGCTTCAGGGAATCGGCACAACACCCGAAAATCTTGAAGCAGCAGCCGAAGGCGAAAACTTTGAATGGACCGACATGTATGAGGGCTTTGCAAAAACAGCCGAGGAAGAAGGCTTTAAGGCTCTTGCAGCAAAATTCAGAATGGTTGCCGCTATTGAAAAGGCACATGAGGAAAGATACCGCGCGCTTCTTAAAAACGTTGAAATGAACGAAGTTTTCCAGAAGAGCGAAGTTAAAATCTGGGAATGCAGAAACTGCGGACATATCGTTGTAGGAACAAAGGCACCGCAAATCTGCCCCGTTTGTGCACATCCGCAAAGCTTTTTCGAAATTCACGAAGAGAATTATTAAAAAACGCCTTCGGGCGTTTTTTAGGTTTTAGGGGTTAGGTGTTAGGGATTAGCGTATGCTTGACTTACAGCAAACAGTATGTTAACATCTTAGCTATGAAAAAAGCAAACAACATTAAAGAAAACACATTTTTAAAAGGAATAATCGATGGAATTCCGATTTGCCTGGGCTACTTTTCGGTTGCCTTTGCATTCGGAATTTTCACTGTTTCAAACGGGCTGACCTCGCTTGAAGCGCTTTTGATTTCAATGACGAATGTTACCTCCGCAGGTCAGCTTGCCGCCGTTCCTATTATTGTTTCGGGCGGAACTCTTTTTGAACTTGCGGCAAGTCAGTTCATCATAAATCTTCGATATGCGCTGATGAGCATAACGCTGTCCCAGAAGCTTGATGAAAGCATTTCGCTTGCTGACAGATTTATCATAGCCTTTGTCAACACCGACGAAGTTTTTGCCGTTGCGTCATCAAAAGAAAGCGTCGGCAGAAAATATATGTTCGGCTTGATTTTAACCCCGTGGCTGGGCTGGAGCGCAGGAACTATTGTGGGCGCTGTTGCAGGCAATATTCTGCCCGCAATGCTTATTTCAGCACTCGGAATTGCTATTTACGGAATGTTTATTGCAATTGTTGTTCCGCCTGCAAAGGAAAACAAACATGTTCTTTTCTGCGTGGCTTTCGCAATTGTTCTGAGCTGCCTTTTCAGATTTGTTCCCCTGCTTTCACAGGTTCAGAGCGGATTTGTTATAATTATCTGCTCAGTTATTGCAAGCGCTGCTGCGGCTGCTCTTTTCCCGATTGATGAGAAGAAGGAGGCACAGCAAAATGAAAATTGATGTCTTTCTTCCCTACCTTTTAACAATGGCGCTTGTGACATATCTCGTCAGGGCAATTCCGCTTGTTCTTATAAAAAAGAAAATTGAAAACAGGTTTTTCCTGTCGTTTCTTCACTATATGCCCTACGCGGTTTTAAGCGTTATGACAATTCCCGCCGTATTCTTTGCAACCGACCATATCGCTTCTGCAATCGCGGGCGTTTGCATTGCGCTCATTCTCGCATATTTCAAAAGAGGGCTCCTGACCGTTGCTCTCGGCGCTTCAACGGGCGTTTTCATAGCGGAACTGATAATTAAATATCTGATATAAAAAACGCATCGAAAGCTTTCGATGCGTTTTAAATTACTGCTGATTAATATAATTACAAGCTGCAAGAGCGGCGATTGTTCCGTCCGCTGCGGCGGTTGTTATCTGGCGTATCATTTTGCTTCTGCAATCCCCTGCAACAAAAATACCGGGTGTTTTTGTTGTGCATGCTTCGCCCGAATCAAAATAGCCATAGTCATTCAGCTCTGCAAGCTCTTTAAACGGCTCGTTTTCGGGAACAAGACCGATTGCAACAAAAAGTCCGTCGCAATTAACAATCTGCTTTTCGCCCGTTTCTGCTTTTGAAATCTCAACGCCGCAGAATTCACCGTTTTCGGTGAGGAGCTTTTCAATTTTTACTCCCGTGTGGGCTTCAACATTCTCCCTTGCAAAAAGAACATCCTGAAGTCTCTGCTCACCTGTGAAATAGGGCATATCCTGGAGCATTATTACCTTTGAGCATTTATCCGAAAGAAGAATTGCTTCCTGAAGCGCTGAGTTTCCTCCGCCTGCAACGCAGACGGTTTTGTTTTTATAAAAATCGCCGTCGCAAACAGCGCAGAAGGAAATACCTTCGCCCACAAGGTCGTTTTCACCTTCCAAACCGAGCATTCTGTGTTTTACGCCCGTTGCGATAATAACGGCTTTGCCTTCAAATGCGCTTCCCTCTTCAGTTAAAACAACTTTATAATCGCCCTTGTCCTCAATACCGCAAACGGTTTCAATTTCGAATTCGGCGCCCTGTTCAAGTATCTGGGAAAAGAGCTCGTCCGCAAATTCATTTCCGCTCATTGAGAGTCTTGAGGGATAGTTTTCAACCTTTGGTGAATGGGTTATCTGACCGCCGAAGCCCGCTTTTTCAATAACAAGCGCGCTTTTGCCGTTTCTCTGAGCGTAGAGCGCCGCCGTCATTCCTGCGGGTCCTCCGCCAACAACAATTATATCGTACATAAATTTATCTCCAATCAAAAATTATGGGAGGGCACGGAGACCCTCCCTATAGTACTCTTCTCTCTTCACTCTTCACCTTTCACTTTTCTCTTTAAGAGAAGAGATAATAGTGAAAAGTGTCGGGTGCTGCGCACAGCGATTATATTACTGATTCATTAACCAACCCTTGATGTCTGAAACACCGCGGAATTTTTCGAATGAATCGTCGCCGTTCATAACGATGAGTGTCGGAGCCTGCTTGATTCCGAACTTTGCAACAAGCTCTGCCTGCTCATCCGCATTAAGAGCTGTGTACTGAACGCCTGCCTTGTCAAGAAGTGCGCCTGCTGCCTTACAGTTGGGGCAGGTTGCGGTCTTGAAGAGGATGATGTTTGCATCAACATCAGCTGCAGCAGCTGCATCGTTTGCAATTGCTTCGGGCTCAACATAGTCAACGGGAGCGGGATTCGGTCCTGTGTGGGTGAGCTTTGATCTGCCGATGTTGTAAACCTTTCTGTCCTTATATTCCTGAGCCTTACCGTCGTTCCAGTTCTGAATCGGACGATAGTAGCCTGTGATACGGCTGTTAACCTCTGTTTTAGCTCCGCAAATCGGGCAGGTGTACTGCTCGCCTGTTAAGTAGCCGTGGTCCTTACATACTGAGTATGTGGGAGACATTGTGTAGTAAGGAAGCTTGTAGTTTTCCGCAATCTTGCGAACAAGATTTGCTGCAGCCTTCCAATCGGGAAGCTTTTCGCCGAGGAATGCATGGAAAACAGTTCCTGAGGTGTAGAGTGTCTGAAGGTCATCCTGAATATCAAGAGCAGAGAAGATATCCTCTGTATATCCGACAGGAAGATGTGATGAGTTTGTATAGTAAGGAGTTCCGTTCATATTTGCAGTGATGATGTCCGGGAAATCCTCCTTATCGTGCTTAGCAAAACGATAGGTTGTTGACTCTGCTGGAGTTGCCTCAAGGTTGTAAAGGTCGCCGTACATTTCCTGATAATCCGAAAGGCGCTCTCTCATATGATTGAGAACATCTCTTGCAAATCTCTGTACCTTTGCATCGGTGAGGTCTGCTTTAAGCCAGTTTGCATTAAGTCCAACCTCGTTCATACCGATAAGACCGATTGTTGAGAAGTGGTTTGCAAATGTTCCGAGATATCTCTTTGTATACGGATAGAGTCCCTGGTCGAGAAGAGTTGTTATAACAGTTCTCTTGGTTTTGAGTGAACGCGCTGCAATATCCATAAGACGGTCAAGACGCTCATAGAAATCCTTTTCGTCCTTTGCCTGATAAGCAATTCTCGGAAGGTTGATTGTTACAACACCGATTGAGCCTGTTGATTCACCCGAGCCGAAGAATCCGCCGCTCTTCTTGCGAAGCTCACGAAGGTCAAGACGAAGTCTGCAGCACATTGAACGAACATCGCTGGGCTCCATATCCGAATTGATATAGTTTGAGAAATACGGAGTTCCGTATTTTGCAGTCATTTCAAATAAGAGCTTGTTGTTCTCTGTTTCGCTCCAGTCGAAGCTGCGAGTTATTGAATATGTCGGGATGGGATACTGGAATCCTCTTCCGTTTGCGTCGCCTTCAATCATAATTTCGATGAAGGCTTTATTTACCATATCCATTTCCTTCTGGCAGTCGCCATAAGTGAAATCCATTTCCTTGCCGCCGATAAGAGCGGGAAGGTTTTTAAGGTCGTTTGGAACAACCCAGTCAAGAGTTATATTTGAAAACGGAGCCTGTGTTCCCCAACGGGACGGAGTGTTAACACCGTAAACGAAGCTCTGAATGCACTGCTTAACCTCTTTCTGAGTGAGGTTGTCAACCTTAACAAAGGGAGCAAGATAAGTATCGAATGATGAGAATGCCTGAGCACCTGCCCATTCGTTCTGCATAATGCCGAGGAAGTTCACCATCTGGTTGCAGAGAGTTGAAAGGTGGTTTGCAGGTGAAGATGTAATCTTGCCCGTAACACCGCCGAGACCTTCCTGGATGAGCTGCTTCAAGCTCCAACCTGCACAGTAACCGGTAAGCATTGAGAGGTCGTGAATATGAATATCGGCATTTCTGTGGGCATCTGCGGTTTCATCGTCATATACTTCACTGAGCCAGTAGTTAGCTGTAATGGCACCCGAGTTTGAAAGAATAAGACCGCCTACTGAATATGTTACAGTTGCGTTTTCCTTAACTCTCCAGTCGTTGATTTTAAGATAGTTATCAACAATCTCCTTGTAGTTAAGAAGAGCAGAGTTGATATTTCTTACCTTTTCTCTCTGGCGTCTGTAGAGAATATAAGCTTTTGCGACATCGGCATAGCCCGATTCCGAGAGAACTTTTTCAACGCTGTCCTGGATAGCTTCAACCGAGATTTTTCCGTCTTCAATCTTGTTTTCGAAATCAGCGGTTACGTGAAGCGCGATTAAATCGATAATGCTCTGATGATAATTTCTGTTTTGCGAATCAAATGCTTTTGCGATAGCAGAGCTTATTTTGCTGATATTAAAGTCAGCAACACTGCCGTCTCTTTTAATTACCTGATACATAATAAACCTCTCTTCTGATAGTATTCTTCGTCGTCCTAAAATTTTTGACTGCGAAAAACATTCTATCATTAAGAGAGGCTTTTGTCAATATGTTTTTTACAATATATTCTAAAATTTTTGTTGATTCTTTTCGTAATACACAATATATAGTTGTTAGTCAACTCCGCGCAAATTTGTATTTTCAACGTATTTGCGTGCAATTTCGGCAAAAACGCGCATTTCATCGGGATGCGGCGAGGTCAGATTTCCGTAGGGAACAGAATCTCTGTCGGTGAATCTTTGAAGATAATATGCTTTTGCGCCCTTAATCATTTCGCCTATTTTGTAAAAATCGTTTTCCTCGTGGAATTCCTTAATAACTGTTGTGCGAAATTCATAGGCAATATTTGAATTCATAAGAATCGAAATGCTCTCTTTTATCGGGGACATATCAATTTCATCAAGTCCGCAGGTCAAAGCATATTTATCCTCGCTGTTTTTGATATCCATTGCAACATATTCAACAAGTCCCTCGTCAATCAGCTCTTTAAGAAGCTCGGGGTGATTTCCGTTTGTGTCAAGCTTAACAGGATAGCCCGCATTTCTGATTTTTATTATAAGCTCTTTCAAATCTTTATGAAGACAGGGCTCGCCACCCGTTATTGCAACTCCGTCAAGCAGGGCTTTTCTGCTTTCAAGGAAGGAAATCAGTTCGCCGTCATCCATAATCGGCTTTTCAGTTCCGTCAACAAGCTCAAAATTATGGCAGAACGGACAGCGAAAATCGCAGCCGCCGAGAAAAACCGTACATGCAACATGCCCCGGAAAGTCGAGAAGTGTCATTTTTTGTAATCCGTGAATTTTCATATTATATATCCTTTTATTTGTTACCTATTATATAACTGCCGTGCGCGCACCCGAAAACTCGGCACTCGCAACATATTATATTGCTGCAAGAATGTGCATATTTCTGATTTCGGAATCAGCTACTTTGTCGTTTACCGAATATGCGTGCTTTTCAAGGTCACCGCAAATTGCACTTGTAAGTTCCTGCTCAACAAGCTCATCAATGACATCCGCTGCAATGCCCTCAATAGCATAGTACTTCTCCTCGGCATTGTCACCATCGTTGGAGCTTGTTAAAAGGAATTCCATAATCTCCGCGTCGAGTGAAAGCTTCGGCAATGCTCTGAGCGCGCGGAAACTCCATTTGTAATACGGCTGATATGCGTTATTAAGAAGAAATATAACCTGCATTGCGCTTTTAACAAATTCAAAAACCGCAAGCTGAGCCGCTGCGCTTTCGCCGTGGTCAATACATCTTTTATAATTATACTGCCCCGACTGCGCCATTAAAAGCAGATTGCCTGCAAGTTTTTTCAGCCTTATATCATCAGGATAGCTTTTAAGGCTCTCCCTGATTTTTGAAACCTCGCCGAAATAATCGAAGAACATTTCCCCGTTTGTTGCTTCGGCAAGGGACTGTTCGGGAATGCTAAGCCATTCAAATTTGTCAAGCTCGCCCGTCTTGCTTCCGATTTTTTCTTCAAAGAATTCGCTTGTTCTTAAAACTCCGCGGCGCGCTCCGCCGACGGGGCTCATAAGTGAACGCCGAAAGCCCATATACTCCCTCGGGAGCTTTGCATATGCCCGTTCAAGGGCAAACGCGGTTTTTCTGTCCACTACATCCTCGTCGGGAAGGAAGATACAAAACCCCGGCTCAAAATCGTGGTCGATTGAAACTTCGTCATCAAATCCGAAGCATTCTGAGCCGCTTCCGAAAACACCGACGGCAAGATATTGCAGAATATCGGAGAATTCGTTTTCAAGCATGGGCTTTCCGTATTCCTCATAAAACGCCTTTGACAGCTCAATCCCTTTCATATATATCCTCCGCACGTTTTTTTAAGTCCTTTGCAACAAGAAAATAGCCGTAATATTCAAAGCTCGGTGCACATTTTTCGCATACAAATGCATAGTATCCGTCGCGTTTGACAGACGGTGTGTCAAGAAGCTCCTGCGCCTTGTCAAGATAGTCAAAAACAATGCTTTCCGCCTTTTCATTTCCGAGCTCTGCCTCTTTTAAATCCGCCATATTAAGATAGGTTATCGCCTGCTCAAGCTCTCCGTTTTCAACATTCTCCATAACACCCAGCGCCTTTTCATAAAGCTCGAAAGCCTTGCCGTATTCACCGAGTGCGGTATAGGTAAGCGCCATATTGTTATACAGCCCTCCGAGAAGCTCGGGCGCAGTATTTTTGTTGCTTTCGTACACCTTTTTCGCCTTTTCAAAAAGCTCAATTGACTTTTCGTTTTCGCCGAATGCATTATATGCTGTTGCAATATTCGTGTAGGTTGTTCCTGCGGAAACATTCTCTTCAAAATCAAGCTCTTTAATCAGTCTGAGCGCTTCCTTTGCACTTTCAAATGCACCCTCTTTGTTAGCTGTTTTTCGAAAATGACCAACAAGCTCATTTCGGATAAGAAGCTCTCCGCCCTTGTCAAAGCCGAGCCTTGCCTCTTCAAGCCAGTATTTAAGATGGCGCTCTGCCCCCGCATAATCGCGGCGACTCATATAATCGTTCATTTTCTGAATAATTCTCTGCTGAGGAACGCTTTTAACCTCGGGCGTTACGCCGTAGGGCTCATCACATAGCAGGCATCTCGGCTCTGCATAATCCTCGGGGGTTAAATAACCTTTTTCGTTTTTCATTTTGTTCTCCATTATTTCTTGGTTGTTACTGCTTTCTTCACCGACCAGTCGGAATAATAATTTTTACCGCCGACGGTTTTGTATGTTCTGATTCTTACATAGTATTTTTTCTTTGCTTTAAGTTTCAATATGCTCTTGCTTGTTGTTTTGTTTCCTTTAACATTAACGGTTTTTGCGCTCTTGAACGAGCTGTTCGCTGCATACTGAATCTGATATCCCGAATAAGATTGTTTGCTCCATTTAATTCTGAAGCCCTTTGAAAGCGCCGTTACCTTGCTTATTGAAGTCTTTTTCGGATTTATCTTAAAGGAAACGGTTTTTGTTCCTTTATAATGGTCTTTGAAAGTCAGCTTAACCTTTGCTGTTCCGATTGCCTTATTATCGGAATACTTAACGCTGTAGAATCTCTTGTCAATAGTTCTGCCTTTTGAATCCTTAACAGTTACAGTCGGCTTCTTCTCTTTTCCGTCATAGGCATACGCAGTTTTTGAAAGTGAAACGGAAGAAACCTTGTAAATAGTGGTTGTTGTTTGTTTTCTGTATCCGCATTCAAGGCAAACAAGCTCACAGTCAATCCTGCCGTTTGAAGTTGTTGTTGCAGGGGTTACAAAGGGATATCCGTCCTGGAAATCATGGTTAGTGCTTGCTCCTCGAGCGTAGAAGGAAACCTTTTCCCCTGTTCCGCTGAGCTTTGAAACGGTTATTGTGTCAATTTCGGGAGCTGTCGAATTGACAAGATTGCTGAACTGATACGAATTATCGTTATAAATCTTAATCTCGTTTTCGCCCTCTTTGAGCTCGAGCTGAACATCAAGCGTTTTGAAAGTATCCCAGCTCAAAGTGTTTTTGAAATAAGCCGTCTCGGGCTCACCGCCATTAACAATAATCTGAGCATATCTTTCAACAAGGTCGATATTATAGGGATGAATATATGTTGAGCCGTCCGCCTTCTGCATAATCGGAGCGGGCTCATCGTTTGAATAGCGGATTGCAAAATTATATGTTCCCTCGCTCGGAGCGTTAAGTGTAAATGTTGAATAGTTATACTGCGCCTTATCGTTTTTATCGGGATTCTGACCGATTCCAAGCTCGGAAATAACATATCCGCTGTTTGCGTATTTGTTCTTTTTCAGCGTCGGGCTGTTGCCGTGGGTGGTTATATCGCAGCTGTTGATAACACTTGAGCTTTCCGAGGTCAACGTGCTGTCATATTCAAAGCTGAGAATTGAAGCACTGCCGTCAACAAAAAGCGTGTTTGCGCCCTTTGCAAGATAAACGGTTTTGCCGACGGGAACGTCGTAAACACTGCATTTTGAGAAGGATTTTGCGTCTTTTGCATAGTCAATGCACTGCTTTTTAAGTGTGAATTCGCCGTCTGCGCTGACTGTGTAATAGCCCGCCTCGGGAGCTACGGCAGTAACTCTGTAAGAGTCCCCGTCCTTGAAATTGCTCATCTCATCAAGGCAGATTTCAAAGTCGTTTTCAAAGCCCGTTTCCCTGGTTAATGTGAGCTTGTCAAGCGCTGCAACAAGCTGAAGATTTCCCTTGTTGCCCTGGTCGCCGTTTATATGTTTATATGTGATTTTGTGCTGACCTGCGCTGAGATAAATTCTTGTGTCGCAATGGCTTTTATATGCCCAGGTTACAGTTGATTCAAGTGTGATATTCGGAAGTGTTTTTCCGTCGAGTTCCATTCCGTACGGAAGGGATTTTCCGATTCCCCTGTTCTGTCCGCTTTCCTGCGGAACAAGGGTTTTCGGGTTGACATACGGAGCCTGGAGAGAATAGAAAATTGAAGCGTTATAGTATCCGCTTTCGGAAACATCAACCGTGAAACAAACACCGTCGCCGTTATTATTGATATTTCCGACATTCATTCTTCCCGAGGTTGCAAAATCCCACCAAACGCCCTTTGAATGTGCCGTTGCTCCGCCGAGGAGCTCTGCATTTTCTGCTTCATAGCTGAAATACGGGAATTCAAGACCGGAAGCGTCGGAGATTGTTTCATCGTCCTCGGGCTTTGTCAGAACTGCAAAATACGCCTCCATTTCATCGGTGTTGTTAATCTTAATCTTTAGCGAGTTTTCCTCGGCTTTGATATTGCCTTCAAAAATCACCTCGGGCTTGTAGTTTGCGCCGAGCTGTCCCGAAAACGGAACGCCGTAGATTTTAACACCAATCGCATCATTGCTGTTCGTCAAATCGGTTGAGTTAATATTATCGAGATATACGGTTTCGGTACCGTTTTCATTTTCATTTCCTCCGAAAAGAACATATCCCATATTATTGTTCTCGTCGTATGAGGTTACGCCGTAAAATTTAGTTTTGTCAAATTCAGGTGAAACAAGCGGACACTGCTCGCCCGTCATCTGAGCATACCAATGATATACCCACCAGGTTGAAGCGGGGGAATTCTGGTCGGCTGCCATTTCATTGAGCGTGTTTGCCATTGCCCAATACGCCATACAGCCGCTCATATCCTTATCCTCGAACATCGCAAGCCATTTTACAAGTCCGCCTACTGAGCCGATATCATAGTGGCGCGCATATTCGTTAACCAACAGCTCGGGTTTTTCGGTTTCGGTATAGTATTTATCAACAATATTCTGAATTTTGTCGTAGTGCTTTTTGAAATCCGTAAGCGAAATATCGCCAAGCTCGTGCCACGAAATAATTTCGGGCAGACAATTGTTATTATAGCAATATTCAAGGAACGAATCATAGTTTTCCTCTTCAAATCCCGAATAGTTGGGACCTACGCATCGCGCATCGGGGTCAATCTTATGAACAGCCTTATATATCTGATTCCACGCCTCTTTAAAGCCTTCGAAATCTTTTCCCCCGAGCCCTTCATTCCAGCTGAACCAGATATCGTTGGGCTCATTGAAAAGAACATAACTGTAGTGCTTTCCGTTGCCGTTAAGCTTATAATAGTTTCCGTCACTGCCCTTAAATGCTCCTTCATCGCCCTGATTTACCTTATCGCAAATCATACCGTAAAGGATTTCTTCAACGACCTTCTGATATTTGTCAACATCAACTACGGTGATTGTTTTCATTTCGCCGTTAACTTCTCTTTCAACCTGCTTATACGGTGCGTCGTACGGCCATTCAAGATAGTGGTCCTGAAGATATATCTGCATATCCTTTACGCCCGCCTCAAGAAGCGCGGAGCTTGTTCTTATTGCGTCGCCCGTCGGATGCTGTTTGCCCGCATATGCCTTCTGAACCATAGTGTCGGGCTTAAGTCCGTATAACAAATCGACTGAGGGAACGTTTATTTCAGCAGCGCCGTAAAGGAAGCCCGTCGAGCCCTTATAAAGCGTTTCTCTCTGCGCCATATCAAAGTGAATTTCAGGTTCCTTATCAGCTTTGAGATACAGCTTTCCGTCCCTGTTTTCAAGGCTGAAATTATCGTTTGCAACGGTTATATTCGAAATATCGCTGTCGCTTGAAACAGTTCCTATTTCCTTTGCAACAGGATTGTCAAAATTCATTTCAAAGCTATCCGAAAAACCGCTTTTGAAATTGATTTTGCAGAAATTTGATGAAACCCTTACTTTTGAAAGCGAGGTTGAGCCCGCAATATCAACCGTCGCGGAATCGTTAATCTGCAAATCATATGAGTTATTATTAGAAAATGCCGTGTTTTTAAGGGTGAGCTTTGTCCCATTAGCCGCTGCAAGAGCTGAATAACGGTTTGTCGTGATATTAAAATTCTTAATTGCACAGTCTGTAAAACTCATATTGCCCGAGCCGAGCCAGATTCCGACATCGGGTTTTGTGTTGCCCGTTATAACAACATCAGTAAAGGACGAAACGGCATACTCGTTCTGAAAAAACATCGAATCGTTTCCGTTGCCGCTGCACTTCATCTCTTTGCCGTTGCCTTTTATGCTCAGGTTTTTGGTGATTCCCTCTTTATATATCATAAAAGGAATTGAAGCAGATGCGCTGAGTTCATAATTACCGCCGTTTTTAAAAGCGGCAGAAAGCTCCGTACTTCTGCTTATAACCGTTGTAGCTGCGTCAGCGAAAACGGCAAAGTTAAATGTTGAAAAAACCAATATTACAGTCAATATCAATGATGCAGTCTTTTTCATAAATTACTCCCCCATTCTGTTTGGGATAATTATATCAAAAAAAGTCTGAAAAGTAAAACATTTTATATCAATATTTAATATTGAAATTAATAGGCTATTGTGCTATATTGAAAAAGATAAAATATAAGAAGGTGAGAATATGGTGTCCGAAATGCTCAGTTCTGTTTTGAAGAAGGAAGAAGAAGCCTCTCAGAACGAAAAACAGGCAAGAGCCGAGGCTGAAAAGATAATCAGCGATGCAAAAGCCAAGGCAAAAGAAATAGTTGAAAGCGCCAAATCAAATGCAGATGAATCCTATGATAAAGCTGTTAAGGGCGCACAAAGCGATGCCAAAAAAATGACCGAAGAAGCCGAAAAGGAAGCCGAAATGCTCTCAAAACAGCTCAGAGAAAAAAGCGCTTCAAGACTTCCCCAGGCAACTGACAAGGTTAAAGAAATCATACTTAAATAATTAAAACATTTCACACTTGGAAACGAGGTGAGGAATTACGGCAAAAGTTAATATGCTGAAAATTGAACTGATTTCCCTGTTCAATAACAGCAAGGATATTATGGATTTTCTTCAGCGAAAAGGCGTTGTTGAAATAACCGAGCACGAAGAGCTTGAAAACATGTCACATCTTGACACCGAGATTAATATTTCACAGCTCGAAAAAATGAAACTGAAAGCAGAAAAAGCGCGTGAGATTCTCGGCTTCTATGCTCCTCAGAAAAGCTCGATTATTGATTCGTTCAGACCGCCGAGGGAAATCTCGCTCAAGGAATACCTTGAAAAAGAAACTGTTTGCGATGAAGCATACAACATCTCCTGCTCGGTTACGGAAGCGGATAAAAAGATAACGGATGCAAAAGCTGAAATAATCAGACTTGAAACCGCCAATTCTTCCGTTTCAATCTGGGAGAACCTTGATGTTCCGATGAAAATCAAGCCCACACGGAGCACCGAGCTTATTATCGGAACATTTCCGAATCTGCAAAGCGAAAGCTCGATTAAAGAAACTCTCGCCGAGCGCGCTCCCGATATTGAAGCATATGAAGCAGAGATTATTTATTCAAGCGAAATGCTTTCCTGCGTTGCCGTTTTGTGCCTGAGAAATCAAAAACAGCAGATGCTTGAAGCTCTGAGGAGTTTTGGTTTTGCAGCACCGAGCGAGCAATACGAAATCACCGCAAAACAAGCAATAAAAAATAATAATGAAAAAATCGAAAAGCTCAGCGAAGATATAAAGAAGTACGAAGAAGAAATAAAGATTTATTCGGACTTTGCCGATAATATCGACTTTTTCATTGATTATCTTTCGATGAAAATCGACAAATATGAATCACTGAAAAAGCTTTCTGTAACAAATAATATCTTCTATCTTTCGGGATATGTTCCCCAGAAGCAGAGCGAAAAAATCGCAAATGTACTTGAAGAAAAGTATTCGGCGGCGGTTAATCTGAGCGTTCCCAATGAAGATGAGGACATTCCCGTTCTTCTTCAGAACAACTCATTTGCTTCGCCCGTTGAAGGAATAACCGAAATGTATTCCCTTCCCGGTAAGCACGATATCGACCCGAACGCAATAATGGGATTTTTCTATTATGTATTCTTCGGAATGATGTTCTCGGATGCAGGCTACGGACTGCTTATGGTTATCGCAACCCTGACAGTTCTCCTTAAGGCAAAGCCCGAGGGACAGAAACGGAAAACCGTTTTAATGTATCTTTACTGCGGAATTTCAACAATGTTCTGGGGCATAATGTTCGGCTCGTTCTTCGGAGATGTTATCAACATAATCCGTGTTAATTATCTCCATCTTCCCGAAATGCGCCTGCACGTCTGGATGAATCCTGCGGGCGACGATTTGATGACAACAATGCTGTTCTGCTTCCTGTTCGGAATAATTCATCTCTTTGTCGGAGTCGGAATCAAGGGCTATATGGAATGGCGGCAGGGCGATAAGTTCGGCGCAATCTGTGACACGCTATCGATTTATATGACAATCGGCGGTGTTGCCCCGATTCTTGCAGGAATGATTATTGAAGTTCCGAAGAGCATAACAAATGTAACAAAATACATTGCTCTTGCAGGCGTTGTACTTATAGTCTTAACTGCGGGCAGAGCTTCAAAAGGCATTGTCGGAAAACTCGGCGCAGGACTGTATGCACTGTATAACACCGTTTCGGGTTATCTTTCGGATATTCTCTCATATTCACGACTGCTTGCACTCGGACTTGTTACGGGGATAATCGGCTCGGTTGTCAATATGATGGGAACACTTCCGTCAAATATGATTGTTAAAACAATTCTGTTTATCATCGTATTTATTTTCGGACATGCTGTTAATTTCGGAATAAATATTATCGGTGCTTATGTTCACACAAACCGTTTGCAGTATGTTGAATTTTTCTCAAGATTTTATGAGGGCGGCGGAAATGCCTTTAACCCTCTTAAAGTAAATTCCAAAACATTTAAGTTCAAGGAGGAAACAAATAATGGCTAATTTAGGTTTAGCACTTGCAATTTTAGGCGCTGCGCTCGCTGCTCTTATCAGCGGAATGGGCTCAGCAAGAGGCGTTGGTATCGTTGGTGAGGCTGCTGCAGGTCTTATTTCCGAGGACCCCTCAAAATTCACAAAGGTTCTTATTCTTCAGATTCTCCCCGGTACTCAGGGACTCTACGGTTTCATTACCGCAATTATGGTTATGATTAAAATCCAGCTGCTTTCAGGCTCTCCGATAGCTCTTACAGCTGCTCAGGGCGCTCAGGTTTTCGCAGCTTGTCTTCCCATGGCAATAGTTGGCTATTTCTCAGCTATCGCTCAGGCAAGAGTTGCCGCTTCGGGTGTAAGTGTTGTTGCAAAGAAACCCGAACAGCAGTCAAAAGCAATGGTTCTTTCAGCAATGGTTGAAACCTATGCCGTTCTTGCACTTCTTATTTCACTTCTTATAATTCTTAGATTAAACTTCTAAAGGTGAACAATATGTCAGGTCTTGAAAAAATCATTTCTCAAATTGAATATGAATCAAATGACCGTTGTCGCACTATTATTGAAGAAGCAAATAAAAAGGCTGACGAAATAATAAAGGACGCCGAGGAAAGCGCACAAAAAATTCTTTCGGATAACGATGAAAAAACCGCAAAGAAACTTGACAGCATGGCGCAGATTGCTCTTTCTTCATCGGAGTTCGCAAAAAGCAAAATTCTGCTTAAATCGAAGCTCGAAACAATTGATGAAACACTGAAAAAATCGCTTGATGAGATAAAAAATCTTCCCGATGGCGAATACTTTGAAATCATCAAAGCGCTTATTATCAGCAATTCAAGAAACCAGAAGGGCTCACTTTGCTTGTCTGAGAAAGATAAAAAAAGACTTCCGAAGGGCTTTGTTGAAAGCGTAAACAAAGAACTTAAAGACAGTGAAATCGTTTTGGGCGATTCAGTTGATATTGACGGCGGCTTCATTCTTGTTTATGAGGACATTGATATCAACTGCTCGTTTGACGCGATTGCCTCTTCAAAGCTTGATGAGCTCCGAGATGCGCTGAATTCGGTTTTGTTTGATTAACGGGAGGCAATTGAATTGAAAGACAATAACTATCTTTTTGCCGTTGCCTCTGTTCGCGCAAAGGAGAATTCACTGCTCACGCAAAGCGATATGGAACAGCTGATTAATGCAGAAAGCTATAAAAAAGCAGCTGCGCTTGTTGCCGAAAAGGGCTATGAAATTGGTGAGGACGGCGATTATTCCGCGGTTCTGGACGCCGAGCTGAATGAGGTTTGGAACAGCATTCACGAAGCTGCCGACAAAGCAGAAGTTCTCAGAATGTTAATTGTTAAAAACGACTTCCAGAATCTAAAGGCAATTCTTAAATCCGAGATTATGGATTATGACGCCGAGGGATATCTTGTTCTTCCCAGTGTTATCGAGCCGAAAAAGCTGCTTGATTTGGTAAGCAGCCGTGATTTTGACTCACTTCCCGAATTTATCGGCAGCACTGCAAAGGAAGCGTTTGAGCAGATAACCAAAACAGGAAATGCTCAGCTTTGCGACGCGCTTATAGACAGAAAAACACTTGAAACAATAATTGCTTTTTC
The DNA here is from genome assembly GCA_905233545.1 of uncultured Eubacterium sp. Taxonomy (GTDB): domain Bacteria; phylum Bacillota; class Clostridia; order Oscillospirales; family Acutalibacteraceae; genus Eubacterium_R. The sequence continues at coordinate 28,681 of CAJOEV010000007.1, read as the reverse complement.
AAAAGAAAGCGGCGATAAGCTGTTAATTGAATATGCAAACAGTTACGCTCTTGCAGCCGATATAAAAACGGCATACAGAGCAATCAGAACGAAGAAAAGCTCCGTTTTTCTGGGCACAGCTATTGCAGATAATGACTTAATCAATAAAAGCGCATTAATCGAAGCTGCGTTGTCGGGCGAAGAGGAATTCTTTGAATGGCTTGCATCATCGGGCTTTTCGGATTACAGAGAAGAATTGCAAAACAGCTCTTCCGCTTTTGAAAAATACTGTGACGACAAACTGCTTTCCATTGTTAAAAAGGCAAAGATGACCGCTTTCGGACTCAGTCCCCTTGCTGCATACTTTGTTGCAAAGGAAACGGAGATAAAATGTCTGAGAATCATTCTTTCGGCAAAGCAGAGTCATATATCCGGTGATGTTATAAGGGAAAGGATGCGTGAATGCTATGTATAAAATTGCGGCAATGGGCGATAAAAACAGCATCTACGGATTTGCATCGCTTGGTATAACAATTTTCCCTGTTGAAGAGAGCACACAGGCGGTTAAAACTCTCAGAAATCTTGCCGAAACAGGATACGGAGTTATATTTATAACCGAAAACATTGCTTCTCAGATAAAAAATGAGATAAACAGATATAATGATGAGCCACTCCCTGCCATTATTCCGATTCCGGGAGTTTTCGGAAATACGGGAATGGGTATGGAACAGGTTAGCTCATTTGTTGAAAGAGCCGTAGGCTCGGATATAGTAAACTAACTATAGATATATAGTAAACGGGTGGTACTAATATGAGTAAAGGTACAATATTAAAGGTATCGGGACCCCTTGTTGTTGCAAAGGATATGAGGGACGCCAATATGTTCGATGTTGTTCGAGTCAGTGAACACAGACTTATCGGCGAAATCATTGAAATGCACGGTGACAAGGCTTCAATTCAGGTTTATGAGGATACTTCGGGACTCGGAACGGGCGAAGAGGTTGAATCAACAAATGAACCGCTGAGCGTTGAGCTCGGTCCCGGTCTTATCAAAGGTATTTTCGACGGAATTCAAAGACCGCTTGAAAAGATTATGGAGCTTTCGGGCAACAATCTTGAAAGAGGTATTGAAGTTCCCTCGCTTTCAAGAGAAACAAAGTGGCACTTCTTCCCGACAGCAAAGGAGGGCGACAAAGTTTCTGCGGGCGATGAACTCGGATATGTTCAGGAAACCGATATCGTTAAGCATAAGATTATGGTTCCTCCGAGAATGCGCGGAACAGTTAAAGCCATCAGCGAAGGCGATTTTACGGTTGTTGACAAGATTGCCGAAATTGAGGGCGAAAACGGAGAAAGCTTTGAACTTACATTAATGCAGAAATGGCCGGTCCGTCAGGGCAGACCTTATAAGAAAAAACTCTCCCCCGATATGCCCCTCATAACGGGACAGAGAGTTGTTGACACACTCTTCCCGATTGCAAAGGGCGGTGTTGCGGCTATTCCCGGTCCTTTCGGAAGCGGTAAAACCGTAACCCAGCATCAGCTTGCAAAATGGGCAGAGGCAGACATCGTTGTTTATATCGGATGCGGTGAACGCGGAAACGAAATGACCGATGTTTTAAACGAGTTCCCCGAGCTGATTGACCCGCATACGGGCAAATCACTTATGGAGAGAACCGTTCTTATTGCAAACACCTCGGATATGCCCGTTGCAGCTCGTGAGGCTTCAATATACACGGGTATAACAATCGCCGAGTATTTCAGAGATATGGGCTATTCAGTTGCGCTTATGGCAGACTCAACCTCCCGTTGGGCTGAGGCGCTTCGTGAAATGAGCGGACGTCTTGAAGAAATGCCGGGTGAAGAGGGATATCCCGCATATCTCGGTTCGCGTCTTGCCCAGTTCTATGAAAGAGCAGGAAGAGTTGAGGTTCTCGGCAGCAATGAACATGAGGGCGCGCTCTCTGTTATCGGTGCCGTATCCCCTCCTGGCGGTGATATTTCCGAGCCCGTTTCCCAGGCAACCCTTCGAATTGTTAAGGTTTTCTGGGGACTCGATTCCGCACTTGCATACAAGCGCCACTTCCCCGCTATCAACTGGCTGACCTCTTATTCACTCTATGCTGATAATCTCGGCAGATGGTTCAACAGCAATGTTGATTCTCAGTGGACAACCTTAAGAACAAGAATTATGGGACTTCTTTCTGACGAAGCTTCCCTTGAAGAAATTGTTAAACTCGTCGGTATGGACGCACTTTCAGCAACCGACAGACTTAAAATGGAGGCTGCAAGAAGTATTCGTGAGGACTTCCTCCACCAGCTTGCCTTCCACGAGGTTGACACCTATACATCGCTTAAAAAGCAGTTTTATATGATGAGCCTTGTGCTTGAGTTCTACGATAAAGCGCTTGCGGCTCTTGATATGAATGCAAACATTGAAAAGCTTGTTTCCATTCCTTCAAGAGAAGCAATCGGTCGTTTCAAGTATATCAAGGAAGATGATATCGACGCTGAATTTGAGAAAACCCTTTCTCTTCTTGACTCCGATATCAATGAAGTTATCAATGCAAAGGAGGAATTCTGATGCCAAAGGAATACAGAACAGTTGAAGAAGTAGCAGGTCCTCTTATGCTTGTAAGAAAGGTTGAAAACGTCAAGTTTGACGAGCTCGGCGAAATCGAGCTTGCAAACGGTGAAACAAGAAGATGCCGTGTTCTTGAAATCAACGGAACCGACGCACTTGTTCAGCTCTTTGAGCCTTCAACGGGAATCAACCTCTCAAACAGTAAAGTAAGATTTTTAGGCAGAATGATGGAGCTCGGCGTTTCCGAAGATATGCTCGGACGAGTATTTGACGGACTTGGCAGACCCATCGACGGCGGTCCCGAAATCATCCCCGAAAAGAGAATGAATGTTAACGGACTTCCGATGAATCCTGCCGCAAGAGCATATCCCCAGGAGTTCATTCAGACAGGTGTTTCTGCAATCGACGGACTCAACACCCTTGTAAGAGGTCAGAAGCTTCCCATTTTCTCCGCTTCGGGACTTCCCCACGCTCAGCTTGCCGCTCAGATTGCGCGTCAGGCAAAGGTAAGGGGCAAGGATGAAAAATTCGCCGTTGTTTTCGCTGCAATGGGTATCACCTTTGAAGAATCTGATTTCTTCATTCAGTCTTTCAGAGAAACGGGCGCAATCGAAAGAACGGTTATGTTCTCAAACCTTGCAAACGACCCCGCAATCGAAAGAATTGCAACTCCTAAAATGGCGCTTACAGCTGCCGAATATCTTGCATTCGACAAGGGAATGCACGTTCTTGTTATCATGACGGATATTACCAACTATGCCGACGCTCTGCGTGAGGTTTCAGCCGCACGAAAAGAGGTTCCCGGCAGACGCGGATATCCCGGATATATGTACACCGACCTTGCTTCAATCTATGAAAGAGCAGGAAGACAGAAGGGAAAAGACGGCTCAATCACAATGATTCCGATTCTCTCAATGCCCGAGGATGACAAAACCCACCCGATTCCCGACTTAACGGGATATATCACTGAGGGTCAGATAATCTTATCGCGTGATTTGTACCGCCGCGGAATCCTTCCTCCTATTGACGTTCTTCCCTCACTTTCAAGACTTAAAGATAAGGGTATCGGCGAAGGCAAAACAAGAAAAGACCATTCAAACACAATGAACCAGCTCTTCTCGGCATATGCAAGAGGTAAGGACGCAAAAGAGCTTATGGTCGTTCTCGGCGAGGCAGCGCTTACCGATATGGATAAGCTTTACGCAAAATTTGCCGACGAATTTGAAAACGAATATATCAACCAGAGCTTTTCATCCGACAGAACTATTGAGGAAACTCTTGATATCGGCTGGAAGCTTCTGAAAATCTTCCCAAGAAGCGAACTCAAACGTATCTCCGACGAGCTTCTTGATGAATACTACGATTAATTTAGAATTAAAAATGAAGAATGAAGAATTGTGGGCGGGACACCCGCACCCGATTATATGATCGCCGTGCGCAGCACCCGAAATTCTCAATTCTCAACTCTCAATTCTCAATTCCTAAGGTGAAATTATGGCAGTAATGAATGTAAACCCAACCAGAATGGAGCTTACAAATCTGAAAAGAAAGCTTGCAACCGCACGAAGGGGTCACAAGCTTCTTAAAGATAAGCGCGACGAATTAATGCGCCGTTTTCTTGAACTTGTTCGTGAAAACAAGGAATTGCGCCGTCAGGTTGAAGAAGGAATAAAAGAATCGAATAAGCATATTGCAGTTGCGCGCTCGGTTATGAGCGATGCGGCTTTGGATGTTGCGCTTATGATGCCTGCTCAGGAAATGAGCCTTGAAATAACCGAAAAGAATGTTATGAGCGTTATTCTTCCCGAATTCGACGCAAAGCTCAAAACAGCGGACGAAAATGATATTTATTCCTACGGCTACGCTTTCACCTCTTCCGACCTCGACGATGCGGTTAAGTCGCTTTCGGACATTATGCCCATAATGCTCCGTCTTGCCGAGGTTGAAAAATCATGCGCGCTGATGAGCGCCGAGATTGAAAAAACAAGAAGGCGCGTTAACGCGCTCGAGCATGTTATGATTCCGAGATATGAGGAAACAATCAAATATATAACTATGAAGCTTGATGAAAACGAGCGAAGCTCGACAACAAGACTTATGAAGGTTAAATCAATGATGCTCGAGGAAGCAAGACAAAAAGCACTGCAACACGATGCCGAACAGGCAGGATAAGAAAAAGCTGTTTCACAAATCGTGAAACAGCTTTTTTAGTTGCAAGTTATTCGAAATTATCAATTATGTTTTTCGCCGCTGTGCAGCCCGGACAGTTGCAGTAAACTGCGCCGTTTGCCTTTGCCTCTTTTGCTGCAGCGAGCTTTTCTTTTGCGATTTCGGCGCCGAAAATCTTCTCTGCCATTTCGCTTTCAAAAAACGCAATCGTTCCGTCGATAAAGCAGATATCCTCTTTTGCTTCTGCAAGAAGAATTTCGCCAGCTTCCTTCTCCTTTTCTGTGCCGATTGAGTCAATGAATTTCTGCGCTGCTTCCTTAAATTCGGGGCACGCGCTCTGTGCCTCCAAAACTGCCTGTGCTAATTCTTTGTTTGTCATAAAATCACTCCTTTTATAATGTTATTAATTATTATAACACATTATACTATCAAAGAAAAATGAGTAAAAATATACAAAAGTCTGAAAAGTTATATATGCAAAATAAACAAATGGCAAATGGCTCACACTGCGTTTTATCATTAATAATTAGAAAAAGATTAAAAAACGGTGTCAATCTCAAATAATTGTTGAAATTTGGAGGGAGAATGTTTATTATAATAGCGTATCTTATATCGGCGGTGTATCTTATGGATTTATTAAAGCAGAAGATAATAGCTGAGGGTGAGGTCTATGAGGGCAACATCCTTAAAGTAGACAGCTTTCTGAACCATCAGATAGACTGCGTTTTTTTGCAGAAAATTGCAGAAGAATTTCATAGATTATTTAAAGACGAGGGCGTAAACAAAGTACTTACTATTGAAGCATCGGGCATTGCCATAGGTGCGTTAGTAGCACGGGAGTTTGAATGCCCTCTTGTTTTTGCTAAGAAATCAAAAACCAAGAATAACGACGGCAATGTTTTAACAAGCACCGTTGAAAGCTTCACCCACGGAACAACAAACAATGTTCTTGTTTCAAAGAAATATCTCCACGAGGGTGACAAAGTTCTTATTGTTGACGACTTTCTTGCAATGGGCAATGCGCTCAACGGTCTGATTGACATAGTTCATCAGGGCGGAGCAGAGCTTGCAGGCTGCGGAATAGTTATTGAAAAAGGCTATCAGCACGGCGGGGACAAGCTCAGAGAAAAGGGAATCAAGGTTGAATCTCTTGCAATTGTTGAGAGTATGAACCACGAAACAGGAGAGATTGAATTCAGAGACTAACAAAAAGGTTATAATGCCGAACGGCTTATAATATATTAAAGAAAAAATAATATTGGAGGAAAATCAAATGAAACTTTCAAAGAAAATTGTTGCAGTTCTCCTCGCAGTAGTTCTTGCAGTAGCAGGCGCATTTGTTGCTTGCTCAAAGGGCGGAGAGACCACTGACGACACAACAAAGGCTGCTGACACAGCAAAGGACGTTAAGATTGGCTTCATCTTCTTACACGATGAAAACTCAACTTATGACCTTAACTTCATCAACGCTGCTAAAGAGGCTTGCAAAGCACTCGGCGTTGAATCTGTTCTCAAGACAAACATTCCTGAGGGCAACGAATGCTACGACGCTGCTGCTGACCTTGTTGACCAGGGCTGTAACATCGTATTCGCTGACTCATTCGGTCACGAGGACTACCTCATCAAAGCTGCAAAAGAGTTCACAGACGTTCAGTTCTGCCACGCAACAGGTACAAAGGCTCACACAGAGAACCTTTCCAACTACCACAATGCATTCGCTTCAATCTACGAAGGCAGATATCTTGCAGGTGTTGCTGCAGGCATGAAGCTCAACGAAATCAAAGAAGCAGGCAAACTTAAGGGCGACGTTCCGAAGATGGGTTACATCGGTGCATACACATATGCTGAGGTTATCAGCGGTTACACCTCATTCTATCTTGGTGCAAAGAGCGTTTGCGAAGATGTTGTTATGGACGTTAAGTTCACAGGTTCATGGTATGACGAGACTGCAGAGAAAGAAGCTGCTCAGACTCTTATCGAAGGCGGCGCAGACCTCATTTCTCAGCACGCTGACTCAATGGGTGCTCCCACAGCTTGCGAAAATGCAGGTATCCCCGATGTATCATACAACGGTTCAACTGTTGACGCTTGCCCCAACACCTTCATCGTTTCTTCAAAAATCAACTGGGCTCCTTACTTCAAGTACATTGTTGAGAGCGTTCAGAACGGAACTGCTATCGACGCTGACTGGACAGGAACAATCGCAACAGGTTCTGTTGAACTTACAGAAGTAAACGAAAAAGCTGCTGCAAAAGGCACACAGGAGAAGATTGACGAAGTTAAAGCTGACCTTGAGGCTGGCAAGATTCACGTATTTGACACCGCTAACTTCACCGTAACAAAGGACGAAAAGAACAAGGTAAATCTCAACGCAACTGTTGATGACAAGGGCGTTCTTACAGGTTATATGGCTGACGTAGACACTGACGAAGCATACCAGGGCGACACAGAAGTTGTTAAAGACGGTTACTTCCATGAGTCTGAATACAGATCAGCTCCTTACTTCGACATCACTCTTGATGGTATTACTCTTCTTAACACTGCTTTCTAAGTTAGTTTAAAAGAGGACTTAATTTAATCAAAACGGCCGTGGCTGTATTAACAGTCACGGCTGTAGTCACTTAATCAAAGGATTATTTAATCACCTGCGGAGGTACATATGAGCGAAAAAATTGCACTCGAATTACAGGGCATTACAAAAGCCTTCGGTACTAAAGTAGTAGCAAACAAAAATGTTGACCTTAAGGTTTTCAAAGGCGAAATTCTTGCAATTCTCGGCGAAAACGGAAGCGGTAAAACAACGCTTATGAACATGGTTTCGGGAATTTACTATCCCGATGAAGGAAAGATTTTTGTTGACGGCAAAGAGGTTGTTATCTCTTCACCGAAAGACGCTTTCGACTACAGAATCGGAATGATTCACCAGCACTTCAAACTGGTAGACATCTTTTCTGCTGCCGAAAACATCGTTCTCGGCATTGACGACGGTAAAAAATTCAATATTAAAAAAGCAAAACAGGATATTAAGAAAATCGTTGACCAATACGGTTTTATTCTTGACCTCGACAAAAAGGTTTACGAAATGTCTGTTTCGGAAAAACAGACCGTTGAAATTATCAAGGTGCTTTACAGAGGCGCGGATATCCTTATTCTCGATGAGCCCACCGCTGTTTTAACACCCCAGGAAACAAGCAAATTATTTGATGTTCTCCGCAATATGAAAGCGGATAACAAGTCAATTATCATAATAACTCACAAACTCCATGAGGTGCTTGAAATCTCCGACAGAGTTGCAACACTCAGAAAGGGAGAAAACGTTGGCACCGTTTTAACAAAGGATGCAACCGAATCCTCGCTCACCGAAATGATGGTTGGCGAAAAGGTTGACCTTAACATTGAAAGAAAAGACCCCAAAAACCCCGAGCCAAGACTTGTTGTTAAAAAGCTCAATGTTAAAAACCACGATGGCTCGAATGCGCTTACAAACGTCAGCTTCACCGTAAACAGCGGTGAAATCCTCGGTATTGCAGGTATTTCGGGCTCAGGTCAGAAAGAGCTTCTTGAATCCATTGCTGGACTTCAAAAAACCGAAAAGGGCTCTTCAATCCTCTTCACAGATACCGATGAGGTTGAACAGCAGCTTGTTGGTAAAACTCCAAGAGAAATCAGAAAGCTCGGCGTTGCAATGAGCTTCGTTCCCGAGGACAGACTCGGAATGGGTCTTGTCGGTAATATGGATATTATCGACAATATGATGCTCCGTTCATACAAGAACGGCAAGGGCGAATTCTTAAGCAGAAAACAGCCCAAAAAACTTGCTGAAGACATTATCGAAGAACTTGAGGTTAAAACCCCCGGAACAAACACCCCCGTAAGAAGACTTTCGGGCGGTAATGTTCAGAAGGTTCTCGTTGGCCGCGAGATTGCACTTGAGCCAAGAGTTCTTATGGTTGCATACCCCGTAAGAGGACTTGATATCAACTCATCATATATGATTTATAACCTTCTCAACAAACAGAAGGAGGACGGCGTTTCAATAATCTTCGTTGGTGAGGACCTCGACGTTCTTATTGCTCTGTGCGACAGAATTATGGTTATAAACTCAGGTAATGTAACGGGTATAGTAGAAGGCAAAACTGCTAAGAAAGAGGACCTCGGTCTTCTTATGACAAAGAGTCTTAATGCAAAGGAGGATGGCGGTAATGAGTAATACAAAAACAAGTAAAAAACGCGAACCTCTCTTCCATGTTGCCAAGCGTGAGGGCTTGCCTGCGCTCAATGCAACACTTATCAGACTGGGCTCGGTTATTGCAGCACTTATAGTTTGTGCAATCGTTACAATGGCGCTCACAGGTGAAAACCCGATAAGAGTTTATGCAACAATGATTGACGGTGCTTTCGGCTCTTCAAGAAGAATCTGGAACCTGCTCCAGAGCTTATCAATGCTCCTGTGCGTTTCGCTTGCCGTTACTCCTGCCTTCAAAATGCGATTCTGGAATATCGGCGCCGAAGGTCAGGTTCTTATGGGCGGACTTGCAAGCGCGGCTTGTATGATTATATTCGGAAACAAGCTCCCCAATATTATTCTTCTTTTAACAATGATTATTGCGAGTATTGCCGCAAGCGCAATCTGGGCGTTAATTCCCGCTGTGTTCAAGGCAACACTTGATACAAATGAAACTCTTTTCACCCTTATGATGAACTATGTTGCAATTCAGCTTGTTGCATATTTCTCACGTGTATGGGAAAACCCGAAGGGCTCGGGCTCAATCGGTATCATCAATCCCAGCACACAGAACGGCTGGCTCCCCATGATTGCAGGTCAGAAGTATCTTATCAACATCTTAATCGTTTTTGCACTTACAATATTTATGTATGTTTACCTTAAATACAGCAAACACGGTTATGAAATCTCGGTTGTCGGCGAATCCCAGAACACAGCCCGCTACATCGGACTTAATGTTAAAAAAGTTATTTTAAGAACAATGCTTCTTTCAGGCGCTGTTTGCGGTGTTGCAGGATTCCTTCTTGTCAGCGGAACAAGCCAGACAATAACAACCGAAACAGCAGGCGGACGAGGCTTTACCGCAATTATGGTAAGCTGGCTTGCTAAATTCAATCCGATAGTAATGATTTTAACTGCGTTTCTTCTTGCTTTCCTTGAGGCAGGCGCAGGTCAGATTTCAACCGACTTCGGACTTAACAAATCCTTCTCCGATATCTTAACGGGTATAATCCTGTTCTTCATTATCGGATGCGAGTTCTTTGTTAACTATGAAATCAAATTCAACAAAAGCAGTAAGGAGGTAAAGTAAAATGACTTTTATCAGTACATTAGCTTCTTTATTCCCCCGTGCTGTTATGCAGGGCATTCCGATACTCTACGGTGCAACAGGTGAAATAATGACCGAAAAATCGGGTAACCTGAATCTCGGTATTCCCGGTATTATGTATATCGGCGGTATCAGCGGAGTTATCGGCGCCTTCCTTTATGAAAACTCAGTCGGAAGCGGAAACGCTTTAAACGGTTTTCTTGCAATCTTTATTCCGCTTATCTGCACAATTATCGGTTCGCTTCTTGCAGGACTTATCTATTGCTTCTTAACCGTAACATTGAGAGCAAACCAGAATGTAACAGGTCTTGCATTAACAACCTTCGGCGTTGGCTTCGGTAACTTCTTCGGAGCTTCGCTCATAAAACTTGTTGACAGCGATGTTCCCTCAGTTTCACTTTCAAGAACAAGCGCTTTCTTCTCAACAAAGCTTCCCTTTGCTTCGTCAATGGGTTGGTTCGGAAAGCTCTTCTTGTCCTACGGATTTCTTGCATATGCCGCAATCATAATTGCAATCATCTGCGGATTCTTCCTCAACAGAACAAGGGGCGGACTTCATCTCAGGGCTGTTGGCGAAAATCCTGCAACTGCCGACGCAGCAGGTATCAGCGTTACCAAGTCAAAGTATTTTGCAACCTGCATCGGCTCAATTATCGCAGGTCTCGGCGGACTTTACTATGTTATGGACTATGCAAACGGCGTTTGGTCAAACGAAGGCTTCGGCGACAGAGGATGGCTTGCAATTGCGCTTGTTATCTTTGCAATCTGGAGACCGAACCTCGGCATTTTCGCTTCGATTATTTTCGGCGGACTTTACATCGTTTATCTTTTCGTCCCGGGCTTATCCCTCAAGGCGCAGGAGCTTTTCAAAATGCTTCCCTACGTTGTAACGATAATCGTTCTTATTGCGGTTTCAGCTCGTAAGAAGAAAGAAAACCAGCCGCCCGCATCACTCGGACTCTCGTATTTCAGAGAAGACAGATAAAAAAACACTTCGCCCCTTTTCTAAGGGGCGGCAGTTATTATAGGAGAAATATTATGAATAAAGATGTTGAAAAAATTCTCGTTTCTGCTGAAGAACTTCAGGAAATTAACAAACGCCTCGGCGCTCAGATAACAAAGGATTTTGAAGGCAAAAACCTTCTTGTTGTCGGAATTCTTAAAGGCTCAATATATTTTATGACTGATTTAACAAGAAACATCAATCTTCCGCTTAAGCTTGATTTTCTTGCTGTTTCAAGCTACGGCGCTTCAACCCGTTCTTCGGGCTCCGTTAAAATTGTTAAGGATATTGATATCGACATTTCGGGATATGATGTTCTTCTTATCGAGGATATTCTCGACTCGGGCAGAACGCTTCAATATGTTTCGGAAATGCTTAAAACAAGGGGCGCAAACTCAATAACAATCTGCACCCTGCTCGACAAGCCTGCAAGAAGAGTTGTTGACCTCAATGCAGATTATGTCGGCTGCTCGGTTCCCGATGAATTCGTTGTCGGCTACGGTCTTGACTATGACCAGCACTACCGCAACCTTCCCTATATCGGAGCGCTTAAAAGAGAAGTTTATGAATAAGAAATTCAGATTATCAAAAGAGCTGACTTTTCTTCTTGCAATCATTATAATGCCCTTTTCAATTGCGATAATGACAAAGGCAAATTTCGGGCTTTCAATGATTGCCGCACCAACATATATCATCAGCGAGAAAGTCAGCTTTTTAACATACGGTCAGACCGAATACATTGTTCAGACCCTTGTTTTGATTCTGATGTGTTTAGCAGTCGGAAAATTCAGACTGAGCTATTTAACTTCATTTATTACCGCAATTATATACGGCTCAATTCTTGATTTTTTCATATGGTGCATAAGGGACTGGCAGCTTGAAGCAATATGGATGAGAGCGCTCATCTTTGTTCTCGGCATGGTTTTGACCTCGCTTGGCGTTGCCCTTTTTATGAACACATATCTTGCGCCCTGTGCATACGATTATTTTGTAAGAACAGTTGTTGAAGAAAAGAAGCTTGATTTAAGAAAATTCAAGCTGGCTTTTGACGGTGTTTTTCTTGCAATCAGCATTGCGTTAACACTTATTCTTTTTCATAAGTTCATAGGCGTAACCTGGGGAACGCTGATTATTGCAGTCTGTAACGGAAACATAATCGCATTTTTCAATAAGCAGATGCAAAAACACATTGACTTTTTCACACGATTTGAAAATCTTGAAAAAATATTCTGAAAGGAATAGTTATGATTAAACACATAGTTTGCTTTAAGCTAACAGACAACAGCGAGCAAATGCTCGAAAAAACAAAGGATATTCTTCTTTCAATGCAGGGCAATGTTCCTCTGCTCCGCGGAATTGAGGTCGGCGTTGATTTTCTTCATTCGCCCCGTTCCTACGACATAATCCTCCAGGTGCTTTTGGACGATGCAAAAGCGCTTGACGATTATCAAAATGATGATTACCACTGCAATGTTGTTAAAAAGCATATGCACGCCGTTGCCGAAAGCTCGGTTGCAATTGATTACTGTTTATAAAAGAAAATGCGATGGATTTCTCCATCGCATTTTTTATTTGTTCCAATCATTAATCTGCTCTCTCAGCCAGTTAAACCAATCGTCCATTCCCTCGCCCGTTTTTGCGGAAATAAAATATATCTCAGCCTTCGGGTTGAGCTTTTTTATTCGCTGAACAACTGCTTCATCATCGAAATCAAAAACGCTCTTTGTATCTATCTTATTGATTAAAACGCAATCACAGATTGAGAACATAAGAGGATATTTAAGCGGTTTATCGTCGCCCTCGGGAACCGAAAGAATCATTGCATTTTTTGAAGCGCCCGTATCGAATTCAGCGGGACAAACAAGATTTCCGACATTTTCAAGAACAACAAAATCAAAATCATTTGCCTCAATGCTTTCAAGTCCCTGCAGGGTCATTCCGGCGTCGAGGTGGCACATTCCGCCCGTATGGAGCTGAATTGCTTTAACGCCCGTTTCGGAGATTGTCTGTGCATCGACCTCACTGTCGATATCAGCTTCCATAACGCCGATTTTATATTCATCCTTCAAAGCGGCAATGGTTCTTTTAAGAGTTGTTGTTTTTCCGCTTCCGGGGGAGGACATAAGATTCAAGAGAAATGTTTTGTTTTCTTTGAGCTGTTCTCTGAGCCTGTCCGCTTCCCTGTCGTTATTTTCAAAAACCGACTTTTTTATTTCTATAACTTTATAATCTGCCATAATTATTCTCCTTTTTAACGGTCAAAAAACATTGAATATCTGAGGTCGCTCACCATTGAAAGCGTTTCGTTGGCGCCAACTATTATATGGTCGTTTACATTCACCTTAACCTTTCGGCAAAGCTGAATAATTTCAAGAGTGAAATCAATATCCTCATGCGACGGGTCAACACTGCCCTTCGGGTGATTGTGGGCAATAATAATGTTTGATGCATTGTCCTTAAAAATGCATTCCATAATTCTGTACGGCTCAACGCTTGCAAAATTTGAAATGCCCTGGGACACATTGTTAACCGAGATAACATTCAGACTGTTATCAAGCGTTATTATCAGAATTTCTTCCTTTGTTAAATTCGAAAGCTCGTTTTTCGCAAACTCCATCGCTTTTTTCGAATCATCAATTTTCTTTACAGAAAGATTTTTGTTTTTATCAAGCCTTGAATCTATATTCTTAAAAAGATTGATAAGAATTGCCGTATTTTCTCCAACGCCGTCAACCTTAACAAGCTCCTTCATATCGGCGTCAAACACTCCTTCAAGCGAGCCGAAACGGTTAAGCAGAGCATATGAAATTTCTTTAACATCTTTTCGGGGAATTGCATAAAAAAGCAGCAGCTCCAAAACATTTGAATCGCTCATTGATTCAAATGAGTTTTTGAGATATGCCTGTCTTACTCTTTCCCTGTGTTTTTCTCTGCTTATTTCTGCCATATTTCCTCTTACCTGAAAGAATTTGTTGTTTTGTCGTATTCAAAGCCTGCATTATTAAGGGTTTCTTCAATTTTTTCTCTGCTTTCGTTCATATCATCGCAAAGCGCATCAAGAGACGAATAGGAATCCCTGAGTTTCATATTGATAACGCTGAGAAGCATAAACGGGTCGTTTGGTAAACTCATATTTTTTCTCACTGATAAATAATTTTGTTAATTTAGTATATCATTATTTCATCAACAATTCAATAATAACATCTTGAATAATAAACTGTATAATGTTATATTATTATTGCAGCAAACGGAATCGGGTGAGAATCCCGAGCAACCGCCATTACCGTATTTGACGAAAAGAATCTGATATGCCATTGAGATTAATTCTTGAGAAGGCAGATTCGATGAAGCAAAGCTTCTATATCATAAGTCGGGAGACGCGCTGCATAGGCATTGAAGATTCGAATCTCCAGTGCCGTTCAGTATATTCTTGGGCAACGGAAGAATTCGGCTGAAAACGGCATTTTATGCCTTTTTTCGCTATGCAACTCTTCTCTGCCGGGAAGAGTTTTTTTATTGGAGGAAAATATGAAAAAGACATTATCAATTTTATTATCAATTGTTCTTGCTGTATCAAGCCTTGGGGCAGGCACGGCTGTTTTTGCAGATGAAGAAGCAAAATCCGCGAGCGTTGAATTCAGTGTTTATGACGGTGGATTTATCAAGGAACCCACAGTGATTGAGGTTTCGGCAGATTTATCGGATAAATATGGCTACACCGATGAAGGAAATGAACCCACAGTTCTTGACGCAACGATTGCTGCGCACCTTAATATATTTGGAAGCACCGATTTATTAACAATAAACGGCAGCTGGATTCTCACTGCATTCGATAAGGATGCAGGAACCTTATCTTATCGCGTCAGCTCAAACTACGCAGGCGGACTGAATGACACGGTTAAAGACGGTGACTATGTTGAATATATGTTTTATCAGGACGCTGTCGGCTGGAGCGATGCATACACCTTCTTTGAAGCCCGTCAGAAAAACGCTTTTACTTCTGAAGAGGTTACTTTAACACTTAAAAAAGAGGGTTATGACGAAAGCTGGGCTCCCGTTATTCTTCCTGTTGCTAATGCAAGCATAACAGTTAACGGCGAAGTTAAGGGAACAACCGACGAAAAAGGCGAAATAGCCCTTTCTTTTGATAAAATCGGAACATATAAAATCAGCACGGAAAACAATATCGGCGGTGCTCCGATTTTTGCGCCCTGGTGTGTAATTAATGTTTCAACTCAGCTTTATGATTATGTTGAAAAAGAAACCTTTGGCGGTGCTGAATACCTTTTGGGAGGCATTGATTCCTTCAGCGTGGAAAACGCGGTTGACTTTTTAACATATTTAAAATCGGGCTATGATACAAGCATATATGAAGAAACATTTCTTTCAAGCGTTAAGGAAAATCTTGATTCAAACGGCGGAAAGCTTGTTACTCCTGCTGTTGCAGGATTTAACAGCGAAATGGGAATTTACGGCGCTGTTATTCAGATTCTTTTCATTCTCGGCATTAACCCTGCTGATTTTGAGGGGTATAATCTTATAGATGCTTTTGAGAGCATTGATTTAACTGCTTCCTATCATCCGTATTACTACAGAGCTGCGATTGAAGCTGCAAGTGATAACTTTGCAAAAACGCTCTGTGATAAATATATTGCAGATTTCTATGTTAAGGGCAGCGGACTCAACTACTGGGGATTTTCCTGTGACAACACCGCTCACTTCTTAAGCTCAATTGCAAAATATAAGGATAGCTATGCTGAATATGTTGAAGACGCAAAAGCTGTTATAAAATCATATACCAAAGAAAACGGCGCGTACTGCGACCCTCAGTGGGCTCCCGATGTTAACGCGGATTCAACCGCGCTTGCAATGATGGCATTTGCATCGGTTGGTGATATTGAAACTGCTTTCACATATTATAAAAACCTTGTTGAAGGATTTGAAAGCAATAAAGCCGGTGTTTTCTGCTACACCGATGAAGTGAACGCATATGCAACCAAGGATGCTCTTTTATCCCTTGAATACTTCAGAAATGAGGTTAACTCTCAAAGCTTTGAACACACTGAGGAAATAATAAAAACAAAAACCGTTAAGGCAACAACAAAGAAAAACGGAAGTATAACCAAAACCTGTGTTATTTGCGAAAAAACATCTAAAACAACAATTTATTATCCAAAAACAGTCAGCCTTTCAAGCTCTAAATACACCTATTCGAATTCAGAAAAGAAGCCGAAGGTTACCGTTAAAGACAGCAACGGCAAAACCGTTTCAGCTTCAAACTACACAGTTAAATATTCAAACAACAAAAAGGTCGGAACTGCAAAAGCAATAATCACCTTCAAGGGTAATTACAGCGGAAGCGTTACAAAAACCTTTAAGATTAATCCAAAGGGAACAAAACTCACAAAGCTTACTGCAAACAAAAAAGGCTTCACTGCTAAATGGAGCAAGCAAAGCGTTCAGACAAGCGGATATCAAATCAGATATTCAACAGATAAAAACTTCAAAAAATATAATACAAAAACCGTTTCATCAAGCAAAACAACAAGCAAAAAAGTCTCAGGACTTAAGGCAAATAAGAAATACTTCGTTGAAGTAAGAACATACAAAACTGTAAACGGAACAAAGTATTATTCCGATTGGAGCGCTTACAAAACCGTTAAAACAAAATAAGCAAAAAAAGATTGTCGGAAATCCGACAATCTTTTTTGTTATCTCTGTGTTCCGTAGAAGAAGAGTGCAATAACGCCTGCGCCTGTGTGGCATCCGATAACGGGACCGATGATGTTTATAACAACCTCTTTGACGCCGAGCTCTTTTTTAATCTGCTTTGCAAATTCCTTGACCTCGTCCTCACAGTCGCCGTGGCTTATGTAAATTGTCTGCTCCTTCGGATTTTCAATGGTCTCTTTCATATGGTCAAAAAGCGCCTGAATTGAAGCCTTTCTTCCGCGAGCCTTGCCGACATTGATAAGTCTGCCCTCGTTGTCAACGTGCATAACGGGCTTAACATTGAGCGCTGTTCCTGCAATAGCTGTTGTTGCGCTGATTCTTCCGCCTCTCTTAAGGTGCATAAGGTCGGTTACGGTAAACCAATGGCAGATGTTAAGCTTGATATCCTCAGCATACTGAGCAACCTCTTCGATTGTTTTGCCCTTCTGCTTTTCGTCATAAACATATTTAATGAAAAGTCCCTCGCCCATTGAAGCGCAAAGTGAATCAACAACAATAATCTTTGCTTCGGGATATTCCTCGCTGAGCTCCTCTGCAACTATTCTGGCATTCTGGGTTGTTGCGGAAAGGGCTGAAGAAAAGCCGAGATAAAGAATATCCTTTCCGCTGTCAAGAATTTCCTTGAACGCAGTTTTGAAAGCGTCGGGACTCGGGCATGAGCTCTTTATGTCCGCCTTTGCTCTTGAACGGTCATAGAACTCTTTGAATCCGATATCCCTTCCGTCAAGATAGTTAGTATATATTTTTCCGTCGATATCAACAGTCAAAGGAACAACGGTTAATTCAAATTTTTCTGCAAGCTCCTGTGTTAAATCACAGGATGAATCTGTTACCAAAACAAAATCTCTCATAAGCATTCTCCTTAAATTTTTTCGCTTAATTATATTACAGTTTACTGCGTTTTTCAATTATTTATCTTTTTTTTTAGATTAATTTTATATAAATAATTAATAAAAATCCCTTAAAGTACTTAACTTTTTAAATAAACACTGCTATAATTCTTTTAACAAACACAGAGGGTGATTCAATGAAAACAGTTATTTTGCTTTTAATAAGCGCAGTTTTTTCATATCTTTTCGGAAGCTTAAACTCTTCAATAATTATGAGCAAGGTTCTTAAAAAGGGCGATATAAGAAATTCGGGAAGCGGAAATGCAGGCGCAACAAATATGGTGCGCACCTACGGCAAGGCGTATGGAATTCTCGCTTTTGTGCTCGATTTTCTAAAAGTTATTATTGCATACCTTGTTGTTTATCTCATTTTCAGCAGGGTTGCACCGACGATATTCTTTAAGTACGAATACTTCTTCAAGGTTGTTTCGGGCTTCTTCTGTTTTATAGGTCACATCTATCCCTGCTTCTTCGGTTTCAAGGGCGGCAAGGGCGTAACCGTTTGCGCGGCTATGATATGTATTCTTGACTGGAGAATGTTTGTTTTGGGATTTATTCTGTTTTTTGCAATTGTTTTCATCACAAAATACATTTCATTTTCATCAATCCTTTTTGCAATCGTTTATCCCGTTTGCACGTTTTTCCTTTTTGACAGGGAATATAGATTTTTCCCGCCTTCAATCGCACCTAAAAACACCTTCGGCGATAAGGAAATGCTTTTCAGACTGATTGCCCTTGCAATATCAATTTTATTCTCAATTATCGTTTTATATAAGCACAAAGACAACATAAAACGCCTTTTAAAAGGCGAGGAAAACAAAATCGGTTCGGGTAAGAAAAAGAAAGCTGATAATGAGCAATAAAGAAAAAACAACCATAAGAAAGCTCCGTTTCAAGAAAACGGAAAGCATATATCTGATAATAAGAGGTCTTGAGGTGGGTATCGCCTCAGGACTTATTTGCGTTTTATACAGATATGCTTTGCAGTTTGCCGAAAGCTCACTTATGAAAGTGCTTGACTTCGTCAAGGGCTCACCCGCAAAAATTGCTCTCTGGCTTGTTTTTGCGGCACTGCTCGGAGTACTTGTTTCATTCATCAACAAGCTTGAGCCCGATGCTGCAGGAAGCGGCATACCCCAGGTTTCGGGTGAAATACGGGGCTATTTCTCGCTCAACTGGTGGAGGGTTATTCTTGCAAAATTCATCGGCGGAACAACCTCGGTTTTCTGCGGACTCTCCCTCGGCAGAGAGGGACCTTCAGTACAGCTTGGAGGAATGGCTGCAAAGGGCGTTGCAAGAATTACAAAAAGCGACAAAACAACCGAACTGCGAATGATTTCCTGCGGTGCAGGAGCAGGTATGGCGGCAGCGTTCAACGCTCCGATTGCAGGAACAATGTTTGTTCTTGAAGAGCTTCACCACTCGTTTGACAAAGCGCTTCTGACTATGGGAATTGTTTCGGCAATAACAGCCGATTACGTTTCAAAAATCTTTTTCGGTCAGGACACAATTTTTCACTATGACACCGCAACGCTTGCACTGAGAAACTACTGGCTACTTGTTATTATGGGCGTTGTTTTCGGTGTTTCCGGCGCTTCATACAACATCATAATGGTTAAGGCGCAGAAGCTTTTCAAAAAGATTAAACTGCCAAATCCGATTAAGCTTGCTTTTGTATTTTTAATCAGCGGAATTATCGGACTTTATGTTCCGCAGATTCTCTGCGGCGGTCACAGCATGGCAAATCTTCTTATAACCCAGCGCCCCGAGCTTAAAATTCTTGCCGTTTTGCTCCTTGCAAAATTCCTTTTCGGTGCATTTTCATTCTCATCGGGCGCACCCGGAGGAACACTCTATCCGCTTTGCATACTCGGCGCATATCTCGGTGCAATTTTCGGAAATATTGCAATAGGCACGCTCAATCTGAATGAGGATTTGTTCGAGGAATTCGTCATTATCGGAATGGCAGGACTTTTCGCTTCAATCGTGCGCGCTCCGCTTACGGGAATTATTCTTGTTTTCGAGCTTACGGGAAATATGAATTCACTGCTCCCGATTGCAACGGTCAGCTTTATTTCATACGCAATTGCAAACACAATCGGAACTGCGCCGTTTTACTCAATTCTCTTTGAAAAAGCAGTTGAAAAGACCGATTCTCCCACCCTTGACACATCTTCAAACGAAAAGGTGCTTCAAACCTTTACCATCCCCATCGGCAGTCCGATAAATGAAAAGAAGATTGCAGATATCGACTGGGGAAAACACTGCGTTATCGTTTCCGTTGAGCGAAACGAAGTTCCGATTACCCCGAAGGGAGACACGGTTTTAAAAGACGGCGACACACTTGTTATGCTGATTTCTCAGCGAAGATTTTCACAGGATTTAAAGCGAATAAATGAAATCATCAATATATAGTAATTTTATATAATAAAACATCAATATTTAATTATTGACAACGTTATATTAAGTTGATATAATGTTAGGGCTTGAAGTATCAGGCTAATATCCTTGCGCGAGGAGATATCGCGCCGAATGTCCAGAAGGAGGTGCTAAAGATGGCATTAAGAAATTACGAAATCGTTATGGTTTATTCACTCACAAAGGGTGACGAGGCAGTAGAAGCTTTAAAGACCAAGTTCACTGACCTTATTTCTAAGAATGGCACTCTTGGCGAAGTTGAGGATTGGGGCAAGAGAAAGCTTGCATACCCGATTAACTACGAGGCTGAGGGCTACTATGTTCTTATCAATTTCTCTTGTGATGAATCATTCCCTGCAGAGCTCGACCGTGTAATTAACATTACCGACGGCGTTCTCCGTTCACTCATCGTAGCTAAAGGAGAATAAGTATGATTAATACAGTTGCATTAATGGGAAGATTAACTTACGATCCCGAGTTAAAATCAACTCCGAGCGGAGTTTCGGTTATTCGTTTCCAGGTTGCATGCGACAGAAATTATCAGAGATCGGGCGAAGACCGCCAGGCTGATTTTATCGACTGCGTTGCATGGAGACAGACTGCGGAATTCATTTCACGTTATTTCCGCAAGGGATCAATGATTGCTGTTGAAGGTTCAATCCAGACAAGCAATTATACCGACAGAGACGGTAATAAGAGAAAACAAGTTGAGGTTGTTGCTAACAACGTTTCATTCTGCGGTTCAAAGGCTGAATCGGGAACCGATTTCCAGAACCGTGAATTCACTCAGGCTGCTCCGAGCTATTCAAATGCGGACAACAGCGATTTTGAGGAAATTGTTGACAGCGAAAGCGAAGACGACCTTCCGTTCTAACCCAGAAGTTCACCAATAAACAAGGAGGAAATATTCCATGGCATATGTAAAAGGACCAAGAAAAGGCCGCAGAAAGGTTTGTCAGTTCTGTGCCGACAAGGTTGAAGTTATAGATTACAAGGATGTTGCAAAGCTCAGAAAGTTTGTATCCGAGAGATCAAAGATCCTTCCCCGCAGAGTTACAGGAACCTGCGCAAAGCATCAGAGAGAACTCACAACAGCTATCAAAAGAGCTCGTCACCTTGCTCTTCTTCCTTACACATCAGACTAATAACAAAAATAATCGGACTGCTCAGGCAGTCCGTTATTTTTTTAGTTGCGCGTTTCGCGTTTCGCGTTGCGAGTTCTCGGTTTCTGACGGTCGATAATTATAGTTAGAATATAGGAAGTAGGAATGAGGAATTTCGGGTCTGCGACGCGATTATAACGGGACGCCGAGGTCGTCGTCCCCTACATTTCAAAGGGATTGTTCCCGCTGCATTTGTAGGGAGCGGCGACCCCGACGCTCCGCGTGCGTAGCACCCTTATGTATTATCTATCAAAAATCTCCCTTCTCAATGAGATGGGAGATTTCTTCTGACCACCGGTCACTTGCCACTGGTCACTTTTTTATTTCGTTTCCCTTTGAATTCTGAATTCAACCGAGCGCTTGAGATATTCAAGATAATCATTATCCCTGCACATTGCTTTTGATGGTGTATCCGAAAGCTTTGCAACAGGTCTGCCGTTAACATACTGCAGTTTGATAACAATATTAAGTGCCTTTTCGCAAGTGTCGTTAGAACAGAATGTGCCTATTCCAAACGAAACCTTAGCTCTGTCTTTGAAATAATCAAACAGCTTCTGGGCTCTGTCGAAATCGAGGCTGTCGCTGAATAAAAGAAGCTTTGATTTCGGGTCAACGCCGTATTTCTCGTAGTGCTTGATAAGCTTTTCGCCCCATTCATACGGGTCACCGCTGTCGTGGCGCACGCCCGAATAGTTGTTCACCATTGAACGGTTGAAATCAAGCAGGAACAAATCGGTTGTTATTGTATCCGTCAAAGCTGTTCCGTTATCGCCGTCGTATTCAGCATACCAGTCCTTCATTGCATAATAGTTTGTATATGCAAGCGGAATTTTATCAATTCCCTGATACATCTGAACAAACTCGTGGGCATATGTTCCGATTGGCGTCAGATTATACTTCATTGCAAGATAAACATTTGAAGTTCCGACGCAATTCTTTGTTTCAAAAGCAAGACGCTTAACAACCTCGTCTTCCCATTCTCTTGAAAGCCTTCTTCTGCATCCGAATTCAGCAAATTTAAAGGTGTGTTTTCCGCTGTTGAAATCCTTGATTTTCTGCTCGAGTTTTTCTTCAGCAGAAGCCCTGAGAACTTCGTAATCAAACTTCATACGGAAATATACTTCATTAACTATTTCAAGAAGGAATATTTCAAACTGCATTGCCGAGAACAGCGGTCCGCTTACAACAATCGAAAGCTCGCCGTTTTCTGAAAGCTCGGTTTTAACATATTCGCGGATTGGTCTCCAAAGTCTTAAAAATTCAACATAGTCATTCTTGATAAAACGGATTGAGCGAAGATAATCAAGCTCCTCTTCAGTAAAATGAAGGGTACAGAGATGGTCAATCTGCGCATTGATTTCATCAAGCATTTCCTGTGTGAAAACAACATCCGTATTACGGCATTTAAAATAGTATTCTCCGCATAAATCGGTGTGCTTGTGAAAAATCACCTGGTCCATATTGAATTTATATAAATCCGTATCCAGCAAAGAAATAATAATGGGTTCAAATCTCATAACTGTGCCTCAACTTCTATGTTCGGGTTGAATGCAGGCATAAGCTCAAGCTTGAATTTGTTCATCTTATGCATGCGGTCAATTTTTTCTTTTGAAACGGGGTTTTCAATTTCTCCCGTTCTGATGTATTTGTCGAGTTCGGCATAGGTAAAACCTAAATTATCCTCGTCGGTTTTTCCGCAAAGACCGTCTATCGGAACCTTGTCAACAAGAACATCTGGAAGTCCGATTAATCTGCCGATTTGCTTCATTTCATCAACCGTCAGATTTGAGCAGGGGCTGAAATCGCCTGCTGCATCACCGTATCTGG
Source organism: uncultured Eubacterium sp. (assembly GCA_905233545.1). GTDB lineage: Bacteria > Bacillota > Clostridia > Oscillospirales > Acutalibacteraceae > Eubacterium_R. The sequence goes on along the minus strand of CAJOEV010000007.1, from coordinate 5,582 downwards.
TTGAATAGCCCACCCAATCCTCGGAGAGATTGCAGGTGTTTGCAACTCTTCCGTTATTGCTCTGGGAGACCGCATAAAGCGTTGTCATTCTTACTCTTGCAGGAAGGTTCATTGAACTTTGAGGAGTTAAATCAAACGGAATATTCTTCTTTATTCCGTCAACAGCGTCTTTGATATTAACAATATAATGCTTAATTCCGAGATGCTCAACAAGGAGCTTTGCCATATCAATATCCGCCTGTTCACCGTTTGGCATAAGAACGCCGATAACTCTGTCCTTACCGAGCGCTTCAACGCAGAGCGCGGCAACAATCGAGCTGTCTTTTCCGCCCGAAATTCCGACAACGGCATTGCATCCCTTTCCGTTTTTTTCAAAGAAATCCTGAATCCACTTTACGCATTCGTCTTTTACTCTTTTTGCATCAAACATAGTTCACTCTCCTATAATGTCAATCTGACAGCATTTCATTGTATCCAAAGCAGACTGATGAGTTGCAGGTGAAACTCCCGCACAGCAGCTTGCATTAACACAGATTTCCTTTTCGGGAAAGTTTGCTTTCAAAAGAAGTGCATTCGAAACAACACAGATATCCGTGCACAGTCCGATAAGCTCAATTCTGAAATCATCCCCGTCTGCATATTCTTTAATCAGCTCGGGCAAATCAACGCTTCCGAATGTATTTTTAATCACAGGTGTGAATCCCTTTGCATTAAGCGCCGCTTCAACCAAAGGATTAAGCTTCCAGCCGTCAGTGTCCTTTATACAGTGCTCAACGGGGAGTTTTTTGCCTTCCGCTGATTGCATATAATTTTCATAGTGAGTGTCGAAGGTTGCAAAAATTTTGCCGTCAAAGTTCTTGATTTCGCTAACAACATTATCAACAATACCCTGAGCCTCGTTTGTGCCCAATGCTCCGTCTACAAAATCCTTTTGCATATCAACAACAACTAATATATTTTTCATATCATCAGTCCTTTGCATTAATGAATTCAGTATACACTGTTTTTTAGTATATTTCAATATTAAACGACAAGCCTGCCCTGTTTTTCTGCCAAACAGATTTTTGCAGTTGAACCCGAATTGAAAACCAGATAGTCCTCCTCAACGCCGTCGCTGAATATAACGCCGCCCTCGGGCATATATGAAGTGATTGTCAGCGGAGATTTATTATCAAATTTTCCGAAAACAATATCCGCACCCGTTGATGTGCTCGGATAGGGCTCCCTTACCGTGAAATACAGGCAATCGGAGCTTCTGTCGAAGCTTTGGGGAAGATTAATTGAATCAAATCCGCCGAAAAAACTGCTTATTCCGCGCGCACCTGCAAGAATACTTTTGAGCCAGCCCGTTGAGCCCAGTCCCGTTGAAACAATTATTCCGCTTGAGCTCTGGGGCTCGTGTTTATCATTGAGAGATATCTCATATCTTGCAGAAACATGGGTGCGCTGACCGATAAACAAATCGTTGACTCCGTATAAAAACTGACCGTCGTTAAGCTGAGCCTTTGCAATTGATATGCTGTTAATCGGGCGCTTGTTTTCAACCGCCTCGGGAACAACAAGCTTCAAATCCTTTGCGCTGAAAGGAAGAAGAACGCCGTCCCAACGCTTAGGGTCGGGATTTACTCCGATAAGGCTTTGAATGTCAAGATACTTAAGAACATTTGCAACCAGTCCGTCGCGCCCTACGGCAACAACAGTATCCCTTTCTCCGAAAATAAAATTCGGAACAAGCTCTCTGTCGATAACCTGAAGTCTTCCGTAGCTTTCAAGAAAAGCCGCAGCCTCGCTGACTGCGGCTTTATATGTGTTGTGTTCATTAATATAATCCTGAAAATCGCCGCCACGGTGTTCGATATAGAATTTTGCCTGGCTTTCATTATTATATCTGTAAATTAATTCTTCAAGCCTTGTTTTCTGAGTAACAAGAACAATCTTGTTTTCAGTCAGTCTGTTCATTATTATGCACCTGCTTTTAAGCTCTCCAGAAAGTCGGGTGTAATGTTGAGTGAGCCGATTTTTTGGCTGTTTGCAGCAAGCTTTTCAAATGCCTGAGCCATCATCTTTTCGGGCTCCATATTAAGAGTTGCAAGTGCAACAAGAGCCTCTTTGCTGAGCTTGTTATATGCTTCCATAACCGCTCCGATTCTGTACGCCTGAGCGTCCGCATCCTTCTTTGCGTTTTCAAGCTTAAGCTCTGAAAGCTCCTTGCGCTTTTTCTCAAGCTCTATTTCAGATTCAATTTTTATTCTTTCAAGCTCGTTTTCTTTTTCAAGAACCATTCGCTTTGTGTTGATTTCCGTTTCGCGAATCTTCTTTTTCTTTTCTTCAACCGATATTTCTGTGTTAAGCTCGTTTTCCTTAACCTTTCTTTCCTGTTCAATAGAAGCATTTCTGCGTTCATAAAGAGCGTCATCGGAATTCTTTAATATCTCTTCTCTTGTTTTTGCTTCAAGGGCGCGGAGTGTTTCTCTGTTTGCCGCAACGGAGAGAATTGAGAATCCGTTTATCGTTATTCCCAGATTTTTGATTTCTTCCAGGCTCTGAAGCTCTTCGAGAACAGAATTTGCAAAGGTTTCATTTGAAGATACCGCTTCTGTTAAATTCATTGCGCCGATTTTTCCGCGAACAATGACCTCTGCAATATTAATCATTCTCTTTGAAAGAGAGTTCATCGGGTTGTTATAGTATTCATGGCTTTTGAGCTTAACCGTGAAATCCATAACTCCTGCAATCTTTTTATAATCGGTGATTCTGTATGTCAGCTGACCCTGAACGGATACAGTCTGGTAGTCCTTTGTCTGCTCTTCAAAGATGAAGTCCGCACTGTTGTTTGATACGGGAATCACGCAAGCTGAAGTGTTTTTTTCAATATAGAAAAATGAAAGTCCCAAGCCTTCCTTTACGATTTTTCCTTTTCTGTAGCGAAGTACATATTCGCTGGGTAAAAATTTAGTATACATAGTTTCCTCCTTATTTTCGTTGTCTGAACAGTTGGGCGGGTCTGTGACCTGCGCCCGTGGTTGTTTCTTCCGTCGGTTCAACATATACCGACATTTTTCTTCTGAAGTTTGCCGTCAGAACGGTTTCATTCGTTATAGTTTCATATACTCTCTGCAGTTCGGCAAAGGTGAATTTTTCGGGCAGAAAATCAAACAGTATCTGCGGATTATCCGCTCTGCTTCTCAGTGTGCTCAGCGACGATGCGATAATTTTTGCATGGTCAAATGCAAGGGATGAGTTTTCAACAATTTCAAAGCTTGTTGTTCCGAAACTTCTTTTGGTCTCTTTTAAAACGGCAACAAGTTTAATATCTGAATTTGTCAGCAGCAGCATATATTCTCCGCTGTCATTTGCTTCAAAGCTCAAATCAAACCATCTTGCGTCGGAAGCGTCGTCTCCCCCTTTAGGATTGATATTTTCCGAAGATATAACGGAAGTGAAAGCATTTGAAATAATCCAGCCCCTCGGGTCTCGGTTATCTTCACTGTAAACTCCTGTCGGAAGCAGTGCGCTCGGAAGAATATTTGTTTCCTCTTTAACCTCTCTGAGCGCGCACTCCTCAATGGTTTCCCCTCTGCTAATAAATCCTCCCGGAAGCGCCCAGCAATCCTTATACGGATGCTGTCCTCTTTTAATCAAAAGAATGGACAATCTGTTATTAGGGTCGTGTCTGTAGCTGCATTCTTTCTGGGAGCGCATTGTTAAAATTACAATATCGCTTGTCACCGATGGACGGTCAAAATCTTCAATATTATACTCACTTAGAAATTCTTTTTCTGAGTCCAACGGTGCACCTCCTCTCTTATTTTCATTTTGATATTATCATAATGATATTATCTTGTCAAGTGTTTTTTCAAAAAAAATTCAGCCCCGCACCGTTAAGCGCGGGACTGATAAAATATGTATACTATATTAAGAATAGTGACGGCGAAGAAGTTTAAATGTTCCGTTGAGTTTAACACCTGAGAAATTTCCGCTGACTTGTTTAAGTTTCATACTTTTTGAAGAAACCGTGAAATCAATTGTGCCCTCTCCATAGTCCACTCTGTACTTATTTGCGCCGATTTTTTGGTAATAACCTGATGCAAGAATATTGTCGTTATCGAAATTTGACTTGCCTGCATAAATATATACAACGCCCAATTCCAATTCTCCGGGCTCAACGCTGGTATAATCGTTTACATCAAAATACCATGTTCTGCTTCCGATTTTCTTCGTCCATGTTCCGTTTTCGGAATACCATTTAACAACCGTAACAACACATTTATACTTTTTCTTTCCGACCTTTGCGGTTATTGTTGCTTTACCGGGCTTCTTTGCATAAACCTTGCCCGAACTTGAAACAGTTGCAATTTTTTTGTTGCTCGATGACCACTTAACCGTTTTAGATGTGCCCTTAAGCTTAAGATTAAAGCTGTCATACTGAACAAGCTTTTTCTTTTTATAATTAAGTTTCACAGCTGCCTGGGCAACAATTACGCTTGATGTGTTCGGAATAGCATAATCCGTTACGGGAGTTACGCAAAACACCATAAGCAAACTCAAAAACAAAACAATAACTTTTTTCCGGTTTTTCATAAAATCACTCCTCTGATATTTTTATAATATAATTATATCACATATTGAAATAAAAAACAAATTTACTTTGTTTTTCTTTATTTTGACTGTAAAGTCCGGTACTGTTATTGATGAGAAACATCAATCTCCGGTAATATTGCCCCGTCAAAATCTCCTGTTTTGTAGTAATCCTAAAAGAATTTGTATTTTAACAATGATATAATCAATAAGCGATAATGATATTTGGGTTTATTAACAGATAATCAAAACAAAAGCCCTCCGGGAGTATAACATTCTTGGAGGGTTGTTTTATTTCCAGAAAATCACATTTTTTATTTTACATATCTTTCTTTTTTTAGCCTAAAGAGCAAGTGAAGGATTATTAATACTTTTGTACAATTAATCTTTTATGGATTTATCGATAAAGAAAAAATAATTGCTCACATCATTGTCTCTGATGTATCATTATCAAATTGTGCAGTTGCATAATCACCTTAAAACCTTATTATTGTTCTTGCTCATTTTTTTGCAATCTTTAAGTTGATTTCTGCTTTTTACATCTTTCTTTACTGCTCTTTTAAGTCTCCATTTATCTATTCGACGCGGCATATTATCATATATTTCGCCGTTCAAAAATAAATTATTAATTATTAAAATTTTGATTTAGATTTTATGAATTCTATTAGGTTTTCATGTTTTATTCCGTTTCTCTTCTGAAGGAGATAATCTGTTGTAAGCAGATATTTCGGATAATTATCAGAAATACTTTCTAACGGCTTATATTCTCTGTCTTCCGTTTTCTTGTCATTGTTAATCGTATATGCAACCTGAACATAAGAATAGTTCAAATCGTTATCTCTTAAAATGAAATCGCATTCAAGATTTCCGATTCTTCCAACGCTTACAGAATAATCAAGACTTCGTGCATAAACATATATTATGTTTTCAAGTGCAGGGCCGTAATTAATTCTATTATCTGTATTGAGCGAAAAGTAAAAAGACAAATCCGAAAGATAATACTT
>CAJOEV010000006.1 GCA_905233545.1 uncultured Eubacterium sp. | reverse complement strand
TTTCCATCATCTTTCATCACCATAGTTATTATACCATATTTTCCCTCCTCAAACAACAAAAGCCCACCCTTTCGAGTGGACTTTTTCGACAGTCTGACGGCTTTGAAGCAAGACTTCAAAGCCGATTTTTTATTGTTTTAATCAATGAATGTTCCTTTGAAATTGGGCTCAACAAGTGGAAGTCCAAGATTTTCAACAGTTTTCTTGACTCCCCTCTTTCCCGCAGCTGTTTTAATCGGATTACCCGAGAAATTCAGATAATATACCGTTAAATCCGGGAAGGTTGGATATGACTCGTTTTCAACCGAAACGCCGAGCGAATCAAAGCGAAATGTAAATCTTCTTTCGTGAGCACTTTCAACAGGTCTTATCCAGAGCTTAAGGCTTCCGTTCTCCTGCCATGCAGCCTGTGAAAACGCATGATAGTGAAGGTCTGCAAGACGGATTTCGCTCATCTTCAGCTCACCGTTCATACCTGCTTCAATCGTGTTTTCATAATCCTTTTCCTTCCATGTGAAAAGAAGAGAATCGTCCTTAAAGCTGAATTTCATCATATTCAGATTACCCGGCTTGTTGAAAAGCATCTGGGTTGTTGTAACAGTTACAACAGAGGTGTACTCATTTGTTTTGCAACTGATGGTTCTGCATTCAATTTCCTTTTCCAGCGCAGTAATTCTGGGTTTAACCGCAAGCTTTTCCATTGAAAGAGATTTTATCTTTTTATCAAGCTTATCGCATGATTTCTTGTTTTCGTTTAATTCCTCGCTCTTAAAGCAATTCGGGAAATACTTCCAGAAAACATCCATAACCTTGTAGTCCTCTGCTTCACCGCAATTAAGAATAACAAGACCGTCATAATCAGGGAAGAAAAAGCATCTCTGACCGAAAAGTCCGTCGGCTCTGAATGAATTGGCAATTCTGTTTTTCCAGAACTGGAAACCATAACCGTTGATAATATCCAGCGCCCCGTCATGAACGGAATCCGTCTGCTTGCTGAGCGCTTCTTTAACCCAGTATTCGGGAATGAGCTGAGTTCCGTCTATCCACTTGCCTTCGTGTATATAGGGCAGAAAGAATTTAGCCAAATCCTCGCTCTTCATGTAGCAGCCCCAACCGCCTGCGCTGTTTCCCTTGCCGTCGGCTTCCCAGTAGGGCTTCTCAATTCCAAGAGGCCGGAACATCTTTTCATCAAGATAATCAAGAACGCTTTTTCCCGTAACCTTTGAAACAATAGCCGAAAGCATAAAAGTGTTTTCGGAAATGTAGTTGAATTTTGTATTTGCTGGGAGCATAAAAGGCGCATCAAAGAAAAGCTGAATCCAATCTGTCTGACCTTTTTCTTCAAACACAGTTACAAGCTTATCAGATCTCATAGTCAAAAGCATTCTGACTGTCAGCGCTTTATTAAATGCCCTTCTGATAGTTCTGTACTCCGGGAAGTAATCAACAACCTTGTCATCAAGTCCTATGAGTCCCTCATCAACTGCAAAGCCCACTGCTGTTGAGGTCAAGCTCTTACTCATTGAATAAAGAACATGGGGATACTCCGCTGAATACGGCGCAAAGAATCCCTGAGCGCAAATCTTGTCGTGCCGTACAACCGTAAAGCTGTGCAGTCCGAGCTTCTTTGAAGTTATTTCGTTTAAAAAATCTGTTATAGCCTTGCTGTCAACATTAACATCTTCAGGCTTAACATGCTCTAAGTTTACATTTTTAAGCATAACAAACTCCCAATTTATTTTTACACATTCTTTTTATAGCACAAAATCACATATAATTTCAAGAATATTATTAAAAATTCATATATAATATATTTTCTTTTTATGCTTGATTTTTTGAAATAAGTGTGTATAATGGGTAATTGTAATAATATTGTAACTTTTTAAATCATTTTGTAATATCAGACAGAGAGGCGAATTATGAAAAAGCGTATTAAAATTTTATCTGTGATATTGGCTTTGATTATTGCTTTGACTCCTACATTGTTAACAGTTTCTGCTGCAACAGAGGCACAGCTTAAAAGCGAAGTTATGTCCATTGCTCAGAACGAGGTAGGTTATAAGGGCACAAGAAGCTATTCAAAATACGGAGAATGGTACGGATGGCAGGGTGCATGGTGCACAACCTTTGTTTTATGGTGCTTTAATAAAGCCGGCGAAAACTACGGAGTAAAGCTTTATGCAAACATTATTCCCAGCGGCGGAAACTGCAATTCCATGATAAGCTGGTTTAAAAACAAGGGAAGATACCACACTAAATCTTCGGGCTACATCCCCAAAAAGGGCGACCTTGTCTTTTTTGACTGGAGCGGAAACGGTTCTGCCCAGCATGTCGGCATTGTTAAATCATATTCGGGTGGCGATGTTTATACCATCGAAGGAAACAACCGCTCAATGGTAAGAGAGTGCACATACATTAACGGCAGGGCAATAATGGGATACGGCAATCCCAACTGGGCTTCCGTAGCGTCTGACGCATCTAAAAAAACTACAAAGAAAAAAGCTAAGAAAAAGACCACTAAGAAAAAGAAAAAAACAAAAAAGAAGACCACAAAGAAGAAGACTACTAAGAAAAAAACAACAAAGAAGAGGTCAACAAAAAAGAAGACCACCAAGAAAAAAACATCAAAGAAAAAGAAAACAACCACTAAAAAAGAAACCTCTTCAACAACCAAAAAAGAAAAAACAACAACGACTACCACAACAACCACTAAAAAATCCACCAAAAAATCCGTTGTTCTTGCCAAGGATATGAAGCTCCACACCGCAACAACCGATTTACAGATTGGTGACAGTGTTGAACTTGAGTATTCAATTGAGCCCCAAAATGCAAAGGCTGTTGTCGGCTATTTCTGCGATGAAGAAAACATAATCGATATTTCTCAGGGCGGTGTTATAACTGCAACCGGAGAAGGCGTTGCAACAGTTGTTGTTTGTGCTAATGATGAAATATACCGTCAGGTTGATTTCAATGTTTCATCAGTAAGCTCAAAGGTCACCACCCATACCCCCGACACGCCTCTTGACACATTTGAGCCCACGACTAAACTTTCCGAGCAGACTCTTAAACAAAAGTTTATGGGATTGGGAATAAATGTTGATAAACTTATGAATCATGTTAAATACTACATAATTCCCGCCTATATTCTCGGTTTAACAGCTGCTATATCATTGTTCATTCTTGCAATAAAGGCAATTTCAAAAGCTGTCAGAAAGAAAAAAGGCGAAAAAGACAGCGATGAAATAAATGATAATAATGATATTCAAAGCACGGAAACGGAAACTGAAACAGAAACTGATAATGAGGGAAAAGAAAGCAACAAATAAAATGCTTGATTAATGTAAGTATTTATAATATACTATTGTCCTAACAACTTATTAAAGGAAAATTATTATGAACGAAAATAACGAAAGCATTGTTTACAAGGATAACCAGTTTACTATTGTTTTGAGACTTATTATCATTGGAGTGCTTGATTTCTGCCTTATATCTGTGTCAAATATCATCGGAGGCGTTGATAATTTTAAAAGCTTCAGCATCGGCGGCTATAACTCAATTGCGTTTTCATATCTGCATTTCATTCTTATAGGTGTTCTTGCCGTAATTATTAATTATTTATTTGGTTTATACCGCAGTGTCTGGTCCTTTGCCGGAACTGATGAAATAGTAAGAGGAACCGCTGCTGCGATTGCTGATACAATAATACTGTTTGTTGTTGACAGGGTATTTTTTGAAGGAATTCTTCATTATAAAGGACATCTTCCTTTCTGGAGATATATAATCATATTCATTTTCTTTCTTGTTTCGATAATAGCTCCGAGAATCGGATACAGGTCATTGAGAAGATTAAAACACCTTTCCGACAAAAGAAATCCTGATATTGACAGAATAATGATTGTCGGTGCAGGCTTTATGGGTAACTTTGTTATTGATTCACTCGCTAATGATGATTTTAAAAACGGAGTTCCCGTTATTGCACTTGATGACAATCCTGCAAAAAGTCACAAGAAGATTAACGGCGTTAAGGTTGCAGGAAAATGTGATGAAATTCCCGAACTTGCAAAGAAATATGAAATAGACCAGATTATCATATGTCTTCCTTCAGCATCTGCAGCAAGACAAAAAGAGTTAATTGCGCTTGCAATGCAGACGGATGCAAAGGTTAAAATCAGCCCGACTGTTGAGGATATGCTTGAAGACGGCGGAAAAAGAAGAGTCCGTAATGTTGATATAACCGACCTTCTCTCCCGCGATGAGGTTAAGCTTGATAAAAAAGTCTGCAGATACCTCATCGGAAAGACTGTTCTTGTAACAGGCGGCGGCGGTTCAATCGGTTCCGAAATCTGCAAGCAGGTTGCAAGATATAACCCGAAAAGCATTATCGTTTTTGATATATACGAAAACTGCGCATTTGAGCTTCAGAACGAGCTTATTGATAAATACGGGGATAATATTGATATCAACATAAGAATAGGCTCTGTACGCGATATGGACAGGCTCAGGGAGATTTTCGAGGAATTTCATCCCGATGTTGTTTTCCATGCAGCAGCTCATAAGCATGTTCCTCTTATGGAAGACAGTCCGTGCGAAGCGGTTAAAAACAATGTTTTCGGAACATATAATGTTGCAGTTATCGCTGATGAATTCAAGGTTCCTAAGATGGTTATTCTTTCAACCGATAAAGCAGTTAACCCGACAAATGTTATGGGATGCACAAAGAGAATAACCGAAATCATTGTTCAGTATATGAACGATAAAAGTGAAAACACAGAATATGCTGCTGTTCGTTTCGGTAATGTTCTCGGCTCTCACGGCTCGGTTATTCCGATTTTTAAAAAGCAGATTGAGGAGGGCGGTCCCGTTAAGGTTACCCACCCCGATATTACAAGATACTTTATGACCATTCCCGAGGCAGCTCAGCTTGTTTGTCAGGCAGGCGGTCTTGCAAAGGGCGGAGAGGTTTTCGTACTTGATATGGGCGAACCCGTAAAAATTATGGACCTTGCAAAAAATCTGATTCATCTGTCAGGCTTCACCGAGGATGAAATCGGTATTGAAATAACAGGTCTGCGTCCAGGTGAAAAGCTTTATGAAGAGCTTGCTATGGACAGCGAAATGGCAACAAGAGAAAAAACAGCAAATGAAAAAATCTATGTCACCCAGCCAATGGATATCAATGACGATGAATTTGAAAAAATGCTGAAATCTCTTGAAGATATTGATGATGAAAATGTTCGTGAAAAACTTATGGCTATAGTTCCGAACTATCATCCTGCAAACAATTAAAATGCCAAATATATAATTAAAGGATGCTTCGATGAAGCATCCTTTTGTTATAGTCTTACAGGTATATTGTTTTCGTCTAAGTATTTTTTCAGTTCGGGGACGGGAAGTTCATTGAAGTGGAAAAGGCTGGCTGCAAGAACCGCATCAGCTTTTCCATCGGTTAAAACATCAAGAAAATGTTCGGCTTTTCCCGCTCCTCCCGATGCAATTACAGGAATACCTACGCTTTCGCTGACAGCCCTTGTCAACTCGATATCATATCCTGTTTTCTGACCGTCCTGGTCCATTGAGGTCAAAAGGATTTCCCCTGCTCCCCTTTTGTATGCTTCTTTCGCCCATTTGACAGCGTCAATTCCCGTAGGTATTCTTCCGCCGTTGAGATAAACCTCCCATGAAGCACCGTTTCTTTTGGCATCGATTGCACAAACTACACATTGCGAGCCGAATTTATACGCCGCATCATTTATTAAATCGGGATTTCTGACTGCGGCTGAATTAACGGATATTTTGTCCGCACCCGCTCTCAGAAGCTCTTTGAAATCATCTGTTGAGGTTATTCCTCCGCCTACAGTAAAAGGAATAAAGACCGTATTAGCAACGCGGGAAACAATGTCAATCATTGTGCTTCTTCCCTCGTGGCTTGCCATAATATCAAGCAAAACGAGCTCATCGGCACCCTGCCTGTCATATGCCGCAGCACACTCAACGGGGTCGCCTGCATCTCTCAGACCAACAAACGAAACACCCTTAACAACTCTGCCGTTTTTAACGTCGAGGCAGGGTATTATTCTTTTTGCATACATATCCTATACCTCCGCAACAAAGTTTTTTAGAAGCTCCAACCCGATTTTACCGCTTTTTTCGGGGTGGAACTGGGTGGCGCTCACCTTACCCTTCTGAACGGCACACTGAATATTAACACCGTAGTCGGCAGTTCCTGCAACAATATCGCTTTCGGCGTCTTTCAGATAGAACGAGTGAACGAAATAGAAATAGCTTTCATCCTTTATTCCTTCAAAAATTCCGAAGTTTTGTTTAATGTTAACGGAATTCCATCCCATATGAGGGACCTTTAAGCCGAGATTTTCGGGGATTTTTACAATGCTGCCTTTGAATATTCCGAGACCTTTTACGCCGGGACTTTCCTCGCTTTCTTCAAACAGAAGCTGAAGTCCGAGGCAGATTCCGAGAAACTTTTTCTCACCCGAAGCAGCATTTTTTATGATTTCTTCAAGTCCCCTGCTTCTTATTGAATCCATTGCGTCACCAAAGGAGCCAACGCCGGGAAGAATTATATGTGAAGCGCTTTCAATAACCTCTTTATCGGCAGTTACAACACTTTCACAGCCAAGATAATCAAGCGCTTTTTTTACGCTCTGAAGATTACCCGCACCATAATCAATTATCGCAATCATTTACTTACTCCTAATTTTAACGGTAGGCAGAGCAAGAAAAATCCAAAACCGATTTAAAATGGCTGATTAATCTTGCTCTGCCAATATAATAACATAAAGATTTATAATTGACAAATAAAATTTATTCTGTTACAATAATCGGGCAAATTAAATACGGAGACGTATCGAAGTGGTCATAACGGGGCTGACTCGAAATCAGTTAGGGAGCAATCCCCCGCGAGTTCGAATCTCGCCGTCTCCGCCAAAAATAACAGACAGTCCATTAGGGCTGTCTGTTGTTTTTTCAGCATAATAGCGAGATTCGAAACGAACTCCAAGAGCGGCGCAGAAAGTGCCGCGATTGGGAGAAAGGTCCGGTGGACCTTTCGATAGCTGAGAGGAGAATCTCGCCGTCCGTCTGATTATACACAGTTCCTCGTTAAAAGAGAATAATCTCTCCGTTTGTTTATTTATTTTTCATTTATCAGGATACAAAATAATTGAATTCTAAATATGACTATTGTATAATTAGACAGGAGTATTTTAACTAAAAAAACAATTAAGAGGTTATTATATGAAAAAGAAAATTGCATTGGCTTTGGTTTCGGTTATTGTTGTAATCGGAATTATTGTAGGCGGTGTTTTCATTGCTAAGGCACCGAAAAAAGTTGAGAAAGGCAGTATTGAAATGATTAAAAACGACCATAAAAAATCATTTGCAACCGAATATACCGAGCTTGTTGCCTATGCCGAGACTGATAAAGAGCGCCTCAGCTGGCAGGAGGGTATGGTTACGGGTAACGGTGAAAACGGCGCCGTTATTGCGGGTTCACCGTACGGCGATACAATAATATATCAGAACATCAATTTCATTATGCCTTCAAATGACCCGAGGCAAACACCCGATGAGGTTACTTCTCAACTTGATGATGCAAGGCAGTCTGTTATTAATTTCGACGACAGCTGGGATATTGACGGCAGAGAGCCGACTTATTTCTACGCCTTCCATCCGGGTCCTGTTCTCAGATTCAATAGTAAAAAGCATAACTGCAAGGATTATATCCGCTGGACTGATTTTGAAACTGCGGAGGTTGGTGTCCGTTATACCGACAAAAACGGAACCTGGCAGAGAACAACATTCTCATCGCGTGAGGACAATGTTACAATAACAAAAATTGAACAATCTTCCGACGGTGAGAAAATCAACATGACAATGTCCCTTGATGACTGCTATTCAATGAGGGGTTTCGGCGGAGATACCCAGAATATGCGCTACAAGAAGCTTGTTGAAGAAAATGCAGATTATATCGCTCAGATTGCACATTATCCCGATTACGAAAACAGTGAGCTCAGAGAGGGCGGTTACTGCGGTTTCACAAAGATTATCACCGTCGGCGGAACTAAAGAGCGCATCGTTTTAAAGGAAACAAACGATTCGGAAAATGTTGCAAAGGACGCAAACCCTGCAGTAAAAATCAGCGATGCTGACGCTGTTTATCTTATCACAAAATCCGACAGAACCTTTAATATGGGCAAAATGGATGATTTTGAAAGTGCAGAAAACTATGAGCTTCTTGATGAACTCAATGCCTACACTTCAAAGATTGCCGAAAAATATACAAAAGACGGCGCTTTCAGCTATGAAGAAGCGTTAAAGCCCCATCATAAAAAGCAGTCAGCATTATTTAACACCGTTAAATTTGACCTCGGCGATAAAGAAAACGAAACGCTTGTTAATGAGAAGCTGATAAAGGCTCAGCAGGACAATAAAAAGCTTATACCCGAAATGGTCGAGCGTGCATACAACCAGGGCAGATATGCTCAGATTTGCTGTTCGGGAACATCCTTCCCCAGACTCTACGGAATGTGGACGGGCGAATGGAATCCCGCTTGGAGAGGCATTTACACAATGGATGCAAATGTTAATCTGCAGTCATCGGGAATGAACACGGGAAACATGAAAACCGCAGGCGAAAGCTACATAAAATTTGTTCTTAAGCAGGTTCCCGACTGGGAAGAGAATGCCAAGAAGGTTTACGGTATGGAAAACGCCATTCAGGTTCCCGTTAACACCGACGGTGACAGAGCGATGATGGTTGAATACTATAAGCCCTATCCGTTTGAATACTGGAATGCAGGCGCAAGCTGGATGCTTCTTCCGATATATGAATACTGGGAGTGCTACGGCAATACAACTATTGAATATGACGGCAAAAAACTTGACTTTGAAAAAGATATTCTGCTCCCGCTTTTAACAAAACAGGCTAATTTCTGGGAACAGCTTGTCACCCCTGAATACTACACTGATAAGGACGGAAAGGCTTGTTACAAAAAAGGCAAGAAAAGTCTTGAGCAAGACGAAAAATATCTTATTATCCCCTCTTATTCGCCCGAGAACGCACCCCAGGGCTATGATTCTCCGATAACAGCCAATGCAACAATGGATATTGCCGCTGCTAAGGACGGACTTAATATGACAATTGCTGTTGAAAAAGCTCTTAAACAGGATGGTTGGGAAAAACGCTCAAAGAAATGGGCTGACTTAATTGAACTTATGCCCGATTACAAATATGATGAAAGCGGTGCGCTTTGCGAATGGGCAATGGATGAATACAAGGAAAACAATAAACACCGCCACATCAGTCATTTATATCCCGCATGGCCTGCGTTTGAAACTCAGGATAACCAAAAACTTGCATCTGCATGCCTTCAGGCGATTGAAAACAGAAACAAGGAAAATCAGGGTGAGGATGACACAGCATCCCACGGCTGGGTACACAAAGCACTCGTTGGCGCAAGACTCAAAAACTCCGATTCGGTTTATAATTCGCTTTATATGCTTATGTCGGATAATCTCTATTTCACCTCACTGATGACCGACCACTATACTCACGGCGGTTGGGGCGTTTTCTGTACGGACACCTCAATCGGTACAGTCGGTATTATTGACGAAATGGCTCTTTATTCAAATCCGGGTGAAATTGAGGCACTTCCCGCAATGCCCGAAGAATGGAGCGAGGGAAGCCTGACAGGCTTAAGAGCAAGAACAAATGCCGAGGTAAGCCTTGAATGGACCGATAAAGATGTAAAAATCACCGTTACGAGCGATAAGGCACAAACAATAAAAATAAGCGTTCACGGCGGTGAAGAACAAACGGTTAAGTTTAATGAGGGTGAAACAAAAACAATAACCCTTGCAAAATAAATAAGCAAAGAAAAACAGCTGTCTTGATTTAGCAAGACAGCTGTTTTTTGTTTTGTTTATTTGAAGTACTCGGCTGCTGATTTGAAAATCTTCATATCGTATTCACCGGGTACATTCTTGTATAAGCCTTCGCCGATACGCTCCGAGTGTCCCATCTTACCGAGAACTCGTCCGTCGGGAGAAGTTATACCTTCAATTGCATAGAACGAACCGTTAACATTGAAGTCAATGTCAAGAGTCGGATTGCCGTCGAGATCAGCATACTGAGTTGCAATCTGACCGTTTTCGATAAGGCTTGCAAGAAGCTCGTCGCTTGCAATAAATCTTCCCTCACCGTGTGAGACGGGAACGTTATATATCTCGCCGACCTTGGTATGAGCAAGCCAGGGAGATTTGTTTGAAGCAACTCGGGTGTGAACAATTCTCGACTGGTGACGTCCGATTGTGTTGAATGTTAATGTCGGGCAGGTTTCATCGACATCAATGATTTTGCCAAACGGAACCAAGCCGAGTTTTATCAGAGCCTGGAAACCGTTGCATATACCCGCCATAAGACCGTCGCGGTTATCAAGCAGGTTGGTTACGCTTTCTTTTACATCCGCATTTCTGAAAAATGCTGTTATGAACTTACCGCTTCCGTCCGGCTCGTCACCGCCCGAAAATCCGCCCGGAATGAATACTATCTGGGACTCATCAACCTTCTTTGCAAATGTTTCAACGCTCTTGAGAATTCCGTCCTTTGTCATATTGTTGATAACAAAGATTTCAGGCTCAAGTCCTGCATCTGCTGCTGATTTTGCAGTATCGTATTCACAGTTTGTTCCCGGGAATGCAGGAATCAGAATACGGGGCTTCGCGCATTTTATGCTCGGAGCACAGCGCTTTTCAGTTTCATATGAAATAATCGGTGCTTCGGTTTTATCTGCGTTTGCTCTGCTTGGATATACACTTTCAAGCTTGTCCTCATAAGCCGAAAGAAGCTCGGACATATCCGCCGTTTCACTCTTATATGTGATTGCCTTTGTGTTTTTAACCGTTCCGATAACCTTACCGAGTGTTTCGTCGTCTGTTTCAACAATGAATGCACCGTAGTTATATCCGAAGAGTTCTTCCATTGAAAGCCCGTCAATGAACTCAAATCCGAATCCGTTGCCTATGCACATTTTGAATATGGCTTCTGCAACGCCTCCGATTGACGGAGTGTAAATCGAAAGTGCCTTGCCTTCTTTTACAAGACCGTTTACCTTGTTAAAAACAGAAATAAGTGATTCTGCCTTCGGCAATCCGTTTTCATCATATTCAGGAGCGATGAGAACCGCCTTGCTTTCTGCTTTTTTGAAATCGCCCGAAACAATGTTCTTCATCTTTTCACATGTTACCGCAAAGGAAACAAGAGTCGGCGGAACATCAATGTCCTCAAAGCTTCCGCTCATTGAGTCCTTGCCTCCGACTGAGCCTATGCCGAGCTCAAGCTGAGCTTTGTATGCACCGAGAAGCGCTGAAAGAGGTTTGCCCCAACGATTTGAATCGCTGCCAGGATGCTCGAAATACTCCTGGAAAGTTAAGTAAACCTGGTTGAATGAAGCACCCGAAGCAATAAGCTTCGATACGCTTTCAACAACGGCAAGATATGCGCCGTGATAGGGGCTCTGTTCGGCTATAAACGGGTTATAACCCCAAGCCATAAGTGAACATGTATCCGTGTGTTTTTTCTCCACAGAGACCTTCTGAACCATTGCCTGGGCAGGTGTTAACTGGTTCTTTCCGCCGAAAGGCATAATAACCGTTCCTGCGCCGATGGTTGAGTCAAATCTCTCTGAAAGTCCTCTCTTTGAGCAGACATTGAGGTCGGATAAAAGTGATCTATAGCCCTCAGAGAAACTGTCTGGAATTTCTTTTGTATATTTTTCAGCTTTTGCTGCATTAATTTCAATATGCTTTTCGGCTCCGTTTGAATCGAGGAAGTTTCTTGAAATATCAACAATTTTCTTGCCGTGCCAATTCATAACAAGGCGAGGTTCCTCGGTTACAACAGCAACGGGAGTTGCGCTGAGGTTTTCCTCCTTAGCCATTGCGATAAATTTATCCGCGTCGTTTTTATCAACAACAACAGCCATTCTCTCCTGGGATTCACTTATTGCAAGCTCTGTGCCGTCAAGTCCATCATATTTCTTTGGAACCTTATCGAGTTCAATTTCAAGTCCGTCTGCAAGCTCGCCGATAGCAACCGAAACACCGCCTGCACCGAAATCATTGCACTTTTTAATAAGGTTGCAGGCGTCCTTTCTTCTGAAAAGACGCTGGAGTTTTCTCTCCTCGGGAGCATTACCCTTCTGAACTTCGGCACCGCATTTTTCAACGGAAGAAACAGTATGTGCCTTTGATGAGCCTGTTGCACCGCCGATACCGTCGCGTCCCGTTGCACCGCCGAGAAGAATAATAACATCGCCTGCTACGGGCTTTTCGCGTCTTACATTCTCCTCGGGAGCGGCTGCAACAACTGCGCCGATTTCCATTCTTTTAGCTGCATATCCGTCGTGATAAAGCTCGTCAACAATGCCTGTTGCAAGTCCAATCTGATTTCCGTATGAGGAATAGCCCGCTGCAGCTCCTGTTACAATTTTTCTCTGGGGAAGCTTGCCCGTGATTGTTTCTTCAACGGGTTTGAGCGGGTCTGCAGCACCTGTTACACGCATTGCGCCGTAAACATACGCTCTTCCTGAAAGCGGGTCGCGGATTGCACCTCCGATACAGGTTGCAGCACCGCCGAAAGGCTCGACCTCTGTGGGATGGTTATGAGTTTCGTTTTTGAAAAGAAGAAGCCAGGGCTCTTCTTTGCCGTCAACGGTTACATTGATTTTCACCGTGCAGGCATTGATTTCGTCCGATTCATCAAGTCCTGTTAATCTGCCGTCGGCTTTGAGTGCCTTTGCAGCAAGGGTTGCTATATCCATAAGGCAAATCGGAGATGTTTTGCCAAGCTCTTTTTTCTTTTCAAGGTACTCTTCATATGCCTTCTGAACAATTTCATCCTCAAATTTAACCGAGTCGATAATTGTTAAAAATGTTGTATGACGGCAGTGGTCCGACCAGTAGGTATCCGCCATTCTGATTTCGGTTATTGTCGGATTGCGCTTTTCGGATATGAAATACTGCTGACAGAATTTTATATCATCCAAGTCCATTGCAAGACCAAGCTCGTCAATAAGATTCTTAAGTCCGTTTTCATCAAGCTTGGTGAAACCTTCCATAACTGCAACACTCTCGGGTATATCATAGGGAATGTTGAGAGTTTCGGGAAGCTCGAGCGAAGCTTCTCTTGAATCAACGGGGTTGATAACATATTTCTTGATTGCCTGAATTTCGCTTTCTGTCAAATCGCCGTATAATACATAAACCTTAGCAGCGCGAACAGTCGGTCTGTCACCGCATGAGATAAGCTGAATGCACTGAGCTGCAGAGTCAGCTCTCTGGTCAAACTGACCGGGAAGATATTCAACAGCGAAAACAGCATCTCCGTCAAGCTCGAAGGATTTATATGTAACATCCGTCTGGGGCTCGGAGAAAACGGTTTTAACAGCAGTTTCAAAAAGCTCCTCGCTTATGTTTTCCGCGTCATATCTGTTTAAAATTCTGAGGTCGGTTATTGAATTGATTTTGAGAAAATCCCTGATTTCTGCAAGGAGCGAAGCAGCTTCGTTTGCAAGGTTCTTTCTCTTTTCAACAAATATTCTGTATACCATGATTACACCTCTGCTAATAGTGCTTTTTTGCCTATATCCCTGCGGTAATAAGCATTTTCAAAGCTGATTTTTGAAACATCCTCATACGAAGCATCAATTGCCTCTTTGAGTGTTCCTCTGATTTCGGTTACGCCGAGAACTCTTCCTCCGTTCGTAAGGAGTTTTCCGTTTTCAAGCTTCGCGCCTGCAACAAAAACCTTGTCGCTGATATCCTCGGGAATGGTTATTTCAAAACCTTTTCCGTATTTAACAGGATAGCCGTCGCTTGCCATAATAACACAGCAGGCATTTTCATTTTTAAACTTAACCTCGGTGTCAGCAAGATTGCCGTTTGTCGTAGCAAGCATAATGGTTAGCAAATCACTTTCAAGAAGCGGAAGAACAACCTGGGTTTCGGGGTCGCCGAAACGGCAGTTATATTCAATAACCTTGGGACCGTTTTCGGTTATCATAAGTCCGAAATACAAACATCCCTTAAAGGTTCTTCCCTCTTTGTTCATTGCACCTATTGTGGGAAGGAATATTTCATCCATACATCTTTTTGCAATTTCATCCGTATAGTAGGGATTTGGAGCAACTGTTCCCATTCCGCCCGTGTTGAGTCCCTTATCGCCGTCACCGATTCTCTTATGGTCCATCGATGATACCATGGGCTTAACTGTTTTTCCGTCCGTAAATGCTAAAACCGAAACCTCCGGACCTGTTAAGAATTCTTCAATAACAACGGTTTCACCGCTCTTTCCGAATGCTTTATCCTGCATCATCGAAACAACGGCATCCTTTGCCTGCTCATTTGTTTCGGCAATAATAACGCCTTTTCCAAGGGCAAGTCCGTCAGCCTTGATTACGGTTGGAATAGGGCAAGTTTCAACATATGAAAGCGCCTCATCCATATTGTTGAATGTTTCAAAAGCTGCTGTGGGAATACCGTACTTCTTCATAAGTTCCTTAGAAAAAGCCTTGCTTCCTTCAATAATAGCCGCTTCTGCACGGGGACCGAAACATTTTATTCCCTTTTCTTCAAGCGCGTTTACACAGCCTAAAACAAGCGGGTCATCGGGAGTTACAATTGCATAATCGATATCGTTTTCACTTGCAAAATCAACAATTTTCTCTATATCCGTTGCACCGATATTAACGCACTCGGCGTCAGCGGCAATACCGCCGTTACCGGGGAGTGCAAAAATCTTTTCAACATCTTTGTTTTCTTTTATCTTCTTAATTACGGCGTGTTCTCTTCCGCCGCCGCCTACAACTAATATTTTCAAGAAATTCTACCTCTTTAATTAATTCTTAGTGATGGAACAAACGCATTCCCGTGAATGCCATAACCATACCGAGCTTGTCGGCGCGTTCAATAACAACACCGTCGCGGATTGAGCCACCCGGCTCTGCAACATATTTTACACCGCTTGCTCTTGCACGCATAATGTTGTCGTCAAACGGGAAGAATGCATCCGAACCGAGTGCAACACCGTCGAGAGTATCAAGATATGCTCTTTGCTCTTCCTTTGTGAAGGGCTCAGGCTGAACGGTAAAATATCTCTGCCATACGCCGTCGGAACAGACATCCTCTTCGTTCTGGTTGATATATCCGTCGATTGCATTATCTCTTTCGGGACGGCTGATATCCTCTTTAAACGGAAGGTTTAATACCTTGTCACTCTGGCGTAGGAACCATGTGTCCGCCTTTGTTCCGGCAAGGCGTGTGCAGTGAATTCTTGACTGCTGACCAGCGCCGACACCGATAGCCTGTCCTTTATAAGCATAGCAAACTGAATTTGACTGTGTATATTTAAGAGTTATAAGCGCAATAACAAGGTCTGCAGCTGCCTCTTCGGGGAGTTCCTTATTGGCAGTTACGATGTTTGAAAGAACGCTTTTGTCAATTTTGTAGTCGTTTCTTCCCTGCTCAAAGGTTATTCCGAAAACCTGCTTCTTTTCCTGGGTTGCAGGAACGTAAAGCGGATCAATTTTAACAATATTATAATTACCCTTACGCTTTGTTTTAAGGATTTCAAGAGCCTCGGGCTCATATCCCGGTGCAATAACACCGTCGGAAACCTCGCGCTGAATTAGCTTTGCGGTTGTTACATCGCAGACATCCGAAAGTGCAACCCAGTCGCCGAAGGAACACATTCTGTCGGTTCCTCTTGCTCTTGCATATGCACATGCAAGGGGTGATTCGTCAACGCCTTCGATATCATCAACAAAGCAGGCTTTCTTGAGCTTTTCATCAAGAGGCAGACCAATTGCAGCAGATGTCGGGCTTACATGCTTGAATGATGCAGCTGCAGGCATTCCCAAAGCGTCTTTAAGCTCTTTGACAAGCTGCCAGGAATTGAATGCATCAAGAAAATTGATGTATCCCGGTTTTCCTGCAAGGATTTCAATCGGCAAATCGCCGCCGTCCTCCATATAGATTTTTGAAGGCTTCTGGTTTGGATTGCATCCGTATTTGAGTTCAAATTCTTTCATAAAGGCACCTCGCTTTAGTTGTTTTTATTAATTATTCTGTATTCCTCGCTCATGTTTTCTAAATCAATATAGGAAACATAGAGCGATATTTTATTATCTTCATCAAGTGCATTCCAAAGCGCATTGGTAAATTCATCAATATCATCGGGAATGAACACTCTTTCGGGCTCACCCTGGAAGGTCGGAATCGGGTTTCCGTCACAGACATATGTGTGAATGAAATGTCCGAGTCCTGCTTTTGAGGGATAAGAGAAGGTAAATCTTGCACATTCACTTCCCTCTTCATCAATGCTTTTGAGAATGCTCATTTTATAGCTGAAATCATTTTCACCGAAGGTTATCATTGAACTGATTCTCGGAGTAAAATTCGGTTTGTCGGGCTCAAAGCAACGGGTGTCGAGCGCCGTTTCAAAAGACTTGCCTTCTTTGAGCGCTTCATAAATTGTATCCGTCTGGTCACCGTTTGTTGCAATAAGATTGTTTTCAAACTTTCTCATTGCCGCATAGATGATTAAGCTCGGGTCCTCAACCTTAGAAGCGTCAAAGGGTTCTGTGTAAAGAACACCGTCCTTCATTGTGAAAACTCTGTTTCGGCTGTTGGCGCTTCTTCCCATAATGAAACAAGCAACTGCAGCCTTTTTGCCGTTTTCGCTCTTTCCGCAGACAATACCTCTTCCGACATAGGAATTGCCCTCAACAGCTTCGTTAATCTTTTTGATTTCGTAAATATTCATATCTGTCTCCTTATATTAGTTGCACATTTCGCGTTTCGCGTTGCACGTTGTTGGTTTCTCACTTCGTTCGGTTAATTATTATAATAGCCGTCTGCAAGACCCAACAACTCGGAACTCGGGGCTCGGAACTCGCAACTTTAACTATGCATTATGCACTCTGATACTATTTCTGCCGCCTGGGGAAGTATTTTCCACTCAGCCTGCTCCATAACTCTTTTCTGAAGAATTTCAGGTGTGTCGCCATCCTGAATTTCAACGGCTTTCTGAAGAATTATTCTTCCGCCATCGGGTATTTCATTAACAAAATGCACCGTTGCACCCGTCACCTTAACTCCATAGCCCAGCGCTGCCTCATGCACTTTTAGTCCATAGAAGCCCTTTCCGCAGAATGACGGAATCAAGGAAGGGTGAACATTGATAATTCTTTCGGGATAACGGCTTGTGAAGCTTTCGCTTAGAATTGTCATAAAGCCTGCAAGAATTATCAGCTCAATATCGTTTTCTTCAAGAGTATTGATTACGGCTTCTTCAAAACCGTTACGGTTTTCATAATCCTTTTTGCATATCACAGCAGTTTTTATTCCTGCATTTTCTGCTCTTTCAAGCGCATATGCATTTGGATTATCCGAAACAACAAGGCTGAGTTCTCCATGAACTAAACCGCCGTTTTTCTGAAAATCAATAAGCGCCTGAAGATTTGTTCCTCCGCCTGAAACAAGAACGCCGATTTTTGTTTTTGTCATAATATCACCCGATTATTCCAATACAATTTTCTTGTCGCTTTTAACAACCTTACCGAGAACATATGCGTCCTCGCCTTTTGCTCTGAGTATTCCAAGCGCCTTTTCGGCTTCACTATTCGGAACAATAACGCTCATGCCAACGCCCATATTAAAGGTGTTGAACATATCGCGTCGGCTGATATTTCCGCATTTTTCAATTAAATTAAATATCGGAAGAATTCTGACATCCTGTTCCCTGATAACAACGCCGAATCCGTCGGGAATGCTTCTCGGAATATTTTCATAAAATCCGCCGCCCGTTATATGTGATACAGCGCGGACATCAACTTCTTCAAGCAGCGCAAGAATCGGTTTAACATAGATTTTTGTAGGAGTCAAAAGAGTTTCAAGAACACTTTTTTTGCCGAGTTCTTCAAGGGGCTTTTTAGCTTCATCGCTTTCAACATCGAAAACCTTTCTCACAAGTGAAAAGCCGTTTGAATGAACTCCGCTTGACGGAAGTGCGATAACAACATCGCCCTCAGTCATCTTGGTGTTGTCAATTATTTTATCCTTGTCAACAACGCCCGTGCAGTAGCCTGCAAGGTCGTATTCATCTTCGGGATAGAAGCCCGGCATCTCTGCGGTTTCTCCGCCGATAAGAGCAGCGCCCGACTGAACACATCCGTCACATACGCCCTTAACAATCTCGGCAATCTTCTCGGGGAAGTTTTTTCCGCAGGCAATATAATCAAGAAAGAAAAGCGGTTTTGCTCCGCAGCAGATTATATCGTTAACACACATTGCAACGCAGTCAATTCCGATTGTATCGTGCTTGTTTGCAGTAAATGCAAGCTTGAGCTTTGTTCCGACACCGTCAGTTCCCGAAACAAGAACAGGCTTTGAAATTCCTGTTAAATCAAGCTCAAAAAGACCGCCGAAACCGCCAATACCACTCATAACTCCGGGAGTTACGGTTTTTGCAATATGTTCTTTCATAAGCTCAACTGCCTTGTAGCCCGCTGTTATATCAACACCTGCTTTTGCGTAGCTTTCGCTTCTTGATTCCAAATTCATAATTATTCCTTTCCGTCCCAGCAATATGTGCAAAGCTGGTCTCTGTCAATTCCGATAGCTTCTATGATTCCATCAAGAGTCTGGAATTCAAGGGAAGCAAAACGAAGCTTTTTACAGATTTCATCTCTGAGCTTTTTGCCTCTTTCGGTTTTGGTATCAATATATTCATCGATATGAGCGAAGCCCTCTTCACCCTCAAGCTCCATAATAACTCTTCTTGCAATAAGCTCCATATCGCTTGTTGCACGCGAGAAATTGAGATACTTACATCCGAACATAATCGGCGGGCAGGCGCTTCTGATGTGAACTTCCTTTGCACCGTGCTCATAGAGAAAATCAACTGTTTCCTTCATCTGAGTTCCGCGAACTATTGAATCGTCAACAAAGAGAAGACTCTTGTCCCTGATTAAATCCTCAACGGGAATAAGCTTCATCTTTGCTATTCTGTTTCTGTCCTTCTGGTTGGTCGGCATAAAGCTTCTTGACCAGGTAGGAGTATATTTAATAAAAGCTCTTGCAAAAGGAACACCGCTTTTATTTGCATAACCGATTGCGTGAGCTGTTCCCGAATCGGGAACACCGCCGACATAATCGATATTTGAATCGCTGCCTTCGGCTTTGTCGTTATCAGCCATTATTGCGCCGTTTCTGCAGCGCATTACCTCAACATTAACTCCCTCATAGGATGAAGTGGGATAGCCGTAGTAGCTCCATAGGAATGAGCATATTCTCATTTTCTTACCGGGTTGGGCAAGCGTTTTAACACCTTGTGCAGTAACCTCAACAATTTCACCGGGACCAAGCTCTTTTTCATCAACATATCCGAGCTTCTTATATGCAAAGTCCTCAAAGGAAACGCAGTGACCGTCCTCGCGCTTTCCGATTGTAACGGGAAGTCTGCCAAGTTTGTCCCTTGCCGCGATAATCTTTCCTTCGCTGGTTAAAAGAAGAATTGAAGCCGTTCCCTCAATAACGCTCTGAGCAAACTTGATTCCCTCAACAAAATCTTCCTTCTGGTTTATCAGCGCCGATAAAAGCTCGGTTGAATTAACTCCGCCGCCGTTCATTGCACAAAACTGACCGCCGTTATCTTTGAAATACTTACCGATAAGCTCATCAGCATTGGTAATAATACCAATCATACACAGAGCGTAAAGCCCGAGTGATGAACGGATTAAAAGCGGCTGGGGATCATAGTCGCTGATACATCCAATTGCGGAAGTTCCTTCCATTTCATTATATATGTTTTCAAACTTAGTGCGGAATGGAGAGTTTGTTATATTATGTATTTTTCTTCTTATTCCTATTTCATCATTATATACCGCAATACCGCCTCGTCTTGTTCCGAGGTGTGAATGATAATCAGTTCCGAAAAACACATCGGATATAATACTTTCCTTTCCGACTGCACCGAAAAATCCACCCATAGTTTGTTCTCCTATATATTAGTTTCAAGTTGTGAGTTCCGAATTGTCGAATCGCAAGCTCCGATTATAATTGTATGAGCGCAGCGAGTAACCGAAATTCTCAATTCTCAACTCTCAATTCTCAATTATTCTCCAAAAACTCTTCTCATCATTTCGTTATACGCGTCTTCAACTCCGCCCATATCTCTGCGGAAACGGTCCTTGTCGAGCTTCTCTCCTGTTTCGCTGTCCCAGAAACGGCAGGTGTCGGGAGAAATTTCGTCTGCAAGAACGATTGTTCCGTCAGCGGTCTTGCCGAATTCAAGCTTGAAATCAACAAGAGTAACGCCAAGCTCCTTGAAATATGCCTTTAAAACGTCGTTAACCTTGAAAGCCATTGATTTGATAAGCTCGATTTCTTCCCTTGTTGCAAGCTTCAGGGCAATTGCATGATATGCATTGAGAAGCGGGTCGTGGAGGTCGTCGTTCTTATATGAGAATTCAATAGTCGGCTCGTCAAAAACAATACCCTCGTCAACGCCGTAGCGGGATGCAAAATGACCTGCCGAAATATTTCTGATAATAACCTCAAGAGGAACGATTGAAACCTTTTTAACAACTGTGTCGGTGTCGTTAATCTCCTCAACAAAATGAGAAGGAACACCGTTCTTTTCAAGAAGCTGCATAAGGAAGTTACTCATTCTGTTGTTAATAACGCCCTTGCCTGCAATTGTTCCTTTTTTCTCACCGTCGTTTGCAGTTGCATCGTCCTTGTATGAAACGATAACAAGATTTTCGTCCTCGGTTGCATAAACCTTTTTTGCCTTGCCCTCATAGAGCATTTCTTTCTTTTCCATAATAAACCCTCCTAAGCTGTTATTTATTATACTGAGCTGATATTTCAGCATCTGTTTCAAGAACTTTTTTTGTATCATTTTCTCTTTTTTCCTGCAATTTTCTTGCAAGCTCTTCATCTTCAATTGCAAGCATCTCAATTGCAAGCAGAGCTGCATTTGCCGCACCGTCAACGCCCACTGTTGCAACGGGTATTCCCGGAGGCATCATAACGGTTGACAAAAGAGCATCAACGCCCTCAAGCGCCTTGGACTTGCACGGAATTCCGATAACGGGAAGCGTTGTTCTTGCCGCAATTGCACCTGCAAGGTGAGCCGCCATGCCAGCCGCCGCGATAATACATCCAAAGCCGTTTTCGCGCGCATTCATTGCAAACTGCGCCGCTTCATCGGGAGTTCTGTGCGCTGAATAGATATGTATTTCAAATTCAACGCCGAAGCTCTCAAGCATATCAGCCGCTTTTTTTACAACGGGCATATCACTTGCACTGCCCATAACAATACCAATCTTTTTCATAACAACCTCCTGAACAAGTCAAAATAATAAAAGAGCGCATTATTCCTAACGCGGAATAATGCGCTTGATATTTACATCAGTTTTTATTTTAAAATCTGTCTGAATCACTATCATAGTTTTCTCTGGTCCCCTGTGGACTTAGCTTCAAAAAATTACTACGCTAAGATTATACATAATGAACGCTTTAATTTCAAGCAGTTTGAATAGAGAATTGTTTTCTCATTTAGAGGTTGTTTTTGTATAATATGACAAATACTATTTTGTTTTAAGTGCTCTGATTGCGTTGATAACAGCAATCACCATAACGCCGACGTCGGCAAAGATTGCAAGCCACATATTTGCAATTCCGAGTGCGCCGAGGACGAGGCAGAGAATTTTTATTCCGATTGCAAACCAGATGTTTTCATAAACAATTCTTAAGCATTTTCTTGCAATTCTTATTGCCTTTGAAATCTTGAATAAATCATCGTCCATAAGAACAACATCAGCCGCTTCGATTGCCGCATCCGAGCCGAGCGCACCCATAGCAATTCCAATATCCGCCCTTGTTAAAACGGGGGCATCGTTTATTCCGTCGCCTACAAAGGCAAGGCTTTCGCCCTTTTCTTTTGCAGATAAAAGCTCTTCAACCTTTTCAACCTTATCGGCAGGGAGAAGCGAGGAATAATATTCATCAATTCCAAGCTCGTTTGCAACACCATTTGCCGCCTGTTCAACATCGCCCGTGAGCATAATTGCCTTTTTAACTCCGCTATCTTTAAGCGAATAAACAGCCTCTTTTGCGTTTTCCTTAACAACATCCGAGATGAGAATATATCCCTGGTATTTTCCGCCGAGGGCAACATAAACAATCGTTCCTGCCTCTGTGCATTTTTCAAACGGGATATTCATTTTTTCCATCAGCTTTGCATTTCCTGCAACAACGTCAAGCCCGTCAATTTTCGCAGTTACGCCGTGACCGCTTATTTCCTGAATGTCGCTGATTCTGCTCTTATCAATATCCTTTTCATATGCAGCCAAAATGCTTTTGCTTATCGGGTGGGAAGAATAGCTTTCGGCAAGCGCCGCAAAAGCAAGAAGCTCGCTTTCTTCAATATCGCCCTTGCATTCGATTTTGTTAACCTTGAAAACGCCCTTGGTAAGCGTTCCTGTTTTATCAAAAACAAGGTATTTTGTTTTTGAAAGAGTTTCAAGATAATTTGCGCCCTTTATTAATATTCCCTCGCGGCTTGCTCCGCCGATACCTGCAAAAAAGCTGAGCGGAATGCTGATTACCAAAGCACACGGACAGCTGATTACAAGGAAGGTGAGCGCTCTGTACACCCAGATTCCCCACTCAGCATTTTTACCCAGTCCCATTGAAATGATGGGAGGCAGAAGGGCAAGCGCAAGCGCGCCGAAGCAGACAGCAGGAGTATATATTCTTGCAAATTTCGATATAAACTGTTCGCTTTTTGCCTTTTTGGAGCTTGAATTTTCAACCAAATCAAGAATTTTTGAAACAGTTGATTCGCCAAATTCCTTAGTTGTTCTGATTCTTATAACACCGCTGAGGTTAATGCATCCGCTTATTACCTCATCGCCCGATTTAACCTCTCGCGGAACGCTTTCGCCCGTAAGTGAGCTTGTGTCAACAAGGGTTTCGCCCTCAATAACAACGCCGTCAATCGGGATTTTTTCGCCCGATGCAACAATAATAACACTTCCCGTTTCAACCTCCGACGGGTCAACTGTCTTAATCTCACCGTCGATTTCAACATTGGCATAATCGGGGCGGATATCCATTAATGAGCTGATGTTTTTTCTGCTTCTGCCGACCGCAATGCTCTGAAACAGCTCACCGAGCTGATAGAAAAGCATAACGCAAACCGCCTCGGCATAGCTTGAATTATCAAAAAATGCAATCACAAATGCGCCAACGGTTGCAATCGCCATCAGAAAGTTTTCATCAAAAACCTGACCCGAAAAAATCCCGAGAAAAGCTTTTTTGATTATATCATATCCGATAACAAGATAAGGAACTAAAAAGAGTCCGAGTCTTAAATACTGATTTTCAATCGGGAGGAGTGAAAACGTAATCAACAAAACCGCTGAAACAAGCAGTCTTATAGCAACCTTTCTCTGTTTTTTGCTCATATCAGAAATCAATTTCACAGTCTCTCTCAACCTTTCTGCAAGCTTTTAAAACCTTTTTCATAACCGCCTTTTCATCGGCGCCGTCCTCAAATTCAACATTCATTTTAAGCGCCATAAAATTGACGCTTGCCTCTTTAACGCCGTCAACCTTGTTTGCCGCAATCTCCATTTTATTCGCGCAGTTTGCACAATCTACTTCAATTTTATATGATTTTTTCATCGCTTTTACCTCTGTTCATTCTTACATATGAACGATTGTTCATATATCTATATGTATTATAACATATTATATGCTATTGTCAAGAGTTTTTTGAGGTTTTAGTGGTTAGGTTTTAGGTTTCAGGGAGTTGAGTGTGGAATTTGGAGGGTGGAGAGTGAAATTTTTGGTGCTGCGCACAGCAATAAAAAGCCTTCCCTCTCGGGAAGGCTTAAGGTATTTTAATTGACCGAGCAAAGCGAGAAACCGAAAACTCGGAACTCGGGGCTCGGAACTCGAAACTTATTCAATGGATTTACAAGTAACAAAATCAACCTGATTTGTATCAAAGTAATACAGCTTTGCCATAAAAAATCATTGGGGTCAGACCCCAGTGATTGATTTTTGCATTATTTCGTCTTAACCGTTTTCGCCTTGCTCCAAGCGGAATAAAATTTTTTCTTTCCGACCTTTTTATATGTTCTTATCCGAACATAATATTTTTTCTTTGATTTAAGATTTTTAACTGTCTTTTTTACCGTTTTTGGATTTGAAAGAGTAACGGTCTTTTTGTTTTTATCAAAATTCCTGCTTGTGCTTAATTGGAGCTGATAACCGCTGACCTGCGTTATTTGCTTGTTCCAAAACGCGGTAAAAGAGCCTTTACCTGAGAAAAGCTCTTTTAACCATGTTGACTTGGGTTTTATTATAAAATACTTTGTTTTCGTTCCGCTGTATTTTCCTTTAAACTTAACCTTAACCCAGTGGATGCCTACATTTTT
Source organism: uncultured Eubacterium sp. (assembly GCA_905233545.1). Lineage (GTDB taxonomy): Bacteria > Bacillota > Clostridia > Oscillospirales > Acutalibacteraceae > Eubacterium_R. The sequence continues at coordinate 32,500 of CAJOEV010000006.1, read as the reverse complement.
TCTTCCGCTTGAATAAGAAAGGCTGAAATATTCTTTGCTTATTCCTTTTCCGTTTGCATCCTTAACCGTAACCGTAGGCGAATGTGTTTTTCCGTCATAAACAAACGAGCTTGCCGAAAGCTTATAGCTTGCAGGACGGGATATCTTCTTTTTGCTTTTTACATATGAACAGCTTGTGCATTTAACGATAACAGAACCGTTTTTGCCGGGCGACGCGGGATTGGTATGTGTTTTAAAGGTGTGAGAATGATTTGATTTAATAATATTGAAATTAACCGTTGTTCCGAAAATGCTGTAGTCCCCGAGCCCCAGAACACTAACCCTTGCTTTTCCGACATTGATATTGTTGGTGTATGTTGCCTTGTAGTCCTTGTTAACAGTCAGCATATTTGAGCCCTGCGAAACCTTTAGCGAAGGCTTTATCGCCTTTCCTGTATAAATCTGGTCGGGAATCGGCGCAACAACAAAGGTTTGATATGAAATATCGTTTTTCTTTGCATAAAGCATTGCGGGCGAATTAACCTCGCAGAGAATCGTCAGCTTTTCGCAATTATCAAACGCCGTATCGTCAATTGTTTCAACTCCGCTTGCGATAAGCGCCGTTTCAAGATTTTTGCAATCGGCAAACGCTTTTTCCTTAATTTCGGTTACTGAGTTTCCGATAACTACGGTTTCAAGGATTTCATTTCCCTGAAATTCGTTTTCTGCAATATACGCCTCTTTTTCCTCTTTCGTAAAATAGAACTTTTTAAGGTTATCGCAACCGAGGAAGGTTCCTTCTTTCTCACTGTTATCATATCGCACTCCCGTTAAATCAATGTTTTCAAGACTTGTGCAGTTTGCAAATGCCCTTGCGTGCAGTACCCTTGCATTTGAAAGATTAACATAACTCAATCCGGTGCACTCATAAAACGCCCTATCCATAACAGAAATAACACTTTTGGGAAGCACTATCTTTTCAAGCTTTGGGCACATTGAAAACGCACCAATTCCTATGATTTCAATACCTTCGTTAAAGGTGACTTCCCGCAGTTCTGCACAACGCAAAAAGGCATAATCTATATACCTGACGCTTGAAGGCAGCTCAATGCTTTCTATTGATGTTCTGCCAAATGTTGAAAACATTTCTTTTATCTGCGCGTTTTCCGAAAAGTATACATTTTTAATCGTCGGAACTTTATTAAACGTTCTGTTTAATTTTTCCATAACAACATCTTCAAATCTTGCGGTTAATAATTTCGGGCAGTTCTCGAATGCATCGACTGAAATACTTTTAATGTTTTTAGTGAAAACAATCTCTTCAAGGAATTTTATGTTATGGAATGAGTTTTTGGCAATATTTGTTACAAATAGCGGAATCTCAAAGATTTTATCCTTTTTACATTCGGGATAAACAAGCAGTTCTGTTTTATCTTTGCTGTATAAAACGCCCTCCTCACTTGAAAAAACAGGATTTTTTTCACTGACATTTATGCTTTCAAGATTGAGATTCTGCACTCTTAAATTATCAATATTTATCAGATTTGCTCCGATAGTTAATTCTTTTAAATCGTCATATGTGCTTGCAGAAACCTCTCCGTAAAAAATAACCGAATCAGGAATTATAAGCTTTTCAAAACACGCTCCGCTAAAAGCTTGTTTTCCAATGAATTTTAACCCTTCGTTTAAAACAACCTCTTCTAAATTTTTTGCACCTAAAAAAGCTTCATATCCAATATATTCAAGGCTTTCGGGCATTGTTATTGTTTTAATATCACTTCCCATAAACGCCCACATTTCAATTCGTTTTAAACAAGACGGCAGTTTCACGCTGTCTGCCTGAAGATGAGAAAAGCCTGCGTTATTTATTATTAAAACCGGCTTTGAGTTTATTTCGTTTGGAATTACTATATCCTTTTCCTCGCCGACATAATCATCAACTTCAATATAATCCTTGTACTCAAAATATTCAAAATCATTATAAACGCCGCTGCCAACATAATCCTCGTTATAATGAGTGTATTGATAATTATAGTAATCTGCAATTTTCGGGCAGCCTGAGAAGCAACCCTGCGACCAGTGATTAATTTTTTCAAGATTAATTTTTTCAAGATTTTTGCAATTAAGAAACGCGTCAAAACCCAATTGATTTGTGAAATCACACAAAACAACCTCTTTTAATGCCCAGCAATCCTTAAAACACTTATCCTCAATTTTTTGAATAAAGCAATTTTGCATATCAATTGCTTCAAGGCTTTTGCAGTTATTAAAAGCAGAAACGCCCAACTGAGTAAGAAGCGAGCAATTTGACAAATCTATGCTTTCAATTGTGCTGTCTAAAAACGCACCTGCGCCTATGCTTGATAAAAGGGAATTTTCCGAAAAGCCAACTTTTTTAATATTTGCTTTTTCAAACGCATTCTTTTCAATAACTATAACACTGCTCGGAAAGATTATTTCATCTATTTCGCATTTATAAAATGCCTGAGTGCAAATTTTCTGTATCTTGCATCCTTCTTTAAAAGTAATAGTTTCAAATTTTAAATTACCGAATCCGTGTAATTCCTTAACAGAATTTCCAATAACAAGATGGTTAATCTGTGCGTCTGTAAATGCACCGCCGTCAATCTGCTCTATGTTATCTGAAATCGTAAATGTTTCTCTTTTGCCTGCAACGTATAAAAGCGTTCGCATATCAGGCTCATATAAAACGTTGTCATATGAAACAACGAAGGGATTATCTTCGTCAACCTCTATATTTTTAAGGCTTTTTGAAAATCTTATATCGTCCGTTGATTTATACTGGAACTCATCGTATTCCACAACGCCCGAAGGATATTTGTAGTACGGAGTTGAAAACTTTGTGTTTTTGCCGATATGAATTGAAGTGATATTTGAGTTATAAAACGCATTTCCTGATAAATAGCGCAAACTTTCAGGTAACACTATATCCGTGTTTTGAAAGCTTGCTTCATAAAACGCAGTTTCCCCTAATCCTTCCAATCCGACCGGCATATTTACTGAAGCTATTGAAGCCCGCAAAAACGCCAATCCTTCAATGTATTTCAAAGTTGACGGAAGCATTATTTTTAAATTTTTTGCTTCGTGAAAAGCAAGTGTATCTATATACTCAATTCCTTCCGATAAAGTAACATTTTCTGCCTTTATGCCTTTGTCTCCGCCAATGCCGACAATATTTATGCCGTCAATATTGTTCGGAACTGTAACACTGTCTTCGCTTCCGTTATACTTTGTTATTTCGGCGTATTTTTTGCCCCTGTTTTCATATATTATTTCATATTCCCAATCGCCGTCTGTACTTGTTATATCCTCCGCAAGCGCAGTTAAAGGACAAACAGATAAAATCAGTAGTAATGCAAGAATTAAGCTTATTATCTTTTTCATTCTTATTCCTCCACTTCATAAACAACACTGCAGGCACAGCCGTTATAGGAGATAACAACAAGAATGTAATTCCCCTCTTCGTTGTTTTCCGCTGTTTTTGTGATTTTGCAATCCGAAAGCGGAATATCTTTTGTGGCTGAGCTGCTGTATACTGCTGTAATAACAACATTCTGAAGGTTTATCTCGTTTTCGTTTTTAACCTTAAACTTAGTACCCTCGGGGAATGTTGCATAAATGGAGCTGATTTCATCATCGTTTTGGGTTTCGGTTTCATCCGCTTTTTCAAACAGGAAGCTTGAAACGCTGTCAAAAAAGTTCTGAGCGCTTTTTACAAGTTCGGGTGAGGATGCAAACGCAACGGAAGAGCCAATAATAACAAGCAAAGCTGCAGCGGCAATTGTTTTTTGAACTGTTTTATTTTCTGAATGCTGCTTGCAATAGCGCATAACCTCTTTCTTTGTTAAAACAAGGTGAAGCGCAGAGGCGGGATTATCGTTTTTCTGAATACTGTCAATAATACTTATGCAATCATCAATCAAATCGCAGTCGGGCTCGTCTTTTTCAAGCTCTTCATCGATAACACTGTTTAAAAGACTATATATTTCGCTGTAATAGTTTTTATCGTTATATATTTCTTTAAGAGTTGTTTCGTTTACCGAGATATTCATTTAACCGCCTCCTTTCAAAATTTCTTGTAATACGGGCTTTGTCATTGCTTTAATCTTTGTTCGCAGTCTTGAAAGCCGATTAGCTGCCGCTGCGGGAGCAATTGAAAGCTCATTTCCGATTTCAGCAAGCGACATTTTTTGCTCATATTTCATTTTATAAAGCTTTTGCTCATCCTCGCTCAGCCGAGTTACAAGAATTTCTTTGATTCTTTCGTAATCAAGCTCGTTTTCGCTGAAAGCCTCAATAAAAACAGGAATGTCCTGCGCTTCCTCAAGGCTTTTGCTTCTTTTTGCGTTTTTGAAGTATTCCTCCCTTGCCCGAAGTACCATTATGTTAGCCGTTTTATATAGAAACGCCCGTGGATTTTCGAAGGTTTCGCCGCCGAGCAAGCGCTTATAGAAAACTAAAAACGCTTCCTGAACACAGTCGTTTGAACTCTGCCCCGCTTCGCCCAGACGAACACGGCAAAATTCTTCAAGCGCCTTGCCAAAGCTTTCAAAAGCTTCTTCAAGCACTTTATCCGCATATGCTTTACTCACGGCTTCACCTCCTTTTAGTTGATAAAATCTGCTCTCATACATTAGTCAGCAATTTTTCGGAATATATCGCAAAAAGTTTCAATTTTATTTTATCATATGTATAATTATATGTCCAATTCAATATAAACAAAAAATCAATCATTGGGGTCAGACCCCAATGATTGACAAAAATTTGGGAGGGCACGGAGACCCTCCCAAACTATTCAATTGACCAAGCGCAACCTAATCAACTTTCTTGCACGCAACAAAGTCGATGCCTGTATCAAAAAGGTTTTCAACCACCTTGTCGCCCTCGTTAATCGGAGTTTTAAGAATGATATCATCAAGAAGCTTCATTGCTTCAAACATCTTTTCCTTCGGGATTGCACCGTTTGTTTTAACAGGGCATCTCGGGTATTCGCTGCTGTTTGTTCGAACGGTTGAGGTTACAACTCTTTTCGGATTTGTTACCTCGTTATAGCCGTATACCTCGCCTCTCGGGCAAGCATTTCCCGAAACAGCAAAGCCGTTTTCTTCGTCAACCTTTAAGTGACAGCCTCTCGGGCAGGTTATGCAAATAAGCTCTCTCATTCGTCTACCTCCTCGGCATAAACCGTTATTTCGTTGCCTTCAACTGCGTCAAGTAGCCTTCTTGAAAGCTTAACTCTTTCCATTTCTCCGGGAGCCATATGCGCACGCTTGAGTTGCGCTAAAACAGTGTCTCCGTCCTTAACCGTGATTACGCTTTTTTCGAATATACGGCGAACTCTGAAGAAAAGCTCTGCATCCATTGCCTCGCGGTGAATATAAAGCGGAACAATGAAGCCGACATCCTTGCCCTCTTTTACGGTTATTGCATTTTTGCGCGAACGCTCACCCAACTTTACATATTCGGCAGCGGCAACACCTGCAAGCTTGCTTTCACCTGTTACATAGTCAACAAGGTCGTGAACATGAACAACATTTCCGCTTGCAAAAATACCGGGAGCGGATGTTTCCATATTCTCCCATACAGCAACGCCGTTTGTTTTCGGGTCAAGCTCGATTTCAGCATTCCTTGTAAGCTCGTTTTCGGGAATAAGACCTACTGAAAGCAAAACAGTATCGCAGTCAAAATCAATTTCACTGCCCTTAACAGGCTTTCTGTCGGGACCGACTTTTGCAATGGTTACTCCCTCTACCCTGTTTTTACCCCTTATATCTATAATGGTATGGGAAAGATAGAGCGGAATATCAAAATCCTCAAGACACTGAACAATATTTCTCTGAAGTCCGCCTGAATAAGGCATAACCTCAACACATGCAAGTACCTTTGCGCCCTCAAGAGTCATTCTTCTTGCCATAATGAGTCCGATATCGCCTGAGCCTAAAATAACAACTCTCTTTCCGACCATATGACCTTCGATATTAACATATCGCTGAGCAGCGCCCGCTGTTAAAACACCTGCGGGGCGTGTTCCGGGAATTGATATTGCTCCTCTTGTTCTCTCTCTGCAACCCATTGCAAGAACTATGGAAGCTGCATTCAAAACCTGATAGCCTCTTTCGGGATTTATGCAGTGAACCTGCTTATCCTTGGTTACCTGCAATACCATAGTGTCGCACATAACCTCAATGCCTGTTCCGCTGAGCATTTTGATAAATCTGCCCGCATATTCGGGTCCCGTTAACTCCTCTTTGAAATAATGAAGTCCGAATCCGTTATGAATACACTGGTTTAAAATACCGCCAAGTTCTTTATCTCTTTCAATAATCAGAATCTTTGTAAGCCCTTTTTCTCTTGCGGCAAGAGCAGCAGCAAGACCTGCAGGACCTCCGCCGACAACTATTAATTCATATGTCATTTTCAGTCCCTCCTGCTCTTTGTTTCGCCTGTGAGAATATAGCTTCCGGTGTCATCCTGAAGAATGCTTTCATAATCAGTATTCTTGAAGTTTGACATAATTTCAACAATTTTCGGTCCGCAGAAACCGCCCTGACATCTGCCCATTCCCGTTCCTGCACGGCGTTTTATTCCGTCGAGTGAAACAGGAGGAATCGGAGAAGCAAGCGCACTCAGAATTTCACCCTCTGTTATTGTTTCGCAGCGGCAGACAACTCTTCCGTATGCGGGATTATCATTAATCAGCATATTTTTTTCTTCGTTTGAAAGCTCTTTGAAACGAATATGCTCTCTTTTGTCGATAAAATCTGATTTTTCTTCAAGCACCAATCCCTTTTCAGCAAGCATTTCAACTGCGCCCTCTGCAATTGCGGGAGCAGCGGAAAGTCCCGGTGATTTGATTCCTGCTAAATCAAGGAAGTTTTCAGCTGAAAACTTAATAACAAAATCTCCTGTATCCGCATTTGCACGCACACCCGTAAAATTGCGGATATTTTCCCTGAAATTAATTGAGGGAATGGATTTAACCGCTTTTTCGCGGACAAAATCAAGCGAGGCAGTTTTGGTTGAGGTATCATCCTTTGCCGATTCAACCGCATTAGGTCCTACAATAAGATTTCCGTGAACAGTCTGAGAAACAAGAACACCCTTGCCGTTTTCATTCGGACATTGGAAAATAACGTGATTTGCACGGTTTCCCTCGCTCTTGTCAAGAAGATAGTATTCGCCTGCACTCGGATTTATCTTGTAATCGGGCTTGGCAACAAGAGAAGTTATATCATCAGCCCAGACGCCTGCTGCGTTGACAACATATTTCGCTTCAAACTCACCGCCGTTTGTTTTTATCTTCCACACTCCGTCAGCGTTTTCTATGTTTTCAACATTGGTGTTTAAAAACAAATCTGCGCCGTTTCTAACAGCCGTTTCAGCCATTGCAACGCCGTATTCCCAGGGATTGACAATTGCTGCTGTGGGAGCATAGAGCGCGCCGAGAGCTTCCTCGGAAATGAACGGCTCCATTTCTCTGAGTTCCTTTTGCTCAACAATTCTGACCCCTGGAACTCCGTTTGCCTTACCTCTTTCAAAGAGCTTTTCGACTGTTTTCATTTCCTCATCGGAAAAAGCAACAACCAAAGAGCCAATCTGTTTATATGCAACAGAAAGCTTTTTGCAAATCTCCCCTGCCAGCTCATTTCCTCTGACATTGTATTTTGCACAAAGGGTGTTCGGCTCGGGGTCATAACCTGCGTGAATAATAGCGCTGTTTGCCCTTGTAGTTTCCATACAAACATCATTATGCTTTTCAATTATTGCAATTTTAAGGTTGTATCTGCTGAGATAATAAGCGCAGGAGGCACCCGTTATACCGCAGCCGATAATTGCAACATCATACATATTAAACCACTCCTTTATAACTCCCTATAAAAAGGTATAATTCTTCAAGTTATATATTAACACATTAGTATAACTATTACAATATTAAAGTTTTGACGAAAAAGTAAACAATGAGCAAAAAAACAGCAGTTTTTTAATTTTCTTTTAATATTAATCATTATTCTAAATTTGTAAAACGACAATGGAGGGTTTATTAAATGAAAAAAGAAAAAAGCAAAGAAAAGAAAAAAGGCAGACTTAAAGCTTTTATAAAAAAGCATAAAGTTCTCAGCATTATTATTGCTTTGGTTTTAGTAATCGCAATTGTTGCTGCGGGCTTTGGTTTAAAGAACAAAAACAGTGATTCTCAGAGCTATTCCTTCATCAGAACAACAACACTTGCAAAGGGAACACTTGAAGACACCATTTCCGCAAAGGGAACAATCCAAAGTGCAAACACATCCAATGTTACAACCTCACTTAACTACACGATTAAATCAATTAATGTTTCCGTTGGTGACACCGTAAGCAAGGGCGACGTTATTTGCACGCTCGACACAAGCGAGCTTGAAAGCCAGATTGAAAAAGAGGAAAAGAATTTAGCCAAAACCAAATCCTCGGCGCAGTCGTCATACAACAGTGCAAAGAAATCCTACAACTCTGCAAAAACAACCTATAACAACTATTTATCTACATACAACGACGCAAAAAGCGCATACAACACTGCAAAAAGCGCATATAACAAAGCCGTAAGCAGTCTTAAATCATATCATTCGGCATACGACAGTGCGCTCTTAGCTTTCAACAATGCAGGCGCAAAATATGTTAAAACGCTAAACGAATACAATTCTGCTGTAAGAGCATACAAATCAAATAATTCATCTTCAAACAAAAGAAAGCTCATATCAGCTGCAAAAGCATATATGAAAGCTGCGCAGAACTACTACGGAAAATGCGCTAATGGAAAATATGATATAAGCGATTCAACAGAAAGCAGCAGCAACTCGTCGGATAAAATGAGTCAGGATAATTCAGCTGTATCAGCTTCTTCCTCACAGAGCATAACCGTTACTCAGACTGCCGATGAAATCTGCAGTGCGGTAATATCAAATGTTAAAACCCTCACTGGCACTATTCTCACAAAAACAAGCGGAACAAACACTCTGTATAAACTTGCAAGCAAAGCCAAGACGCTTCAGAACGCAAAACAGATTTGCAATTATTCATCTCTTGAAAGTGCCTACACAACCGCAAAAAACACTTATAACGAATCAAAGCAGACAAAATCGCAGTACAGCGATGCAGTTTCTCAGGCAAAGGAACAGCTTGAAAGAGCTGCCGAGGAGCTTGAAAACGCTTCAACAAGCGATACTCTCGATGAACTGAAATCACAGCTTTCCGAATGCAGTCTTAAAACTGAGCAGGACGGAACCGTAACTGCACTCAATGCAACAGTGGGCTCTTCCGCAGGAATGGATAGTGCAGTTGCAACAATTCAGGATTTAAAAAATCTTGAGGTTTCAATTACCATTGAGGAAGCAGACATCAACAATGTTGAGACAGGGCTCACCTGCAGAGTTACAACCGACGCAGAGGATGATGCACTAAGCGCCGAGCTCACACAGATTAATCCCGTTTCAAGCGACGGTTCATTTGGTGCAACAGTTACAATCAATGATATTACGGACGAAATATATATAGGTATGAACGCTTCGGTTGATATTATTGTAAGCTCAAGTGCAAATGTTTATCAGGTTCCGATTGATGCAGTCGGAACTGACGGCGATACAAAATATGTTTACCTCAAAACAGGCGGAAGCGGAACAGATATGACCTTTGAAAAGGTTACGGTAAACACCGGCTCAAGCAATGATTACTATATCGAGATAACTTCTGCCGAATTAAGCGAGGGCGATGTTATACGCTCAAATTCGGATTTAAGCGAGGGAATTGAAACCGTTTCCGATTCGGAAAAGAACAATGAAAACTCGGGCGGACTGTTTTCAAGTCTCTTCGGCGGCTCAAGAGGCGGCGGAGATATGCCTCAGGGTGGCGGAGATATGCCGTCGCCTCCGAGCAGCTCAGGTTCATCATCAAGCAGTTCGAAAGGCTCCTCAGATATGCCTTCTCCCCCTTCGGGCGGATTCCCGGGAGGCAGCAATGGATAAGACTATAATCGAAATGACGGGCATAAAGAAAAGCTATTTTATCGGCAAGCCTAACGAACTCGAGGTTTTGCACGGAATAGACTTGAGAGTTTATGACGGTGAATTCCTTGCAATAATCGGCGAGTCGGGAAGCGGTAAATCAACGCTGATGAATATTATCGGGGCTCTTGATAAAAGCACCGAGGGAAAATATATTCTCGACGGAACAGATATAAACTCGGCAAATGATAAAGAGCTTTCGTCAATACGAAATAAAAAGGTCGGCTTTGTTTTTCAGACCTTCAATTTAATCGGCAGACAAAGCGCACTTAAGAATGTCGAGCTTCCAATGCTCTATGCGGGATACACCAAAAAAGAGCGCAACGAAAGGGCAAAACAACTTCTGGCAGAGGTTGGAATGACCGACAGAATGAAGCACAAGCCAAACGAGCTTTCGGGCGGTCAGAAACAGAGAGTTGCAATTGCAAGAGCAATGGCAAACAATCCTTCAATCATCCTTGCCGACGAGCCAACGGGCGCACTTGACACTGCAACATCATCAAAGGTTATGGAGATATTCAAGAAGCTCAACAAAAAGATGGGCAAAACCATTGTATTAATCACTCATAACCCCGAACTTGCAGAACAATGTGACCGAATTCTCACCTTAAAGGACGGCAGTTTTATAAATGAGAGGAGGACTCAAAATGGCAATATTTGAAAACATCCTCCTCGCTCTTGAAAGCCTTAAAACAAACAAGCTAAGGTCAATTCTGACCATGCTCGGAATCATTATCGGCATAGGCTCGGTTATATCCATAAGCACCGTCGGCTCATCGCTTACAGGATATGTCAGCGACAGTATGACATCCCTCGGCGCGTCATCAATCAATGTTACTCTGACTCAGAAAAGCAGTGATGATGAGGAAAACAGCGACAAGCGTATCAAAATGTTTATGAAAGAGGACCCCTCCGATTCCGACCTCATAACCGATGATATGATTGAGCAGTATATAGCCGCATTCCCCGATGATGTTAAATATGTTGAAAAAACCTGTTCGGCAGGAACGGGAAGCTATGATGACGATAATTCCGTTAATGTAACAGGCGTTGAAGCTGAATACGAACAGGCGGAAGAACTCAAAACACTCTATGGCAGATTTATTAAAAACACCGACGGTGAAAGAAAAATTGCCGTTGTCGCAGACACTTTTGCCGAAAATGTTTTAAACCTTTCGCCAAAAGACGCAATAGGAAATGATTTCACCATCACAATTAACGATGTTCCCTATACCTTTTATATAGCGGGCGTTTACGAATACGAAAGTGAAACCGCATCAACAGATGAGGACAGCACAAAAAGCGAAACAACGGATATGTATATCCCGATTGAAACCGCAAGACTTATTTCGGGCAGCGGTACAGGATATCAATCAATAACCGTTAAGACAAGCGTTGAAACCGATACCCTGACCTTCATTGAAACAACGAATAGTTTTTTTGAAGCATTCTACACAAATAACGACACCTGGACGGTTGAAACAACCTCTCTTGAAAGCGTTATTTCAACCCTCACAGATATGATTTCAACGATTTCCGTTGCTATTGAAGCAATTGCGGCAATCAGTCTTCTTGTCGGCGGTATAGGCGTTATGAATATTATGCTTGTTTCAATAACGGAAAGAACAAAGGAAATAGGAACAAGAAAAGCCCTCGGTGCAACCGACGGCTCAATAAGACTTCAGTTTGTAACAGAGGCAATGGTTATCTGCCTTGTGGGCGGAATAATAGGGATAGGAGGCGGAATCGGGCTTGGACTCGGAATGAGCAAGGTGCTCGGTTATTCGGCAATGCCGAATGTTTCAAGCATACTCATTGCAGTCGGATTTTCACTTCTGATTGGTCTCATTTTCGGTTATGCACCCGCAAACAAAGCGGCAAAACTCAACCCGATAGATGCACTAAGATACGAATAACGAATGGATATTCCCTAACACCTAACACCTAAAAAAATCACCTGAGTTTCCTCAGGTGATTTTTTGTTTTATTTAATATTTTTCTCTCTTAACATAGGAAGTGTGAAGAGCATGGTGAGCTTTTTCGCTTCCGAAATCGCCGTACCAATCTTTGTAAAGTGTCTTGATAACAGGAGATTCATGGCTCATTCTGAGTGCCATTCCTGCATCCTGATCATAAAGAGCCTTAGCACGAAGAGCTTTAAGGTCAACAGTATCTCTTACAGACTGAGGCTGAATCGGCTGTCCGCCGCCGTTTACACAACCGCCGGGGCAGCACATAATCTCGATGAATCCCCATCCGTCAGGGTTGCCTGCTGCGAGCTTGTCCATAACAATCTTAGCATTTGCAGCACCCGATGCAACGCAGAGCTTAAGCGGAGTTCCGCCAACCTCAACAGTTGCTTCTTTGATGCCCTTGGTTCCTCTGACTGCTTCAAGGTCAATTGCCTCTGTTGCGCCGTTGAGCCAAGCATTTGCAGTACGAACAGCAGCTTCCATAACACCGCCTGTTGCGCCGAAGATAACAGCAGCACCGGTGTCATCACCGAGAGGAGAGTCAAATTCTTCATCGGGAAGATTCTCAAAGTTAATTCCGAGTCTCTGCATCATTCTTGCAGCTTCTCTTGTTGTTAATGCAACATCGATATCGGGATATCCAGAAGCACTCTGGTCTTCTCTGCCGATTTCGAATTTCTTAGCAGTACAAGGCATAATTGATACGCAGAAGATATCCTTCGGGTCGATTCCCATCTTTTCTGCATAGTATGTCTTGATAACTGCACCGCTCATCTGCTGAGGTGATTTACAGCTTGAAAGATGACCGATAAGCTCGGGATAATAGAACTCACAGAACTTAACCCAACCGGGTGAGCATGAAGTAATCATCGGAAGAGTTCCGCCTTCCTTGATTCTCTCAACAAGCTCATTTGCCTCTTCAACGATTGTGAGGTCTGCACCGAAGTTGGTGTCGAATACTCTGTCGAAGCCAAGTCTTCTGAGAGCTGCAACCATCTTGCCCTCAACATTTGTTCCGATAGGCATACCGAAACATTCGCCAATTGTTGCACGGATTGAAGGAGCAGTGTGAACAACAACATGCTTTGTCGGGTCTGCAAGAGCAGCCCAAACCTTGTCTGTATCATCCTTTTCAGTTAATGCAGCTGTCGGACAAACAACGGTACACTGACCGCAGGAAATACAGGGAGTTTCGTTGAGCGATACCTTAAACGGCTGACCGATTGCAGTATCAAAACCTCTGTCGTTAGGTCCGATAACGGAAACAAACTGCTGTTTACAAGCAGCAACGCATCTTCTGCAAAGAATACATTTATTATTATCTCTTACGAGGTGAGCTGTGCTTGTATCCTTTTCATACTTAGGCTTTGCGCCCTCGAATGCATTCATATCAACGCCGTATTCGTGGCAGAGCTTCTGAAGCTCGCAGTTTGTTGAACGAACGCAGGATAAGCAGTTCATCTCGTGAACGGAAAGCATAAGCTCAAGAGTGGTTTTTCTTGCAGCCTGAATCTTTGCCGTATTGGTTAAAACTTCCATTCCCTCTGAAACGGGATATACGCAGGCTGTTACCTGGCGGAAGCCTCTTCCTTCGTTTGCCTCAACGATACAGATTCGGCAAGCGCCGATTTCGTTGAGTTCTTTCATAAAGCACAGTGTAGGAATTTCAATTCCTATTTTGCGGGCTGCGTCAAGAATTGTTGAGCCCTTAGGAACGCTAACTGCCACACCGTTGATTTTTAAATTAACCATATCTGCCATTATAACGTCCCTCCTTAGTGTTTGCTTATTGCCTGAGGCTTACAGTTTGCTGCACAAGCTCCGCACTTAATACATTTATCAGGAATGATTTCGTAAGACGGAAGCTTATGGCCCGGAGCAATATACTTAGTTTTAACAATTGTGTCAACAGGACAGTTACCTGCACATCTTCCGCAGCCGATACACTTGTCCTTATCAATAACATATGTAAGAAGGTCTTTACATACGCCTGCAGGACACTTCTTATCAACAACGTGAGCAATATACTCATCTCTGAAGAATTTGAGTGTTGCAAGAACGGGGTTCGGAGCTGTCTGACCGAGACCGCAGGCTGAGTTTGCTTTGATGTAGTAGCAGAGCTCTTCAAGTCTGTCAAGGTCTTCGAGTGTTCCCTTGCCCTGAGTTATCTTCTCAAGGATTTCATAAAGACGCTTTGTTCCGACACGGCAGGGAGTACACTTACCGCAGGACTCGTCAACTGTGAATTCAAGGAAGAACTTAGCGATGTCAACCATACAGGTATCCTCATCCATAACGATAAGTCCGCCCGAGCCCATCATACAGCCCATTGCAAGAAGGTTGTCATAGTCAATCTCTGTGTCAATAAGCTTTGCGGGAATACATCCGCCCGAAGGTCCGCCTGTCTGAGCAGCCTTGAATTTCTTGCCGTTGGGAATACCGCCGCCGATATCATAGATAATCTCGCGAAGAGTTGTTCCCATAGGAACCTCAACAAGACCTGTGTGCTTAATCTTTCCGCCGAGAGCAAATACCTTTGTTCCCTTTGATTTCTCTGTACCCATTGATGCGAACCAGTCCGCACCCTTGAGAAGAATCTGGGGAACATTTGCAAATGTTTCAACGTTATTTTCAACAGTCGGCTTGCCGAAAAGACCTTTAACTGCCGGGAATGGCGGTCTTGGCTTTGGCTCACCTCTGTTACCTTCGATTGAAGTCATAAGAGCTGTTTCCTCACCGCAAACGAATGCGCCTGCGCCGAGACGGATTTCAAGGTCGAAATCAAAGCCTGAACCGAAGATATTTTTACCTAAAAGTCCGTATTCACGAGCCTGTTCGATTGCCTTCTGAAGTCTTGCAACAGCGATGGGATATTCAGCACGAACATAAACAAATCCCTTTGTTGCGCCTACTGCATAACCGCAGATAGCCATAGCTTCGATAATACAATGGGGGTCGCCTTCAAGAACGGACCTGTCCATAAATGCACCCGGGTCACCCTCATCGGCATTACAAACAACATATTTCTGGTCAGCCTTGTTAGGTGCGCAAAGTGACCATTTAAAGCCTGTCGGGAATCCGCCGCCTCCGCGGCCTCTGAGTCCTGAATCCGAAACGCACTTGATAACATCCTCGGGTGTCATTTCGGTTAAAACTTTACCGAGAGCAGCATAACCGTCAACAGCGATGTATTCATCAATGTTTTCGGGGTCAATAACGCCGCAATTACGAAGAGCTACACGGTGCTGAGCTCTGTAGAAATCGGTGTCATTAAGTGAAACAGTTCCGCCAACAAGGGAATCCTTGGGTGCTGATGTCTCGTCATAAACAAGACGGTCAACAATTCTTCCCTTTAACAGATGTTCCTGAACGATTTCTTTAACATCATCTGAGTGAACCTGGCTGTAGAAAGTTCCTTCAGGATAAACAATAACAACGGGACCAAGTGCACAAAGACCGAAGCAACCGGTCTGAACAAGTTTGATTTCGTGTGTTAAACCGGCAATTTCAAGCTCTTTTTTGAACTCTTCCTGAACTGCCTTGCTTCCTGAGGAAGTACAGCCTGTACCGCCACAGATAAGAACTTGTGAACGAATCATAACTTTACCTCCATATATTATAACTCATCATTCAACTCATCATTTGAGATTGTGTACTTACCAACAACTCTGCCGCCCTGAAGGTGGATTTCAACAACCTCTTTTGCCTTTTCGGGGGTCATTTTTACATAAGTAACCTTTTCCTTGCCTGCTTCGAAAACCTCAACAACGGGCTCGAACTGGCAGATGCCGATGCATCCTGTCTGAGAAACGGTTACCTTGTCCGAAAGACCAAGTCTGTTAACCTCTTCAACAAAGGTGCTCAAAACAGGACGTGCGCCTGCTGCAATACCGCAGGTTGCCATACCGACAACAACTCTGACATCGCCCGAGCCTTCGCGAAGAACAACCTTGTCCTTCATTTTTTCTCTGATTGCCTGAAGTTCAGCTAATGATTTCATAACTTCTCTTCCTTCCTATGTTTAGTGTTAATATTTATAAATTAAAACCTTGATACTGCTCATGCAGATAATCTTCGGTCCATTTTATAACCTCGTAAGTGTTCAGCGGGGTGTCCCCCAAAACCTCTCTGAGCTGTCTTGTATCAAGCTCAACACAGTGGTCTTCAATTCTGTGGCTGAAATAAAAGTCCGTATCGGGATGTCCCTGAATCAATGTTACTATTGATGAAATAACATCGCCGAGCGGTGTAAAATCAAGGTGGTCTTTGAAGAACACCGCAGTGACGCAGGTTCCGTGTTCACTCGGGAATTCCTCTTCGGTTTTAGATTCAATCGTTAAGCTTCCTCCCGTCTGCTCCGCCGCAAGCTTCAGAAGCGGAACGCCGAGACCGACTTTTCTTGTTGTTCTTGTCGTGTAAAACGGGTCAACAACCGATTTAACAACCTCTTCGCTCATTCCGCAGCCATCATCCTTTATCTGGAGGGTTAACTCATTTCCCTCTTCAGCAATAAGAATCTGTGTAAGGCTTGCGCCCGCCTTTACGGAATTTTCAGCAACATCAAGAATGTTAAGTGAGAGTTCCTTCATTTTTTCACCTTGTTTTTAAGTATTCAAACAAATTATGTCTGACAAGCGCCGAGGAATACGGCTCGTCATCAAGTTCGAAATAGTTTTCCTTGTCGCGCATATTTTCAAGATAGTGCGCGTCGGAGCTGATAATCACTTTTTTATCTTCAAGTGAATATTTTTCAACATACTCTTCAACCTTTTCCCTTCGGCTGATTTCAACAATATCAAAATTAGGCGTTTCGGGAAATGTTCCGAGTATTTCAATCACTCCGTTTGACGGGCGGTCAATATGAGCAGGATATGCTATTCCGTCGAAGCTTTTAACAAGCTCGGGGACCTCTTCAAGTGAAACTGTTGTTGCATTTGAAAGAAGGTACTTATCCTCGCCGATTACATTGTCCTCGCCGTCAAGAATAAACTGATTGCCGAAAATATCAGTTCGGTTTTCAATTTTTATTCGTCTTTTATCTATTTCCTCATCAAAAGCCATTGCATTTTCAAGGTTTTCAAAAAGACAAATAACATGTATATCCTCCGCGGTTGTAAGCTCCATTCCTGCAACGGGAATAATACCGTATCTCTTTGCCGCCTCAAAAAATGCCGGACAGTTTTTGCAGGTGTTATGGTCTGTTAAAGCAAGAATATTCAATCCGCAGAGTGTTGCCATTCCCGCGATATTGTTCGGAGTATTGTCATCACCTCCGCACGGCGATAAGCAGGAATGAATGTGCAAATCATAATAATATTTATTCATCAGACCTTACCGAAAAGCAGCTGAGCCGTTTCATAGGCAGGAAGCTTTGAACTAAGAACATTTATGCCCTTTTGTTCTGCAGTTTCCTTAAGAGTATCATCAAGGCTTACTCCTTCGGCAAGAATAACACAGGCAACATCCGAAAGTGATGCAACCGCGATAACATTAACATTGCTCATTATTGTTATCCATGCGTTATCTTCTTCAGCTCTGCCCATAACCCAGCTGAGCAAATCGCCGATATATGCTCCGCTTACACTTCTTTGTCCGTCGGGCATGCAGATTGTTTCAAATCCGCAGGAAGTGCAAAGTTCTTGAACTGTCATTACTTCTGAGCCTCTTTTCTGATGATGCATCCATCTATGGACGCTTTATTTTTTACGATATCCTCTGCAAATGCTCTGCAGTTAGGCGCACCGCAGGCTCCGCAGTCGATACCGGGAAGAGTGCTTTTTATCTGCTGAATATCCGCCATCATCCTCATTGACTGTGCCATATTATCGGCAAGTCTTGTTATGGGCTGATATTCGGGCAGTTTATTAAATAGATAATCATCGGGAATATAGTTTTCGTCATCAATGAAATTCTGTGAAACGGGAAGATATCTTCTCAGCGACTGAAGTCTTGCCTTTGCAACAAAGGGATTCTCCATCGCCATAACTCCGCCGACGCAGCCGCCAGGGCATGCGTTGAGTTCAATGAACTGAAGCGAAGGGATGTTTCCGTTTTCAATCTGGTCGAGCACACGGATTATGTTCTCAATTCCGTCAGCAGCAAGATAATCCTCATTGAATATGGCTGTTGATTCACCGCCTGAGCTTGCCCAGCTGATTCCGATAATGCCCGATTCCGAAAGCGATTTGATTTCGTTATCCTGTGACATTTCGCTTATCAGCATAAAGTATATATCGCTGATTGAAACAACAACATCAACCTGACTCTTGTAGTCAGCAAAACCGTTTTTAACATAGCTTACCTTTGCAGGACAGGGAGAAATAAAGCAAATGCCGATATCCTCGCTTTTAAGCTCGGGATGATTTTTCATAGCTTTTTCTCTTGCAAGTCTTGCCGCAACCTCCATGGGCGGAAGCATATGCAAAATATTTTCACTCAGCGACGGGAATCTCAGAGAGATAAGCCTTATTGCAACGGGACAAGCCGAGCTGATAACGGGCTTTTTGATTCCGTCTGTTTTAAGATAAAGTCGGGTATATGCCGAAACAAGCTCCGCAGCCTTTGAAACCTCAAAAACATCGTCAAACCCTATGCGAAGCAATCCGTCAAGTACATAGTCAACATCATCAAGATTATCAAACTGACCGTAGAGAGTAGGAGCGGGAAGCGCAATCTTATACTTGAAACGCTTCATATCCTCCAGCTTTCCGTAAACCGCCTTCTTCGCCTGATGCGGACAGTTGCGTATGCACTCTCCGCAGTCGATGCAGCGCTTTTCGTTGATAACCGCGTGACCGTCTTTAATTCTTATTGCTTCGGTAGGACAGTGTTTAAGGCAGGTTGTACAACCTGTGCATTTGCTTGCGTCAAGCAAAACCGAATGGTCATATAAATGCATTATAATCTATCCTAAATTAACTTTCATTCTAACCGTTGTTCCAACGCCAACGGTGGATTCAATTTCCATTGAATCTGTATAGCGCTTCATATTCGGAAGTCCCATTCCTGCGCCAAAGCCCAGTGAACGGGTTGTGTCGGAGGCTGTAGAAAAGCCTTCCTGCATTGCCTGTTCAACGTCCTTTATACCGGGACCCTTGTCCGCAAGAATCATTTCAATGCAATCCTCACAGACCTTAACGTCAACGCATCCTCCGTTTGCATGAATAACCATATTGATTTCACCCTCATACATCGCAATTGAAACTCTGCGGATGATTTCGGGAGAAATGCCAAGCTGCCGTAAATCCTTTTTAATCTGAACAGATGCCTGACCTGCAGATGTGAAGTCATCGCCGTCAACATCAAAATGGAATACTAATTCTTCGCTCATTTTTTATCACCGAGACCGTTTGAATAGATTATTCCGCATGCCTCATAAAGTCTTTTATCACACTGCATAATAACGATTCCGTTATCTCTTGCAAGCTGAAGCATTTCCTCGGTCGGAGTTTTTGAACGGACAAAAATTATGCAAACCATATCCATCATTACGGCAGTACGGATAACCTGCGGATTAACAAGTCCGGTCATTAGGACAGCCTGATCCTTTACAAACGCAAGAACGTCGCTCATAAGGTCGCATCCGCAAGCTGAATAAACCTCGCGGTCGATGTTGTCCTCACAGCAAAGCACTTTTGCGTCAAGCAAATCTTTCATTTCACTGATTTTCATAAGTAAATTCCTTAGTTATCTGTTAATTATCTGTATTTTGCAACAATTTCGGGTACATCTTGAGCCTTAAGCTTTCCGTAAACCTCATCGTTAACAGTTAAAACAGGTCCGAGTCCGCATGCGCCAATACAGCGGCATGCATTGAGTGAAAACTTACCGTCCTCAGTGCACTCGTCAACATCGATGCCAAGCTCGTCGGAAAGTTCATCAAGAATGCTCTGAGCGCCCTTTACATAGCAAGCAGTTCCCAAACATACGGAAATATTATATTCTCCCTTTGGTGTAAGTGAGAACTGAGCATAGAATGATGCAACGCCGAAAATCTTTTCAAGCGGAACGTCCATTCCATCTGCAATCATATTCTGCACTTCCATCGGAAGATATCCGTAAATCTCCTGAGCTTCCTGCATAACAGCCATAAGACGGCTTTTATCATGCTTGTTAGCTTCGATAATCGCATCGAGCTTTTCCTTCTGCTCAGGGGTGCCTTTAAAAGGAATCTTACTGATTTTTTTCTGCATAAGTTAGTTCCTCCTTAATTATTCATACGCCTTTGTTAAAAAAATGTCAAAAGCTGTGTATTATAATAACATAAAGTAGGTTATTTGAAAAGACCTAAATTAAAAATTAATAATAATTTTTATGTTTTGTAAATTTATAGTAAACTATTTGAAATTCCTTTTGTGATATGTTATAATGTCAGCTGAGAAAATGCGACTTTTTGACATACAAAAAACGCGTTTTAAATAAAGCATATTAAGGAGGGCTTATGGAAGCATTTGTTAACTACATAAACACCGCCCTGCCCGATGAAGACGGCAGCAAGCTCCTTTTCAGATTCAAGAAAAACCTTCTTGAAGAAATGAATCAGAGGGCTATTGATATTGAGGGAACGGGCGGAATCCACGATAAAAAGGTTATCAGCGACCTGATAATAAGCGAACACGAGGATTTAAAGGCTGAATACAAGGAATACTACGATAAAGCAACGTCCGCTGAAAGAACAAAGCGTGCTGTTATCGGAAACGTTTTAGGGTCAATAGCTTACATACTCTTTATCGTTGTTCTTTTCCTCGGAATAAGTTTTTTAACAAAACTGTGGAGCTACACCTGGATAATCATCGTTGACGGCATTCTTCTCTGGGTGGATTATCTGCTTCTTCTCGGTGTGCGTAAACTTGTTACGCTGAAGAGAATTTTCCACGTTTTTGCAAGGCTTTTGCTGTTTGGCGCAGTCGTAGTATTTATGGTTGCGGCGTTCCTTACCGTCGTTGCGCTGACTGACGTGCTCCACAGCTGGCTGATAGTTATTGCGGGCTTGATTCTCGCCTTTATCTGCGACGGAATTTTTGCAAGCGCAACCCACGCAAGACTTGCACTTCTCCACTGGATATTATACATTCCGATTATTTCGGTTTTCGTATTTATAATTATCGGCGTTCTCGGAATTCTTGCATGGAATATTGCATGGATTATCATTCCGCTTTCGCTCATAATTGATTTGATTATCATCATTGCGGCAATAGGTAAAAACAAGAAAGATAAGATGGAGGTGGAAGACATATGGTAAGAAAACTAAATGCAGAGCTTTGGGATAAAATGCATTATCTCTTCCGCGATTACAACGACAGAATGGTTCACGTTGAACTCCATTATGATTTCAGAATAAACGTCGACGCTTTGAAAACCGTTTTAACCTGTTTCTTTGAAAAAGCGCCCGTTCTTCATTCCTCTTTCACCGATAACCGCATCCATCCTTACTGGACGGTCTGCGATTATCATATCAACGACATTTTAACCGTTAAAGAGGTTGACGAAGCGGACCTTGACGAAGAAATAAACAGCTTTCTCGTTCAGTATATTCCGCCCGAAAGCCATATTCAGATGAAGGTTGCCGTTTTCTTCTACGGCGAAAACAAATCTGTTTTGCTTGTTGTTGAAAACCATATGTGTATGGATGGCGGCGATTTAAAATACTTTATGAAATCGCTTTGTCAGAACTATAACGACTACGTTGAAAATGGAATAAGCCCGATTGCGCTGAGAACCGGAACACGCTCTTATGAAGCGGTTTACGAGGATTTCACCGCAGGTGAGCGCAGAATGGCGAAAAACCTTTACAGAAACATCAACACCCCCGACAAACACGGTTTTCCCTTCACTCCCGACAATATTAAGGACTCTTCGTTTATTGCAAGGAGGCGCTTTTCAGCAGAAACCTTCAATCAGCTTCGCACATCTGGTAAAAAGCACGGCGCAACAATAAACGATATGATTTTAAGCGCATATTTCTACAGTTTATATGAACTTGCAGGCTTTGATGAAAGCGAGGGGATTTCAATCTCCTGCGCAATTGATTTAAGGCGTCATATCAAGGACAGCACAGGTCAGGGAATAACGAATCAGACTGCATGGATGCAGTGCAAAATCCCCCACAGAGGTAGGGATATTTTCGAAACCCTTGACTACGTTGTAAAAAGCTCAAACGAGTTTAAACAGGACAGATTTATGGGGCTTCACGGACTTCCGCTTCTTTCACTCGGCTACAAAATTATGCCCCACGCAGCAAGCGAGGAAATCATAAAAGTCGGCTATGCAAATCCGCTTCTCGCAATGAGTAATATCGGCATTTTAGAGGTTGATAAACTTGCTCTTTCGGGCAACGAACCGACCGACGGATTTATGAGCGGAGCTGTTAAATATAAGCCCTATGCGCTTCTCTCCGCAACCTCAATGAGAAAGGAATTAACCCTTTCAATGTGCGTTCGCGGAAACGAAGAGGATAAGAAAATTGTTGAGCATTTCTTTGATTTGCTTGAAAAGTCAATTAATCTGCTTATTGAGGGCTAAAAAATGCAAAACACGGAACGGTTTTATTAGCTGTTCCGTGTTTTTTTTGCTGAAATACGGCATAAAACCGTTATGTAAACTTTGTGTTAAATCGGGATAATAAATACTGCTGTTTTCTACAAAATGTGTTTTGTTTTGGCTTTTATCGTCAATTCGTTCAATATGTTGTGGGTGTACTTTTGCTCTTTATATGTTATAATGGTTGGGCTATTATAATTAAAATTTAAAACTATCTTTTCTCCGTGAGGTGCAAAGTGAAAAACATATTAGAGCTGCTCGAAAATTCGGCAGCAAAATTCCCGGATAAGACGGCATTTGTTGACGAAAACGGCGCCGTTACATATTCACAGCTTGAAACAAACGCAAAAAAAATCGGCTCTGCTCTGCTTGAGCTCGGTGTTAATAACAAGCCGATTGCCGTATACATCAACAAAAGCGCCGATGTTATATGCGCTATGATGGGAATTGTTTACAGCGGTAATATCTACACGGTGATTGACACTGAAATGCCGAAGGAGAGAATTGATAAAATCTTCTCAACGCTTAACCCCGCTGCTGTTATCACCGACAGTGCAAACAGCGAAAATGCAAAAGAATTCAGGCTCAGAACATTTCTTGTTGATGAGGCAAAAACCGCCGAAATCAACAATGAAAAGCTCGATGAAATCAGAAGCGCTCAGATTGATACTGACCCGCTTTACATTCTTTACACCTCAGGCTCAACGGGAATCCCGAAGGGTACTGTTATCAGCCATAAAAATGTTTTAGCCTACAGCAAATGGGCGGTTAACACATTCAGTATTGATGAAAACACGGTTTTCGGAAATCAAACACCGTTTTATTTTTCAATGTCGGTAACTGATATATATTCAACGCTCAGAGCAGGTTCAACACTTGTTATAATACCGAAAATCTGCTTCTCGTTCCCGATAAAGCTCGTTGAATTTCTGAACACAAACAAAATCAATACGATTTACTGGGTTCCGAGCGCATTCGGAATTGCAGCGAACTTCAAGCTCTTTGATGTTGAGGTTCCGAAATATCTTAAAACCGTTTTGTTTGCAGGTGAGGTTATGCCGGTAAAATTCCTGAACTACTGGAAAAAACATCTGCCTGAAAACACCGTTTTCGCAAATCTTTTCGGTCCTACCGAAACAACGGATATCTGCACATATTATGTATGTGAACGCGATTTGGAGCCAACCGAATCGCTTCCTATCGGAAAGCACTGCGATAACTGCAACGTTTTCATCGTTAAAGAAAACGGCGAAGAAGCAAAAGACAGTGAAGAGGGCGAACTCTATGTGCGCGGCTCGTTTGTTGCTTCGGGATACTATAATAATCCCGAAAAAACAGCCGAAATGTTTGTTCAGAATCCTTTGAACACCGCATATCCCGAAACATGCTATAAAACGGGCGATCTTGTTAAAGTTAACGAGCTCGGCGAAATCATATATATAGGAAGAAAAGATTTTCAGATTAAACGAATGGGCTACAGAATTGAGCTCGGCGAAATCGAGGCAGCCGCAAGCGCGGTTGACGGAATTAAGGAATGTGCCTGCGTTTTCAACAAGGAAAACGACAAAATCGTTTTATTCTATTGCGCTGCAAAGCTTTCCGAAAACGAAATGCTTGATTTTCTAAAATCCAAGCTCAATGTATATTTCATTCCCGACGAAGTTATCAAAACCTCCGCCCTTCCCCGTAATGCCAACGGAAAGATAGACAGAAAAGAACTTGAAAAGAGGATATAAATATGGATAAGATTATTGAAATTTTAAAAGGAATCAAGCCCTCTGCCGATATCAGCGAAAACACCGCTTTAATTGATGAGCATATCATTGATTCGCTTGCAATGATCAACCTTGTCGGAACTCTCAGCGATGAGTTTGATGTTGAAATTTCTGCAAGGGACATAACTCCCGAAAACTTTGCAACTCCTGCTGCAATTTTAAATCTTATTGAACGCCTTGAAGACGAGGATTAATAATGATTAGTTACGCATCATTTTCCTTCTTCCTTCTGTTTTTCGGAATTACCGCATTGCTTTACAGCATGGTTCCGCAGAAAATCAGATGGGTTGTTCTTCTTTTGGGCTCATATGCGTTTTATTTCGTTTCCTCAAAGGGCAACATTATCCCGTTTATTGTTATAACGCTGATAGTATGGGGCTCTGGACTCCTGATTCAAAAAATGAACGACACAATGAAGCTCAAAAGAAAGCAAGCTTCATCAAAGGAAGAAAAAAAGTCCATAAGAGCAAAATACAACCAATACAAACGCCGTATTTTAGCCCTCGGTGCAGTTTTGGTTGTTTTAATATTGCTTTTTTGCAAATATATAAACTTCTTTATCGGAACGCTGAATCTCATTCCCGCGCTGAATATCAAAGAGCTTTCGGTCATTCAGCCTCTCGGAATTTCCTTTTTTGTTCTTGAGGGAATCAGCTATATTGCAGATGTTTACTACGGAAAAATTGAAGCAGAGAAAAATCCGCTGAAAATCTCGCTGTTTCTTTCATTTATGCTCACCGTTGTTGAAGGTCCCATTGCGAGATACGAACAGCTCGGAAAACAGCTTTGCACCTGTAAATACAACAATCTTGAAGATGTCAGCAAAGGATATGTTCGCACCTGCTGGGGACTTTTCAAAAAGGTTGTTATCGCCGACAGAGCTGTTTTGCTCGTCAGCGGTGTTTTTGACAACTATGAAAGCTACAGCGGACTTCCCGTTGCCTGTGCAATTCTTTTCTACACTCTTCAGCTTTACTGCGAATTCTCGGGCGTTATGGATATTATGTGCGGACTCGGAAGAATGCTCGGAATTGAGCTTCCCGAAAACTTCAAGCAGCCGTTTTTTGCAAAATCAATCAACGAATTCTGGCAGAGATGGCATATTTCTTTGGGAACATTTCTCAGGGATTATATCTTCTATCCCGTTTCACTTTCAAAAGGAATTAAAAACATTTCAGCTAAAACAAAAGAAAAATTCAACCAATATTATGCAAGTCTTATTCCAACCTCGATTGCGCTGTTTTTCGTATGGTTTACAAATGGTTTCTGGCACGGCTCGGGCTGGAAATACATAGTCTACGGCTTATACTACTATTTTCTTATGATGCTCGGCTTATTCTTCAAACCGCTGACGGATAAGCTTTGCAATAAACTTAAAATAAACACCGAGTCAAAGGGCTTCGGATATTTTGCAGTTTTCAGAACATTTATTATCGTAAATTTCGGTATGCTTATTTTCAGAGCTGACAATCTTAAGGTCGCTTTTCATATGTTCGCCTCCCTGTTCAGATGGGGTGATATCTCGGCTTTAATTCCCGGTGCTGAAAACAGCATTGAAATCAATTTCTATGACTATGCAGTTATTTTAATCGGCTTTATCGCAATTCTGATTGTCGGAATTCTTAAAGAGAGAAAAATTGATATAATCGAGAAAATTTACAGACTTCCGTTTGCTTTGAAATTCGTTTTATATCTTGCTGCAATATTTGTAATCATCATTATCGGTGCTTACGGAGAGGGGTACGGCGTAGTTGATTTGATATACGCTAACTTTTAAAAATGGATAAAGCGTTTTTAAAGAAAAAGGCTGTTGATATTGTAAAAATCTTAGCTTTTGTGCTGGTTTTTTTCATTATTCTCCAGGTGCTTTCGGTTACTGTTTTTACAGAGACCTCCGCTTTAAAATTCAATAACAATAAAAAAGACGCCTATTCCTTTATTAACGAGGAAGAAAACACCATTGAGGTTGTTGCTATCGGAAACAGCGATGTTTATTCGGGATTCGTACCGCTTGAGCTGTTCAGAGAATACGGATACACGAGTGTTGTCAGTGCATCTATTCACCAGACCATTCCTGAGTCGCAGAAAATTCTTAAAATGCTTTTTGAAAAGCAGTCACCAAAGCTTGTCATTATCGAAACGGATATGTTTTATGACGGTGAAACGGTTGACAATGAAAAGCTGAAAAAAGAGGACTGGCTCTCAGATTTCTTTGACCATATGGAGCCTGAATTTTTCGCACATAATATTGATAATGTTTTTTCAATTTTCAGATTTCACAACTACTGGCAGGGCGGAAAAAACAACATTGAAAATTCGCCATATAATTCCCACGGCTACAGATATAACACAAGAACCTGCGTTTTAAAACAATCTGATTATATGGTTGAAACCTCTGAGATTGATGATATATCAAATATCAATAAAGAGCAGACCGACGAGATGATTGAATACTGCAAATCCCAGGGCGCCGAAGTTATGATTCTTGCCCTTCCTTCAATCAATACATGGAATTATGCAAGGCACAATGCCGTTGAAAAATATGCAAGTGAGAGAAACCTTCCGTTTATTGATTTGAATCTTCATTATGAAGATATGGGAATCAGTATGACAAGCTGTTTCAGAGATGAGGGAAACCATCTCAACTACAACGGCGCAAAGGCTGTTACGCTTTTTGTCGGCGATTATATTCAGAGAAATTATTCAATTGAAGATATGAGAAACCATGAAAAATGTGCTTCCTGGAATCTGGACTTGGAAAAGTTCGACAGATACAGAAGCACCTCTAATAAATCAGAAGAATGAATTCAAAAATTATAAAAGAAAACAAATACCGCCCGCTTTTTGCCGCCTTTTGCGCTTTCGGATGGTCGCTTGCATATCCGCTGATTAAGCTTGGATACAGGGAATTTGAAATCACAAATGACTTGGGCAGCAGTGTTCTGTTCGCAGGAATAAGGTTTTTATTTGCAGGAATACTTGTTTTGATTTTCGGAAAAGCGCTCGGTGTCAATCTAAGTATCAAAGGCAAAAACAAATGGAGCAGGATATTGTCCTTCGGACTGGTAAACACAGCCCTCCACTATATGTTTGCATATATGGGGCTCTCAAACCTGCCGAGTTCGCGCGGAACAATACTTGATTCAATGGGAGGCTTTTTGCTTATAATCCTTTCGGGGTTGATGTTCAAAGAGGATAAATTAAGCTATAAGAAAATCATCGGATGTGTTTTCGGACTTTTCGGAATAGTTCTTATAAATATAGCTCCGCTTGATGAACTCTTTTCGGGGATATCCTTTAAGGGCGATGGATTTATTCTTATAAACGCCTGCTTTGCAGCACTCGGGGGAATAATGACAAGAAAGATTTCTGAAAAAGTCAACATAACCGCTGCAACGGGATACGGTATGCTTTTCGGCGGGCTGATTATGATTGCACTCGGTTTTGCCCTCGGAATAAAAAGCAAGTGGCATTTCACATTTAAAGGTATATTAATATTGGCGGCGCTCATTCTTATCAGCGCACTTTGTTTTGAAATATACAATATGCTCCTCGCTTATCACCCTATAAGCAAAGTTGCAATTTTCAATGCGCTCATACCTGTTCTGGGCGTTATGTTTTCCTCCCTTATTCTGGGCGAGCCTTTCAGATGGCAGTATTTAGCCGCAGGAATAAGTGTTGCACTTGGAATAACAATAATCAATAAAACAAAAACTGAGCACATTTGAAATGTGCTCAGTTTTACTTTATATACAGAACTTGAAGATTGCGACAAATTGAAGCGCCGTTCCAAGTAGAATGAAAAGATGAAATATACTGTGCATATATTTTTGCTTTTTCTGAAGCGCGAAAAAGATTATTCCCAACGTGTAGGCAAGTCCTCCGCAAAACGTCCAGATGACAATTTCAAGCCCGTAAATCTTATACATTGGATAAAGAAGTAACAGCGCTGTCCAGCCGATTCCGAAATAACCGATATTAGATATAACTGCATAACGCTGAAAATCAATTGCAGTAAAGGTTACGCAAACCGCTGTTGCAATAACAAGAATTGAAAAAGTTATCCAGAATAATACGGGATAGTATTCTCTTATTCCCGTCAGCATAAGGGGCATATACGAGCCGAAAATCAGCGCGAATATCGTGCAGTGGTCAAGTACCTGCATAACCTTTTTTGCTTTTTCACTTTTCAGTCCGTGGTATACACTTGAAATGGTATAAAGATATATCATAGAAATACCGTATATTATTCCGCCTGCAAGTCCCCACGGATTGTTGTGAAATATTGAAAATCCCATACACAGTCCCAGAGCAATAACTCCAAAGGAGCCTCCGACAATGTGGCTGACCATATTGAAAATCTCTTCTCCCCTTGTATAGTCGGGGAGTTTTCTGTCAGCAAGTTTTGTTCGTTTCATAGTGTTGTGCCTCCCTTTTTCACGAATTATAAAGCCCTTTTGCAAATCTGAAAACCCCTTATCAGTGGAATTAGTTCTATTATTAGTAGATTTTATATTGACAAAGCAGTCTACTGATAGTAGAATAATGGTATAAACGATAAAAAGGTGAAATATATGTCAGAGAAATCTCAGAATGAAATAATCGCCGAAAATCTTTCGCTTTACAGAAAGCTTAACGGATTGACTCAGAGCGAGCTTGCAAATGCAATAGGCTATTCAAATAAATCCGTTTCTAAATGGGAGCGCGGTGACGGACTTCCCGATATTATTATGCTTGTTTTTCTTTCCGAAATATATGGAATAACCGTTTCGGAACTTATCGGACAGATACCGAAAAGCAAGGAAACAAATGAGAAGCTCAAGGCTTATGAAAAAGACCGAAAAGCAATTGAAAAAGCAAAAAAGAAAGCTCTTGAAAAAGCAAAAAAGCAAAAGAAAAAGGCAAATAAATAAGGGTGAAAAGATGAAACTAACTGTTATCGGAGGCGGCGGAGTGCGCTCAATGTTTCTTGCAAAAAGCATTGCTGCGCGTGCCGATGAACTGAATATTGACAAGCTTGTTTTTATGGATAATGATGAAACAAAGCTTAACATCTACGGCAAAATGGCAAAACACGTTGCATTCATGCTCTGCCCCGATCTTGATTTCGAAATAACAACGAACGCAGTTGAGGCAATAACCGATACCGATTATGTTATAACGACCATACGCGAAGGCGGGGACGAAATGCGTGTCCGCGATGAAAGAATTGCACTCTCCTGCGGTGTTCTCGGTCAGGAAACAACGGGAGCTGCCGGCTTTTCATTTGCTATGAGAAGCGTTAAGGCGCTGGTTGAATACTGTGAGCTGATTAAAAAATATGCAAAAAGAGATTGCAAGGTTTTCAATTTTACAAACCCTGCGGGCGTTGTCAGCCAGACACTGCGTGATTTGGGGTATGATTTTACATATGGCATATGCGACGCTCCGTCGGGTATGCTTCGTTCATTTGCTTTATTGTATACGGATGATGAAACAGCCGCAAGGGGCGAAATATACGGGCTTAATCATTTGAGCTATTTCAATTCAGTTACCATAAACGGAAAAGAAATGCTTGATGATATTATCGAAAACGAAAAAGCATATGAACTCACAGACCTTCGCTATTTTGAAAAGAAGCTTCTAAAAGAACGCCATTCAATTCTAAATGAATATCTGTACTATTTCTACTATAGAGAAAAAGCGCTTGAAAACATTCTTAACAGTGAAAAAACACGCGGAGAACAGATAGCAGAATATAATAAAAATATGACCGCTGAGCTTTCAAAAATTGATATCGACAGGGATTTTGACAAGGCTTTTGAAATATTTGAATACTGGTACGGCAAGAGAGAAGAAAACTATATGGCAGCCGAAACGGGCATCAGGAGAAAGAATCCCTGGCGCTTCAATATTTTTGAAAAAGACAACGGCGGATACGCGGGAGTTGCTCTGAAATTCATTGAAATTGCAAACAGCGGTAAAAGCGACAGCATGATACTGTGCACGGCAAACGAGGGTGCAATTGAAGGACTCAGGGACGATGATATCGTTGAAATAACCTGCGATATAACCCCCAACGGCGTTATTCCGCACAAAATGAAAAATGTTGATGAGCAGAATCTGGAACTAATCAGAAGAGTTAAAATTTATGAGCGCCTTGCATCAAAGGCAATCAGAGAAAAATCAATTCAATCAGCTGTTGAAGCGTTGACTCTTCATCCGCTTGTTAACTCTTATTCAATAGCGACGACGCTTATTGACAAATATCTTGAACTCAACAAAGAATACACAGACGATTGGAGATAAAAAATGGCATTTATAGCAGGCGCAGGCGCAACAAATGTTGACTTATTATACCAGGGAATGCCGAAAATTCCCGATGTAGGCGAAGAAATATTCTGCAAGGATTTCAGCCTTCAGCTTGGTGGCGGATTGCCCGCAACACTGATTAATCTCGGAAGGCTCGGCATTGAAACAAAAATTGCAACCGAACTGGGAAATGATATTTTTTCAAATTTTGCAAAGGAACAGTTTGAAAAAAACGGTGTTCAGCCTTTAAATCTATATTGCGGAAACGGTATTCCGCTTAATATTACCTCAGCGGTTATTCTTCCTCAGGACAGAAGCTTTATCTCTTACGGCAAAGGAAGCATCGACCCCAATGACAATGTAAAGGAAGCGTTTTATCAACTTGCAAAGGGCTCGAAAATAACCATGATGCAGCCCGGGGGCTTCAACGAAGTTTACGCAAAGCTCAAAAGCGAGGGCACCATTCTTGTTCTTGATATGGGCTGGGACGAGGAGATGAGCTTTGAAAAATACAGCAAACTGCTTTCCCTTGCGGATTACTACACGCCGAATCAGAAGGAAGCAATGAAAATAACAAACACCTCCTCCCCCGAGGATGCGGCAAAAGAACTCAAAAAGTATTTTGAAAAGGTTGTTGTTAAGGTTGACAAGGACGGATGTCTCGGCATCGACGGCGACAAAGCAGTTTTTGTTAAGAGTATCGACGAATTCAAAAATGTTGATTCAACAGGGGCAGGTGATGCATTCTTATCGGGATTTATGTATGGCTTGTTCTATGATTATCCTCTTTCGGAATGTCTGCTTCTCGGAAATATTACGGGAGGAAAATCGGTCACCGCCGTCGGAGCGCTCTCGGCATATGTTGACGAAGAAGAACTTCTGAAATACAAGGAAAGTTATAAAAACAATATAATATACAGATAAAAAGAATCCTCAGTGAAAACTCACTGAGGACTTTTTTATTTCAGGTTTTCGCAGTGCGAAACAATGAAGTCTTTTACAAATTCAAAGTCTTCTTTTTTTGTGTAAACCTGATTATGAGAAAGCTTTTCATTGACCTTAATCAAGTTCTTCGATGGATATGCTTTAATCTTTTTAACTCTTGAAAATTCGGTATACATCTCTGTTCTTGAAGCGCTCATTCCGACTCCGACGGTGCTCAGCCTGCCCGAAGCAGCGCCCGCGAGCATAGTCGCTCCTGCAATTTTCTTTGCTTTTTCAGCCTGGGCAGGAATCTGTTTATGGTTTATTCCCTTTTCGTCCATCTCAAAAATAACACAGTATTTTCCGCCCATAATTATCGCATAAATCAGATATCCGAGGACAGATATAACCGTCATTCCTATGATGAAATATCCAAAGAATCTCAGGTTATACATCAATCTGTCGGGATAGAAATCATCAAACCTCACTGCATCACAAATCAGTGCAACAGAGAATATTGCAATTATTATGAAAAACAGTATCTTCCAGAGCAAAAAGAATATTCGCACGGTTTTGAAAAGATTCAAATCATATCTCCAGCGGTAAACACCGTCGTCACAGAGCTGAATATCATATGTAATATCTTTGTTTTTCATTTTCTTCTCCAAGTCACATTAAAAACGGAATATCATGTATTGAACAGCTGTATGATAACCCCGAAGAGCGTCATAGCTATTCAATAACAGTTGAATCGGTTACATTGTCCGAATAAACAACAAACTGATTGCTGCCGTCGGTGTATATCATATATGCCTTGTATTTCACATTGATTGTTGTATTTGTTCCGATAAGCTTTTTTGTGCCTACGGATATTACAAACTGATTTCCTATCGTGTGCTGGTTTGACTTCATTCTTGCTATTCCGTCCACCCCTGCATTTGCAAGCGTTAAGTCTCCCTCAGGA
>CAJOEV010000005.1 GCA_905233545.1 uncultured Eubacterium sp. | reverse complement strand
TTTTGTCAAGTCTTTTTTGAAAACTTTTTTACTTTTTTTGCAAAAAGAAAAAGCCCCACACATTTTCTGTGTGAGGTTTTTCTTAACTTAATGACATTGTCGGTGAGCCTCTTTTTTCGTTTAGTCAAACACTGTTTCAATCTTTTTTACTGCTCCTTCGGGGGAATACTGCCATTTTGAAATGTGTCCGCCCGTTTCAAAGTATTTCAGCTCGGGCACTGAGCAGTTTTCGTCAAAGGTTTCAACAATGGCAAGCTTGATTTTCATTTTTTCGGGGATAATTGATTTTATGTATACCGAAACCGTCTGCCCTTCAAAAACATCCTCTGTATATTCGGCAAGCCCTGCAAGATTCGGCGTAAGCTCAATGAAAATGCCGTAGCTTTCAACGGAGCGGACAATTCCGAGAACTGTGTCGCCCCTTGCAAAAAGCGCCGCGTTTTCCTCCCATGTTCCGAGAAGCTCTTTGAGTGAAAAGGTCATTTTTTGCGGTTCTCTTTTTCTTAATACCGTTTTTATCAGCTGTCCCTCGCTCAGCCTTTGCGACGGAGCGCTTATTCGCGAAACCGAAAGCATATCAATCGGAATCAGCGAATTGATTCCGCACCCGATATCAATAAACGCGCCGAATGCGTCAAGATGAGTTACCGCAGCGTCAATAATATCGCCCTCTTTTAAGAGATTAATAAAGTTTTTAATACATTCTATCTGAACAATTCTTCTTGAGAGCACGGCAATTCTTTCGCCGTTTTCCTCTTTATGAAAACCGATTATGCGAAAACAGACGCTTTTGTTAACCTTTGAAATCAGCGCAATATCGCGCAGGGTGCCCTCCTGAATACCAAACGCGCCCTCGCGGTACGGAATAACGCCCCTGCAGGCGCCTAAATCAATATGCAAATTATGGTTGTTATCGCAGAGCAAAACTCTTCCTTCAACAATATCCCCGCTTTTCATTGTTTCCTTGACCTGCAAAGTAGTTTCAAATTTTTTACCAAGCGCTTTATTGGTTCCTTCGGGATAGTATTTCAATATAATCATTCCTTTAAATTTATATTAAATAACTATGATTTAAAAATACTAATTATGTTGATAATGGCAAAAGTTGGTGTTATAATATTGATTGATATCAGACTGCACAGAGGAAGAAAAAGAAAATGGATGTTAAAGTCGGCGATATTCTGATTATGAAAAAGCCCCATCCCTGCAAAAACAACGAATTTGAGGTTTTGCGAATCGGCGCGGATTTCAAAATCAGATGTACCAAATGCAGCCGCGAGGTTATGGTTGCACGAAATAAAATTGAAAAAAACATTAAAGCAATAAAGGAATAAGCAGTCTGAAACCGAAACTAATCGGTTTTTAGAGGCATATTCTTTTGCATTTGTAAATTTCTGGTATCTAAAAACTGCTGTGCATTTCTCAGCCAGTAGTTTATTAGATAGTTTCGTCGTAAGCGACGAAGTTTTACTGTCGTAAATCGAGAAGATTACGGCGAAAATATCAAGAAAGGACGGCTGAGAAACGATTATGTTTCGGTTTTAGGCTGCTTAGTTATGTTTGATAAATTAGAACAAGTTGAAAAAAAATATAACGAGGTAAACGAGCTTGTATGCAAAAGCGAAATTATTGCCGATATGGAGCAATATACAAAGCTTATGAAAGAGTTGAAACAGCTCACCCCCGTTGTTGAAAAATTCAGAGAATATAAAAGAGCAAAGGACACCTATGAGGAATCAAAGGAAATGCTTGGTGACGGCTCTCTTGATTCCGATTTTGCCCAGATGGTAAAAGAGGAATTTGAGCAGAGCAAAGAGGATATGGAAAAAATCAGCGAGGAGCTGAAAATCCTTCTTCTTCCGCGTGACCCCAACGATGACAGAAACGTTATTATCGAAATCCGCGGCGGTGCAGGCGGAGAGGAAAGCGCCCTTTTCGCAGGCGTTTTATATAGAATGTATAATATGTACGCCGAGGCAAAGGGCTTCAAATGCGAGCTTCTTTCCGCAAGCGAAACGGGACTCGGCGGATTTAAGGAAGTCAGCTTTTCCGTCAACGGCGACGGCGCATATTCGCGCTTCAAATTTGAATCGGGCGTTCACAGAGTTCAGCGTGTTCCCGAAACTGAAAGCCAGGGAAGAATTCACACCTCAACAACAACCGTTGCAGTGCTTCCCGAGGCGGATGATGTTGATTTTGAACTCAACGAAAAAGACCTTGAAATCGACACCTTCCGTTCAAGCGGTGCAGGCGGTCAGCACATAAACAAGACCTCGTCCGCAATCAGAATAACCCATATTCCAACAGGAACGGTTGTTGAATGCCAGGACGAAAGAAGCCAGCACAAAAACAAGGAAAAGGCAATGAAGGTGCTTCGCGCAAGGCTCTATGACGCCGAAAAGGCAAAGCACGACGCCGAGATTGCAGGCGAAAGAAAAGCCCAGGTCGGAACGGGCGACAGAAGCGAAAGAATAAGAACATATAACTATCCCCAGGGCAGAGTTTCCGACCACAGAATCAATCTGACATTATATAAGCTTGAGCAGATATTAAACGGTGACCTCGACGAGCTGATTGACGCTTTAATCACCGCCGACACAGCCGAAAAGCTCAAGGCAAGCGAAGAATAATGAAAACAAAAATACTTTCAACTTCAAAACAGGATATCGGGCTTGCAGGTGAAATAATCAAAAACGGCGGTCTTGTTGCATTTCCGACTGAAACGGTTTACGGACTCGGCGCAAACGCCCTTGATGATGAGGCGGTTAAAAGCATTTACCGTGCAAAGGGCAGACCGAGCGACAATCCGCTGATTGTTCACATTGCAAAAAAAGAGGATATAAATCAGCTTGTTGAAACAATTCCCGAAAAAGCACAGCGCCTTATTGACGCATTTTTCCCCGCTCCGCTGACAATAATTCTTAAAAAGAGTGCTCTTGTCGGCGATACGGTGAGCGGAGGACTTGATACAGTTGCCTTCCGTATGCCGAAAAACGAGGTTGCAAGAGCCGTTATTGAGGCTGCAGGCGTTCCCGTTGCTGCTCCGAGCGCAAACACAAGCGGACTTCCCTCGCCCACAAAAGCGTCCCATGTTATCAGCGATATGATGGGAAAAATCGACGCGATTGTTGACGGCGGAGACTGTGAATTCGGCGTTGAATCAACGGTTATAACCCTTGCTGAGAAAACTCCCGTTATTCTTCGACCGGGTGCGATAACAAAGGAAATGATTGAAGGCGTTATCGGCGAAACCGAGCTTGCAAAAGCCGTTCTCGGCGAAATGGAAGAGGGCGAAAAAGCCGCCTCCCCGGGTATGAAATACAAGCACTATTCCCCGAAAGCGAAGATTATTGTTGTTGACGCTGACAGGGAAGGCTATGAAAAATTTGTCAATTCAAAAAAGGGCGCATTTGCGCTCTGCTTTGAAGAGGATAACATAACCGTTCCGAAGGTAACATTCGGAAAGGAAAACGACGATTTAAGCCAGGCAAAGCTCCTTTTCGACAAGCTCCGCGAGCTTGACGAGCTCGGCGCGCAAAAGGTTTATGCAAGAATTCCGAATAAAGACGGTGTCGGAACGGCTGTTTTCAACAGGCTTATCCGCGCGGCTGCGTTCAATGTTATAGATTTGAACAAGCCCTTCACAATCGGTCTTACGGGACCGACGGGCGCAGGAAAAACCTATGTCTGCGAAGAACTAGAAAAGCGCGGTTTCAAGATTATTGACAGCGATATAATCGCAAAAAAGCTCACTGAAAAGGGCTCTCCCCTGCTCACTGAGCTTAAAAATGCATTCGGTAAAGATATTCTTGAAAACGGTGAGCTTAACCGAAAGCTTCTTGCAGAAAGAGCCTTTAAAAACAAGAAAAACACCGCAATTTTGAATAAAATTATGCACCCTGTAATTATTGAGGAGTGCAAAAAGCAAAGCGAAATTCCCTGCGTTTTGGACGCGCCCCAGCTTTTTGAGGCTAATGCTGATAAGGAATGCTATAAAATAATCTGCGTAAGCGCTCCGCTTGAAACAAGGCTTTCAAGAATAATCGGCAGAGATGTTATATCAACCGAGCAGGCGATGCAGAGAATAAACGCCCAGTTTTCTGATGATTATTATATTGAAAACAGTGATTATGTTATTTACAATAACGGGCAGAATATAAATGAACAAATTAACGATATACTGGAGGAAATACTATGAGTGAAAAAACAAAACAGCTCAAAGAAATGCTTTTTAACAAAAAAGAAAATGCAATTGACTTTATGAGCGAAGAAGAGCTTTCTGTTTGCGATGATTTTTGCGAAGGATATAAGGAATTTCTTCAGGAATGCAAAACCGAAAGAGAGGTTGCTTCCTTCGTTAAGGATATTGCCCTTTCAAACGGCTTTGTTAAGCTTGATGAATTCGGCGAAGCGCTCAGTGCAGGTGATAAGGTTTACCGCGCAAACAGGGGCAAGGCAATAATTCTCTGCGTTAAGGGCAAAAGAAGCATTAAGGACGGCGTAAGAATTTCAGCCGCACATATCGATTCACCGAGAATCGACCTTAAGCAGTGCCCCGTTTTTGAAGAGGATGGACTCGGCTTTTTCAAAACCCACTACTACGGCGGTATTAAAAAATATCAATGGACGGCAATTCCGCTTTCGCTCCACGGAAGAATATGCAAAAACGACGGAAGCTTTGTTGATGTTAAAATCGGCGAAGCACCGGGCGAGCCCAAATTCTGCATAACCGACCTTCTTCCCCACCTTGATAAAGAGCAGATGCAGAGAAAGGCAAACGACATAGTCAAGGGCGAGGAGCTCAATGTTGTTATCGGCTCAAGACCATTTAAGGATGACGAGGAAAGCGAGAGAATAAAGCTCAATCTGCTTTCGCTTCTCTATGAAAAGTACGGAATTGTTGAAAGAGATTTTCTTTCAGCAGAGCTTGAGCTTGTTCCTGCATTTGCCGTTGACGATATCGGCTTTGACAGAAGCTTAATCGGCGGATACGGTCACGACGACAGGGTTTGCGCATATCCCGCACTCCAGGCAATTCTTGATATCGAGGATGCTCCCGAATATACGGCAATAACCGTTTTAACCGATAAAGAAGAAATCGGCTCCGACGGAAACACGGGTCTTGCGTCATCCTATCTAAAATACTTCATCGAGGACCTAGCAAGACTTGAGGGATATGAAGGAAGGGATGTTCTTCGCAACTCAATGTGTCTTTCAGCGGATGTTAACGCTGCATATGACCCGACCTGGGGCAGCGCATTTGAAAAAAATAATGCAAGCTTCGTTAATCAGGGCGTTTGCGTAACAAAGTTCACAGGCCACGGCGGAAAATACTCAACAAGCGACGCATCGGCGGAATTTGTTAGCTTTGTTAAGGCAATGCTTGAGGATAACGGCGTGCTCTGGCAGAGCGGTGAGCTCGGCAAGGTTGATAACGGAGGCGGAGGAACGGTTGCGCTCTTCATTGCAAATATGGATGTTGACACAATCGACGTCGGCGTTCCCGTTCTTTCAATGCACGCACCGTATGAAATCGTTGCAAAAACCGATGTTTATATGACATATAAAGCATTCTTGACATTTTTTACTAAATAATAATGGAAAAGAAAGACCGAAAACCTACAAGGTTGAAGGATTATGATTATTCCTCAAACGGAAAATATTTCATAACTATATGTACTGAGGATATGAAATGTGTTCTCTCTTCCGTAAAAAATGTAGGGGAGGGTCTCCGCGCCCTCCCCAAAATAGAACTTTCCGATATTGGTCTTGAGGTTCAGAAATCAATCGAATATACAAATTCAAGGTTTAAAAATATATGTATTGAAAAACACATTATTATGCCTAATCATATTCATTTGTTAGTCTCAATCTGCAAACCTATGATGGGAGGGCGCGGAAACCCTCCCCTACAGGACATCATCAGAGACATAAAGTCATATACAACACATAAATATGGCTCAACACTCTGGCAGCGCTCATACTACGACCACATTATCAGAAACGAAGAAGATTATTTATATCATATTCAGTATATTGAAGAAAACCCAAAAAAGTGGATAATGGGCAAAGACGAATACTATTCATAAAGAAAAATACAAAGCAGCATCACGGATTTGTGGTGCTGCTGTTTGTATATATTGCCTTCCCCTTAAGGAGAGCCTTATAATCGTCCAAGCGAAGCGAGTAACAATAATTCGTAACTCGTAATTCATAATTATATACAAAAATAATGATGCCCGATGACCTTTACTACCGTTCTGCTTCGTATCCACTTATTGCTCGTTTTTTCGGGGTTGTAGTAATAAACTGCTCCGCCCGACGGGTCCCAGCCGTTTATGGCGTCCTGAGCGGCTCTTTTTGCCGAATCGGCAACGGGCTGATACCAGTTTGAATCGTTTACGCAGGAGAATGCGCCGTTTTGATAAACAACTCCGCTGACCGTATCGGGAAAGCTCGGGTGCGCCACTCTGTTAAGAATAACCGCTCCGACAGCAACCTGACCCTCATAGCTCTCTCCCCTTGCTTCAGCCGAAATAACCTTTGCAAGCAGATTGACATCCTGGCTTGAATAGCCGCTTCCTCCATCGTCCGAAAGTCCGAGATAGAGCAGGGTTTTCGGTCCGCATATTCCGTCGGCAGTAAGCGCGCAGTCCCTTTGGAACTGAGTTACCGCCTTCTTTGTTTTTGTTCCGTATATTCCGTCAACGGAACCCGTATAGTAGCCCAAACTCTTCAAAACCTTCTGTATTTTTTTAACCTCGCTCCCCGTTGAGCCGTATTTTGAAAGCGCATAAACGCTTTCCTCCTTAAATGTTGCGTTAAAAACGGCAAAACTGCCTGCTCCTATTGCCGCAACAAGAACGAAAATCAACAAATAGTTCAATATCTTTTTCAAAACAAAATCCCCCCATCTACTTAATTATTCCCGATATTAAAAATGTAAGCGCACAGCCTGCGCCAAGACCGAGAAACATATATAACCCCGTTGAAACAATTTGCTTGGTGCTTCTTTTTTCCTTCGGGGGCTTTTTTATTTTCTGTGAAAGCTTTTCAGCCTCCTCCTGAAGCTTGTTTTCACTCACCGACTGTGATGTCGGGCGCACAAAAAATATGATTTTTTCAAAGTACGGCGACTCGGTATTTGTTACCTCTAAAATCTGTTTGTTAATTCCTTTAATCACATCTTCAACTCCTTGACAAATTATACAAATAGTGTTTGTTCTTCCAATATAATTATTCAATTTTTAATGTTTTGAATTTTGTTAAAATTGAGCAAAAATTTTTACTTGACAACGCTCTTCAATAACACTTTGTAATATCCACCGTCTATTATCTCTTGTGGAAAACTCTGTGGAAAATGTTAAAAACTCAGTGAAAAACGCCTTTATTTGTGGGTTTTTTGGCTGTTGAAAACCCATTTTGCAAACAACTCCGTTTTCTTTTTAACAATTTACACATAGTTTTCAACATTACAAAAGAGTAATATTTTTTTGTGAATTTTGCCGTTTTTTAATTTGACTATTGACAAATTGATGTTATAATTATTTGTATAATTTTGACGAAAAGAGAAAAATTATGGAGATAAAAAAGTTAAACAATTCGCTTGTTGTGTCAGGCGTTGACTGTCTTGACCTGGACTTAACTCTTGACTGCGGTCAGGCTTTCAGATGGGAACGGCAGGAGGACGGCTCCTACTGCGGTGCTGCGGGCGGTCATTTCCTTAAAATCAGAAAAGAAAACGGCGATTTAATCTTTGAAAACACGGATATTGATGTTTTCAATAATTTCTGGGTTAACTATTTCGATTTAAACAGGGATTATAAGGCAATCTGCGAAAAACTCAAAGAGGACGAGCTTCTCTCCTCAACCATTGATGAATACTACGGCATAAGAATACTGAACCAGGAGCCCTGGGAAGCGCTTTGCTCGTTTGTTATAAGCCAGCAGAACAATATTAAAAGAATAAAGCTTATTATTTCGCGCCTTTGCAATGCATACGGCGATGATTTGGGAAACGGATATTATTCCTTCCCCTCGGCTGAAAGGCTTTCACAGCTCAGCACAGCTGATTTTGAAGCGCTCGGCTGCGGATACCGCGCAAAATATCTTGAAAAGCTTGCAAAGGATGTTGCCTGCGGTGAAATCGATTTGCAGAAAATAAAAAGCCTTTCGCTCGACGACGCGAGGAAAGAGCTGTTAAATATATACGGAGTTGGAATAAAGGTTGCAAACTGCGCTTTGCTGTTCGGTTTTGGCTTTTTGAGCGCCTTCCCCGTTGATGTCTGGATGAAAAGGGTTATGGAATATTATCCCGACGGACTTCCCGAATGCTTTGAGGGAATTGAAGGAATTGCTCAGCAGTATT
The DNA here is from genome assembly GCA_905233545.1 of uncultured Eubacterium sp. Classification (GTDB taxonomy): domain Bacteria; phylum Bacillota; class Clostridia; order Oscillospirales; family Acutalibacteraceae; genus Eubacterium_R. The sequence continues at coordinate 58,102 of CAJOEV010000005.1, read as the reverse complement.
TATTCCACTGGGCAAGGAATAATTTATAAGTTAAGAATTAAGAATTAAGAGTGAAGAATTGAAGTTACTCGCTGCGCTCAGACAATAATTTTTATTGACCGAGGCAAAGCCGAGAAACCAAAACTCTTCACTCTTCTCTTTTCACTCTTTACTATTATTCAAGATTATTAGTTATCAGCATAATTGCCGAAAGAGCGGCTACGGGAGCGGTCTGAGTTCGAAGGATTCTTTTGCCGAGAGTTGCGGCTGAGGCACCGTTTGATACTATCAAATCAACCTCTTCTTTTTCAAATCCGCCCTCGGGACCGATATAGATTGAAACGCTTTTTGTGTTTTCGCCGACAAGTTCTCTCAGCGGAGCGCCTCCACCCTCATAGAAAACAATTTTAACTTCACTGTCGTCCTCCCGAACAGCTTGTTTTAGAGGAATAAGCCCGTTTACCTTCGGAACAATGCCCCTTCCGCTCTGCTGGGCGGCTTCAAGGGCAATTTTATTATATCTTTCGGTTTTCTTTTTCGCGCTTTTTTCGTCGGGACGGCTTACGCACCTTGCCGTTAAAACGGGTGTAATATCGAAAACGCCGAGCTCAACACATTTCTGAATAATATCTTCGATCTTGCTTCCCTTCGGGTTTGCCTGATAAATTCTTACCTTGCAGTCGGGCTCGCAATCGCTTGCCTGCTGATAGCAAACCGAAAGTCTGACGGTTTCTTTGGTTATTTCTTCAATAATACAGCCGAAATCGTTTCCCTTTGAATCGTTGACAATCAGCATATCGCCCTTTTTCATCCTCAGGGACCTGGCAATATGGCGCGCCTGTTCGCCGTCAAGAATTATTTCGTTTTCGGGTGTGTAATCAATAAATAATTTCTGCATAATCTATCTTAGCCACGCGTTATTCTTAAACTTCTTAATGAATTGAGTATTGCGATAAAGGATATTCCGACATCACTGAAAGCGGCAAGCCACATCGGAAGCTCTTTGTTGAGAAAAACTGCAAGAATCAGCACAACAAGCTTTACGCTGAGCGCAATTGCAATGTTTTCGCGTGAAATGATAACCGCTTTTTTAGCTGCTTTTTTAACAAAACCGAGCTTCTCTTCGGTTTTCTCTTCAATAAATATTCCTTCGCTGACATCTCCGCTTTTATAAAGCTTTTCAAGCGCATTTGTGTGATAAACAAATATTCCCTTTCTTGTGCAGGCGTCAATAGCGCACGAAAAGCTAAGCGGAACCGATATAACTATCGCGCAGGGACAGCCGATTACAAGAACGGATAATCCCCTGTATATCCATTCCCTCCAGCTTTCCGAAAGGAAGAGAGGAGGAATTAATATAACAAGAATTGCGATAAGGCAGACAATCGGTGTGTATATCCTTGCAAAGGCGGAAATAAAGCTTTCGTTTTCACTTGATTCGTGAATATGGGGCTTTCCGCTTTCGCTTTCAATCTTTCTTATTGCCTTTTTGCTCTTGCTTATTGCCGCGCCGTGAATGAATTCACCAACGGAATAAAGAAGCATAACGGCAACGCCCTCGCTGTATTCGCCGATTGCGAATGCGCCCAGCGAGGCAACGCTCATCAGCAGGCACTCGTTGAAAACCTTTCCCTCGAAAATATCCTCGATTGCGTCCTTAACAACCTCAAAACCAACTGCAATATAAGCAATTCCGAATAAAATCAGAATAACAAACTGCGGTGACGAAAGAAATTCATCGGCAACATAGCCCGCTGCAAAAAACAGCGCGCTGATAAGCATTTTTATTATCGACGCTTTTTTTGACTGCTCAAAATTTTCGTGATTATGGGAATGGTCGTGTTCATGAGTATGCTCATGTTTATGTTCGCTCATAACATCACTCCTCAATATGTTCAATGGCGCAGTTTATTATTATTTTAACATGGTCGTCGGCAAGGGAATAAAACATATTTTTCCCCTCTCTTCTGCAGCGGACCAGATGGCTCTGCTTCAAGGACCTGAGCTGATGGGATGCGGCGGTCTGCGAAACGCCGATTTTTTCAACAATCTGCGAAACATTGAGCTCCTCTTCAAAAAGAGCAAGAAGAATTTTAACTCTTGTTGAGTCTGAAAAAGCCTTGAAAAACTCGGCTAAATCAAAAATTTCCTGTTCATCCATAAAAAACACCTCATATGAGTGGTATGTTCATATGTTGGAACCACTCATATGAGGATTATAGTGTCTTTTATTCAATTTGTCAAGGAAGTTTTTCAGGTGTAAAATTTTGGGTTAGGCTTCGGGTGCTACGCACGCCAATTATATTATTCAAAGAAGTCAATCCTTCCTGCTTCATTTGCAGTTGCAAAAGAAATACATTCAAGTTTGCTCCCTCTCTCTTCAATAAGCCTGAACAGCTCGTTTTTATCTATTCCCGAAAGAGCAAGATTTTTTTCATTAATTGTTCCCTGCGAAATAATAATTCTGCTTATGCCCTCTCTGAAGGGTGAAAAATTGAAATCCTTTGGACTGAGCCGGCGTTTTGACGGATTTAAAAGAAAGCTTATTTCTCCGTTTTTTTCCATAATTGCACAGTCGATATCACCGATATTAAAAAATCCCGAAAGCCTTGCTCTGCTCATTAATTCCTCGAATGAGATTTTGGCTTTTTTCATGCCTTCAATGCTTATTTTCGAATTTTCCATAAGAATTATCGGCTCTTTAAGCGCTTTTTTGCTGTTATTAAAAAGCAAAAACAAAAGCAGAATTGTTATAAGAGTCAACAAAACAACATATAAAACATCCATATCTGTCACCCGTTTTATTATGCTTCGCTTTTTATAAATTATTATATAGCAAAATCAAAACATATATGTTATAATGAATAATAATTCTATTGTTTTCGGAGCCTGATTATGCTAAAAAAACCTGCAATATGGGCAGGAATAACAGGATGCGCGGTTAATTTTGTTTTATTTTTAATAAAGCTTTATATCGGAATTGCTTCAAATTCTCTTGCAATTTACTGCGATTCAATAAACAATCTCGGCGACACCTTTGCCTGCTTTATAGCAATAATGGGAATTTCGCTCAGTATGAAGCTCGGCGAGCAGGAATCACAGAGAGCGCAGGGACTTGCAGATTTTGTTATCAGCATGTTTATTGCAGCGTGCGGAGTATATTTTATATATAACGGTGCGGACAGAATTTTTTATCCCCTTCCGATAACATATTCCACAAAATATGCGCTTGTTATTGTTGCAACAATTTTTGTTAAAATCTTCTTAGGGATTTTCTTTTATTTTACAAATAAAAAAATGCCCTCGCCGATTTTCAGGGCGCTTTTGCTCGACAGTTTTCTTGATTGTTTTATAACGCTGTTTGCAATAATGGGTATGTTCCTTGTTAACAGAATTAATCTTGCCGTTGACGGCTTTTTCGCTGTAATCAGCGGTTTGGCAATAACGGTTTCCGCAATAAAAAACATAATTAAAGAAACAAAGTTTTTAATCACCGACAGGAGGTAATATTATGGCTGAATCCACAGCAAAAACCAGAAATAAAAAATCCGCCGAGGAGAGAAAAGAGGCATTTAAAAAGGTTCTTTTCTGGATTGTTTTTTCTCTTGCGGTTTTAACATTAATCATGGTTATTGTTAACGCTGTTGCGCTCAGCTCAAACAAAGCGTTTGTCAGAAACAATGTCAGCAGAGTTAAATATGATTCCCAGCTTGTTCCCGATATTGCAGAAGACGGTTATTATACATTTACAACCGACAAAGATTTTAAAATCACCCAGATAACCGATATTCATATCGGCGGAGGAATGCTCAGCGTTAAAAACGACAATATGGCGCTCAATGCAGTTTCGGCAATGATAAAAGCCGAAAAACCCGACCTGGTTATTGTAACGGGTGATGTTGTGTTCCCCGTTCCGTATTCCGCAGGAACATTCAACAACAAACAAAGCGCGGCTCTTTTCGCAGAGATGATGGAAAAGCTCGGAGTTTACTGGTGTCTTTCTTTCGGTAACCACGATACCGAGGCTTATTCCTACTATTCAAGAGCAGGAATTTCAAGTATGTATCTTGATAAGGAGAAATATCCCCATTGCCTTTATCAAAGCGGACCGAGCACTGTCAGCGGATACGGAAACTATGTTATCAATGTAAAAAACAGCGAGGGCAAAATAACCCAGAGTCTGTTTATGTTTGATTCACACTCATACACCGACGGCGACTATCTTGGAATAAAGTGGAAATACGACTGCATTCACGAGGACCAGGTTGAATGGTATAAAGAGACCGTCGAAAACTTAACAAAGGAAAACGGCGGTGAAACTCCCAAATCCCTTGCTTTCTTCCATATTCCTCCTGCAGAAATGAAGGATGCGTTTGTTGAATATCAGAAAGCCGGATTGAAGGACACCGAAAATGTTAAGTTTATCTATGGAAAAATCGGCGAAGGCAACGACGCTATTTGCTGCAGCAACTATAATTTCGGAATCTTCAATGCATTCATGCAAAACGGCACTCAGGGCGCATTCTTCGGTCATGACCACCTCAATAATCTCTGCGTTGAATATAAAGGCGTTCGCCTTACATACGGATATTCAATAGACTATCTTGCATACAGCGGAATCAATAAATACGGACTTCAAAGAGGCTGTACAAATATCACTGTTCACCCCGACGGAGGCTTTGATAATGTCGGAGAAAACTATTATCAGTATAAATATATGCCGATAAACAAGAAAGAAACAGTTGACCTTGAAAATGATATGCGAGACATTGAGGGTGCGGTTGAAAGTCCTCTCAAGGAAACAGCAGAATAAATTTTGGTTATAATAAAAATACGGGACGATTAACGCGTCCCGTATTCTTTATTCTGCCATAAAGATTTCTTTGTTGTAAAGCTTACTCTTCTTTTCAAATTCCTTGTTGATATATTCAACGCCTTTTTCTTCAAAAACAGTATCCTTTCCGCTGAAAAGATTTGTTCCGACTCCGAGTCTGTCGCCCTCGATTTCACAGCCCATTGAGGCAAGAATTGTCGGGAAATAGTCCCAGTTTGTCCACTGTCTGTTGCGGGTTGTGTCCTTTGACGGATTTGCAACGCTTGAAGCGGGGTTGAGTATGCAGTTATACTGAGTCCTTAAATAATCATCGGTGAAATTATAGTGCTTGAAGAAATTTGTTTCCATGCTTACATGGTCGCCGATTATAACAATCGTTGTGTTTTCATAAAACGGCTGCTGCATAATCCACTCGATAAACGCCGAAGCCTGCGCGGTGCTGTATGCAATAACATTTGCATACTGATTATCGTACGGGGTTTTGGCATTTTTGCTGAGATAGCCGTTTGGCATATGCGTGTCGGCAGTTTCCATTGTGAAGCTGAACGGCTTGCCCGTTTTATAAAGCCTTGTTATCTCTTCTTTTGCAAACTCATAGAGCTTATCATCCTCATATCCCCACCAGACTCTGTAGTCCTCGGGAATAAGACCGTTTTCTTTTGCGTATTTATAGTCGAAAACCTTAACATTTCCGTGAGTTGTGTAGTATGTATAAAGTCCGCCGAATGTGGCGTCTGCGCCGAACATAACCGTTTGTTCGTATCCCTGATCGTGAAGAATATCGGAAAGCGTATATGCTCCGGGAAGGAATTCATCCTCGCTGCTGAAGCTGTCCGCCTCTGCGGGAACTTTCATCGGAAGTCCTGTTGTCTGATTAATCATTGAAGCGCAGGACCACTGGGTACCCGTTCCTTCAATGGGACCGCCGAAAAAGTTTTCGTTATTCGAGAAAACAACTCCCCCGTATGAAAGCTTTTCAAGCTCGGGCATTAAGTTCATATCCATATTACCGCCGAGATCCTTTGAAAAATAGCTGTTTTCAAGGGATTCAAGATAGATGTGGATAAGATTTCTTTTCTCTTTCGGGAAGGTTATTTTTGTTTCCTTTGGACTAACATAGAGCTCATCAATAACCTTTGAGTCTTCGAAATAGCCGTTTGTAAGCTTTTCAAGGCTGTATCCCTTGTATCCGTAGTAACCGCCGCCGATAAGCATTGCAAGCGCAAGAATAAAGCAAACTACTCTCTTTGCGCCGTAGCCGAAAACAGTTTTTGATTCTCTCGGCTTTTTGTAAACTATTTTGAATTTTCTGAAATTAAAGAATGCAAAAAGCGTTGTTAAAAGAAGTGTATTAAACACGGGACCCTCAACAACAGTTATGTAGGTGCTTGTGTCCGAGCCCTCTGCAGGAGACATCATATTAATTATAACCTGGTCGCCCGTAAGCTTTCCGAAGGTGTCGGCTCCCCACATTGTTCCAAAAAGCAAAACACATCCGAAGAAAAACAAAACTATTGAAATTATTCTGATTGCAACCTTGCTCTTTTTCTCGGTTTCCTTAACCTCCCAGATTGAAAGGTAGCCAATAACCAGTGCCGAAAGCAGTCTCATAACAATTCCGATTAAAAGCGAAATGATGAAAAAAACTATGAATTCCTTTGTTCCGCTTCCCTCGGTGCTGACAAAATGCGGATATTTTAAAACATATTTTGCTGCAGCCAACGAAAGAAATTCAACCAACACAAGATTTTTCAGCGTTATTATAGCTCCGTTTTTGAAGGATTTTTTTCTGCTGAAAAACCTTATTTCTACTGCCGCACAAATTACGGCGGAAATTGCTGCTAAGAGTATAAACATATTCTCTCTCCTTTTTTCGGTTTACAAATAATAATTATATACCATAAAAGGTTTTAATTCAATAAATAATATCTGTAAAAAAAGAAAAACCGCGAAGATTGACTTCGCGGTGTTGATATTAAACATATTTTTCAATGCTTGTAACGCTTCCTGCAAACTTGGGATAGCTTCCGAAGTTTCCTGCTCTTCTTATTGAAGAGGGCATTGCGCTTCCCTGAACATAGAATTCAAGAATATCGTTGTTGTTAACTGCATACTGATGTCTTGAATCTGTATGGCAGTCTGCCTTCTGGTCACAGAGAATAACATTTATTGATTTTCCTGTTGAAAATGTTACTCTGTATTTTGTTCCGATTGTTGTTCCGTAGTAGGAACCGAGTGCAACACAGTAGCAACCGTCAACCATTCTTATTCCTGTTTCGGAATCAGTATAGCAATTTGATGAATTAAGAAGTCTGTACTGAGGTGAATTTCTGACTGTTACTGCAGTGTAGTATGCATAGGTTTTGGTGCTTCCGCTTACTGCGGGAAGTCCCATTGAAAGCAGTGTCTTCGTTTTAAGAGGAGAAGAATATCTGCTTGTTGTTGTTTTCTTACCGTTTTTAACCTTGAGCTTTGCTTTGTATGAATAAGTTGTTGAGCCCTTAACCTTTTTATCGGTGTAGGTTGACTTACCCTTGACAGAAGCAATCTTCTTATATTTCTTGCCCTGGGTTTTTCTGTAGATAACAACGGTTTCGTTTTTAGCGTGTTTTCCGAGTGAAAGAACAATCTTCTTTGATGTTCTTACCTTAACCTTAAGCTTGGGCCTTTTGATTTTTGTTTTAACCTTAGCTGCACCAAGAAGGTCGTTTGTAACATTGTTCAGCACGCAGAAGTTATATTCAGCGCCAGCCGAAAGGTTTGTTACTTTAATACTGTTGTCTGTTGTCTGCGCGTATTCTTCCCATTTATTTGTAAGGATGTTCAACTTGCAAACCTTGTATGCTATATAACTCTTATCAGTGTTCCATTTTAAAATCGCACTGTGTTCCGTTACATCTTCTGCTTCAATTTCAAAGCCGCTTTTTTCAAGAACTGATTTAATCGGTTCTACTGATGAAAATTCTGCCTGTGAATTGTTAGCACTGAGTTCTGCCGCATTAGCATACGCTGCGCCTGTAAACATGAACGCTGCAGCAAGAACAACGGAAACTGCTTTAACTTTGATACTAATAACAATTACTCCTTTTTGGTTTTTTTGTTACAAATTTGTAATATCTTCGCAACGGCTAAGTTTATAACAGATTTAATCGGTGTTGTCAAATTTCAATATAGTTTAATAGACAATTTTCGAATTATGTGTATAAAAATGGGTATTTTGTATTACACTTATTTAATTATGTAATACAAAAATTGACAAAATCGGGGTTTTTGCTATAATAAAAGCACCAAAAACACAAAATATTTCGGGGCGAGGTGCAGCGTTCAACTACATATTGTGTAACAAAAAATGTAATCGAATGCCTATTCCTCACCGGCAGTAAAAGTCTGCGACTCCAAAAAATTGATACAATTTTTAGGACTGATACGGTGGAATTCCGTAACCGACGGTAATTGATGAAAATCATAAGTCCGGACGAGAGAAATCATATTGTTAAAACAATATCACCCCGACAGAAACTGTCGGGGTTCTCTTTTTGCTCCAGAGAAAAGGAGAAAAACTATGTCAAAAACAAATTCAAAAACAAGACTTCTTGCAGGATGCGGAATGCTTTCGGCTGCTGCAATCGCACTCCAATATCTTGAGGTACCCATTCCGATAATACCAAGCTTCATTAAGCTCGACTTCTCGGATTTGCCCGAATTAATCGGCGCATTTGCCTACGGACCTGTTGCGGGCGTTATTATTGCGCTTGTAAAAAACATCATTCACCTTGCCGTAAGCCAGAGCGGATATGTGGGCGAGCTTTCAAACTTTATGCTCGGTGCGGTATTTGCTTTTGTTGCAGGAATTATATATAAGAAGCACAATAATAAAAAAGGCGCATTTATCGGCGGTGCTGTCGGCGCGCTTTGCATGGCGGCAGTCAGCTTTCCGCTCAATGAATTTATAGTTTATCCTTTCTATTATAATTTTATGAATAAAGCAGCTGTTCTCGGAATGTATCAGGCAATTCTTCCGAGCATTAAAAACATTGAAGAGGCGCTTCTCGTTTTCAATGTTCCGTTTACATTTATAAAAGGTTTAATCTGCGTTGTGATTTCAATGCTGATTTACAAACCCCTGTCCGGCGTTCTGCACGGCAGAAGCAAAGATTAATATAATCGGAGCAAAACGATGCGAAAACTTGCAACTCGGGACTCGGAACTCTCAACTTTTTTATTGCATTACCATATATAATGTTGTATAATATATAAGTATTAATTATTAGGAGGGTACTATTATGCCACTTGTAACAACCACTGAAATGTTTAAGAAAGCATATGACGGCGGATACGCTATCGGCGCTTTTAATGTAAACAATATGGAAATCGTTCAGGGAATCACAAGAGCTGCAAAAAAACTTGAAGCTCCGGTTATTCTTCAATGCTCATCGGGCGCAAGAAAATATGCTTCCCACGATTACCTTGTTGCCATGGTTAAGGCTGCAGCAGAGGAAACATGACTTCCGATTGCTCTTCATCTTGACCACGGTCCCGATTTTGAAACCTGCAAATCCTGCATTGACGGCGGATTTACATCAGTTATGATTGACGGCTCATCTCTTCCCTATGAAGAGAATATCAAACTCACAAAGCAGGTTGTTGAATATGCCCACGCTCACGGCGTTGTTGTTGAGGGTGAGCTTGGAACACTTGCAGGCGTTGAGGATGATGTTGTTGTTGAAGCAGGCAACGAATCATACACAAGACCCGAAGAGGTATATGACTTTGCAACAAGAACGGGCGTTGATTCACTTGCAATTGCAATCGGAACAAGCCACGGTGCATACAAATTCAAGCCAGGTCAGAAACCCCAGCTTCGTTTTGACATTCTTGAAGAGGTTGGAAAACAGCTTCCCGACTTCCCGATTGTTCTTCACGGCGCAAGCTCGGTTAACCAGGAGCACATTAAGATGATTAATGAATTCGGCGGCTCAATGCCCGACGCAATCGGCATTCCCGAGGATATGCTCAGAGAAGCTGCTTCGATGGCTGTTTGTAAGGTTAATGTTGACTCGGATATCCGTATTGCAATGACTGCTGCTTTAAGAAAGCACTTTGCAGAGAATCCGACTCATTTCGACCCCCGTCAGTATCTTACTCCTGCAAGAAATCTCATTGAAGAGGTTGTTGCTCATAAGATTGATGTTGTATTCGGTTCATCAGGTCACGCATTTGACTAATAAAAAAGCCTCTTGGGAGACCTTCTTTACGGAAGGTCTCCCAATTAAATTAATCCTTGCGGATTAATGAAATATTCTTTCAGAATATGAAATTGCTTTGCAATGAAATACGCCTGCGGCGTATAATGGATTAATTTTATTTCATATCGAGCAAAACGAGATATTTCACAATTTTCTTTAGCAAATTATTTCATATTGTATATCAATATTTCATTTAATATGATAAAATACTTATGAGGTGGTATTGTGAAAGAAAACAAGCTTATTGATTTATCAATGGATTTTTCTGTTTCTATATTAAATGCAGTTGAATCAATAAAAGGGCATTATGCGCTCGTTAATCAAATTGAGCGCTCTGCTACAAGTATCGGTGCAAATATTCATGAAGCCAACTACGCTCAAAGCAAAGCGGACTTTATATCAAAATTACAAATAGCTCTGAAAGAAACATATGAAACCGAATATTGGTTAAAGCTTTTCCAAAAAACTGCTCTTCTTAATGATGAGACAGCAAAGGTGTTATTAAATCAATGCGGAACCATTCGCAGATTATTGATTGCGTCTGTTAATACCGCAAAGAATAATAATTAACATTTTGATAGTAAACTTATTTTAGTCTCATACTCTATCCGAGGCTTTTTTCATTAATTGGAGATAACAGAAATGACATCATATTTTATCAAACCTGAAGTCACATCAAATTTTATTCTTATAATAGCGGCAATTATTCCTGCGGTGCTTTTGATGATTAAGGTCTATAAATCCGACCGTCTGGAAAAAGAAAGCTCCCGTTTGCTGTGGTCGCTTGTTAAAGCAGGTATTCTTTCATCGCTTCTTGCACTTGTTGAGGAGAGGATTTTAATCTATTTTCTTGATTCTGCACTGGATTCAAAATCCCTTGCATATAACATTATTCTTAATTTTATTATTGTTGCAGGCGCGGAAGAGAGCTCGAAATACATCTTTATGAAAAGAAAAACCTGGAGAAGCTTTGAGTTTGACAGCAAGTTCGACGCCGTGGTTTACGCAACTTTCGTTTCGCTTGGCTTTGCGCTTTGGGAAAACATAAGCTATGTACTGAGCTACGGCTTTGCAACCGCCATTGTCAGAGCGTTAACTGCTGTTCCGGGTCACGCATGCTTCGGCGTGTTTATGGGAATTTTCTATGGCATTGCTAAAAGATACGATATCAAGGGCAATAAATCCATGTCGGGATTGTTCAGGTGGTTTTCAATAATCTTCCCTGCGCTTCTCCACGGAACATACGACTTTATTGCTTCGATGGGCAACGAGGTCAGCGGATTATATTTCCTCGGATTTGTTGCCGTACTGTTTATTGTTTCATACATTCTTGTAAACAAAACCTCAAAAAACGACGAATACATTCAATAGAATAAACCCGTGAAAAATTCACGGGTTTATTTTTTTACATAAATGAAGAAATTGAATCAACAATATCGGCAACCTTGTCCGCTGTTTTCTTAATCGCTTTTTTGGTTGTTGCGCCCGATGATTTTGCACTTGCCATCATCGTTACCGCAGAACAAACTGCAAGAGTTGCCCCTATTCCCTTCATTATGTTTTTTGTTGTGTTCATTTTCATAAAGAAAACTCCCTTTGCAAACAAATTACCTTTCGGTAATTATATTATTTGCACGGGGAGTTTAATTAGTTTTGAAAATTAATTCAATTTATACCAAAATTTTATCAATGATTTTGATTTTCTGGTCCTTAACGCCGTCTATGTACTTTTTAAAATTCCTTCCGCAGTATTCACCCTCGGGATATATTTCAAGCAGCGGAGTAAGAACAAAATTTCTTTCATTATATCTAAGATGAGGAATAATGAGATTTTTTGTTTTTATTTTCTTTTCTTCTGCAAAAACAATGTCGAGGTCGATTATTCTCGGTCCGTTTTTTATTCCCCGAATTCTTCCGAGTCCCGCTTCAACGCCCATGCATATTCCGAGCATTTCATTCGGTTCAAACTGGCTTCTTACTTCAATAACAATATTATAGAAATTATCCTGTCTTAAATAATCAACGGGAGCCGTTTCATAAACTGACGAGGCTTTAAGAACATCCGTATAGGGAATGTTGTTTAAAGAATCAATCGCTTTTTCAAGATTTTTCTTTCTGTCTCCTATATTAGTGCCAATAGATAATATATAGTGCATTTCTTAATCATTCTCTTTCTCTTGTAATAGTTACTGCCATGTAATCAAAATCGGCTTTAACGGGCGCTTCAGGCTTTTTCAGGGTTATTTCAACCCTGTATATGCTCTCAAAGCTTTCAAAAATTGCGTCTGCAACCTTCTGAGCGGCTTTTTCGATGAGATTATACTTCTCTTCGGTGAACGCCTTTCTTATAACCTTAACGACCTTTGCATAGCTCACAGTGTCATCAATATTATCGCTTTTGCAGGCTTTAACAATGTTGACATAGTAATCAACATCAATAAAAAAATTCTGTCCGTTTTCTTTTTCCTCGGGATTTACGCCGTGATAAGCAAAGATTTTAAGATTTTTTATTGTTATTTTATCCATTTTCTTATCTCCCCGGCTGTATTAATTCCCTGCTTTTCATTTTTGATATCATGAAGACGGATTATATCGGCACCGCCGAGTATTGCAACTGTGTCGGCTGCAATATTTCCGTATATTCTCTGGGTGGGATTTTCCTGATTGCTTGATTTTCCGATAACTCGCTTTCTGCTTGTTCCGAGAAGAAGCGGATATCCTTTTAATTTATATTCACCTATGTTTGCAATTAATTCCAGATTTTGCTCATAGCTTTTGCCGAATCCGATTCCCATATCAAAACAAATCTGATTTTTATTGATATTATAATCGCTTATTTTCTTTTCGGCTTCTTTGAAAAACGCGTTAACCTCGGTTACCGAGCCCGCTCCGCTGTGCATTATAACCCAGCCTGCGCCCGTATTTTTGATTATACGCGCCATTTCGGGATTTACTATTCCCGATACATCATTAATAATATCTGCACCGTTTTCAAGCGCTTTTTCGGCAACATAGGGAAAATATGTGTCAACGGATATCGGAATTTCAGTTTTTTCCCTGAGTTTTGTTAAAACGCCCGCCAATCTTTCCCACTCTTCTTTATCGGATATTTCATTATATCCGGGTCTTGTTGACTGAGCGCCGATATCAATTATATCTGCACCCTCCTCAATCAGTTTCAGCGAGTGTGAAACGGCATTTTCTTCATCAAAAAACTTTCCGCCGTCCGAAAATGAATCGGGAGTCACATTGACTATTCCCATTAAAACGGTTTTTTCTCCGTATTCAATTTTTTTATCTCTGCAATTCCAAATCATTTTACTATTTATTCAGCAGAGCCAAAACCTCTGCCCTTGACCTTGCGTCGTTTCTCATAATTCCTCTTAAAGCGGAGGTCTGGGTGATTGAGCCCGAAGCTTTTGCTCCCCTTATGCTCATACACATATGCTCGGCTTCGATAATAACCGCAACTCCGCGGGGAGATAAATTATCATTCAGAAAATCCGCAATATCGTGAGTTAAACGCTCCTGAACCTGTGGCTTTTTTGCAAAATTATCAACAATTCTTGCAAGCTTTGAAAGCCCGATTATCTTATTGTCGCTCGGAATATATGCAATATGCGCTTTTCCGACAAAGGGAAGAAGATGGTGCTCACACATTGATGAAAACGGGATATCGCGAACAATAACCATTTCGTCGTTTGATTTTTCATTAAATAATTTAAGATGCTGTTTCGGGTCCTCATCAAGTCCGCGGAACATTTCTTCATACATATTTGCAACTCTTTTGGGAGTTTCTTTAAGACCTTCTCTGTTAGGATTCTCGCCGACAGCAACAAGAATATCCTCAACAGCCTTCATTATAATCTTTTTATTTTCATCACTAATCATAAGTTTTCTCCATTAATCACAAGTCAGAAATCAATAATTATTTACTGAAATAGCCTTTTATCTGCTTAACCGACTGCTGAGTTAAAATATTTTTCTTGTTATACTCACTAACCGTGCTGTAAACCGTTATATCTTCATTTTTCAAACAGAAAATCATAATTGCATTTTTTGAATTTTCAAAATCACGGACGGTTATATTGCTTGATGATGATTTGATAAATAATCTGAAAAGCGAATCGCAGTTTTCATAGTTTTCTTCATTTAATAACTGGGTTAATGCGGACAAAACAAGCTCATTTTCCAATCCGTACTGCTTTTTCTCAACGGAATAATATCTTAAAAGATTTGAAAGCTCCTTGCCGTTGATATTCTGCTCGCCGTCACTTACATGAATTGTATATTTATCGTTTTCTCCTCCGCCCGAAAAACTGATATCTTCATCCGAATAATAAACCATACTTCCGAATTTTGAAATAAAATCAACAAATGAAGAATTATCAAATTCAGCCCAATTATCAATTTCAAATCCGAAATATTCAGTCAGTTTTGTCTGAAGCGAAGCTCCGCCGCCGATTTTATAGATATCAAAAAGACTTTGTTTGTCAATTTTCATATCAGGAGAAAGAGAACAAACCTTATATGCCATAGTATCCTTATCCGCCTGAAGAAGAATGATATAATGAATGGTTTCCTTTCTGTCATCCGTTTCAAAAAACAGAAAATTTGTTTTTCCCGAAATATTAGGCAATTCTTCCTCTTCCATTGCAATCTGAGTGGTTGTTACTTCGCCTTCACCGAAAAACTGCGCTATATTTTTATATTTATGATTGAGAAGGACAATGAAAATAACAGTGAAAATTATTATGAAAATAAGAAGAATTTTCAGTATCATTTCTTCTTTGCTTTTCTTGTATTCACTCTTTGGAATATAGATGTCTCCGCGATTTTTAAAAAGCTTCATTTTTGCCCTCCTTTTTCATTATTTTAGTTAATTATATCTTATAAATATTCAAAATGCAATAGCACTGTTTGCACAAGCACAAGTTTTCCACAAAAGTGTTATTATAATGTTTATAATTATTAAAATATTTAAAATATAATATTGACTTAATATATATATTATTATATAATTATAATGTTATTTTATAATTATATAAGGACTTGAATATAAATGGATAATTTAAATGAATTATGGCAGAGCGTTTTGGCATACTGCAAAGAGAGGATAACAAAAACCGCATATGATTTGTGGCTTTCAAAAATTGAAATAGAAAGCTTTGAAAACGGAAGCGCAACTCTTTTATTTTCAAATGAATTCAAAAAGAGTACCGTTGTAACCCAATACGGTGACCTTATCAGCGAAGCATTTGAAAAAATCTGCGGTTTTCCTGTTGAAATCATTTATTCTTCACCCGAGGATATTGCTTCGGAAGAATCAAAAACCGACCAGGGACTTGAAGATTTAAAAAATGATATTTTAACATTTGATAATTTTATCGTCGGTCCGTCAAATAAATTTGCATATACCGCTGCAAAAGCAATCGCTGCAGACCCGGGCGGACAGATAAGCAGGGGCAATAATTTAACAAACTACAATCCCCTTTTCATCTACGGTAATTCAGGTCTTGGAAAAACCCATATTCTTAATGCAATCAGCTATGAAATCAAGAAAAACTTTCCCGAAATGAAAGTTGTTTATGTTAAGGCTGAAGAATTTGCAAATGAATTCATATCCTGCCTCGGAAAACATACCATTGATGAATTTCATAATAAATACAGAAATAATATTGATGTTTTTCTTGTTGACGATATCCAGTTTATTGCAGGTAAGATTTCAACCGAGGAGGAATTTTTCCACACCTTCAATTCACTTGTTGATAACGGAAAGCAGGTTGTTTTAACCTCCGACAGACCTCCGAAGGAAATTCACACCCTTGCAGACAGACTCCGTTCAAGATTTGTAAGCGGACTTCTTGCCGATATTCAGACTCCCGAATATGAAACAAGATGTGCAATTATCAAAAGAAAAGCCGAACTTCTTAATTTTGAAATTCCCGACAATGTTGTAAATTACATTGCTGAAAGAATCAAATCAAATATCCGTCAGCTTGAGGGAACAACAAAAAGACTTCAGGCAATGTGCGTTTTTTCAAATCAGGTTCCGACAATATCGCTTGCTCAAACTGCAATAAAGGATATTATTCAGGATGTTCAGCCAATTCCGATAACAATTAACAGAATTGTTGAAGAGGTAAGCCGAACAACCGGTATATCCGTTGAAGATATTTACAGCAAAAAAAGAACTGCAAATATCTCAAATTCAAGAAAAATGTGTATTTATATTATCAGAGAAATAACGGGAATGAGCTATGAAGCAATAGGAAAAGAATTCAATGATATGGACCATTCCTCTGTTTTATACAATATTCAGAAAATGGAGAAGCTTTTAAAGACCGATTCAAATCTTAATTCACATGTTCTGGATATCATAAATAACATAAAGGATGTTAATTAGTTTTCAACAGTTTTTTCATTTTTCAACAATTATTTTTTAACACCCTATGTTGAAAAAAATAATTTTCAACAGTCTCAACAATTTTTCAAAAATTTTAAATATCGTATTGTTGACAAAAAAACAAGTAATAAAAATAAAAATCATATTTTTTAACATTTTCCACATCTCCTATTACTATTATTAAAAGTTAATTTATTTGATAAAAGAGAAAGGCAAAATTATGAAATTTGTATGCAACACCAAAGAATTGAGCAGCGCTTGTAATACTGTTATAAGAGCAGTCGGAACAAAGGTTACAATTCCGACCATTGAAGGAATACTTATTGAATGCGGTTCAGATACTTTGAGCTTAACAGGATATGACTTTGAATTTGGAATTAATACTATTATGGATGCCGAAGTTATTGAACCCGGTGCAATAGTTATTAATGCAAAAATTCTCTGTGAAATTATAAGAAAGCTTTCGGATGAAGAGGTTACTATTGAAACAAACGGCGTTTCTGTTTCAATTATCAGCGGAGCTGCTCAGTATAATATAACGGGTATTGATGCTGATGATTATCCCGAACTTCCTTCTGTTAATGGAGGCATTCCGCTTGATTTCAATCAGAAGCTTTTATATTCAATGATTATTCAGACTGTTTTTGCCGTTGCTGAAACAGAGAATTCAAAGCCCGTTTATACAGGACTTAAATTTGAAATTTCAAATGGTGAAATAACTCTTATCGGTGTTGACGGATACAGACTTGCAATAAGAAAAGAAAAAATTGAATATAATGAACAGGATTTAACCTTCATTGTACCTAAAAAAACTATCAGAGAAATTATTAAGCTTCTTGATGTTGAAAGCGATAAACCTATTTCAATCAGCATAGGCAAAAGACATATTGTTTTTGAAGTTGAAAACTATTCAATTATCAGTCGACTTCTTGACGGTGAATTTTTAGATTACACAAGTGCAGTTCCAAAAACTATTTCAACAACTGTGCTTATCAATACAAATGATGCAATTGACTGCATTGAAAGAACACTTCCCGTTATTGAAAACAATCAGAAAAACCCGATTAGATGTTTATTTGATAACGACGAAATGAGAGTTTCAACTGTTTCAAGTCTCGGAAGAGTTGTTGACAGAACTCATGCAAACACAAGCGGAGACAGAGTTGAAATCGGTTTCAATTCAAAATTTGTTTTGGATGCGCTTAATGCAGCCGATGCCGATGAAGTTAAGATTGAGCTTTGCGGACCTGTAAGTCCCGTTAAGATTATGTCCGTTAATTCCGACAGTTTCTTATTCCTTGTTCTTCCGATGAGGCTTAAAAATGAAAATTAAGGTTAAAACAGCTCAGCATAATAAAGAAACAGTTAAAATTAATACTGATTTTATTCAGCTTCAGTCATTTTTAAAATTTAAAGGAATCTGTGAAACGGGCGGTCAGGCAAAGGAATTTATTCAGGACGGAATAATTCGTGTTAACGGCGAAATCTGCACCGCAAGGGGCAAAAAGCTGAGAAACGGCGATGTTGTTTCAGCCTTTGGAACAGATTATTATATTGAAAATGAAAATTAAAAACATAAGTATTGAAAATTTCAGAAATATTAAAGAGCTTAATCTTAAATTTGAGGATGTTAATATTATCTGGGGTGAAAATGCTCAGGGAAAAACCAATTTAATTGAGGCAATATATTTGTTTACGGGCGGAAAAAGCTTCAGAGGAGCAAAAGATAATCAGCTCGTTATGATGGGCGAGGAACAAAGCCGTCTTAAAATCAATTTTGAAGGCAGCGGCAGAGAACAGTTCGCCGAAATAAATATAAAAAACAAAAGAGTTGCCTCTCTTAACGGTGTTAAGAAAAAAAGTACCTCCCTGCTGTCCGATGAAATAAAAGCGGTTATTTTTTCCCCCGTTCATCTCAATATGATTAAGGACGGACCGAGCGAAAGAAGAAAATTTATCGACTCGGCACTCTGTCAGCTCAAATCAAACTACAGAAATCTGCTGAAGGAATACAATCGCTGTTTGAATCAGAGAAATATTCTTTTAAAGGATTTGAAAAACAATCCCGAGCTTGATTCACTTTTATATATTTGGAATAAAAACTGCGCGATAAGCGGTGCAAAAATTATATATCAGAGAATTAAATACATTGAAGCACTTTCGCCGTTTGTAAAAGATATTTTCAGCGGAATAAGCAGCGGAAATGAAAAAATAGATTTGGTATACAGCAGTTCGGTTGAATATTCGGATGATGTTGAAAGCATTGAAAAAAAGCTTTTGAGAGCGCTTGAAAACAATAAATATCA
Organism: uncultured Eubacterium sp.; assembly: GCA_905233545.1. Classification (GTDB taxonomy): domain Bacteria; phylum Bacillota; class Clostridia; order Oscillospirales; family Acutalibacteraceae; genus Eubacterium_R. The sequence goes on along the minus strand of CAJOEV010000005.1, from coordinate 39,331 downwards.
GGATATGATGAACAAAGCAACCTCTGTCGGACCGCACAGGGATGATGTTGAAATCCTTATAAATGGAGTCAGCGCAAGAGTTTACGGTTCCCAGGGTCAGCAAAGAAGCTGTGTTCTTGCACTCAAGCTTGCAGAGGCAAATCTGCTTGAACAGATAACAAAAAAAGAGCCCATTGCACTTCTTGATGATGTTATGAGCGAACTTGATGAAAAGCGTCAGGACTATATTTTAAATCATATAAAAAACCGCCAGGTATTTATTACCTGCTGCGATAAAGAAACAATACTAAGACTTAAAGAAGGCAAGACCTTCCACATTCAAAAAGGAAATCTTATAGATTAATGTTTATTCATCTGGGTGAGGACACGGTTGTAAACGATAAGGAGATAATAGGCGTCTTTGATATTGACACCTCAACCGTAAATAAAGCAACAAGGGACTATCTCAGGATAGCAGAACAAAATAAAAAGGTTGTTTATGTTAATTTCGACCTTCCCAAGAGCTTTATTGTCTGTGATGATAAAGTATATATCAGCCCGATTAATACAAGCACAATTAATAAAAGAAGTAAATAAAGCAAATTAATTATGGAGAGATTCATATGAGCGAAGAACTTAATTTAACAAATTTAGAGGAAGAGGATATTGATACTGCCGTAACCGACGAATATTCAGGCAACAGTATTCAGGTTCTTGAAGGACTTGAAGCGGTAAGAAAGCGCCCGGGTATGTATATCGGCTCAACAGGACCGAGAGGACTTCATCATCTTGTTTATGAAATTGTTGATAACTCGATTGATGAGGCGCTTGCAGGCTTTTGTACCCATATCGAAACAGAAATTCTTCCGGGCAACATCATCACCGTAAGGGATAACGGACGCGGTATTCCCGTTGAGGTTAATGATAAAACAGGGCTTCCTGCCGTTACGGTTGTTTTAACCGTTCTTCATGCGGGCGGTAAGTTCGGCGGTTCGGGATATAAGGTTTCGGGCGGTCTTCACGGCGTTGGCTCCTCGGTTGTTAACGCACTTTCAGAGTGGCTTGAAGTTGAGGTTACAAGAAACGGCCACATCTATGCTCAGCGCTTTGAAAGAGGAATTGCCGTTGACGATTTGCACATTATCGGCGACTCGGATAAGGACGGAACCTTTATCAGATTTAAGGCTGACCCCGATATCTTCCAGGAAACAACAAAATACACCTTTGATATTCTTGAAAGAAGACTCAGGGAGCAGGCATTCCTTAATGCAGGTCTTTCAATAACCTTAACCGATAAGAGAGAAAAGTTCGACAGAAGCCCCGACGACCAGTATCCCGACGAAGAACACAAATCGGTTTACTGCTATGAGGGCGGTATACGTTCATTTGTTGAATTCATAAATACAAGCAGAGGACTTAATCCGATTCAAGAAGAGGTTATTCACATTTCAACAACCAAGGGCGACAGAAGCGCCGAGGTTGCGCTTGCATATACCGACGGATATACCGAAACCCTGCTTTCCTTTGCAAATAATATCAATACTATCGACGGCGGTACTCACGAAACAGGATTTAAAACCGCTTTAACAAGAGTTTTTAACGATTACGGAAGAAAATTCGGTATTCTTAAGGACAGCGATAAGAAATTTACAGGTGAGGATGTCCGCGAGGGCATAACTGCGGTTATTTCCGTTAAGCTCACCGAGGCTCAGTTTGAAGGACAGACAAAGGGCAAGCTCGGAAACACCGATATTACGGGACTTGTTTCGTCACTTGTTTACGAAAAGCTGATGACCTATTTTGAAGAGCATCCGCAGGTTGCGAAAACTCTTCTCAACAAATCGCTTGAAGCTTCCCGTGCAAGAGAGGCTGCAAGAAAAGCGAGGGAAAATGCAAGAAGAAAATCCCCTCTTGAAAGCAATTCACTTCCCGGAAAGCTTGCAGACTGCACAAGCAAGGACCCGACAAAGTGCGAAATTTATATCGTCGAGGGTGACTCCGCAGGCGGTTCCGCAAAAGAAGGAAGAGACAGAGAGCATATGGCAATTCTTCCCCTCTGGGGTAAAATGCTCAACGTTGAAAAGGCAAGAGTTGACAAGGTTTATTCAAACGAAAAGCTTCTTCCCGTTGTTATGGCACTCGGAACGGGAATCGGCGAAGATTTTGATATCAACAAGCTCCGTTATCATAAGATAATAATTATGGCGGATGCCGATGTCGACGGAGCTCATATCAGAACGCTTCTTTTAACCTTCTTCTTCCGCTATATGCCCCAGATTATTGAGGACGGCCATGTTTATCTTGCACAGCCTCCCCTTTTCAAGCTTTCGAAGGGCAAAAAGAGCTCATACGCTTTCTCGGATGAAGAGAGGGACGAGCTTATTGAAGAATTCGGCGGAAGCTGTGATATTCAGAGATACAAAGGTCTTGGTGAAATGGACCCCGAACAGCTCTGGGAAACTACAATGGACCCCGAATACAGAACAATGCTCAGAGTTACAATTGAAGATGCACAAACCGCAAGCGAAAACTTCTCGATTCTTATGGGGGATAATGTTGAACCCCGCCGAGAGTTTATTGAGAAGAACGCAAAATTTGTCCAAAACTTAGATATATAAGAAACAGAATGCGCTTGACGGCGGGGTTCAAACGACGCTCCAAATCTTTGATTTGGGAGAAACAGTCCGGTGGACTGTTTCGTAGCGGAGAGGGCAACTGTGCAGTCTAAAAGAATCCTTTGCCGAAAGCAACGCAAAATTTGTCCAAAACTTAGATATATAAAAAAGTTTCGAATTGCAAGCCCCGAGCTCCGAGTTGTTGGTTACTCGCTGCGCTCAGACAATAATAATTGAACGAGGCAAAGCCGAGAAACCGAAAACGCGCAACGCGAAACTCGTAACGCGCAACTGTTTTTCGACGATAGGAGAAAAAATATATGAACGAAGAAATACGCTATGACAATCAAAAAATCGTAGATGTTGAAATAAGCAGTGAAATAAGAAAGGCGTTTCTCGATTATTCGATGAGCGTTATCGTTTCCCGTGCACTGCCCGATGTCCGCGACGGCTTGAAGCCCGTTCACAGAAGAATTCTTTATACCATGTATGAAAACGGATTGACTCCGCAGACCGCATACAGAAAGTGTGCAACAACTGTCGGTGCCGTTTTAGGTCATTATCACCCCCACGGTGATGCTTCTGTTTACGACGCAATGGTTCGTCTTGCACAGCCGTTTTCAATGAGATATACCCTTGTTGACGGTCACGGAAACTTCGGCTCAATCGACGGCGACCCGCCTGCTGCATACAGATATACCGAAAGCAGAATGAGCAAAACCGCTCTTAAAATGCTCGACGATATCAAAAAGGAAACCGTTGACTGGGCTCCCAACTTTGACGATACAACAAAAGAGCCCGTTGTTCTTCCTGCAAGATTCCCGAATCTTCTTGTAAACGGTTCTTCGGGTATTGCCGTAGGTATGGCAACAAACATTCCTCCTCATAATATGAGAGAGGTTGTTGAGGGTATGTGCTGTCTTATCGACAACCCCGACGCTGAGCTTGAGGAATTAATGGAGCATATCAAGGGCCCCGATTTTCCGACGGCAGGCATTATTATGGGCGCAAAGGGCATAAGGGAAGCCTATGCAACGGGACGCGGTAAGATTTATGTCCGCGCAAACGCAGAAATTGTTGAAACAAAGGGCGACCGTTTCAAGATTGTTGTTAACGAAATTCCCTACGGAGTAAACAAAGCGCGCCTTATTTCAAGAATAGCCGACCTTGTTAAAGAAAAACGCCTTGACGGCATTGCAGATATTCAGGATTATTCCGACAGACGCGGAATGCATATTGAAATCGTTATCAAAAGGGACGCAAACGCGCAGGTTGTTCTTAACAATCTCTATAAGATGACCGATATGCAGGTTACCTTCGGTGCAATTATGCTCGCCCTTGACGACGGCGTTCCGAAGGTTATGACCTTAAAGGAAATTCTTCAGAAATATATTGTTTTCCAGAAGGATGTTATCAGAAGAAGAACAATCTTCGATTTGAAGAAGGCTCAGGAAAGAGCGCATATTTTAGAAGGTCTTGCAAAAGCTATTGATATTGTTGATGAGGTTATCGCAACAATCAGAGCCTGCAGGGGCGGACAGAGTGAAGCCAAGCAGGCAATTATGGACAAGTTCGGTTTCGACGACCCGCAGGCAAGCGCAATTGTTGCATACCGTTTAGGTCAGCTTGCAGGACTTGAAATTGAAAAGATATTAAACGAACTCGATGAACTCCACGAAAAAATCAAGGATTTAACCGATATTCTTGAACACGAAACAAGAATTGAAGAGATAATCAAATCCGAGTCACGCGAAATTGCCGAAAAGTACGGTGATGAGAGAAGAACTCAGATTTCGGCGTTCACGGGCGATGTTGACGATGAAGATTTGATTCCCGTTGAGGATTGTATTTTAACCTTAACCGAAAAGGGCTATATCAAGCGCCAGACTGTTGATACATACAGGGCTCAGAACCGAGGCGGTAAGGGAATTATGGGAATGAGCAGACGCGAAGAGGACTATGCAAAAACAATGTTTGCATGCTCAACCCACGATTTTGTTATGATATTCACCAATAAGGGACGGGTTTTCAAGCTCAAGGGATATCAGATTCCCGAATCCTCAAGAACAAGCAAGGGAATGAACGTTGTTAACCTTCTTCCGATTGAACAGGAGGAAACCGTTTCCGCAATGGTTAAGATTCCGAAAGAGGAAGAAAGAGCATATCTCTGTATGGTAACAAGAAACGGTATCATAAAGAGAACGGCGATTAACCAGTACGACCATATAAGAAAAACAGGTATTATTGCAATCAATCTTGATGAGGGCGACGAGCTCTGCTGGGTTGATGTAACCGACGGCGAGCGCCAGCTTGTTGTTTCAACTCACAACGGAATGGCAATCTGCTTTAATGAATCCGACGCAAGATTAATCGGAAGAACTGCAAGGGGCGTTAAAGCTATTCAGCTCAAAGAGGACGACTATGTTGTCGGCTTTGCGGTTGCCCAGTCCGACAAGCAGCTTCTCACCGTTTCCGAAACGGGATACGGAAGAAAGAGCGATTTTTCCGACTACCGCGTTCAGTCAAGAGCGGGCAAGGGACTTATTAACTATCGTTGTGAACAGTTCGGAAAGGTTGCAATGATTGCCCCTGTTAACGATGATAATGATGTTATTATGATAACAACCGACGGAATTGTTATCAGAACTCATGCACAGCAGATTTCATCCTTCAAACGCCCGAGCAAGGGAGTTAAGGTAATGCGTGTTAATGATGGCGAAAGACTTGCAACACTGAGCATTGTTGATAAATATGAGGAGGAAGACGATGAAGAAATTCAGGAGCTTCCCCAGGAAGAAACAGCAGAAGCTCAGGAAGAATAATCCGCCTGAAAACAATTCATTATATAAAATCAAAAGAGGAGAATCGCAGTGAGCAAGGATAATTATAATATTGACGATATTCTGTCTGAAATAAAAGCTCATAGGGACGGTGCCGACAAACTTGAGAAAACAGCCGAGCAGGCTGTTGAAGAGCAGGCAGCTGCCGCACCGACTGCTGAAGAACCTGTTCAGGAAGATACGGCAGAGGAAGAGCCGATTATTGAAGAAGAGGCTAAACCGGAAGAGACCGAAGCTGAGGATGAATCTGTTTCAGAGGAAGAGACTGAAGCTGAGGAAGAAGCACCCGAAGAGGAGCCTGCTCAGGAAGAAACTTCTGAAGAAGAGCAGACAGAGGAAGAAATTTCAGAATCCGAAGAGGAAGAAGCTCCCGAGGGTATGATTGATATTCTTTCGCTTTCCGATGATGATGTTCCCGACTTCATAAATGACGAAGAAATTCTTTCTGAAACGGACGAGCCCGAAGAAAAAGAAAAAAAGAATAAAAAGAAAATCGCAAAAATCATTATCGGAATTATTGCGCTGATTGTTGTTATTGCAGTTGCCGTTGGTGCTATTTTTGCAAACGATATGCTCGACAAGATTATCAAAAACGGCGGAAATACGGTTGCAACAACCGAAGAGCCGTGGCAGGGTATGGATAAGCTGATTAAGGATTTTGCTCCGATTGATGAAACCGAGGCAACCCAGCTCTCATCACTCAAGGATATGATTAAAAGCTGGTACTATAACGGCAAGCCCTGTTCTTCAACCCATGTTCTCAATGTTCTGTTTATCGGCGAGGACACAAGGGGAAGCGAAATTCTCGACGAGGGAACAAGAGCCGACTCCGCGATTATTGTCAGCGTTAATATCGACACGAAAGTTGTTACCCTGACCTCCGTTTTGAGAGATGCATACACCTATTGGGAAACCAAGGAGGGCGACGAGTCAACAGGTCAGTTCGGAAAAGTCAACGGCGCAATGTCAACGGGAGACATAAACGCATATATCAACTGCATTGAAAATATGTATAAAATCAAGATTGATAACTATGCAATAGTTAATTTTGATTCTTTTGAAACAATTGTTGACACTCTCGGCGGTGTAACCCTTACACTCACCCAGGCTGAAATTGATGAAATAAACAATCACCAGATAAGATACGGCCATGTTACAATCGAAAAAACCTTTGAGGGCGATAAGGGCAAAATGAAGCTGACGGGCAAACAGGCGCTTGCATACTGCAGAATCAGAAAGCTTGATTCGGATAATATGAGAGCCGACCGCCAGAAAACCTGCATAAGCGAGATATTCAAGCAGACAAGAAAGGCATCAAAGGTTCGCCTTATCAGAATCATTAAAAAGCTGATTCCCTATGTAAACACGAATTTCGGTAAAAACGAAATTCTGAAAATTGCAAAATATGCAATGTCCCAGGGCTGGCTTGATTTTGATATTTATATGCAGACCATGCCCGAACAGAATCTCAAAGGCGGAATGGGATACGGCGCATGGATTTGGAAATGCGACTTCCCCGCCGATGCATATAATCTTCAGTATATAATTTACGGTGAGTCCAATATAACCCTTGCTCATATCAGACCAAACACCGCAACATGTCCTGAAGAAGGCTTCTTTGAAGACGGCGACGCGGCAATGGATTTGCAGTACACGATTTCAAACACAAACTACGGCGAGGTTACAGTTGTTGAAACAACAACGAAGAAACATAAAGAAACAACGACATCCAATTAAAAAACTGCCTCATTTGAGGCAGTTTTTTTTAGGTGTTAGGTTTTAGGTGTTAGGTTTTAGGCAGTGGGAGCGATTCGCGAATCGCCCGTTTTTTATTGTAGGGAGCGGCGACCCCGACGCTCCGCAAATTGTTTTATCAAAAAACGGCATAATTGTTGAGAACAACATCATCGAGATGAACAAAAGATACGAAGAAATAAAATTTGAAAAATATGTGATAATGCCGAATCACATTCATTTGATTGTTTCGGTTGAGAAAACGGATACCAATGGAGCGTCGAGGTCGCCGCTCCCTACAAATTCACTTCTTTCAAGGCATATTGGAACATTAAAACGATTTTGCAATAAACAAATCGGTGAAAACATATGGCAAACGGGATTCTACGACCACATTATCCGCGACGACGAAGATTATTTTTATCATCTTCAATACATTGATGAAAACCCAAGAAAATGGCTAATCGGCAAGGATGAATATTATGCATAAAAAAAGCAGACGGAATTTTCCGTCTGCTACTGTTTTATCTGAGCTTAATTATACTCATAAACATCGCTGTATGCCCATTTACCATAAAGAGTTTTTCCGTTCTTAACTTTATAAGCGCGAACTCTTACGCGGCCGTATTTCCAACCGTTTGTTTTAATCTTGTGCTTGTGTTTCTTATAGCCCTTAACCTTATACTTCTTGCTTGTCCATTTTGTTTTAGTATACTCGCCGTTCTTAAGACCGGTGAGCTTACCGTACTGAACCTGATAACCTGTTACGCCTTTCTTTTTATTCCACACGGCACAAGTGTAAACATTCCTTGCTGTTGTGTAGCCTTCAAGACCTGTTACTTTGCCCGGCTTTGAAGCAGCCTCGGAAGTGAGTGCAATCGAAAATACGCTGATAATTGCGATAAGCGAAAGCAGAATGCATAATAATTTTTTCATTTTATCTCTCCTTTAGAATTTTTCAGATTGAATCTGATAGTATAATTATACCAAATAACAGTAATTTGTCAACAAAACAGAAGTGACATATTGGTTTTAACACGGGGCTTTTATTCTTCCGCTTTCATATCTGCAAGACTTTCGGGCGAGGTGTCAACAACCTCAATTTTATTCGTCTGCATCCAGAGCGACGGGGTTATTCTCAGCTTATATCCGTATCCCGCGTCCATCTGCCAATGGGGCATGGGCGCTTCGGGTAGACCGTAGCAGGCAAGAATTGTCATAAGTACTCCTGCGTGGGATACGATTGCAATGTTTTCAACTCCGCTTGAAATGCAGCCGTTGATAACCTTCTCAAACGAGGCGCAGATACGCTGAACAAACTCGGCGTTTGATTCACCGTGAGGAGGTGCGGCGTTGATATCTCCGCGGAACCATTCCTGAAAATCTTCATTGTCTTTTAAATCCTCGGCAGTGAGCTCTTCAAACTCGCCGAAATTGTATTCAATAAATCCATCTATTACAATTTTGTTATTTTTTGGGAACATAATATCCGCGCTCTGCTGAGCCCTTTTCAGGGGTGAAACAAAGACCGCGTCAACCGTCGGATAGTGGTGCTTTGCCTTGATGTTCTGAAGGCTCTGAATACTATCCATAGTTAACGGATAATCAGTATGCCCAATATACTGTGCGTTGATATTTCCTTTTGTCAGTCCGTGACGGAACAAATACAGCGTGTATGTTTTCATATTAAAAACCTCCTGAAAACGGGATGATTCCTTGCAATGTTACAAAAATATAACAAATCCGAATTGATTATTTACAATAAGTATAATTGCGCGTATAATTATTTTGAATTACAATGAGTATAAATTCGCTTTTGAGCGATATACCAAATATAGAAAAATCGAGTGACATTAATGGAAAAGAACAAAGAAAAGATTACCAAATTTGCGTCCGTCCTTTCCCAGCTGAGAAAGGAACGCGGAATAAGCCAGAAAAAGGCAGCTACCGAGCTTGGAATTTCCCAGGCTCTTCTTTCGCACTACGAAAAAGGTATAAGGGAATGCGGACTTGATTTTATTATCAGATGCAGTGAATACTACGGTGTTACAACCGATTACCTTCTCGGTGTCAGCGAAAACAGAAACGGTATTGACGATAACTATCTCACAGCGTTTTCAAGCGACAAGATGTATTCCGTTTCAATGCTCTCAAAGGCAACAAAATATCTTCTTGATACTGTTTCCGCAAGCTCATCGGACACTGCCGAGAAGAGTTTTGTATACGACTACTATCTTTTAACTCTCTACCGCGGTGCGCTGACTCTTGCAAAAGCGGGCATTATTCCCAAAGAGCTGTTTAAAATCGATTATTCCGTTGCCAAGGATTTAGCTTCCGCGGCAATTGCAATCCAGGATGCAAAATTCGTTTTGATTGAGGACCGTTCAAGAACGGGCGTTGACTCATCACAGAGAACGGTTCTAAACGAGCTTATTGAAGAGGCAGAAAGTCTTATTATGGAAGACCTTCACACATACATTCCTGAATAAAGGTGTTAGGTGTTAGGATGTAGGGGCGATTTTAGAATCGCCCTTTTATTTATTCCCAAGAAAACCGAGCATTATCTCGCAGGACTGCTTTGCGGCGATTTCCTTGAACTCGGGATAGTTCATCTGTACGTTTTCGTCTCCGCCGTCGCTTATTGTTCTCAAAACGGCAAAGGGAACGTTATTTATATAGCAAACCTGCGCGATTGCGCCGCCCTCCATCTCTCCGCAGAGGGCTGAAAACTCTTTATTTATGCTTTTTTTAAGCTCGCTGCTTCCGATAAAGGTGTCACCGCTTGCAATTGCTCCGATATGAACGTTATATCCGCAGTCCTTTGCGGCGGTTTCAAGCTCGGACGATAAATCTGAATCACTTTCAATCATAACCTTGTTGATTCCGTTGATAAGTCCCCTCTCTTCGCCGAGTGCGGTTATGTCGATATCATACTGGCAGAGCTTGTTGCCGACAACAATATCCCTTATAACAACGCTTTTATCAAGCGAACAGCCAACGCCGATATTGATTATTTTTTCAACATCAAATTTATCAATCATAAGCTGGGTGCAAAGCGCGGCATTGACCTTACCGGGTGAACACTGAGCAATGCAGACCTCTTTTCCCTTAAGAAAGCCTATGACAAAATCAATATTTGCAAAGGTTTTTATTTTTTTGTCCGAAACCCTGCTTTTTAGCGTGTTTACTTCAACATCCATTGCGCCGATTATTCCAAGCATTGATTATTTCTCCTTAATTTTTCAATGAAAAACTTATATATCAGAGCGCCGATTAACGCGCCCAGTGAATTCAGAATTATATCATCAATATCAGCGTCGCCGATACTGAATATTCCCTGCACCGCTTCACTCACAACACAGAGCGCAAACGGAGCCCAAAATGCAAACAGCGCCCGAGTTTTTTTGAAAAATCTTGCCGCTGTGAGCGAAATTGTTGAATAGTATGCAATATTGCCGAGCGTTCTCATAGCCGAAAGGGTATTGAAACCGCCGAACAGGTTTTTGAGTTCCCCCTGAAACGGAATGAGATTAACGGTATACTGCATTGTTTCGGTGTTTCTGTAGACAAAATAAAGCAGCGCATACAGCATAATCATCATCGGAACATATCCGAGAAAGAAGGAATTGTAGAAAAAACCGTAGTCGGTTTTTTCGATATGCGCAATAACCGTTGCGGCAGTAAAAACGCTGAAAGAAGCAACAAGCGCATATGTTATATGATAGAGCGAGCTTATTTCCCGAAATAAAAAGGGAGAAATTTTCAGATAATTGAACGCCAGAAAGCCTAAGACGAAAGAGCTCATAACAATTATCATTGAATATCCGATAAATTTCAGCGATTTTTCCGTTTTATAATTGAAAACCGTGAGTCCTGCAGGAACAACAACGCTAAGACAGTATTTCAGCACGCGATAGTCCCGATTGAAGAAAAACGGTCCCCAGAACCAGTCTGCAAAGAAAACAACAATGAAGAAAACGCATACAAAAAACAGTATACGGCTTATTGTTTTAAGATAGCTTGTTGTTTTCATAGGCGCTCACCCCAATATATGGTACATTATATAATATAACTAAAATAAATACAAGTTTTAGTTGACAAATTGAGATTATTTGTACTATAATATCAAGGCTGTTAGTATATCTATTTAAAAATATAAGATATAAAAGCGAAAAAATGCCTGCGCTATACCGCGTAGAGAAAATAAAGATTAAGACCAGTTTAGTCTTGGACAGGAGTGAACAAAATGAAAAGAACTTTCCAGCCAAAGAAAAGACATGCTAAGAAAGAACACGGCTTCAGAAAAAGAATGTCAACAAGAAACGGAAGAAAAGTACTTGCTCGCAGAAGAGCAAAGGGCAGAAAAAAGCTTTCTTACTAATCTTTAATCTGCTTAAACAAAACGAAACAGGAATGGGGACTTTATGAAAAGTCAGACCCTTAAAGAGAACAAGGATTTCCGCAGGCTTTATCACCGCGCGGATTCAATTGCATCAAAAACCCTTGTTACCTATGCGAAGAAAAACAGAGAAAAAACCACCAGAATCGGCATAACAACCTCAAAGAAAATCGGAAACGCTGTTCAGCGCAACCGTTCAAGGCGCGTTATCAGAGCCGCCTTTTCTGAGCTTGAGCCGAAGATTGTCGGAAATTGGGACTTTGTTTTTGTTGCAAGGGGGCTTACAAGCAAGGTTAAAATGCAGTCGGTACTAAAAGATATGGAAAATCATTTTAAGGCATTGGGTGTTATTGATGAAAAAGATTAACAGCCTTCTTAAAAAGGCGGCGATATTTCTGATAAGAACCTATCAGCTTACCCTGTCGCCCCGATTTTCTCACGGCGCGTGCCGATATACTCCGACCTGCTCTCAGTATGCCCTGGAAGCCGTTGAAATACACGGCGTTTTCAAAGGCTGCTGGCTTGCTTTTTTGCGTATTATGAGATGCAACCCGTTTTTCAAGGGAGGATATGACCCCGTTCCGCCAAAAAAAGAAAAAGGAAAAAAGGAAAAGTAAGTGTTTATTGAAACAATAACATTGGCGGCGAGAGGCGTTTCAAACGGAATGGCTTTCTTAAAACCGCTGTACTGGTTGTTCGGCGAATGCATGAAGGGACTTCTCTTCTTATTTAACGATAACTATTTCCTTTCGCTGATTGTTTTCACGATTTTAACAAGAGTGGTTCTCTTCCCCTTTAACTTAAAGCAGCAGAAAACCATGGCGAAAACGTCAAGAATTCAGCCGAAAATCCAGAAAATTCAGAAAAAGTATAACGTAAACAGCATTTCCGACCCGAAACAGCGCCAGAAGGCAAACCAGAAGCAGCAGGAAGAAATTCAGGCTCTTTATGCAAGAGAGGGCCACAACCCGATGAATATGGGCTGCGGACCGATGGCATTCCAGATGCTTTTCTTAATGGGTATTATCGGAATTATCTATTATCCGATTCAGTACATTCTCGGAGTTGATATTTCAGGCAACACCGACGCGATTTTAAAGGTTCTTGAGGGCGCAGGATTCAAAAACAACGGATATTTTCAGATTCAGATTCTTCAGAATTTTGACAGCTACAAGGATATCCTTGCAAAAGAACTCCCGAATCTGTTTACAGAGGAAAAAATTGCCGCAATCGAGAACTACAAGAGCCATATGTTCATCGGCTCGCTCGATATGACACGCATTCCCACATGGAAGGGCGGAATTATCATTATTATACCGATTTTATGTCTTGTTACCTCACTGGCATCATCGGTTATTTCAACACTTATTCAGAGAAAAACCAATCCCGCAACCGCTCAGCAGCAGTCATCAATGATGATGATGATGTTAATGATGCCGCTGTTTTCATTCTATATTTCATTCAAGGTTTCGGCAGCAGTTGGTTTTTACTGGATGATTTCAAACTTAGTTGCAGTTGTTCAGCAGCTTGTTATGGCAAAATTCTTCCCGCCGAGAAAGAATATCGCAAGAGAAATGGTTGAGAACACTATTGAAAGGCGTTCAAGGGAAGAAAGCATTAAGAAGATTAATAATTAGTATAAAACCGGAGGATATATGTTAAAAGAATATATCGGAACCGGCAAAACAATTGAAGAAGCAACAGCAGTTGCAAAAGCCGGTTTAAACGCTCCGTTGACTGCCGATATAAAAATCGAAGTTATCACCATGCCGCAGAAGAAGTTTTTAGGTCTTTTCGGCGGTGCAGACGCTCAGGTTAAGGCAAGCTACGACGACGGAGTTAAAGAGAAAAAACCAAACAAAAAGCAAAACAAAAAAAGCGGCGCTAAAAAGGAAGCTCCTAAAAAAGAAGCTCCCAAGAAGGAAAACAAAAAGGCTGCCGAAGAAGCTAAAAACGATTCTCCCAAGAGCGTTGACCTTGAATATGCAAAGAGCTATCTTACCGAGATTCTCAAAGGTCTCAATATTAGCGATGCAAAAATCGACGCTTCTTATGAAAACGGCGTTGTAACAATGGATTTAGAGTGCGAGGACTTCGGAATTGTTATCGGAAGAAGGGGCGAAACCCTTGACTCAATTCAGTATCTTCTCTCTCTGGCAATGAAAAAGAAATCAAACGGCTATGTCCGCGTTTCAATCAATGTCGGTGACTACAGAGAAAAGAGAAACGAAACACTCAGAGCACTTGCAAGAAAGCACGCTTCCTATGTTCAGAGAACGGGAAGAAGATATACTTTCGAGCCGATGAATCCCTATGAAAGAAGAATTATTCACACTGCAGTTCAGGAAATTGACGGTGTTGAATCTCGTTCAATCGGCTATAATCAGGACAGAAGAGTTGTTCTTGAGCCCGTTGGCGGAGTTAAGCCGAGCAGACGCAGAGGCTCAAAGCCTGCTCAGAGCGCACCGTCAGCAGACCGTGCACCCAAGGCGGACAGAGCGGATTTACCGAAATTCGGAAAAATCGAAGTTAATAAAGACTAAGATTAATGGCGGACGGTTGGCGTTCGCCATTAATAAGTTGCGAGTTGCGAGCCCCGAGTTCCGAGTTGTCGGGTGCTGCGCACGGCTATTATAAACGGAGTTTTTATGTCCAAGACCATCGCCGCAATATCAAGCGGAAATGCCCCCGGCGGTATCGGAGTTATAAGAATAAGCGGAGATAATGCAATAAAAATTGCCTCCTGTGTTTTCTCCCCTGCCGACGGCTCTTCACTTGAGGAGCTCAAGGGCTACAGAGCAAAATTCGGAAACATTATATTAAACGGCAGCAAAGCGGACAACGCTGTTGCCCTTGTTTTCCGTGCGCCTAAAAGCTATACGGGCGAAGATGTTGCCGAGCTTTCAATTCACGGCGGTATGCTTGCGCTTAAGAATACTCTTGACGCGGTTTTTGCAGCCGGCGCAGTGCCTGCCGAGGCAGGAGAATTCACAAAAAGAGCCTTTTTGAACGGAAAAATCGACTTAACCCAGGCGGAGAGCGTGGCTCAGATTATCTCGGCGCAGGGTGAAGCGGAGTTAAAAGCTTCGTTTAACGCGCTTCACGGTGTTCTGAGCGACGAAATCAACGGAGTTCTTGAAAAGCTCCTTGATATGAGCGCGCTTATGGCGGCTTGGGTTGATTATCCCGACGAGGAAATTCCCGAGCTCTCCGAAACCGAGCTTGAAAGCGCTCTTGAATACTCGGCGCAGAAGCTTAAAAAACTGCTCGATAATTACGAAAGCGGTCAGACAATCACCTGCGGAGTCGATACGGTTATCGCAGGCAGGCCGAACGCGGGCAAATCCAGCCTTATGAATATGCTCTCGAAAACCGAAAAGAGCATTGTTACCCATATCGAGGGAACAACAAGGGATATTGTTGAGGACAGTGTTCGCCTCGGCGACATTGTTCTTCATCTAAAAGATACTGCAGGGCTCAGAAACAGTGACGATTTTGTTGAGTCCATTGGAATTGAAAAGGCGTATAACGCGATTGAAAACGCACAGCTTGTTCTTGCGGTTTTTGATTCCTCGCAGGAGCTTTCAAAGGACGATTTTGATTTGATTGAAAAATGCAGGGGCAAAAACGCCGTTGCGGTTATCAACAAAACCGACCTTGAAACAAAAATTGATGTAAAAACAATTGAAAACGCGTTTGATTGCGTTGTTTTCATCAGCGCAAAGAACAACGAAGGGCTTGAGGAGCTCTCGAAAACAGTTTATAATCTTCTCGGAGTTGCCGATTTTGATTCAAACGCTCCCCTGCTTGCAAATCTCAGACAGAAACAGAATTGTCAGAGAGCTTATGAAAGCATTTGCGAGGCGCTTGACGGCGTTAACGCAGGAGTAACCTTTGATGCAATCAATGTTATGATTGATTCAGCGGCGGACGAACTCCTTTCGCTGACGGGGAAAAAGGCAACAAGCGAGGTTGTTAATAATATATTCAGTAAGTTTTGCGTAGGCAAGTAAAAGTTGCGAGTTTCGAGCCCCGAGTTCCGAGTTTTCGGTTACTCGCTTCGCTCGAACAAATAAATTAGAGGTTAAGTATGTATTCAGGCGGTAAATATGATGTAATAGTAATCGGTGCAGGGCACGCAGGTATTGAGGCTGCCCTTGCTTCGGCGCGCCTCGGCGCAAAAACCGCTGTTTTCACAATCAATCTCGACTGGGTCGGCAATATGCCCTGCAATCCCTCAATCGGAGGAACATCAAAGGGTCATCTTGTGCGTGAAATAGACGCGCTCGGCGGTGAAATGGGCAAAGCGGCTGACAGATATACCCTCCAGTCAAGAATGCTCAATCTCGGCAAAGGTCCTGCAGTGCACTCCCTGAGAGCGCAGATTGACCGACGCGAATATTCCGCCGGGATGAAACACACCCTTGAAACATGCGAGAATCTTGATATACGCCAGGGCGAAATTGTTGATTTGTTCCAAGATGATGACAAAAACTGGCACGCGGTTACAAGGCTCGGCGCAGAATTTATATGCAAAGCGGTTATTATTGCAACGGGAACTTTCCTCGGCGGAAGGGTTTATATCGGCGAGGTGTCGTATGAAAGCGGTCCCGACGGTATGTTCCCTGCAACGGAGCTTGCAAAATCGCTTAAAAAGCTGAATATTCCGCTGAGAAGATTTAAAACGGGCACACCCAGCCGTGTAAACAGACGCTCGATTAATTTTGAAAACCTTGAAGAACAGCACGGCGACGCGCGCACTCAGCCGTTTTCTTTTGAAACCGAAAAAGCGCCTGAAAACAAGGTTTTGTGCCACATAACATATACAAATGATAAAACCAAAGAGGTTATTTTAAACAATCTCCACCGCTCACCGATGTACAGCGGTAAAATTGAGGGCAAGGGACCGCGCTACTGTCCGAGCTTTGAGGACAAAATTGTCCGCTTTGCCGACAAACAGCGCCACCAGCTCTTTATTGAGCCCTGCGGAGAGAATACTGAGGAGATGTATTTGCAAGGTCTTTCATCCTCCCTCCCCGAAGAGGTACAGCTTGACTTTATCCACACAATCCCCGGGCTTGAAAACGCTCAGGTTATGAGATGTGCATATGCCATTGAATACGACTGCGTTGACCCGACAGCGCTCAGGGCAACTCTTGAGTTCAACGGTATCGAAGGTCTTTACGGCGCAGGACAGTTTAACGGCTCAAGCGGATATGAGGAAGCTGCCGCACAGGGACTTGTTGCAGGAATTAACGCCGCAAGAAAGATTAAGGGACTCGACGAGATTATTCTCGACAGAGGCGGCTCATATATCGGAACGCTTATTGACGACCTTGTTACAAAGGGCTGTTCCGACCCGTACAGAATGATGACCTCAAGAAGCGAATACCGCCTTGTACTGCGCCAGGACAACGCGGATGTACGCTTAACGCCGATAGGGTATAAAATCGGACTCATAAGCGAAGAAAGATACAATAAGTTCCTCAAAAAGCAGGAGCTTATCAAAGAAGAGGTGAAAAGGGTTGAAAAAACCTCAATCCCCCTCTCCGACAGATTGCAGGAAATTCTTGTTGATGCAGGAACGGCACCGCTTAAAACGGGATGCAAGATGATTGAACTTCTTCGCAGACCTCAGATAACATACGAACATTTGAAGGAAGTTGATGTCAACCGTCCCGATTTGCCGTATGAAATCTTTGAGCAGGTTGAAATTTCAATAAAATACGAGGGTTATATCAAAAAGCAGGAGGCGCAGATTAAAGAAATGCGCCGTATAGAAGAAAAACAAATACCCGAGGACATTGATTATTCCGCTTTGAAGGGACTGAGACTTGAAGCAGTTGAAAAGCTTTCAAAAATCAGACCGCAGAATCTCGGCCAGGCAAGCCGAATAAGCGGTGTTAACCCTGCCGATATAACCGCACTCAATATTATTTTGGAGAGTTTATGATAAACAAAGAGCTTTTAAAGGAATATGCAAAGGATTTCGGCGTTAATCTTAGTGAAAATGCGCTTGAAAGCTTTGATAAATATGCCGCAGAGCTTGTTGAAACCAATAAGGTTATGAATTTAACTGCGATAACCGAGCCCGACGAAATAGTTATCAAGCATTTTGTTGATTCACTTGCACTGCTTAAATATGTTGACATACCCGAGGGTGCGAAGCTTATTGATGTAGGAACGGGCGCAGGCTTCCCCGGCGTTCCCCTTCTGATTGCAAAAAACGGAATTGAGCTCACCCTTCTTGATTCGCTGAGCAAAAGGCTCGGTTTTCTTGAAAGTGTTCTTGATGAATGCAGTCTCAGCGCAACGCTTGTTCATGCAAGAGCTGAGGACGCAGGAAAGGATGCGGAGCTTCGTGAAACATTCGATTTTGCAGCGGCGAGGGCCGTGGCACCGCTGAATGTGCTTTGTGAATACTGCTTACCCTTTGTTAAGGTAGGCGGATATTTCGCCGCACTTAAAGGAAACGGCGAGGAAACCGAAACAGCGAAAAACGCTGTATCCCTTCTCGGAGGCGAAATTGAGAGTGTTGTTTCATATAAACTTCCAAATAATGACCCCAGGTCAATAGTAATTATAAAAAAGATATCGCAGACTTCGACACAGTATCCGAGGAAGCCGAAAAAAATAGCCTCCTCCCCTCTCGGATAACTGCTTAAACAGTCGAAAACCAAGGATTTCTCACGACGGGAAATCCTTTTATTTTTTGAATTATCGTGATATTATTTATTCAGGACAGGGGTGAGCCAATGGAAGAAATATCATATATACAAACGGGCAAACTGCTCCCTAATCCATATCAGCCAAGACGGAAGTTTGAAAGCGACGAAATGCTTTCGCTTGCAGAATCAATAAAAGAAAACGGCGTTCTTCAACCCTTATTAATAAGAAGAATAAATAATTCTGACTATTTTGAAGTTGTTGCAGGAGAAAGAAGGCTGAGAGCCGCAATTCTTGCAAACATTCAGAGCGTTCCCTGCATTGAAATGGACATAGGCTATGAGCAAAGCGCAGTTCTTTCAATACTTGAAAATATACAGCGAAGCGATTTAAGCTTTTTTGAAGAGGCGGCGGCAATAGGTCAGCTTGTTGAGCACTTCGGAATGAGCCAAAGTGAAGTTTCAAAGAAACTTTCAAAAAGTCAGAGTGCTCTTTCAAATAAGCTCCGTCTGTTGAAGCTCCCCGTTGATGTGCGCTATTTCATTGAAAAGGAAGGCTTAACCGAGCGACATGCAAGAGCCCTGCTGAGAATTGAAGATGAAAAAGACATCTGGAGCGTTCTGAATATAATAAAGGAAAGAAATCTTAATGTTGAACAAAGCGAACAGCTTATAGACAGAATGTTTGAAAAGAAGCCGAAACATAGAAAAACAAGGCAAAAAGCATACAGGGACATAAGAATCTTCGTAAACACGTTCAACAAGGCAATAGAAACAATGAAAGCTTCGGGAATTGAAGCAGTTTCAAACAAAACAGAAACCGATGAATATATTGAATTTAATGTAAAAATACCTAAATCGGCACAAACCGACAATATAATAAAGCTGAAAAAAGTCAATCAGGCTTAAAACGGGCAACCGTTTTAAACATATTCTCCTCTTTTCATCACGCGGAGCGGACAGGCTATGCCTGTCCGCTTTGCGCTTATGTTTCACGTGAAACTCGTCCAAACAATCTCCGTGATTAAAGCATTTTGCAAGCAAAACGCTAAGAATCACTACGAATGTTTCTCCTCTCAATCGAAAATTCGGCAAAGCCTGCTTTTTCGATTGTAAATTAATGTTTCATGTGAAACATTTATATTAACTAAAACCTAAAACCTAACACCTAATACCTAAAATATTGCTTGATAAAGCAATATTTATAGTGTATAATAGAGAAAATTGACAATGAGGTGAGCAAATGGGAAAAACAGTCGCGGTTTTCAACCAAAAAGGCGGTGTCGGAAAAACAACAACCTGTGTAAATATGGCTGCAGCACTTGGCGCAAAGGGCAAAAAAACGCTACTTATTGATGTTGACCCCCAGGGAAACACAACATCGGGTGTTGGAGTGGATAAAAGTGAGGTTGAATATTCAACCTATGATATGCTTGTGGATGATGTATCTGCACGCGCAATTATGATTGAAACTGAGTATAAAAACCTGTTTTTGCTCCCTTCAAGTATAAATCTTGCAGGCGCAGAGCTTGAACTTGCTGAAAAAGAGAACAGAAACAGAGCACTTAAGAAGGCAATCGCAAGTCTTGTGATGGAATTCGACTATATTATTATAGATTGTCCGCCTTCCCTGGGCATACTTTCAATAAATGCACTTGTTGCTGCGGATACTCTTATTGTTCCTTTGCAGTGTGAATACTATGCTTTGGAGGGACTCAGCCAGCTTGTAAGCACTGTCAGAACAATAAAACAGCACTATAATGAACATTTAGAGCTTGAGGGCGTGCTTTTTACAATGTATGACAGCAGATTGAAGCTCACACAGCAGGTTATTGATGAGGTTAACAAATACTTCCCGAACAAAACTTATAAAACAATGATTCCGAGAAGTGTTAAGATTGCTGAGGCTCCGAGCTTCGGCAAACCGATTATATATTATGAGAAATACTCAAAGCCTGCTTTTGCATACAGAAAATTTGTTGATGAATTCTTGAAGAGAGGAGTATAATTTATGGCAAAGAAGCAATCGGGACTTGGGAAAGGACTTGACGCGCTTCTTCTTGAAAATAGTGTTTCAGAGGAACTATCGTCGTCAACACTTCCGATTAATGAGATAACACCTAATAAGGAACAGCCGAGAAAAACCTTTGATGAAGCGGCTTTGAACGAGCTTGCCGACTCAATTTCACAGCACGGAGTTCTTCAGCCCCTGCTTGTAAGACCTCTTGCTGGAGGCGGTTATCAGCTTGTTGCAGGTGAAAGAAGATGGCGTGCTTCAAGAATTGCAGGACTTAAGGAAGTACCGGTAATAATTAAGGAGCTTTCCGACACCGAAGCAATGCAGCTTGCAATTATAGAAAACCTTCAGCGCGAGGACTTAAACCCCATTGAAGAAGCGGAAGGACTGCAGGCGCTTATTGATAAGTGCGGATTCAATCAGGAGGAGGCAGCCGCTTCCGTTGGAAAATCCCGACCTGCAATAACGAACGCTTTAAGACTTTTAAAGCTTCCGCCCGAGGTCAGGGATATGACAAGGGAGGGAACAATCAGCGCAGGACACGCGAGAGCTCTGCTTGCATTCGATAATGACGCATTGATACTTGAGGTTGCTGACAGGATTGTTTCACATAAACTCACCGTTCGTGATGTTGAAAAAATGGCGCAGAAACCTAAGACTCAGCGCACAAAAACGGCTAAACGGCGCGATTCTTTCTATGACGAGGTTGAACTTTCGCTCAGCGAAACCCTCGGAAGAAAGGTTAAGGTAATCAACGGCAGAAGCAAGGGAACTCTTGAAATTGAGTTCTATTCACTTGAAGATTTGAAAGACATAGCAAACACACTTGGCAAATAGGAGGACACAAAATGCTTGATATTAAATTTGTAAGGGAAAATCCCGAAATAGTTAAGGAAAATATTAAAAAGAAGTTCCAGGAGCACAAGCTTGAGCTCGTTGATGAGGTAATCAAGCTTGACGAAGAGAGAAGAGGGGCTATTGCAAAGGCGGACGAGCTTCGCGCAAACAGAAACAAGATTTCAAAGGAAATCGGCGTTTTAATGTCCCAGGGCAAGCGCGAAGAGGGAATGGCGCTCAAAGACAAGGTAACTGCTCAGGCAAAGGAGCTTGAGGAGCTTGCAAAGAAAGAAAACGAGCTCGGCGAAAAGGTTACCAAAATAATGATGAGCATTCCCAACATCATTGATTCCAGCGTTCCGATTGGTAAGGACGACAGTGAAAATGTTGAAGTTCAGAAGTACGGCGAGCCCGTTGTTCCCGATTATGAAATTCCATATCATACCGATATTATGGAAACATTTAACGGAATTGATATGGACGCTGCAGGAAGAGTTGCAGGCAACGGTTTCTACTATCTCATGGGCGATATCGCAAGACTCCACAGCGCGGTTATCAGCTATGCGCGCGATTTTATGATAGACAGAGGTTTCACCTATGTTGTTCCGCCGTTTATGATTCGCTCAAATGTTGTAACGGGCGTTATGAGCTTTGAAGAAATGGATGCAATGATGTATAAAATCGAGGGTGAGGACTTATATCTCATCGGAACAAGCGAACATTCAATGATTGGTAAGTTTATCGATACAATCACCCCCGAAGCACAGCTTCCGCTCACATTAACCTCATATTCACCCTGTTTCAGAAAGGAAAAGGGCGCTCACGGAATAGAGGAAAGAGGCGTTTACAGAATTCATCAGTTTGAAAAGCAGGAAATGGTTGTTGTCTGCAAGCCCGAGGAATCACGCTATTGGTTCGACCAGCTCTGGCAGAATACCGTTGACCTTTTCAGAACGCTTGATATCCCCGTTAGAACGCTTGAATGCTGTTCGGGCGACCTTGCTGACCTCAAGGTTAAGAGCGTTGATGTTGAAGCTTGGTCACCGCGCCAGCAGAAGTATTTTGAAGTCGGCTCCTGCTCAAACCTTACCGACGCACAGGCACGCAGACTTAAAATAAGAATCAAGGGCGAAAAGGGCAACTATCTTGCTCATACCCTCAACAATACAGTTGTTGCACCGCCGAGAATGCTTATTGCGTTCCTTGAAAACAACCTCAACGCCGACGGAAGCGTAAACATCCCCGAAGCACTGAGAATGTATATGGGCGGTAAGGATAAAATTTACCCGAAGGAATAACCCGTGGTCCGTGATCCGTGGTTCGTGGTTCGTGGTTCGTGGTCCGTGATCCGGGCGATTCGAGAATCGCCACTACTACCAACTACCTGATATCAACTAAAAGCCGACGGCGTTTCCGTCGGCTTTGTTTTTTGAATATTTGTGACATTTTACATAAATTTGATGATATTCACTAATAATCAACGAAATTTTTGTATAAAAAAACATATTTACTTTATTTTATTAATAAAGTATAATCTAAGCGCTTCTAAGGCAAATAACAGTTAGAAGGAATTGTTCCACGGGAGGTGGATTATGCAGAACAAGCTTTGGTACAAGAGAAGAGCAATCAGATGGGAAGAAGCGCTGCCCGTCGGCAACGGCAGAATCGGCGCAATGGTTTTCGGAAATCTTAAAAGGGAGAGAATTGCTCTTAACGAGGACTCCCTTTGGTCGGGATATCCGAAGGACCACAACAAAAAGGACGCGGGCGAATACCTCGAAGCGCTCAGAACAGCGATATTTCACGAGGACCACGACGAAGCAAACCGCATTGCAAACACTGAATTTCACGGTCACTGGAGCGAAGCATATCTTCCTTTCGGGGATTTGATTATTGACTACGAAGGCGCAAAGGCGCAGGGCTACACAAGGGAACTCGACCTTGAAACAGGCGTTTCAAAAACAGAGAATGACGCTGTTTGTCAGACTGTTTTTGTAAGCCATCCCGCCCAGCTTCTTGTTATTAACATAAAGTGCAAAGAGGATGTATCTCTTAAAATCAGATTTAAGAGCCAGCTCAAGCACAAGGTTTACTGTGACGAAAGAACGCTCTTTATGGAGGGGCGTGCTCCCGAAATTTGTATGCCTCCTTATTATAACACCGGCGTTGTTTTCGATTACGGAAAAAACGCAATGAATTGCTGTGCAGCCGTAAGAGTTGTCGGAAACGCTGAGTTCGTAAAGGACCGCATATTGATTAATTCGCAGGAAGAGACAACAATTTTCGTTTCTCTTGCAACAAGCTTTGTTGATTATAAATCAATGCCCACAGCGGACGCAAAAGCGCGCGCACTTTCGTATCTTTCAAATGCGAAAAACTACGGTGAAATGCTCAAAGAGCATATTGCCGACCATTCTTCGCTGTTTAACAGAGTTGAAATCGATTTGGGCAGCGAGGAAACAGAGCTTCCGACGGACAGAAGAATCAGGCGTTTTCAAAAACATCCAAACAAGGACAACAATCTTGCCGCACTTCTGTTCCAGTACGGAAGATATTTAACCATTGCCTCCTCGCGAGAGGGTACTCAGGCAACAAACCTCCAGGGAATTTTCAACGAACATCTCAGAGCGCCCTGGTCATCGAACTACACAACGAACATCAACACCGAAATGAACTATTGGTGCACCGATATCTGCAATCTTTCGGAATGCTTCAGCCCGTTCTTCGAGCAGGTTAAGCATATGATTGAAAACGGAAGAGTTACCGCAAAGGACTACTATAACTGCTCGGGCTCGGTTGCACATCATAACAGCGATATCTGGGGAGCAAGCTGTCCTGCAGGCGACCCGCTCGGAAAAGCGCACGCCGAGAGCTACGCATATTGGAACAGTTCACTTCCGTGGATGCTCAACCAGGTTTTTGAACACTACAGATATACCGAGGACAAGGCGCTTTTTGAAGAAATGAAGCCATGTTTCAAAGAGGTGCTTGATTTCTACAACGATTATCTTGTTGAAAAGGACGGCGTTAATGTAACCTGTCCGAGTTCATCACCCGAAAACACCTTTATTGACAACGGAACAAGGGCTTGCCTTACATATATGCCGACAATGGATATCGGAATACTTGAAGAATTCTTCGAAAACTGCAGAGCCTTCGGATTTGAAACACCCGAAATTCCGCCCATTCCGATTGGAAGCGACGGAAGAATCAACGAGTGGATTAAGGAGTACGAGGAAAAAGAGCCCGAACACCGCCATGTCAGCCATCTTTACTGCGTTTATCCCTCCGCCGTTCAGCAGAGCGAGGAAATCAGAGAGGCAACAAGAGCGTCACTCTATGCAAGAGGCTTCGGAGGTACGGGCTGGTCGCTCGGCTGGAAGGTTTGCCTCTGGGCAAGGCTGGATAATCCCGAAAATGCAATGACTCTTATTAAAAATCAGCTGTATCCGATATTTACCGAGGGCGTGGGATACAGGCACGGCGGAAGCTATCCCAATATGTTCGACGCTCATCCGCCCTTCCAGATTGACGGAAACTTCGGCGTTGCAGCAGGCATTGCCGAGATGTTTAAGAGAAGATGTGTTCCGAAAAACTGGAGCGGATATGTTAAGGGAATCAAGCTCTACGGAAATAAAACGCTTAATCTTGAGTTTGAAAACGGAAAGATTATTAAAGAAGAAGTCTTTTAAAGTTGCGAGCTCCGAGTTGCGAGTTTTTGGTTTCTCGCTTTACCCGGACAATTAAAAATTGTAGGGGAGGGTCTCCCGACCCTCCCTTTTTGTTGCCCAATGGTTGCAAATTGAAAAAACAAATGTTGCAAAAGGTATTGACAAACGCAATGCGTTGTGCTATTATGTATGTAGCGAAACGCAATCCAAACAGCGCATATCAATGCGCTTATTTTGGTATAAATTATTTTTTTGCTATAAACAGTACGAAACGCAATTAATTTGTCGATACAGGAGGAATAAATGGACGGCTGGATTAAGCTACACAGAAAAATGGTAAATTGGGAATGGTACCAGGATAACAATGTCAAGGCGGTATTTTTGCACCTTCTTTTAACGGTGAATCACATGCCGAAAAGATGGAAGGGCATTGAAGTCGGAACGGGGGAACGGGTGACCTCGGCATATAGGCTTGCAGAGGAACTTGGGATAACATATCAGCAAGTCAGAACGGCATTAAAAAAGCTTGAAAGCTCTGGCGAAATTTCAATAATTTCAACGCACCGCTATTCGCGGATAAAACTGCTTAATTACTGCACTTATCAGGAAACTGAAATCATTTCTAACGCACCGTTAACGCAGTATCAACGCAGTGATAACGCAGAGCTAACGACAAACAATAATGATAAGAATGATAATAATGATAAGAATGATAAGACAAACAAGAAATATGGAGATTTTGAAAATATAATTTTATCAGATGAAGAATATGAAAAGCTCAAAAATCTGGGACTTATTTATCTGATAGACGAGCTTTCAACATATATTGCCTCAACGGGCAAGGACTATGCTTCTCACTATGCAACGCTTCTGAGCTGGAGCAGGAAAAGAGAAAAAGAAAAAGCTCAGAATGCTGACAGAAATAAACTGTCCTGCAAACCGAGCTTTGACATCAAAAAACTTGAATATGAAGCAATGTTCAATGATGAGTATGATATTTAGGTTTTAGGTGTTAGGTGTTAGGTTTTAGGTCATTTTGCATTATGCATTTTGCACTTTGCATTTATAAGCTGATACCTCTGATTTTGGATATTGCAAGAACAAATGCGTTCCATATCAGCTGGAAAATAATTATGCTGACTGCCGAAAGCTGGGTATATGCGCCGAGTATTGCAAGAAGAGCAACAACGCCGAACCCGAGCGCAGAGCCAAAGAGCGAGAGGAAGGAAATGAGCTTTCTCTGGCTGATAATAACTTCCGAAGCACGCATTGCCGAAACAAAGCCGAGCGCTGTTCCGTTGTGAACAACATATGCGGGAGATTTGTCAACATGCATATTAGAATACTTTTCATAAACCATTGCGGAGGAAGAATTAAGAACTCTTATAAAGCCCTTCGGAAGCGAGAAAAGCTTTGCCATGCTCTCTTCGTTGATATACGGGTCGGTGCTTTTAACAAGAATTGTGATTCCGCTTTTTTCAAGCTTTCTCAGCTCTCTTTTAAGATTCGGCTCGGCTGAGTAGCTGACAACAAACATTGCCGTAAGCTTTGAATCGATTGAAAGATAAAGCACCTTTCTTCCTCTTATTGAATGCTTTTTCTCAAAGCTCTCACTCGGAACGGGAACGCCGTGATTTTTCAGCATTGTGCGGTTTCCGACAAGAACTTTTTTGTTATAAATCCAGCCCGAAGTGCCCTGTTTATCCTCATAGCTTATCTTGTCAACCCTCGGAAGAATTGATTGCTTGCCGATGATAACATCATCAAAAACATGGGCAAGCGGACTTTTTGTCTGGGTCATAACCGCCGCAGCATGAATGATTGCGTCGTCAACCTTTGCATTGTCAAAGGTCTTGATTCCGTGCATTTCACAGCTGTTTTTGCCGAAGAGGTCGCTTGCCTCCATAACCATTGTGTTTGCGCTGTACGCCATAGCCGCACCCTCGTATCCGCAAACTCTTGCGCCGTATTCATTAAGCGCACTGCTCACATCGCAGAGGGTTGAATTTGTTAAAAACAATCCGCAGCAGGGAAGCGAAACACAGAGTCCGCACATCAGCATATTGAATGCCGTGTTGAAATTATCGAGGAAGCCGACAACAACAAACAATATCAGATTCAGGACAATGGAAATCGGAAGAATTTTTCTTGAAATCTTGTTTGCGGGCTCGTTTTTATATGAAATTTCAAGGAAGTTCGTCGGGAAATCAGTCTGAACACTTGTTATCACGTTTGCCTCGCCCTCAACAAGTCCGCGGCAGATTCGTTCGGCGTCGATATCGTTTGCAACATTTTCAAGTGTGAAATTATTGCTTGACGAGGTTACAAATTTGAAGTTATCAATGGTACGGCTGAGCATTTTTGATTTGCCGAGCGACGACATCAGAAGCGCAAAACAGCCGAATGCGGCAAACAGTATGCCGTTATCAATCCAAAGGAAGTTATTAAACAGCATTGCCACAGTGTGAACGAGCACCGCAATGCAGATTATATTGGTGCAAAAATCAAAATTGATATGTTTTTTGATTCTGAATCCCTGAACAATCGAATTGAAATTGATTGCAAGAGCGCCGACATAAAGAATTATTGCCGTAATAAAAAACGGAGTCGGACTGTTCAAAAAGTCGGGATGAAGCCTGCCGCTGTTTTTAAATACGGTCAGAAGAATGAGGAATATTTCAATAACTCCCGTTAATATTGTGCGGAGCTTCTGAGCCCTTCTGCTTGCAAGCAGATTTCTTAAGAATTCGTTTGTTTCGTTTCGAGAAACATATTCCTCTTCAATTTCGTTGTCGTTTCCGAGCTTCAAATCCGTTTCATCGGGACCGAACAAACGGAATTTTACAACTTTTTCGCGCCTGCGCTCCTCAAGAATCTGCTCGGCAACATCCTCGTCAATCGTCGGGACCTCTTCGATTTCGTCATCAAAGCCCTCAAAGGTTATCTGGTCGCCCGTTTCGGGAACAAAATCACCCTCGGGAGCAACATCAAATCCGTCAATAAGGTTTTCCTTTGCAACAATTGTCGGAATTTCGTGAAGGTCGCTCTCCTTATTGTGCTTTGCCTTTGAAACAAATGCAATCTGCTTTGTTTTTTCGTCATCACCGACGGGATCGGCAATCTTTGTATCATCGTCGGTTTCCTTAATGTTAACAGTTATTGTTTTTTCGCTGTTGACAACGGGCTTTGCAATCTTTGTATCGTCGTCGTTTTCCTTAATGTTAACGGTTATTGTTTTGTCGCTGTTGACAGCGGGCTCTGCAATCTTTGTGTCGCTGTCGTTTTCCTTAATGTTGACAGTTATTGTTTTATCACTGCTGACAACGGGCTCAGCGATTTTAATGTCATCATCATTCGGAAGAGTAACCGTTTTTGTTTTCTTATCCTTTGAAGGTATGAACTCTTTAACTGTTTCTTCCTCTTCAATGCGCTCAAAAGCCCTTGTTATCTTGTCGACAACGGCTTTTTCGTCAACAACAACCTCGTCAATTGCAGCCTTAGCCTGTTCATCGAGCTTTTGCTCGGCGCTTTTTAGCTGTTTTTCAGCCTGCGCCTTGATTTCTTCGGCTTTTGCAATTATTTCTTCAATTGATAAATTTTCACTCATACATATTCTCCAAGTTGCAGGCGATTCTGAATCGCCACACTAACACCTAACACCTAACACCTAATCCAACCGCTGTCTCGCAATTTCGTACATAATTATTCCTGCTGCAACGGAAGCGTTGAGGGAATTGACCTTGCCGAGCATCGGAAGCGAAACGGTAACATCGCATTTTTCTTTTATCAGCCTGCCCACTCCGCTGCCCTCACTTCCGACAACAAGCGCCGCACCGCCCGAAAAATCGGTTTTGTCCCAGCGCTGTCCGTCCATATCGGCGGCATAAACCCAGATGTTTTTCTTTTTCAAATCGTCAATCGTCTGTGCAAGGTTGCCGACTCTTGCAACCTTCATATATTCAAGCGCGCCGCAGCTTGTTTTTGCAACAACAAAATTCAGCCCGACATTGCGCCTTTTGGGAATAATTATTCCGTGCGCTCCGCACGCTTCGGCAGTTCTTATTATTGCGCCTAAATTGTGGCTGTCCTCAATCTCGTCGCAGATGATTATGAATGGGGGCTCGCCTTTTTCTTCGGCAAGAGCAAGAATATCATCAACGCTCGAATATTCATGGGAGGGAACATTTGCCGCAACACCCTGATGATTTGCGCCTGCACAAAGCGAATCGAGCTTTCTTCTGTCAACGGTTTTCACAACAATCTTTTTCTCCCTGCAAAGCGAAAGAATATGGTTAATCGAGCCCTCTCTTTCGCCCTTGGCAACAAGAACATTTTCAATTTCGCGTCCGCTTTTGAGAAGTTCAAGCACCGCATTTCTGCCGATTATTAAATTATCGTTATTCTTTATATTTTCATTTTTCATAAATAAGCAGGCTGAACCCGAAATCCAATCGTTTCTCAGCCGTCCTTTCCTGATATTTTCGCCATAATCTCCTCGATTTACGCCGGTAAAACTTCGTCGATTAACGACGAAACTATCTAAAAAATGACTGGCTGAGAAATGCGCAGCAGTTTTCAGATAGCAGATTTTCTTTTAGGCGAAACAAGATTTTGAAGGAAGACTTGCGTCTTTCAAGAAATTTTGTGAAGTATAAAGGGAAATATGCATCTGAAAACCGCTTGTGTTTCGGATTCAGCCTGCTTAATACCACCACAATATATTCCACATTACATTATAGCATTATACAAGACTTATGGCAATAGGTTTTTTAGGTGTTAGGTGTTAGGTTTTAGGGGTGCGGAGCGAAGCGACCCGAAATTCTCCATTCTCAATTCTCCATTCTCAATTAAAAAAGCAGAGCTTAAAGCTCTGCTATAAGTTCCACTTCACACAAAACGCCTTTTGGCAAATCCTTGACCGCAACGCAGGAGCGCGCAGGCTTTGAAACAAAATATTTGCCGTAGATTTCGTTGAAAGCGCTAAAGTCATTTATGTCGGCGAGGAAGCAAACGGTTTTAACAACCTTTTCCATTGATGTTCCTGCCGCCTCAACAACTGCCTTGAGGTTTTCGCAGACCTGAGTTGTCTGCTCCTCAATGGTTTTTGCTTCAACGGTGTTTGTTTTCGGGTTGATTGCAATTTGTCCCGAGGTGAAAAGCAATCCGTTTGCCTTAACCGCCTGGGAATAAGGACCGATTGCATTCGGTGCGTTAGTTGTTGCTACGTATTCCATAGTTATTCTCCTTATTAATGAGGAATTAGGAGTTAGGAATTAGGAGTTTTGGGAGGGCTCCGCCCTCACCCGATTATAATCGGAGCAAAGCGACCCGAAATTCCTCATTCCTCATTTCTAATTCCTAATTATTAACAGACCTGAAAGCCTGCGTCGGTAAGTGCCTTTTTAACCGAGGCGATATGCTCAAAGTTCCTTGTTTCAACGCCGATTTTCAAATAGCAGTCGGTTATATTCATGTCGAGGTCGGTTGAGTCGTAATTAACCGAAACAACATTTGCGCCCTGTTCTGCAATAATACGGCTGACTCCTGCGAGCTGACCGGGTTTATCCGAAAGCGCAATAACGATATCGGCTGTTCTTCCGCCCATAAGAAGTCCTCTTTCAATAACTCTTGAAAGAATTGTTACATCAATATTTCCGCCCGAAACAAGACAGCAGACCTTTTTGCCCTTCATATCGGGAATTTTTCCGTTCATAACAGCTGCAACGGGAACAGCGCCCGCGCCTTCTGCAATAAGCTTCTGCTGTTCAAGCAGGGTCAGGATTGCAAGGGCAATTTCATCATCTGTTACGGTTATAATTCCGTCAACATATTCCTTGCAGATATCATATGTAAGAGTGCCCGGAGTTTTAACGGCAATACCGTCGGCAATAGTGTTGACCTTTGAAAGTGTTTCAATCTCGCCGTCGTCAATGCTCTTTTGCATTGAGGGCGCACCGCTTGCCTGAACGCCGTATACCTTGCAGGAGGGCTTAAGCTGTTTGATTGCATATGCAACGCCTGCGATAAGTCCGCCGCCGCCGACGGGAACAACAACAATGTCCGCCTCGGGAAGCTGATTCAGAATCTCAAGACCGATTGTGCCCTGACCTGCGATAACATCGGGGTCGTTGAAGGGATGGATGAACGCCATGCCCTTTTCCTTCTGGAGTTCGAGCGCTTTATTATATGCGTCGTCGTAAACGCCCTTTACCATACAGATTTCGGCGCCGTATTTTCTTGTTGCCTCAACCTTGCTTATCGGAGCGCCCTCGGGCAGACAAATCAGCGAATTTATTCCGCTTTTTGCCGCTGCAAGCGCAACGCCCTGCGCGTGGTTACCTGCGGAGCAGGCAATAACGCCGTTTTTCTTTTCCTCGTCGGAAAGCTGGCTGATTTTATAGTATGAGCCCCTTACCTTGAACGAGCCCGTTACCTGAAGGTTTTCAGTTTTAAGATAGATATCCGCCGAAGGATTGAGCTTCGGTGCGGCAATCATATCGGTCTGACGGACAACTTCGCTGAGAACCCGTGAGGCTTTGTATACCTTATCAAGTGTTAACATATATCCACCTACTTTTTTAGATTAATAGATATTTTAATACTATTATAATTCAAAGTCAAATATTTTGTTTTGCTTGACTTATAAATAGTTATAAGATAAAATTATCTTATACTTATGTTGAAGGTGATTGTTATGAAAAAACTTCTTGCAATTCTTTTATCCGTTTTTCTTATTTGTGCGGCTTTTTCGGGCTGTTCATCTGAGAAAAAGGAAAAGTACAGCGATGAAAAGCTGATTATCGGTTATACCGAAGCTGTTTCTCCGTTTCTTAATATTGACAAAAACGGCAAGGTAACGGGCTTTGAGGCTGAGCTTTTCAAGGCGATTTTTGATGATGTCAAGGGCGATTTAAAGAGCTATACCTTTGAAAAGGTTGACGAGGGCTACACCCTTGAAGATGACGGCGGTTTCTTTGATTCAAAAGATAAGGAATACAGCGCGGCGCTTCTTATGGGCGGTGTTTCTAAAAACAGGGGAACTTTTAATGAAGATTATTCCTTTACCGAGCCGATTATAACCAACAGAGTTATTGCATTAACAGCGAAAAACAGTAAAAGAAAAACCTTCGGCGACTTCAAAGGGGCAAAGGTTGTTATCGTAAGCGCCGACGCACAGTCTGCGTTTGAAGCAAATTCGGCAATATCATCTGTCTGCAAGTCGAAATCAGTTGCAAAGAGCGCCGAGGAAGCGCTGAAAATGCTTGATGAGGGCAGTGCAGATATTCTTGTAACGGATGAATTCAGCTTCAATCCGCTCAAGCAGGAAAAGAACTATTCTGTAATGGAGCATGAGCTTGATACTATTGAATATGTTATTGCCTGCGCTAAGCACAGCGGATGGAAGGACTCAATTAACGAAGCAATAAAAGAGCTCAAGGACGAAGCATACGGCGACGGCGACAGATTCACTCCGCTTGTTGAAAAGTATTTCGGATATAATGCGTCCTCGTTCAGCTATACAACAGAGGAATAATTAAAGGCAGGCACAGGCAGTAAAAAAGCAGTCGGAAATCCGACTGCTTTTATTTATAATTTCGGAGCGCAGCAAACATATAGCTACCTGCTGCCTACTGAATAGCCTGCTTTTTTGTCTTTGCGTCGCAGGTTACTCTGATTCCGAGCTTTTTGAGCGTGCTGTCATCAACGGGAGAGAGCATAACCGTTGAATGCATTTCCGTATTTTTAAGATTTTTAAGCTGTGCAAGCGCTGCAGCTGCATTTTTATCCGTTGCAGCCGAAACAGAAAGCGCAAGCAGAGTTTCGTCCGTATGAAGTCTCGGGTTGTGGTTGCCGAGATAATTTACCTTAAGCGTCTGAACGGGCTTGATAACCTCGGGAAGAATGAGTAATGTTTCATCGTCAATGCCTGCAAGCGTTTTAAGCGCGTTGAGAAGCATTGCGGACGAACAGCCGAGAAGCTCGCTTGTTTTGCCCGTTATAATTTCGCCGTTGTTAAGCTCAATAGCTGCAGCGGGCTGTTTTGTTCTTTTTTCAACCTTTCTTGCAGGAAGAATACATTTTCTGTGTGTTTCCGTTATTCCTGCCTGGTTCATAAGAAGCTCAAGCTTATATACTTCTTCCTTTGCAGCAGGCGAATTAACGCTTGCACAAAGTGCTTTGAAATAACGGCGGATTATCTCCTGATTCGAAGCTTCTTTGCACGCGTCGTCGTCAATAATGCACTTGCCAGCCATATTAACGCCCATATCGGTGGGTGATTTATAGGGGCATTCGCCGTAAATCTTATCAAAGGTTGCCTTTAAAACGGGGAAGATTTCAACATCGCGGTTGTAGTTAACCGTTGTTTTTCCGTATGCCTCAAGGTGCCACGGGTCTATCATATTAACATCGTTGAGGTCCGCGGTTGCAGCTTCGTATGCGATATTAACGGGGTGGCGCAGAGGTAAATTCCAAATCGGGAAGGTTTCAAATTTTGCGTATCCCGCTTTGATTCCTCTTTTGTTTTCGTGATAGAGCTGGGAGAGACAGGTTGCCATTTTTCCGCTTCCGGGACCCGGTGCGGTAATGATAACAAGCTTTCTTGAGGTTTCGATATAGTCGTTTTTGCCGTATCCCTCGTCGCTTACAATCTGTGAAATATTTGAAGGATAGCCCTCGATAACATAGTGATGATAAACGGGATAGCCCATTGACTCAAGTCTTTTTTCAAACGCTTCAACGCGTGAGGAGGGAGTGTATTTTGTTAAGACAACGCTTCCGACCATAAGCCCGATATCCGTGAATTCACCGATAAGGCGAACAACATCATCGTCATATGTGATTCCGAGGTCACCGCGCAGTTTTGCCTTTTCAATGTCCTGAGCGTTAATAACAATAACTATTTCCGCCTCGTCCTTGAGCTGAAGAAGCATCTGGAGCTTACTGTCGGGCTGGAAACCCGGAAGAACACGCGAAGCATGGTAGTCATCAAAAAGCTTTCCGCCGAATTCAAGATACAGCTTTCCGCCGAATTCGTTAATTCTTTCGCGGATTCTTGATGACTGAAGTGATTTATATTTGTCGTTATCAAAGCCTATTTTGTACATTGAGCCTGTTCACCCCCATAAAAAATACAAGATATATTGTATCACCATTAATGTGATATTTCAATATCAATATAAAAAATTTTTAGGGTTTAGGGGTTGGGTGTTGAATTTGTGGGAGGCTCGGGAGAGCCTCCCCTACAATTTCGGTGCAGTGACAGCACAAAATCAAGAAAGGGGTCTGACCCCTTTCTTGAAAATATAATCGCCGCTAAGCGACCAACCCCCTAACCCCTAAAACCTAACACCTAACACCTAACACCTAACACCTGAATAAAAAACCATTGACATATCAAAATAATTATGTTAGTATCTTTAGCGGAAAAACCTACAAAACAAATAGGAATTAAAACGGAGGACAAACTCATGGAAATAACAAAAGAGACAACAATGGGCGAAATGCTTGAATTTGACAGAGGAATTGCAGTAATTCTTATGCAAAACGGAATGCACTGCGTTGGCTGTCCTGCTTCAATCGGCGAAACCCTTGAAGAAGCGTGCATGGTTCACGGAATCAACTGCGACGATGTTCTTGAACAGATTAAGGAATATGTTGCAAACAAATAATCAGTGCAAAAAAATGCCCCGGGAATTTTAAATTCCCGAGGCTTTTTTGTTTATTTAGCTTTTTGTTGTAACAGCCTTGCTGCCGCTCCAGTTTGAATAATATTTCTTTGAGCCGATTTTTTTGTATCCTCTTATGCGGACAAAGTATTTTTTATTTGCCTTAAGCTTTGAAACGGTTTTTGCCGTTGATTTATAACCCGAAACGGTTACGGTTTTTGCGTTTTTAAACTTGCTGTATACCGAGTATTGAATCTGGTAACCGCCGATATTTTTAACCGAATTCCAGTTTGCCTTGAAGCCCTTTGATTTTGCGCTTACCGATGAAAGTGTGGGCGAGCCGAGCTTCTTAAGGGTTACTTTTATGTTCTTCTTTTTGCAGATTGTGCAGCTGCAGAGCTTGTATCCCGTTGCCTTGAAGGTGGGTTGTTTTTTAACAACTCCGCTTGTGAGTTCGTGAGTTCTGCAGATATATTTATCGGTTGCAACAATGTTTATCTGGTGCAAAAGAACTTCGTTTTCATACCACCAGGTATCTCCGTCGGACTCGTGGTCAAAATCATCAACCCTGATATCAATCTTGTTCCAGCTCGACATTTTGCCTTTGTAGTAAACTGTACGAACACTGCTTGTATAGTCAAAAGCGCGGTGGTCAAAGGTATTAACGCTTGTCGGAACTGTCAGCTTGAGAAGATTGCTTGTTTCAGAGAATGCATAGGAGCAAACTTTGGAAACAGAACTCGGAATAGTGTAGCTTGTTGAGCTCTTGCCGTAGGGGTAGAGAATGAGGTTGCTCTTCTTTTTGCTGAACAAAACGCCGTCTTTTGATGAATACTTGGTGTTTGCCGAATCAACCTTAATGCTCTTAAGCTTTCTTGTGCTGAGTGCAGTTGCATCGACTGAAGTTACGCTCTTCGGAATAGTAATGGATGATAAAGCGCTGCTGCAGAATGCGTATTTGCCGATTGAGGTAACGCTTGTCGGAATGCTGACTGAGGTTATTGAAGAATCTGCAAAAGCATAGTTCTTAATTCTCGTAATTGAGCTTGGAATTTTTGCTTCCTTAACCTGGTTGCCGTTAAGATAGAGGGTATAGTTACCGCCTATTCCGTCAAACGCATAACCGCCGAAGGTTATGTTGCAGAATGCCTTCATTGATGAAATCTTAACTTTTCTGACATTGTAGAAAGCGAAGGCGCCGATGTTGGTTACGCTTGAGGGAAGGGTTATTGTTGTGAATTTTGATGAAATATAGCAGAAAGCTTCTCTTCCGATTGATTTTATTCCCGAAGGAAGATTGATTGAAGAAAGGCTTGAGCATTCATAAAATGCGTTGTTGCCTATGCTTGTTAATTCATCGTTGAATTTTACGGAAGTGATTTTCAATCCTGCAAAAGCCCAGTTTCCGATTTTTGTAACTCCGTCGGGAATCTCTAAGGAAGTGAGCAATTTGCCGTTAACATAAAGCTTTTCCGAACACGCAACGGGGTTTGCGGTTGATACACCTTCGTGATATGAATCATCGAAATCAATATTGCACCACGCTTCAAGTGAAGAAATATTAACTCTTTCAAGGTCGTCGCAATAATAGAATGCTTCGCCGCCGACGCCTTTAATGCTGTTCGGGAAGGTTATTTCGGTTATTGAGGTGCCTGCAAATGCATTTGAAGCAATAAGCCTTGTTCCGTCTTTAACCTCATATGCGCCGTTGATTGATTTTGCTTTGATAAGATAGTTATCAAGGTATAAAACGCCGTCTTCCCAATTGGAAGCGTCGTTGTAAAACGCGGTGTTTTCAAAAGCGTAGCCGTCAATGAGGTCAAGAGTTGAAGGAAGGTTGATTGTTTCCAGACGGACACAACCTATAAACGCTTCATATCCGATGATTTTTACTGAATCGGGAACGGTCATACTTGTTAACTCTTCGCAGTCTGCGAAAGCCATAAAGCCGATTTCCGTTATTTCGTTCGGAATGGTTGTGTTGTTACAGCCTTTTACCAAGAGATTTTTTTCTGTTTCAATGATTCCGTTGCAGTCGTTTCTGCTGTCGTATTTCGGGTTTGCGCTGTCTACCTTAATCGTTGTTAAAGAGGCGCATTCCGAAAAAGCGCTTGAACTGAGCTGAGTAACGCCCTTCGGAATTACTATGCCCGTTAATGACCTGCAGTTATAAAAAGCGTCGTAGCCGATGAGCTTAAGGCTGTCGGGAAGACCAACGCTGATTAAAGACGTGCAGTCCTTAAAAAGACCGTCGGACAGGGTAGTTATGCCCTCGTCGATGATAACGTGCTTAATGCCCGTCTCTTCCTGGAAGGGGGAATAGTATTCGTATTCACCTTCTGAAGAGTACATCTCACCGCTTCCGTGGATATAAACTTCGCCCGTTTCCGAGTTATAGTCATAAGTTATGTTTTTTCCGAGCTTGCCCGTTGCATCAAGCGCGCTTGCTGAGAACGCGTGCAGTGACAGCGCGGAGACAAGCATCAATGCAGTCATAACCAGACTTAAAACTCGTTTCATAAAAAATCTCTCCTTTTTACAAATATTTTCATAAATATTATACATTATAGTACCGAAAAAAGCAATCCGACAAATGGCTGATGTTTTAACGGCGGTTGTTTTTCATTTGACTTTAGTTTGAATTAGTGTTAATCTATTGCCATGAATGATAAGAAGTTTGCAAAAAGATATATAATATCAATGTTTGCGCTGTATTTTGTCGGTGCGGTTTTTCTGTTTTTGCTTCTTTTTTTTCTGAGCAGCCGCAACGATGTAAACAATGCGCTTGAAATAAATCAGGTAATTGCGCTCTCTTTGCTTTTGCCGCTGCTTCCCTGCGCTTCATATGCGGGATTTTGCAGTGCATTTTGGAAAGTCAAAGAGTTTTCGGCATTCCAGAAAATTGCAATCTGCGTCTTTTTTCCGATAACACTGTCGGTGATAACGCTTTACGGATTTATTATGATAATTCCAAGCCTGATTAAGAACACAAAAATATTGTTCGAGCGAAGCGAGTAACCGACAACTTGCAACTCGCAGCTCGAAACTCGCAACTAAAAACGGAGAACACCATGTTTGTAGACATTGCTAAAATTAAAATCAAAGGCGGGGACGGCGGAGACGGCGCCGTTGCCTTTCACAGAGAAAAATATGTTGCCTCGGGCGGTCCCGACGGCGGAGACGGCGGAAAGGGCGGAGATATTGTTTTTGTTGTTGACGACAATCTTGCAACCCTTGCCGACTTCAGATACAAAAGAAAATATAAAGCGCCAAACGGTGAGCCCGGTAAGGGCGGACGCTGCAACGGCAAAAAGGGCGCCGACCTTGAAATCCGTGTTCCGAGAGGAACGATAATAAGGGAGGCAAACAGCGGTGCCGTTATGGCGGACATGAGCAAAACCGAGCGTTTTATTGCCGCAAAGGGTGGCAGAGGGGGCTGGGGCAATCCGCATTTTGCAACCCCCACACGCCAGGTTCCGCGTTTTGCAAAGCCGGGTGTTCCGGGTGAGGAATGGGAGGTCAGCCTTGAGCTGAAGCTTCTTGCAGATGTCGGTCTTGTCGGCTATCCCTCGGTTGGAAAATCCAGCCTTATCTCCGTTGTTTCTCAGGCAAAGCCCAAAATTGCGGACTATCATTTCACAACTCTTGTTCCGAATTTAGGCGTTGTTTCAATGGGCGAGGGCAATTCGTTTGTTATTGCCGATATCCCCGGTCTTATTGAAGGCGCAAGCGAAGGAATCGGTCTCGGTCATCAGTTTTTGCGCCATGTTGAAAGGTGCAGACTGCTTATTCACATTGTTGATGTAAGCGGCAGCGAGGGCAGAAATCCGATTGAGGATTTTGAAAAGCTTAATGATGAGCTTGTTAAGTTCAATCCCGAGCTTGCAAAGCGCCCGATGCTTGTTGCAGGCAACAAAATTGATATGGCAGAGCCTTCTCAGATTGAGGAATTCAAAAACTATATTGAAGCAAAGGGATATGAATACTATTCAATCTGCGCTCCGATTCTCGAGGGAACAAAGGAGCTTATGAATGCCGTTTGGAACAAGCTCAAGGACCTTCCTCCGATTAAGGAATACGAGGTTGAAGAGATTCCCGTTGAAGCAATTATTGAAAACAGCGGCGGCTTTAAGATTACAGAGGAGGACGAGGGCTACTTCCTTGTTGAAGCGGACTGGTTCCCCAAGGTCCTCAAGGGAATTGATGTTGAGGACTATGAAGCGCTGCAGTATATGCAGAGAGTTCTTGAAAAAAGCGGAGTTTTCGACGCACTTAAGGAGAGAGGAATTCAGGAGGGCGACATTGTAAGCCTTTACGACATTGAATTCGAGTATGTACCGTAATGAGATTTATTGATAAAGAGGTTAATCCCGATTCGCTCAGTCCGCTGAATCTTGCATTCATCGGCGACGGCGTTTATGAGATGTTTGTGCGCGAGAGCATTGTTCTCGACGCAAACCGACCTGTTAAGGATTTGCACAGGGAAAGCGTAAAATTTGTTTCGGCAAAGGCGCAGACCGAGGCGTATTTCAAAATAAAAGACCTCCTCACCGAAAAGGAGGAGGCGGTTTTCAAAAGAGGAAGAAACGCAAAGGTCGGCCACTCGCCGAAATCCGCAAGCCGGAGCGAATACCATATTGCAACAGGAGTTGAAGCGCTGTTCGGGTATTTGTATCTGAAGGGCGAAGAAACAAGATTGCAAGAGTTGTTTGATACAATTCTCGTAGATAAGAGTGAAGAATGAAGAGTGAAAAGTGAAGAGTTGTGGGGCGCAAAGCGCCGAATGACATTAAAAAAGGACACCGAGGGGCAATGTCATTAAGTTAATGACATAAAAACGAAAAAACGACACACTTGCATACGCTTGAGTGTCGTTTTTTGTGCGAATAAAGAAAAAATCACAATT
>CAJOEV010000004.1 GCA_905233545.1 uncultured Eubacterium sp. | reverse complement strand
TATATATTTAATTATTATTAATATGAGGTAATAAATGGCTGAATATAGCAACAACAACATAGATGATATGGCGGTGGGAGCGCTAATTGCTTATATAGGATCTTGCCCATATTTAGAATCAAATATTAATTACAACGATAAAGAAATACTGTGGGATGGTGACATAAAGGTTTTTTCGAATAAGGACAAGCATTCTGTTGAAACCTTTAGCGATAGAATTCCTGTTCAGATAAAAGGTCATAATGTCACAAGGTATAAGAGCAAAAATAAAAGCACCTACTCTGTTCCAAGAATTAATCTACAAAAATATCAAAAAGATGATGGTATATTGTTTTTTGAAGTTGAAATAAAAAACAACACCAATTTTAGAATCTATTATAAGTGCTTGTTGCCCTCAAATATAGAAAAGATTCTATCTTTGAATGGTGATAGTAAAAGTGTTTCTATAAGTTTTGAACATCTTGATCATACAAACCCAACACAAATAAAAGAAATATGCGATTTCTTTATTAAGCACAGAAATAAACAAAAAGGTAAAAAAATCGTTGATATTTCCAACTTGAAAAACATTAAAGAACTCCAGATTGAAGGATTTTCTACAATTCATCATGCAAGTGTTTTTGACGAAAACAATTTGATTTATGCAAATATTGACGGTTCGGAAAGTCCTGTTATTTTTAACGGAAAGTTATCTATTGCTGGAAAAATCAACCAAAAAATTTCTGTTAACGGTGTTCAGTATTTCTCAAACTTCTCGGCTACTCAAACGAGTGAAAATGAAATTACATATCATTTTGGTAATTGCCTTGATATTCACATCGAAAGAAGAAACCACAATAAGTACAATTTTACAATTAGATTTAATGGGGATAGCATTACCTTTGCCGATGTTCTTAATGAAAAGGACTTCTTAAACGCTTTTCTTTGTTGTGGAAAAATAGATGTTGATGATAAGGATTTTATTGCATTCAATAAGGACAAAGAAAAAGGGTTTAAACAGTTCATCAATGAAACCCAAGAAAAAATAACCTCGATTGTTTCTATAAGCGATACCTTAAAGAAACTTGGTTCTCCCCTTGATTTAGTTGTATCAAATGTCTCCATGAAGCAAAGAAAAATCCTTTTTAGTGTGGAAAATATGATGGCTGGTAATGGCAAAATAGATGCACCAGGTTACAGAAGAATTGCAGTAGCAGACCGGCATTTGATGGTGTTTTGTGGCATGATTGAAGATAAGAGTGTTTGTATTAATGCATTCGATCCATCGTTAGTGGATGAATATAAGTTTGCCACTTATATTGATAATGTTGGATATTTAGATGTTCCGCCATATATTGATATTGATAATATAGGTGTCTTCTTTTCGGCTTTGAATTTTAATAAAGACGTTTTTATTAGAAGCATTAGAACTTGGAATGTTCATAAAGAACTTCAATCATTTTCAACAAATTTCCTAATAAAAGTGCTTTTGTATTATGACGATAATTCTAAGGATGACATATTGGAAATCGCAGAAGCATTTTGCCAAAATCCTTCAATTGCCGAAGACAATCCGGAAATGATTATTAATAAGTATCAAGTTATTAAGCGAAGAAGATCACTAACAGATGAAGAATTAGATATTATTATTAAAGAAAAAGATAATAACAAAGAAGATTCTATGTTCTTGTGTTGTGCATGTTTATTGCTTGAAAGTATACCTGAATTTGAATTATATTTCAAAAAGATGACTAAGAAAGAACAAGAAACTTTCATTGAATTTCCAATATGTAAGTTTTACAATGGTGACATCAAATCATTGTTGAAACAACAATAATATTAAACCACCTATCAATAAGAGGTAATATATGAATTCAAATTATTCGGATTTGTTTCAGAATTCCCTGAACAAGCAAACGGAACAACTTGCAAAGTTATCAGAATTAGTCGCTGCAGTTATTCCTAAATATGAAGTTCCTGAAATATCTAAAAAACTTGCTGAAGCAGCAGAACAGTTTCAGGTTTATCAGAGCAGTATAGCGACAATGCTGCCAAATTATGATTCTTTAGCAGCATTGAATCCACTTGCAGAATATTTAGAACAGATAGACTTAAATAACAAAGCTTTGCGAGCAGGGGGAGCTTTTGCTGCAGTAGAAGAATTTAAGAACAGTTTTGAGCGTATTATAGAGTCGAATAAAATTAACGGATTGTCTGCAATAACCGAGTTTTCAAAAACATTGAAGCAACTTGATTTTTCATCACTGTATGGTGTTATACCTGAGTTATCAGCTGAAGTCTCAGAAGATGAGTTCAGAGAAATGGTTATATCTGGAGATATTACTGAAGATGATATTGCTGATGAATTTAAAGCTCAGGTTATAGGAGCAGAAAGCCAAAACACATCAGAAAAGCCGGAATATGTAAAAAAAGCGGTGAAAGCAATTGCAAAAAGATTGTTTAATTTTTTAATGGCTATAATATTTTTTACTGTTACGTCTGCAGTGAGAGAAGAAATTATTCAGTCATTAAAGATTGATGAATTTTGGCAGAAAACCGGTGTTATAGAATTTATTGACAGTTTGTCTGAAATTGCAGAAAACACTGTTGATGATAATGAAGAAAGTTTAATAGATTTAAACTCATATCCAATTA
This sequence comes from uncultured Eubacterium sp., assembly GCA_905233545.1. Classification (GTDB taxonomy): domain Bacteria; phylum Bacillota; class Clostridia; order Oscillospirales; family Acutalibacteraceae; genus Eubacterium_R. The sequence continues at coordinate 84,682 of CAJOEV010000004.1, read as the reverse complement.
AAGATATGCTGCCTTATCTGCTGCAGGATAAGACAACAAAAGAAAATATCTTATTGGCGACTGATACCTATAGTTCTGAAGGATCAGATGTTTTTTCAACAGATCAAATTACACCTGAGTTATTGGAAAAAATAGAACTGCAACCGAGAGCATTTAAAAGTGCTAATGAACAAAATGAAAGAACCCGAGCAAAAGCAGAGGTTTTTACGCCGTCTTGGTTATGCAACAAGATGAATAATTATTGTGATGCAGAGTGGTTTGGAAAAGAAGGCGTTTTTAATACCGAAACAGAGCAAGGCTGGAGAGTGAATTCAAATCCTGTTAAGTTTCCTGAAGGGAAAACATGGAAAGATTATGTTGAATCAAAGCGATTGGAGATAACCTGCGGTGAAGCTGCATACCTTGTTTCAAGATATGACACTGCAACCGGTGAGATTATTCCTGTAAATGAAAGAATCGGACTTCTTGATAGAAAAATCCGAGTTATCAATGAAAATGTTTCGACGGAAGATGAGTGGATTGAATGGGCTAAAAAAGCCTATCAAAGCATTTATGGCTATGAGTTTCAAGGTGATAATTTGTTGATTGCACGAATAAATCTTTTGAATACATTTGTTGATTATTATATAGACCGCTGGAATAAAGAACCTTTAAAAAAGGATGTTAAAGCAATAACCAATATTATTGTCTGGAATATTTGGCAAATGGACGGTTTAACAGGTGCAATACCGTTTAGGCAAGCAACTGAAGAAACAGCTCAGTTTAATATTTTTGAAATGGTTGTTGATGAAAAACAAGAAAACTATAATTGCCGAATCTATGATTGGAAGGCAAATAAATCCATTGAGTTTAACAGTATTAAGGAAGGATAATAAAATGAAGTTTGATTTTGTAATAGGTAATCCGCCATATCAAGATGAGACATTAGGGGATAACGATACCTATGCGCCACCAGTATATAATCTATTTATGGATTCGGCATATGAGGTCGGTGATAAGGTTGAGTTAGTTCATCCTGCAAGATTTTTGTTTAATGCAGGAAGCACGCCTAAAGCCTGGAATGATAAAATGCTACATGATGAGCATTTTAAGGTTTTAGAGTATGAAGAAGATTGCACAAAACTATTTAGTAATACCGATATTAAAGGCGGGATAGCGATTACATACAGAGACGCAAAAAATGTTTTTGGTGCAATAGATATTTTCACTCCTTATGTAGAGTTGAATCAAATAATTCATAAAGTATTATCAAATAATTTTAGAAGCCTTATGGATTATGTATTTATTCAGAATAGATTTAATTTAGAAGCTCTTTATAGTAAGCACCCGCAATTCAAGAAAAACATTGGAAGTGATGGAAAAGACCCCCGATTTGAAAAAAATATTTTCACAAAAATTCCCTTGTTTTCTGATGAACACAATTCATCTTACATACTTACATTAGGCGTAAATGATAATAAACGAACAACCAAGTATATTCCTGAAGAATATGTTGATTTTCAGCATGAGAATCTATTGAAATATAAAGTCGTATTAACTTGTGCAAATGGGAATGGTGAATTTGGTCAAATACTCTCTGGAATGGAAATCCTTGAACCAAGAGAAGCCTATACTCGTTCGTTTATTGGTATCGGGCAATGTGAAACCAAAGAAGAAGCTTTTGCTATAAAAAAATATTTATCCAGTAAATTTGCAAGAGCGTTACTGTCGGTTCTAAAAGTAACACAAATGAACAATAAACCTGTTTGGAAATATGTTCCTCTTCAAGACTTTTCAAATAATTCTGATATTGATTGGTCTAAAACTGTTTCAGAAATAGATAAGCAGCTCTATAAAAAATACGGTTTATCACAAGAAGAAATAGAATTTATTGAAACGCATGTTAAGGAGATGGCATAATGAAAAAGCCAAATATTAATACATCAAAACCTGCCACTCCTATGCTTTATGGGTATACCACGCCTGAAATAGCACGCCATAATGGCTGGACTAAAATAGGATACACAGAACAAAATGTTGAAGACAGAATCAAGCAACAAACGCATACTGCTGATGTTCTATGGAATCTGGAATGGAAGGGAAATGCCATTTTTGATGATGGTTCCGGCGAAACATTTACTGATAAAGATTTTCATGCATATTTAAGAAAACGCAAGTTTGAGCAGGAAGAAGGAAAGAATAACGAATGGTTTAAAATAACCGGTCCTCAATCTCGCTCCGAGTTCTGTGATTTCAGGGAAAACCACGGCATCTTAAAAACAATTAATGCGGTTTTGCCGTATGTTTTGCGTGATGAACAGGAAGAAGCTGTATCAAAAACCGTTACATATAAAAGGGAAAATCCGAAGGGTGAGTTCTTATGGAATGCAAAGCCCCGCTTTGGAAAAACTCTGTCTGTTTATGATTTTGTTAAAAGAATTAATGCAAAAAGGGTATTGATTGTAACAAACAGACCAGCAATTGCTAATTCATGGCTTTCGGATTATAACCGTTTTATCGGCACGGACAGAGGTTATTATTTCGTAAGTGATGTTGACACTTTAAAAGGGAAACTGGGTGTTCTTACTTATTCGGAATATATGACTATGGTTATGAACTCGGAAGAACCTCAAAACATCAGGTGCATCCGTTTTGTTTCGCTTCAGGACTTAAAAGGTTCCATTCATTTTGGCGGAAAGTTTAATAAACATACTGATATACCCAAAACCGAATGGGATGTTCTTGTTATTGATGAGGCGCACGAAGGCGTTGATACATACAAAACAGATATTGCATTTAATCACATAAAGCGCAATTTTACATTGCATTTATCAGGCACACCGTTTAAAGCACTTGCAAACGACAAATTCAGCTCCGAAGCAATTTTTAACTGGACTTATACTGATGAGCAACAGAAAAAGAGAGATTGGAAGGATGAAGATGGCGATAATCCATATGAGAACCTTCCAAAATTAAATCTGTATACTTACCAGATGAGTGAAATCGTTAGAGATGAGCTTAAACAGGGAACTGAAATAAACGGAGAAACCGAAGAATTTGCATTTGATTTAAACGAATTCTTTATGACAAACGGAAATGGTCAATTTATCTATAACAGTTCTGTTGATAAATTCCTTGATGCATTAACCTGTCAGGAAAAATTCCCGTTTTCAACTCCGGAATTAAGAGAAGAAATAAAACATTCTTTTTGGCTGCTTAACCGTGTTGACAGCGCAAAAGCGCTTGCAAAGAAACTTAATGAACATCCTGTTTTTAAGGATTATGAAATTGTTCTTGCAGCGGGTGACGGCAGACTTAGCGAAGATGAGGAAAACGAAAAGAGCTATGACAAGGTTATAAATGCTATCGAAGAAAATGATAAAACAATAACTCTGTCTGTAGGTCAGCTTACAACGGGAGTAACTATCCCCGAATGGACAGCTGTTTTAATGCTTTCAAACATAAAGAGCCCTGCACTATATATGCAAGCTGCATTCAGAGCGCAGAACCCTTGTTTATTCAAGTTTGGCCCAGATTTTAAAAGAAAAGAAAACGCATATGTTTTCGATTTTGACCCTGCAAGAACCCTTGTCATTTTTGAAGAGTTTGCAAACGACCTTAGCCCAAATACAGCCTCGGGAAAAGGCGATATAGGAGCAAGAAAACATAATATCAGAATGCTCCTTAATTTTTTCCCGGTTATAGGTGAAGACGAAGACGGAGAACTCACTGAATTAGATGCAGAAAAGGTTCTTTCCATTCCGAGAAAGATTCGTTCGGTTGAGGTTGTTCGCCGTGGATTTATGAGCAATTTCCTGTTTCAGAATATTGCTAATATCTTTGGTGCGCCTAAAGAAGTGCTTGATATTATTGAAGGTTTCACTCCTATTGAAGAGCCAAAGGCAAAACCTCTTGGAGAGGTGCCAAGTAAGGAAGATTTGTCGCTTAATGAAAATGGTGAGGTTGAGCTTTCGGAAGACATTATTATAGGACAAAGCACAGATGTTTTTGGCGAAAAAATCTATGGTACTCTCGATGAACTTATTGAGGATACTATTGCAGAAATTGACACTGCTGAGAAGAAAGAAAAAGAAATCATAAGTGATCTTAAGAAGTTCGTTAAAGAAGAGATTCAGGAAAGAGTTGTTGAAACCGCCAAAGACTATTATGGCGATGAAATGAAAAAAGCTGAAACCAAGCGTATCCTTTCTGATATTGAGCGTGAAAGCGACAGAATGATTGAAACTTTAGTAGGCGATTATAGCATTGAAAAGAAAGTTGCCGAACAAGAAAGACAAGATGCGCTTATGTCTCGTTTTAAAACCGGCAAAACCACCGATGAAATCGAAGATGAATTTGAACGCAAACTAAAGGAATCTGAAGAGAGCTTTAATGAAAAAGTAAGCACAGCCATCAAAGAGCTCGTTAAAACCTCTACTAAAGAAGCTGTTAAAACTGTTGAAACAGGAAAGAAGAACAGAGAGAAGCAGAATATTGAGGATGGTGTTAGAGACCACCTTAGAGGCTTTACAAGAACTATTCCGTCATTTCTTATGGCGTATGGAGACGAAGACACAACACTTGATTCATTCGACAAAATCATTCCTGCCGATGTATTTAAAGAAGTAACAGGAATCACGATTGAGCAGTTTTGCTTCCTTCGTGACGGCGGCGATTATATTGATGATTCAACTGGCGAAACGAAGCACTTTGGCGGACATCTTTTTGATTCTGTTGTATTTGACGATTCAGTTAAGGAGTTCTTGTCACTTAAATGCAGACTTGCAAACTATTTTGATGAGTCAAATAAAGAGGATATTTTTGATTACATTCCTCCGCAGAAAACCAATCAAATTTTCACTCCGAAAAAGGTTGTTAAGAATATGGTTGACTTGCTTGAGCAGGAAAACCCGGGTTGCTATGATAATTCAGAAAAAACCTTCATTGATATGTATATGAAATCAGGTTTATACATTGCTGAAATTGTTAAACGCTTATTTAATAGTGATGTTATCAAAAAGCAATATCCTGATGATATTCAGAGATTAAAACATATTTTTGAAAAACAGGTTTACGGACTTGCACCCACTGAAATAATATATAAAATTGCAACAAGCTTTATTCTTGGTTTTGACGAAGAAATTGCTATTGCAACTCATAATTTCAGGCAGTTGGATGCTTTGCCTTGTGTTAAAGAAGGCACGTTAGAACAGAAGCTTTCTGAAATATATGGCGAAAACAATTCTGCCACCAATGATAGCATAAGTGCAAAACCATTTGATAAGTCATCAATCAGAGCAGGAATGAGGATTACGGATAAAACATTTGGCACAGGAACTATTATTGAAAAGTCGGATGCAACTGTGACAATCAAATTTGACGATATGGAAGAACCGAGAAAGATGTCGTTCTGGAATCTTGCTCATGGTTCAATGATCATTGAAGGATAGGTTTATTCGAAAAATACTTATTTATGAGGCAAACAATGAACTTACAAGAAGCGTTTGAAAAAGGAAAAAGTGAATACGAAAAGTACAATTCCATAGCCGTTGGACGTGTAAGTGTTAAGGGACCTGAGGATTTGAAGAATATTAAAAATGAATCAGTAAAAAAACTTCATTTTTCTCATGAATTCTCAGGCGAGTTGCCTTGTTTAGAGGATTATCCAAACCTTGAAGAGTTAAGCTTTGGTTATAATATGCAGATGTCAGATTTACAGGGGATGGATTTATCAAAGATTAAGAGTTTAAGTGTTTATCCTGATTATTCGGAAACAGATATTTCGTTTAATGCGGAATTGTTAAAAGAATTATATTTATGCGTTAATATGAACACATATACAGATCAAATCGGCCTTTTTGATAAGCCTAAACCAATCATTGATTTGCACAATCTTAATAATCTTGAATCGTTAAGACTATGCCATATTAAGGGTTGTGATATTATTTGGCCTGAAGATGCTGGATGCGTAAAATGCTTAATGATAGAGGATGGTGAATTCTCTGACTATTGTTTTCTTGATAATTTTCCAAATGTTGAAAAATTAAGGCTTTCGTCTTGTGATATTTCAGATTGCAGTTTTGTGCAAAGGTTATCACACTTGTCAATACTGGATTTATCATATAACAACATCAAAACTATTCCTAAACCAACGAGCAATCTTTCCTTTTTGAATTTGAAAAGGAATAATATAATAGGAGATCCAGATATTTATTCTTTTGCTGATGAAGTGATAATATCAGAGAGGGACTACCGTATACATGATTTCAAACGTTGGATTAACGATAGTGTGTACAGATCATATGTACATGCGATGTATTTGAGAAAACCCAATTCCAAAAGGCAAGAGTTTATGCAAAAATACATAGACTCAAAAACAGACGAGGAATTATTCTTAAGAAACCTTACTGATGAAATTAATCATTACATTGCCAGAATTCTTGATCCTGATGATTACTGGAACAGAAGGGCGAAACTTACTTTTGAAGAGTTAGAATCAATTGCAAATGAAATCCTGCCTTTTGTTGAAATAACCCATTATAGAATTGAAAAAGAAAAAGGTCGTAATCGATATATCAGGGTTGAATAAGAAACGACAAATCCTTTGGAGGGTTATATGAATTATAACGAACTGAATAATTACATATTGAACTATCTTGAAAACGATAAGACTAATAGCGCAATTATGTTAACTGGCGGATGGGGAACCGGCAAAAGTTACTATATTGAGAACACCCTAAAACCATTTATAATAGATCACAGGAAAGATTGCATTATTATTTCGTTGTACGGATTAAGTGAATTATCAGAAATCAGCAGATCAATATATATGGAATTGCGAATGAAGAAAATTTCTGAAAAGCTGGACAATGAAGTTTTCAAAACAAGTTGGCTTGCTGTTAAAACAGTTGTAAAAGGGGCATCAAGCTTTTTTGGTATAGATCTATCTAAAGATGACGATGCTTTAAATAACTTATATGAATCAATTAATTTATGCGGAAAACTTGTTGTGTTAGAAGATGTTGAACGAACAAGTATAGATATAATTGAATTGCTTGGATATGTAAATAGTCTTGTTGAACAAGATAATGTTAAGGTCTTGTTGGTTTGTAATGAACAAGAAATAATTGAAACAAAAGAAGAAAACTACAGTAGAAATAATCTTAGTAAGCCTGAAGAAATAAGAGCACAGTTTGATATTGTATATTATTATTTAAAAGAAAGAAGGGATGAAAGCAAGACAGATCAAAAGAACTCTATTGAATACTCAGATATAACAAATAGATATTTAAAAGCTAAAGAAAAGACCGTTTCTGATACTATAGTATTTGAAAACGACTTAAAAAATACAATATTTACAGTAATAAATAAATTCAACAATGAAATCCTTAGTGGTTTTTCAAAGCAATATGTTATTGACCAATTGTTATCACAGTATATTAAAGAGAAATTTAATTTAAGAACATTTATTTTTGCTTGTCAAAAAACTGTAAATATTTTTGATTATTTAAAAACAAATAATATTACCGATGAAGATTTTTGCAAAAATATATTTTTTAGCATCGTGTATTTTTCTTTCTATGTAAAAACCGCTGGAAACATTCCAGAGTGGATTGGCGATGAATATAGTACAAGCATTTTTAGCTCATCCTTCTATCCCTTATACTATTTTTGCTATTTATATATTAAAAAACAAATTCTGGTTGTTGAAGATATTGATAACATAGTTGATCACTTTACCAAAAATAAACTTTTGTTTTCAGGAGTAGAATATCATAATGATGATATTAGCATATTAGAATATTATTCTTTGTATTCCAAAGATACAATTTTGAACAGCCTGAATTCACTGATTGAAACACTACACAAGTCAACAGTGCCATTTTCATATTATGGCAAAATTATTAAAGCAGTAGTTCATTTTCGTGAATTGTTTGATTATGATTATACCGAAATAAAGGAATTAATGAAAAACTGGGTGAGCAAACACGCGGCTGCAATAGATCCTAATTACAAATTCGGAATAGTTGATGATACTTTTAATGAAAATGCCTTAAATGAAGAATGCAAAGCTTTCTTAGCTGAATTGAAAAATGTAATAATTGAAAACTCCAAAAAAGATTGTATTGATTTTGATTATAATCCTGAATCAATAGAAGTTTTTTCAAAAGAGATATCAAACAAAGAAAACCTATTTGTTGATGGTAAAGGGTTCTTATCAAGATTAGATAATAATAAGCTTTTCGATATGACAAAAGAATGTAATGCCCGGCAGCTATATGCACTTCATTCGATGTTCCTGAGAATATATAGACATGGCGAGCGTGAATTGTATGGTTTAGATGATCTTGAATTACAAAGAATGTTTTCAATAGACTTAGAACCCTTAAACTTGTTTGTTGAAAAAATTGAAAAACTCAGTTCATCTTATTCTGGAGATGAAATAATTGGTGAATGGTATATTAGGATTAGTAATAATCTAATCAGTGTGATTAACGTTTTAAAATCTGAAAATTGAATTGTTAAATTACATGTATTAGAAAACTACTAATGACGTATTTTTAAAAGACGAATTTATTGAACATAGAGATAATGAACAGTAGTGATAAAAGATCAAATAAAGAATGCCCGATAAAACATATTGATATTCCAGGTGCTCTTTCTGACGCTTGGCGTAGAGGTTGGATGAATGAGTTTTCGGATGATCATTTTCTTATAAAAGCTATAGAAGGCAGATTAGAAAAATTTGAAGGGATTAATCAATTTGTAATAAATAATTGTCAACTCTACCATATCAACGACAGGAATTTTCAAGAGTGTTTTTGCATAAATCTTTCATGTTCGATTGCTGGATTGAAAGATTTTTTTGGAGAGAATAAGGTAAGACAATTCTTTATTGATCAGCTTTCTGCAGGAAAAGAAAAATATGATGAATCACAGTTTTTTCGCGCTTTATCTGAGATTAGTGTATTAAGATTCTGGGTGCAGCGATCAAAGTTTGGCGAATACGAACCTAGAACAAATGGTCAGAAAAATCCTGAAGCAAGGTTTATTTGTAATAATGGTGTTACTGTGGATGTCGAAGTTAAGACACCGGGTTTTAATAAAGCTGATGGTATAGAAAATTTTGTGCTTCCTCTTGTTCTGCTTAATAATGAAGGACAAGATCAATTTGTTTCTTTCTGCAATTCTAAGAGTCTAAAAGGGATTATGCCACGTGTGGGAAAACTGAAGGATTTTTTAAATAGTGCATCTGATAAGTTTGAAAGTGTCGATCATGTTAATCACATGAATTTCCTATATATTAATTGGACGTTCAGTGAGATGATGGAATCCGGATTTGAAGAAGCTTTATCATTGTTAGCCCATCCATATAATGGGATTCTTTTGCATAAAGATATTGGTTTAAGTATTGGAGTTAAAGAAGAAGTATATGATAGGATTACAGCAGTTATTGTCTATACCGAGCCGTTAAATAGTCTAATGTTTGACGACTTTAGATATGTTTGGACTAAAGGGGCTGACGGCATGCCCCATTTTGGAATTGTTGGTATGCATAACTGTGATTCACTTTATAAAATCACGGGCATGAATCCTTTTGGAAGAAAGCTAACGCCAATCATTTATTACTTTTCCCAAGATGCAAAGTATTTCGATGAGTTGGAAAGAATTATTGCAGAAAACCTATTGACAAATGGACAAACATAGTATTTAAGCGAAGCGATCAATCCTCTTTATCTAAAGGTGAATTGTTTGTAAATAAGAAGAATTTGGAGAAAAATATGCAAATAGAAAAATATAATCCGAATACCTTAAGCGTAAGTGCAATTCTTGGATTAATTGAATCAGGGGATATTGCTATTCCGGAGATTCAAAGACCATTCGTATGGAAAAAGAAGCAAGTCAGGGATTTGCTTGACTCTTTATACAAAGGCTATCCAACCGGATATTTGATTATTTGGAAGAATCCAAATGTTAAGTTGAAGGATGGTTCTATTTCATCAGGAAAAAAGATTCTGATTGATGGTCAGCAGAGAGTTACTGCGCTTATGACAGCAATTGCCGGAATACCCGTTGTTCAAAGTGATTATAAAAAAGACAGAATAAAAATAGCATTTAATCCTTTTGAAGCTTTTTCTGAGGATAATGATGCCGAGATTTTTCAGGTTCAGGATTCATCTCATTTAAAAAGTAAAAAATGGATTCCAGATATATCTATTTTGTTCAAAAATGATTTTTCTACATTTGAGTTCATACAGAATTATTGCAATGATAATCCTGATATGCAGCCGGCAGAACTGGATAAAATCATAACTCGAATCAAAGCGATCGGAAACAGATTAATAGGTGTTATTGAGTTATCAGAAACATTGGATATAGATGTTGTAACAGACATTTTTATTCGTATTAACTCAAAAGGAACAGCGCTTAGCCAAGGCGACTTTGTTATGTCAAAAATTGCAGCAGATGAGACCCATGGCGGTAATGCGTTAAGAAAAGCAATTGATTATTTTGCGCACCTTTCTGTTGAACCTTCATTCTATGACACCATAAAAAATGATGACCAGGATTTTGCTGCAACAGAATACTGCGATAAGCTTGCATGGTTAAAGAATGAAACGGAGGATGTTTATGATCCTGACTGCGATGATGTTATTCGTGTTGCATTTATGCATATGTTTTCAAGGGCAAAATTATCTGACCTTGTAAGTTTGCTTTCAGGTAGAGATTTTACTACAAAAGAGTTTAGAGATGATATTATTGATGATACATATGCTAAACTCAAAAAAGGCGTACTTAATACAATAAACAGTTATAATTTTAAACAGTTTATGATAACAATTCGCAGTGCAGGTTTTGTTTCGAAAAAGCTTGTTAATTCTCAAATGGCGTTGGATTTTGCATATACTCTATATTTAATTCTTTCACAATCAGGCGAGGTGTCCACAGGAGAAGTTAAAAGAATTGTTCAAAAATGGTATGTTTTATCAGTTCTATCAGGCAGATATACAACTTCACCTGAATCAGCATTCGCAAGAGATATCAGAATGATAAGAGAAAATGGCGTTGTTCAAACATTAAAGGATATTGAAGACGCAACATTATCCGATGCGTTCTGGAATGTAAGATTAGTACAAAACCTTTCATATACTTCAACGAATAATCCTGTATATTTAGTTTATCTTGCTGCACAAGTAATGATGAAGGATGTTTCACTTCTTTCAAACAATATTCTTGTCAGAGATTTAATTGAGGAAGCAGGAGATGTTCATCATATATTCCCGAAGCAGTATCTTAAGGATAATGGATTTGAAAAAGGAAAATATAATCAGGAAGCAAACTATGCATTTCTTGATACTCAGGTTAATAAGTCAATCGGTAAACTGCCACCTAAAGAATACTTTGGTAAGGCAAGATTGCAGTGTGAGACAAAGGATGTTGAGATTGGTTCAATTACAGATGAAAATGAACTTATGCGAAACCTTGAAGTAAACTGCGTTCCGGTATCAGTTTTTGATATGGATTACAATCAGTATGATGAATTTATTGAGCTCCGTAAAAAACTGATGGCAAAGAAAATCAAAGACTATTATTGTAGTTTATAAAACTAGCACAAATTGATATTGTTTGAATATAGTTTTCTAATAATAATTCTCTAGAATTTTGCGGGGATGTATGGTAATGATTGTGTCGAGGTAAATTTCTATAACAATGCTTTGCTTTAAGTAAATATGTTAACAACAAAAAAGCTGAAAGTTGCAGAAATGCGACCTTCAGCTTTTTTATTTTTATACCTATATAATAATTGGTTAATCCGGCAGTTCCTCATTGATGGGGTCTGACACTTTTTTTGTTTTAATAACAACAGATAATCCGTTACCGCTTATTAACGTACCTTGATCCTGGCAACGAGCAAATTCTGCACGCAGAATATTTTGAACAGCTCTTTTTCCGTATTCATCGAGCATTGCGAATTTTCGCATAACATCTTCATATTCTTCCTGAACTACCCACATACCAAATGTCTCTACCTCACCTTCATCAAGGCTAAAAGCGGTAGGAACATCCGAATTGCCGAGGATATAATCAGCACTTCTGTTAAAGTATTCTGCTAAATCCATTAATAATTCAAAACTGGGTCTGCGCTTACCGGTTTCCCACATTGCAACAGTTCCGCCTGAAATATCGAGCGCATTTGCCAGGTCAGTTTGTGTTATGCCTTTTTCTTTTCTCAGTTGTTTTAACCTTTCAGGAAATGTCATTTCTAACAACCCCTTTCCTTATTTCTCACTCATTATAACACTAAAAGTGAGATATGTCAATAATAAATTTAACAGAATTATAGCGTATTGTAAAATATTCTAACCAAAAGTGAAAAAAACTTGTTGACAAATATAACTTTAAGTGATATATTTAGAGTGAGAAGTGTGAGAATTCTTCTCTGACAGTGGTGACAGCATACAAGCTGTATCCCACAGCCAAAGGGGTAGACTACCCAAAAATAAGTAAATAGGAGGTAAGTATGAGAGACCGAAAGCGACAATGGCAGAACAGAAAGAAAAAGCACCACGAAGAACTCCTCGGCAGGTGCAACAGCTACGGATACAAAGATATGACCGCATCTGAAGCGGTTTTCAGTATCCGCAACAAAGAAATATGTGCCAAAAAGATACTGCCCTCGTAAGAGCCGGCGGTATTTTTTCGCCCAAATTTATGAAAAAGGAGGTGATAAATATGGAAAAAATGGCAATGAGCGTTAAGGAACTCGCTCTTACACTTGGCATTAGCTTGCCTGTAGCATACGAGCTTGTAAAACAGCCCGAATTCCCTGTGATCCATGTAGGTGCCCGTATTCTTATTCCTGTTGATGAATTCCAGGAATGGATAGTCACTAATTCAAACAACTAAACATTAACTGGACATACCGTGTCCTTTTAAGAAATCAAAAAGGCAATATAATTCAATTAATAATTGTTCGGCACTGATCCGACTGATCATCGGTGGCTCAACGGTGCTGAACATAAAAACTAAATAGAGTTACAGCTGACTTTTGAGCAGAAAGCTGCAAACAGGAACGGAGAGCTATCTCCGGTGCCTATGGTATTCCTATACCATTTTGCAGCTGAGCGAAATAGCCTCCGTTCCGAGAAATCAGATTGGAGGAAGCTGTAATGGCTAATAAAGAAAGAAAATACTATATTCCCGTTGAGAAAGAACTCATTGAGGTTAACGAAGAAATCTATAAAGCGTACTACCGCCCCATATGGAGAACGCAATATCACGCACGTAAAAACGGCGAATGCAGATGCCCAAAAAGTCAAATTTGGAAATGTGACGGCATTTGCATAGGCTGTGAATATTACAGAGAAGGCAAAAAAATATCGCTTGATATGCCAATTGATGATTCAGGTGAAATAACGCTCGGCGATACAGTTGTTGATGAATCGGCTCATGTTGAAGACATCATTGTTGATATTGAAATGCTAAATGCTTTATACGATGAGCTTGAAAGACTCGACCCGGAAGGTCAGCGCATCTGCGAACTTATGATGAACCATTCGGAAAGAGAATCAGCTGAGCTTATGGGAATGTCTCGCTCAACATTCAAAAGACACTGGGCGAAGCTTCAAGCTGAACTGAAAGAGTGTTTGAAAGATTACTACATATAATGAAAAGCCACCCTGATTTGCGTTTAGCAGAAAAGGGTGTATTTTTTTTGCTTTTTTGCGGACCACTTTGGTTCTTTTTCTCCAGTAGGTAGTGGAGGCAGGAAAAACCGCCTTCAGAAAGGAGAGAATCATAAAATGAATGATTCAAAAGAAAAAACTACCGAAAGGGATGAGGAACTCATCGGCGTTCTTACGGCTATAAGTGTCGTTTCAAAGAACCTGGCGAGAAAACTTATCCGCAAAAAACAATCTGATGAAAACAAGGAGGTAAAAGATTAATGTTTTCAATCTACACTTCAAACACCCTTGGTGTTCCGTCCAACTGCTCATATCAAAACAAGCATATTGTGACAGATGAGGCATCTTTCAAAGAGGCTGTCAGCCACGATTATGTTTGCGCTGAATATGAGAATAATTATCGCAAAAACAGCAATTTTAAAGGTGCAGACTGCCTGCCTGTTGACTGCGATAACGACCACAGCAATAATCCCGAGGATTGGATTTATCCTTCCGATGTTGCAGACGCATTTCCGGATGTGACTTTTGCGGTTCATTACAGCCGCAATCATATGAAGGAAAAGAACGGTAAGGCTGCAAGGCCAAAGTTCCATGTGCTTTTCCCAATTGACCGCATTACCGATGCGGAGGAATACAGTGAAATCAAAAAACAGGTTAACAAGGTTTTCCCATTCTTTGATAATAATGCACTTGACTCAGCTCGCTTCTTTTTCGGTACAGAGTCTCCGTCAGTAGAGATTCACCTCAGTTCAACGAACCTGACTTCGTTCCTAGCTGATTACTTTGTTAGCGAAACGAATTTGTTTAGTAACATGGTTATCCCCGAAGGAAGGCGTAATGCCACATTATACCAAAATGCAACATGTATTCTGAAGCGCTATGGCGATACTGCCAATGCTAAAAATATGTTCCTTGAAAGGGCAGAACAGTGCTCCCCGCCGCTTGACAAATCGGAGCTTAAAACTATATGGAGCAGTGCTCTGCGTTTCTATAAAATGATTTCGTCCCAAGAAGGATATGTCCCTCCAGAAGAATACAATAAGGGACCTAAATATAAGCCTGATGACTTTACAGATGTTGCACAGGGAGATATGTTGGCAACGGTATATGCTGATGAACTCCGTTACAGCCCATCAACCGATTATCTCGTATATAATGGTAGCTACTGGGAGGAATCAACAACCGGAGCACAGTACCTTGCCCAGACGCTTACTCAGTTTCAGCTTGAAGAATCGGAGGCAGAACTTCGAAAAGCAACTGACGAGATGAGTAAAAATGGTGCACTGGACTTACTGCAATCATGTGGTAAAAAGAAGGCTGAATCGTTATTTAACAAAGAACAAGCAGAGTCGTATAGAAAATACAACGATGCTACCTCTTACCGAAATTTCGTATTAAAGCGCAGAGATTCAAGATGCATTTCTTCAGCAATGAAAGAAGCTCGCACCAAAGTTAAAATTGAGCAAAATATGCTTGATAAGGATGAGTTTCTTCTCAACACTCCGTCTTGTACTTATGACCTCCGTGAAGGTATCAGTTCTGCAAGACCTCACTCTGCAACTGATTATATAACAAAGCAGACTGCTGTTGACCCGTCGGACGATGGCAGTGCTATATGGCGCGAGGCACTTGATACCTTTTTCTGCGAGGATGACGACCTGATTAATTATGTTCAGGAAATCGCAGGCCTTGCTGCAATCGGCAAAGTCTGCCTCGAAGGTTTAATAATTGCTTACGGTGAGGGCAGAAATGGTAAATCCACATTCTGGAACACGCTTTCCAGGGTGCTCGGCACATACAGCGGGAGTATGTCAGCGGACACATTAACCTCCGGTTGCAAACGTAATGTTAAACCCGAGCTTGCCGAAACAAAAGGCAAGAGGCTGATAATTGCAGCAGAGCTTGAGGAAGGTATGCGACTGAACACCTCAACAATCAAGCAGCTCTGCTCCACCGATGAGATTTACGCAGAGAAAAAATACAAAGACCCGTTCAGGTTTATTCCCAGCCACACGCTTGTGCTTTACACCAATCATCTGCCGAAGGTTGGTGCAATCGACGCAGGCACATGGCGCAGGCTTATCGTTATACCTTTCAATGCAAAGATTGAGGGCCAAAACGATAAAAAGAACTACGCCGATTACCTTTTGGAGAATGCGGGCGGCGCTGTTCTCAAATGGATTATGGAGGGCGCAAAGCGTGTTATCGAAAAGGAATACCACATAACCAAGCCTGCTGTGGTTGAAGAGGCTGTTGCAAAATACAAGGAAAACAACGACTGGCTTTCGCAGTTCCTTGAGGAACGCTGCGAGGTTGACCCGAGTTATTCGGAAAGGTCCGGTTTGGTATATGATGCCTACCGAATCCACTGTGCGCGTCTCGGAGAATATGCTCGTAGCACAACCGACTTCTATACCGCACTTGAATCAGCGGGCTTCAAGAAGAAGAGAACGTCAAGCGCGCGATTAATACTCGGATTGAAATTACAACCGGAGGAGTTTATGGGCTAAAAAACAAAATGACACATTGTGACCGACATTTCTCTAACTATTCTATATAGTAAATTTTTATAGCCCTATATATAGTTATAGAATAGTTTGTCATAATGTGTCACTCAACCCCCCTGGGGGAGTAAAAATCACGAAAAGAATTTTATTTCTGCAGCGGGCTGGGGCTCCGTGTGAACAAACTGCGAAATCAAAAGGGTAATTGACCACTTATTTTTGCGTCTAGTATTACCAAATATATTGCTGAAACTTTGTGCAAATTATGATTATATTTATCTGGATATATGTGTGTTATAGAGTTAATATGACACTACCATAGGAAAGGGGTACAGAACAATGACAGACTTCACAACGATGGAAAAATTAGCTTGCAAGAAAACCGCACAATTTGGCGCAGTAATCAGAAACGGCAGCAAGGTAATATATGTTGACTGCAATTACAGAGGCAGATTTTTTGCAGAGATTTACGAGTTCATTGACGAGCCGGATATCGACTTCGACCAGATTGAATGCAGACTTTCACTACTCGGCAGAGACGACACTTTCAAAGACGGCGGCCAGGCACTTAAATGGGCATTGAATAAATAAAGGAGAGCAGATATGAAAAAGATAAACGAGATTGAAGCAGTACTTGATAATTACACAGCAGAACAGGAAAGCGGTATAAGCCACCTTCTGGTGAAATGTTACAGAAACACCCAGGAAGCCGAGAATGAATTTCTTGATATTTCCGAGATTATTTGGGAACACGATTACGATGATTTAGTAAGAGACCTCAGGCGTTTCAACATTTCGGAGTTTACGGTTTCAACAACATTTTCGGGTATGCTCAATGCGGTTAACGCACTTCTTGAAAGAGGCTGCACCCTGGAAGGTATGACCAAGGTTAAAGACAGGTTCCCGAGTTGGACAGATGGTGAGCGTGAAATTCACCCGGCACTGCTCATAAGGACAAATTAACGCTATGAACATTCTTGATGAACTCTGGTACGGCAACCTAACGCCGATGGAATACACCCACATTGAAACCAACCCCGAATACAAAGCTACGCTTGCATTGTTTGACCGAAACCTGGAAAACCTGAAAGCAACGCTGAATGATGAACAGATAGAATTGCTTGAAAAGCTATTAACAGCAAACGAGGAACTTTCAAACATAACCGAGCTCGACTGCTTCAAAGCCGGATTCAAGCTTGGAACCAAATTAACAACAGAAGCATATAGATAACAAACTCAATATTTTGCAATATCAAAAGCAACAGACACTTGGGCAGCGGTTCATCCGTTGCCGTTGCCTTTGCTTTTGTGTTATGGTATAATGAAATCAATAAATCAGGATTTATGGAGGGGATAATATGGATGGCTTTAATGAAGATTTTTGGAAAGCTATAGATGAATTAGTGAATAATTCAGAAATTATAATTGATCGACCAAAAGGAACGGAACATCCTAAGTATCCCGATTTCGTTTATAGAGTCGATTATGGATATTTGAAAAATACATCGTCTATGGATGGTGCCGGAATAGATGTGTGGGTAGGTAGCGGAGAAAGTACAATTGATGCAATAATGTGTATTGTTGATTTGATGGAAAAGGATTCAGAAATAAAAATACTGATTGGTTGCACAGAAGAAGAAAAAACAATAGTTTACGAAACACATAATAAAACACCATTTATTAAAGGCATTTTAATACGTCGTTAGATTCTGATTTGTTTAGGTAACGCCATAACAATATAGGCTATTCTTTTTGATTGGTAAACTTACTGAATTTGTTTTCCGTAAAAAAATTTTCATAATGAATATTTAGCAAAACAATACCCGAGAGTTCATTTTCTCTCGGGTTTTTTATTGTTTCATGAAGCTTACAGCCGATAAAAAACCAAAAAATCATTTTCAAAAGCACCATCAATTATAATTTCATTGATGGAGTATTTTGTAACGATTGTTTCAAAACTCAAATTGATTTTGTAATTGGATAATTGACTAATTTAAGCGAAAGGAGCAAGAAATGGAAAACAGTGAAACAATTTTACGAAAGATTAGCTTTAGTGAGCAGTTCTGTCAGATGGAGGAAGAAGAAATTGCAAAGAGTAAAAAATTCTCTATAAGTGGGGTTGTTATTGATGTTGGTATAGACAATCATCAAAAACCATATGACATACTTGTTAAAACCGAGAAAGGTAAAAGATACTGCTGTAAAATATGTGCTACCTTATTAAAAAAAGGAGTATCTTTAAAAACGGACATTAAGGTTTTATTGTTATGTTCGCGAATAAAAGAAGGCATTATTCACGTCAGCAAAATAATGGAGGATACTGAAAAAAACAGGGCGGCATTTGATGAATACATTTTAAAACATAATTTAGAATTATTAGAAAAGAAAGAAATCGAATCGCGTAAAAGAGAAGAATCCAAAGAGTTGACCTTTGGTCTACCAAAAGAATTTGATTACATTCCTGATGCATTGAAAAACAACATATTGGATCAGATGGGCGCGCCCGAATATTATGATGTGGATGTGCCCGTCCCTTATGAAATGAACAGGGATGATTATAGACTTAAATATCGGCTTTGCAAAAACACTTATCCTGCATCTACACGTTCATCAATTGAAAGACTGCTAAGTAGTCATCATAAGAGAGCAGATGAGATGCTAAAAATTGCTATGATTAATACCAGATATCATCCGGAAAAAACGACAGCAATTGAAGCTCGAAAAATACTTGATGAAAAAGTTTTTGGTATGGAAACTGCTAAAAATAAAATTTGCGCAGCAATTGCAACTTCTAAAAGGTGTAATGGTAGGGGAGTAAAAATACTTATCGTTGCTCCATCAGGATGTGGCAAAACATTCTTTGCTAATGTGATAGCAGAATTAAGAAAAAAGCCGTCTTTTTCAGTGCCTTGCGGATCTCTTAATAGTCTCCTTGATTTGAGCGGTGATGATAGTTGCTATGATGCCTCAAAGACTGGAGCCATTGGGCAAAACTTCTATTTGATACAAACGACAGATGCGACAGTGATTTTTGAAGGCATAGATAGGGTTCCCAAAACATTTGGAAAAGACGGAGATCCAAATAATGCCTATAAAGATATGTTGGGAAATGGCTTCTATTATGATGTTTTCTCTGGTTGCAAAGTTGACTGCAGGTCAACATGGTTTATTGCGACTGCAACAGGCGAAAAAGATATTAATCCAAGCATTAGAGACTGTTTTGATTTAGTAATAAAAATAGATGAATACAGCGATGACGAAAAACTGCAAATTGCCAGAAAGTATATAATTCCTGAAATATGCCAAAAGTGGAATGAGGATGACGGGATCGATTACATATCAGAAAGTGCGTTAAAACAAATAATTCGTCTGTACTGTTTGGATGATGGTTGCCATGATTTGAGACGTAATATCGAGACGCTATATAACTATGCATTTGAAAATAATATTGATTTTAAACAGAAATCCTTGTCAGTAGCTGAAGTAGATACAATTTTGGATTATGAAGAACTTCATACAAATCCTATTTTTGTTTATAAACAAAACAAAAGCCTCTTTTCGGATTCTGATCAAAAAACAATTGAAAGATTAATAAAAGAGGCAAGCGTTGTTAATGATACTACCGGATTAAAAGATGTTGCAATAAACAAGTTAAAATGTATTGCCAATATTTATAGAGAACGTAGCGTTAAATGTGAATTTGATTTGCAAAAGTTTAACGATGATGTTGACAAGTCACATTATGGGCTCGATGAATTAAAAAGGACCTTTGCCAGAGCTATTAACCACTCTCTTAAAACAGGTCGAGCTGCAAATATTCTAATTATTAGTCCTCCCGGAGTTGGAAAAACGACATTAGCAATGTCAGTAGCAGAATCAATTAATTATCCACATGCTTTCATATCCTGTAACGGTATTAATGATTCCGGTTACATTGTTGGCGTGCCATCCCATGTGCATTCCGGTAATTACGGTTGCATTTCAAATGCTCTTTCAAACACAGGACGAGATGCGGTCATTATTTTAGACGAATTTGACAAGATTAATACTAACCATGCACAAGGATACGGAGTAATATCCTCATTTTTGAATCTGCTTGGACTAAAAGAGTATACAGATTCGTATCTTGGGGTTACAATTAACTGCTCTAATGTGATATTTGTTGCAACCGCAAACCATGCTGAATTAATTCCTGAGGAACTTCTTGACAGATTTGAGGTTATTTATCTTGAAGGCTATAGCAAGTCGGAAAAGAAAAAAATA
Source organism: uncultured Eubacterium sp. (assembly GCA_905233545.1). GTDB lineage: Bacteria > Bacillota > Clostridia > Oscillospirales > Acutalibacteraceae > Eubacterium_R. The sequence continues at coordinate 64,248 of CAJOEV010000004.1, read as the reverse complement.
TTCAATGAAAAGGTTCTTCCTGCGTTATTGGAGGAAGTAAATATCACTTCGGGTGACATTCAGTTCAGCGACGATTCAATTGACTTTATGATTGATAATTATACTGAAACAGCTGGTGTCAGAGAACTTAAAACCAACGGGAAAAAGATTATTTCTGACATTTTGCTTGAGCACGAACAGTATCTTGTTGATGTTGATGACGTTATAAAGGTGTTAGGAAAACCTTCAATAAAAAGAGGAAATATCCCAACGATGAATGAGCCTGGAATTGTAAATGGCTTATCTGTTAATAGTTCGAGTGGATTAGGCAATGTATTTGCAATTGAAACAATTCATCATTCGGAAAACAAGTTAACGGGTTTAGCAAAGGAATGTCTGTCAGAGTCGGTCGAACTTGCCAGATTCGTTGCAGGTACCCTTAATTCTGATTGTAAAAGCAAAAAGTACTTCACCCATTTTTCGGAAGGCGCAGTTCCCAAGGACGGACCCTCAGCAGGTCTTGCAACGACAGTTTCCATTTTAAGTTGCGAATATGGGATTTCTGTTAATTCTACTTATGCGTTCACAGGAGAGATAGATCTTTTTGGTAATGTGTTCGCTGTTGGCGGAGTCAAACAAAAGATTGAGGCGGCAATAGAAAATGGCTGCACTAAGGTGTTTATTCCTCAGCAGAACTACGAGCATATGATTGAAGAATTATCCCAGTATGATAAAAGAATTACAATTGTTCCAGTTTCTCATGTAAATGTAGTTTGCAATGAGTTATTCGAAACAAACACAAAATCGTTATAGCAAACAAGCACACTGCTCAACGGGCAGTGTGCTTAACGCTTGATTTTACACAGAAGATAATATACAATAAAATAAGGTGATAATAATGAAACACACAGAATTGAAAGATAAGTTGCTTTCTAATGAAGCGCAAAGGATTGTTTTGTGCTCAAAATTTGGTGCAGGCAAAACCACATACCTGAAATATATATGTAAAGAAGCAATAAAAGAGAACATTATTCCCCTTTATATCGACTGTTATGAACTCCTGAATTTGAAAAATGCTGATACAGAGCTTCCGGATACTCTTTTCAAATATATTATTGATAAGTATAGTGGGGATCTATCAATTAATGATGGCGAAAGTGATTTGTTATTAAAAAAATGTTTAGAAAAGTGTTTTAATAATGATAGTTTTCATTACTTAGTTATTATTGATGAGGTTCAGTTTCTGGATGAATTAGACAAAAACAGTGTTCTAACAGAAATAATGGGATTAAACAAATATAAAAGTGTTTCCATTGTTTATTCTACACACCTTGATGAAGACACTCAAAAGAAGCCTTTTGAAAAATATGAAATAATTAGGGGTTTTGGAATAATTGACGAAGAAAAGATTGTTAAAGTATTAAATAATCATAGTGTCATATTTGATGAAATAGACCCTTCTTGGCTTGAGCTGCTTAATACACCATATTTTCTTTATAAGTTTATTGATTTTTATGATCCTAGCAAAAATGATCTTAGCAAAAAAGCAATAACAAAAGCAGAGATTATACAAAGTTACATAAAGCGTTATTATGCAAATGCTGAAATAAAGAATAGATATGATTATGAAAGGTTTATTTTTACTTTTCTCCCCAAATACACTTTTGATAGTTCTATAAATAAGATAAGTATTCCAAATAATGATAATAATGCTGAATTGATTGAAAGCCTTTTCTTTTTAAATACTATTGCATTTGACAGAGCTTGTGATGAGATAATTTGTTCATTTTCCCATCCATTATACTATTGCTATTTTGAAGCTTTGTATATATCTAATGCTTTGAAGTCAGAAAAAATCGATATAGCAGAGTCTGTATCAAATCTTAAAACTAAACTTTTTGACAGGGAAACCAATGAGTTAATAGGTAACCAAATCGGATTGAGCGTTAGCAACTGCAAGGAATCCAAAATACTATCTTGTTTGGATTATATAAGAAAAGACAGCAATCTACATTTTGCTAATGGAGATTCTGATTTAATTAAACTAATATTTGAAGTGGAAAAGAAAGATTCAGAATACAAAATTGCTGTAAAAAATTGTATCGATATTATTATCAATTCTTGCGAATATTCATTGAGCGGTTTAGATTTAAGCTGGCTCGATTTATCTTTATGCTCTTTTTCCGGAATAAACTGTAAAAACACAGATTTTTCACATTCAAAATTGAAGGATTCTTGCTTCATAAATGATTATGTAGTCCAAAATCCAACAAGTTTTGCCGTTTCGAAAGACAACTCTTTTGTGGTCTTGGCTGAAACTTTAAGCAATATGAATGAATACTGTTATATAAATATATACAATATGGAGATTAGTGAATTAAATAACAGTTTTTGTTTGGAGAACATAATCAGCCTTTTTGATATAGATGGTGAATGTTTTGCGGTATTAAGATATGAAGACAGTGATATTAATCTTGTAATAACAGATATTTATCAATACAATAATGGAGTTTATAAAAGTAGCTTAAAGTGTGATGCCACAAACAGATCGTTCAAATCAGTTGGCGTTTATAAGGAAGAATTATTCTATTTTCTTGACAGAGTGTTGTATTCAGTAAACCTTACTACACACATGGTTACAGAATATGCTGAATTTCCGTTAAATAAATATGATAGTATAAAAATAACAACAGATCAACATAATAAAAACAATAATGCAATTATCCTTTATAATGATTCAGAAGTATTAGAATTGTTTTACATTGGACTTGAATGCTTATTGAGTAAAGAATTTGATAAGGCGTATAATGTTACAATAGAAAAAAGCTCCATGAATGATAAAGTGTTTTTTTCTGAGAAAGAACCGGTTGTTGCAATCAAATCAACCGCAAGGATTTACATTTACAATTATAAAACTATCGAAAACACTCCTTCTGACCCAGACGATTATGTTATACCTTCTAGTATTGTTTGTAAGAATAGTATTGTGTCATTAGGAGAACCATTTTCAAGAACAAACCCTAAAGCTTTAGATGATTCGGAAGGTGAATTAATCACTTGTCAAAAAGGAATAGCTGTTTTTAGGACTAAAAAGAATTTCTGCTTTTACGATATTGATAAGGGATTGAAAAAGTATCTTCATATACCTAATCAGTCTAATTATCATTGGGAAAAAATCGACGATAATATTGTTGCAATATACTCTGATGGCTTTATAAGTACTAGGCAAAACAGTAAGAGATATCTTTACAATATTGATAGCTGTACATTTGAATGCGAACACAAAAGCAGGCATCCTCAATATGTAGATTTTATTGTCTATGGAACTGAAGAAACCAGTTCTAGAGAATTAATTGATGAGCCTTTTTTAAGGCACTATTTTGCATTTCACAACTGCGAAAAATCTACACATATAGATTCAAATAACAAACAGTTTTTATGGAGTAGTAAGAGTAATGATGAATTATACCCATATTATGAGGAAACAGAGTTTACTTTCTATGATTTACTTTGTAGCAATAAGTTTGTTATGCCGTCATTTGCCCATCAATTAAACCTTAGATATCGTAAAGTTAAAAACTCTGAGACAAAATTTGCTTTTTGCACACATTACTCTATGGCTCAAAAGTTTATAGGAAAAGAAGAAAACGATGTAACAGAACAAATCATAATATATGATTTTTCAGACGATAGAATCTTGGTAAGATTTGATATCCCAGAAGAGGTTTTTGCTAACAATGATCCGTTATTAGGAAACTTTTTGTTTCAAGGTGAATTTTTGTGTGTTGAACACAATTATGGATATTGTATAAAAATAAGAAATTTTGAATATAAAATTGATATCGACGGTAATATTATTGACCGTCATGTTATTGAAATTGTTGATTATGACAAATCATTTTTATTGTTCTATGATTCTTATAAACCAATAATTGCAACTTTTATTTTTAAACAATTCTTTATTTCAAATTTCAAATCAACACCTGAAATTGTTATCAAATTGAATGAATTCATTTTGAAATATGGTGTGAATAAATCAATTCTTTCCTTTCCAGATACGCAAAAATATATAAAATATATTGCTTCAATAATGTATAGTGCACGACATTGGTCAAAGCCTCTTGTCACATATGTTTTTGCTAACTTAACAAAGCTAGTCTTTATTTCAAACGATGAAAAACTCATTTATCAAAAAGAAAACTCTCACCATTTATTAAGTTATGGAATTATGTTGATTGCATTTTATGCCTATGAGTGGGGAACGGCTTTATCTCCAAATAATTATCTCAAGATAATAGATCTAACACCATCTTCAAAATCATTTATTATTAACGACCCTATATATGATTTGGATGTTTCAAATGCAGACTTTAGTAATGTTCAAGGTTTATCTTATGATGTATTAAAAATGCTTGCAAAATATGGTGGAATTATCTAACAAAACCAAAAAAACAAATTTATAAAAATCTTTATGATATTAATAGACTTAACAGAAATGTTGAGTCTATTTTATTTTTAAGGAGATGGAATTATGTTTACAAATTATTATGCTTTACTTGACTTGCGAGAGGAAGATGTCAGAAAGAGTGATTGTTCCGAATTGCTTATCGTTGAACACAAGATACAACGCTCGCCATTCACATCTGGAGAATTCCAAAGCAGCCAACCCGATCAGTGTCTTGAACTGCACATTTTAACATGTTAAGGGGGGGTAATTATTAAGTTTCAAGTTTTTTCACAAATTGGAGAGTATCATAAGTCATGTGGCAAACAAAACGAAGACTCTGTTCGGGTTGTTGAAACAGGTAATTGTTTCTTTTGTATTATGTCAGATGGGGCTGGCTCTTCTCCTGTTGCTAAAGAAGCTTCGTCAGTTGCAGTAAATGTTGGTGCTAACTATTATCAAACGCATGGACGAGACTTTTTTGATAGTGCTAAAAGAAAGCAGGTGGAAAAAGAGTTAATTTTTGATATCCAACAAGCTCTTTTCGAAAAGGCAAAATACTTAAATGCAACCTTGTCAGATATGATGTGTACTTTATTAATTCTAGGAATTGACAAGATAAACAAGAAATATATAACCATTCATATCGGTGATGGATTGATTGCAAAAAAGAATGGTGATAATATCGTTAATATTCTATCATACCCCGAAAACGGTATAACGAAACAGTATACATACTTTGTTAATTCACCAAATGTTTTTGAGCATTTGAGAACTACATCGGGCGACTGTTATGAAGATGATTCTTTCTTTATTGGAACAGATGGATGCTTTGAAGGATGTTTAACATCAAAAGAATATGCAAAGCAAACAGAAAATATTAAAGATTTCACCGTGTTTCGAGATGATGCCACATATTGTATAATTAGTAATGCTGTGTTATAATTAACATTGGCAAATATTGACTGATAAGGAGAAGCATCATGAATACAGATATAACTAAAAATTCAGAAAGTTTATTGTTAAATGCCGATTTATTATCTTTAGAAAAAGAACTGTTATCATGCAAAGCCACAGAAAGCTTTGTTGGCGGTTTATTTGAAAACATGATAGATCCCCCATTTAAAGTTTTTTTAAAGCGTATTATTGTTGAAACATATCCGGATATGAAAAACTATGATATTTATGATGATGAAAATGATGTTCTTTTCATTGATTTTATCAAAAAAAGTGGTAAACAAACAATTGGAATCAAAAGCAAGGACTATTTATTTGATAACACTTCATACACTTTAACAAAATCAGTAAATCTTTGTTTTGGGATTGGTGGAAAAAAGTCATCATCAACTCAAGAAAAGCCAATTAGTAGAGATAATGTATTATTTGTATGCTTTGCATTGAATCTAAACGAGAAACAAGCAAATGCACTGCTTACTAAAGGTCTAAAGCAGCAAGGTTTTAATTTTAAAAACCCTTACGAGGTTATTGCATGGTGGTGCCTTAAATCTTCTGCTACCACCAAATACGAATACTTTCAACAACTCAAAGCAAAAGTTGTTTGTTTAAAAGATGTAGGTGATACCAACGAGTTCACTGCTAATGCAGACATTCTAAACATCCGTATTTTGAGTGAAGAAGACCTGTTTTCATATTTAAATTCTTTATCCGGATGGTTTAGAAAAACAGAAAAAATTAGCCTTTCAAAAACCCATACTTATTATGATAAATATAGTATTATTAGTTATCCATCTAAATCAGCTCAGTTTCAATTCCAGAAATTATATGATGAGGTGATAAAGTTTGAATCCGTTTATAAAGACTGTTTAAAACTTATTGAGAAGCGTCAAAAAAAGCATGTTTTGTACTCGTCAATAGGAATAATACCGGACGATGAGGAAGCCGTTTCGTTGGCTAAAGATGAAAAACAAAAACTCAAAAACAACAATAAACAGGAAACAGATTATTATAAGAAAATCAAAGCTTTTGATTTAAAGACTGCCTTGCAGGATATTTCAATTATTGATAGTGATGAAACAAACAATTTAAGCATAATAAAAGCAAGCTTTTTAGAATCAATTTTCGGTGAATCTTATAATGAGGATTTAGATAATAAGAGATTTCAATTACTAAACAGAGATTCGCTTAAGCGGAGCAATTTGAAGGATGTAATTAATGGGAATGAAACAGCAAAAAGAGATTATTTTTTGGTTTTATATTTTTACTATTATGTAATTAAACTAAAGGTTTCACATATTAAATACTTATTGGATTATTATGAATCACAAAGTCAAAATCACTACGCCGGACGAGCTGACGATTCAGCTATGCCGGAAGAGTTAGACTATCTTCCTAGTTGGCTGGAAACCTTGCAGTATAGATTCTATAGCAATATTGATGCTGATGAGGAAATTGATGACGAGGATCTTTCTGAATGGGAAGATGACTTTGATTCAATGGAAACAAGTGAATTACCCAGTGATTTTAGAAGTCTCTTGTTAAACGACTTTCGTAGAGGTATATTGCCATATTTAGAAGGAGCTAATTATAATGGTTTTTATCTGCCGGGCTCAATGGATAGTTTTATTTTCTTGTGTTTAATAAGCGAAGACCCGTTTGATACGTTTAGGAGGATAATCAACCTTGAAATTTAAATATAAAAATGGTTATATTTGTGTAGATAATGAATCTATAGGACGAGGTGCAAATTATGTTACATATAGAGGTACATTATACGATGATAACTTTGATGGTAAAAAAGTGATATTAAAGGTTTTTGAACCAATCGGATTTGCGACAGAATACGTGTATAACGATAACTGCATAACGGCGATAAAAATACTACCTGCGCAAACATCAAATAGTGCATCTTTTCTAAAAAAATACATATCAATGGAAAGATCGATTAGAAATTTAGCCAGACTACAAAGAATGCCAGCCCTAAGAAAACATATAGTTGATATTTATGGTTTTGATAATTGTTTATTTGACATAAACAACAATAGTATAACGATTGATTATGCTGAATCAGATTGTAAAAGTATCGGTTCATACAAAGCATTTAGTATTTATTTTGATGATGATTTTGATAACGGCATCGAATATGAAAACTACCATCATTTTAAATTCGATGCAATTGAAGATATAATTGATGTCGTAATTAAAATGGCAGAGATTATTAGAGTTCTTCATAGAAAAAATCTAATCCACCGAGACATAAAGCCAAGTAATTTTCTATATAATATTGACAGAGTTGATAATAGTAAGCAGTTCAATATAAAAATGTTAGATACTGATACTATTACAAAACTTGCTAGCGGAAAATTTTCCAAAATCAGCAGTTCTGAACCGTTTGCACCTTCCGAAGCATATGATGGATTGTATGATAAATCTACAGATGTTTATATGTTGGTTACTACATTAATTAGTCTTTTGTTTTCGTCAAGCGAAATCTATATGCTATGTGAAACTGAAAAGAATTTTAAAATATACAATTATAACAACATTATAACTGATGATTCTTGTGAATTCTTGAAAGAGAAGTATAATTGTAGTCAAGGGTTTATCAATAAATTGTCGGATATTATTAGCTATTCATTATCAGATTCTTTTTATAGATGCAGTTCAGTAGATAGATTAATACGTGATTTATCAATTTTAAGAGAAATCCACGAAAACAAAGGTATTCATCCAGAAGTAATCCGAGACAATGCTGAGAAGATAATAAAAGATTTTAATCTTGATATTGATGAAGATTTATTTGCGGATGTTTCTGTAAGCGAAGAATAATAAGTCAAACTACGAAAGTGGCGATTCAATTGAATCGCTGCTTTTTCTTTTTGAAAAACCAAATTTTCAAATGCTCTACAAAGGATGTGATATCTATAAAGTATAGAAATATTTAGAAACGAGGTGTTGAAAATGTTTATAAACAGCGAGTTTGAGATTGAAAAAGCGACAGAAATCGTTGAAATAGAAGAATTGTTGGAAATGTTCAATAAAGATATGATTGCTCAGTATACATCGATGGAAAACCTAAACAATGAAAAAATCAACCTGAAATACGAATTTGTTAAATGCCCAATATGTGACGGCAAAATCCTACCCGGGCAATTATTTCCCGCTGCAAAAAGAACTGTCCCTGTTGAAGTGATTGACGCTCTTTATCAGAACGAGCAACTTGAATTCGGCAAGCCTGTAAATAATAAAATCTTGATAAACCTTGATTCGTTTTTTGGAGGCGTAAAAAGCATTAAATGTCCTCATTGTGGAAACACAATCAAACAAGGCGTACCTGGTCGATGCGACAAAAGATCAATTGTAATGTTTAAAGAACAAGACGAGCTGTTCGTAAAAGTTGAAATAATGAATATGGCAGAACTGATTTCAGCTATTATTTCAGTTTCAGAGAAAAATGTTGATATTGAAGAGAAAATGCTTAACGGTATTGAACATGAGGTTTTGAAACTAGATTTAAACTCAGGTAAGGCTTTTCTTTCGGTTGAAGGCTTTGATGAGAAAACACTGTTCGAAAAAGATATAACAACCTGTTTTGATCGGATAACAAATGATCCATGCTTTACAATAATTACTTGTAATAAAGCCGTTCGGGAATTCTTAATCAACCAACTAAAGAATTATTGGCTTATCGAATTCCCGTTTAATGAAGAGATAATCTCTTTTCAAGATATTATAATGATGAATCGATTCAAGGGTTATAACGCTAATTTCTATAAAAGCATTCCCTTTAAGAAAGGGAGTTACGAAATTGAAGAAAGCTTTGAAGAAGTATGCGAATCCTTGCAGTCATTTGATGCGGTAAAGCTTTTTGAACAGTGTAGTTTACCTAAAACAAAATGTATTCGTAGGTCTATATACAAAAATACCGAATTTCTAATCTATATTGAAGAATTGGAGTCGCTTTTTTCGTGCCTTAATAATATTGATCTGTTTTGTTCAATTCTGAACTATAGCACACTTAATGCGTTGATTCTATTGCGTAATATGCATAGCTTTCCTGGTATCAGCGAGTTTATCAGGATTCGTTGTTCGAATAACGAAGGACGTGAAATTACAAATCTTATTAAATGGAATCTTAATGAGTTTATTGAATACTGTAAGAATTATGCATTGCTTAACGACCATTTAAAAGAGATTGAAAATTGCAAAACGCTTTCAGAAATAAAAAACGAATTTAACGAGTTTTTTGATGAATATAGATTGTCTTCGCTCTTTCGCATTAATGAACCATATTCATTGCCTTTTGAAATACCGGAGGAATTAAAGATTGAGGGGAGAATTGATGATTTTACATTTTGCTTTCTAAAAAGCACAAACGAGGCAAAAAAGACTAGTTTAGAACTCAATAATTGCTTAAATGAAAGGAACGCAAACGAAAAAAATCCGGTTGTTCTCATGAAAAACAATGCCTCAAAGACTGTTGCTGCTATAGAAATCAGTAGATACGGATACAGGATAGAGCAGGCTCTGATAAAAAACAACGAACCCATTGAGGTGCTGAAATATGCATATCGTGTATTTAAAAAGTGGGCAAAGAAGAATCGTTTAGAATACGAGGAAGACTTCTAGAACCAAAAAAACAAAATTGAGTCACCATTAGGCATAGAATATAGATAACAAAAGAAAGGAGACATTAAAATGTTTGATTTTGATGGAAACACAATTGGAAAAGAGCCTGAGCTTTCAGAAGAATGCAATAAGGAAACTTCTATGCAATTTATACAGGATTTAAAGGCAGAATTTTTATTTCACAAAGCAGGCGAAAAAATTTGCGAAAGAGTTGCCATTATTGCTGCTTGTGGAATGGAATGTGATGATTTACAGAAAAAAGAGCAGTTTATTGAATATCTTACATTAGTAATAATAGGACTTGATACATTCATCGAAACAAACTTTACAGAAGATATTCTCGAATGATATTAGGAGGTGAAAACTATGAACGATAAAAAAGAAATCATTGAAAGGCTTGAAAAGAGAAAGATATCATTCAAGTTTTGCAACAATTGGCTGTTGCTTTTTGTCAAAGGAAAGCTTGATAGCCGAAAAGGGAAGGTACAAGAAGAAATCGACAGAAGGTATTCATTGTTCAACAAATTCATCGAAGAAGAGTTGAAAAATCTTGAAACTGAAATTCTTGAATCCCTCATAATTGTAAAAACCGCCGATGATAAACTTAGTCGTGCAAAAGCGACGGTTGATTCACCCAGAGAACCCGTTAAATACAGTGATGAACGCAAACAGAAACGCGAGAATACTCGTGTAAACAAAGCAAATATTAATGCTATGTCACAGTATGCGTCAATTGCTGATGAGGTTAACGAGGAAAAGGCCTTTATTGATACTGCTGTTGGTATCATCTCTCGGTTAATTATGAGCGCTTATCATTACACTAATGCAAGCATTAACAACTACTTGAAATATGTTGATGCTGATGTTGAGTTAAATACCGAATCTTTTGAGGAAGTTTACTCAGACTTAGTTAATAACATTATGAACGGAGGCGATCACATTGAAGAATAAAAAGAAGGACATTACCTACAATTCAATCGATGAATTTGCCACTACGCATTTGTATGGTAAGACAGCAATAGATTATGTTCAGTCAGATGAATATGTCCGTTTCTGTGAGCATCTTGATAAAGATGACAACAAGTTTATTGATTCAACGGATCTTGACGAGGATTGTGCAGAGGCTCGTGATTCTGTATATGAATCAAACGAAGTGCTTGAAATATCCAAGATTAATGCTCAATCGGCTAGTCATAGACGTACAAACAAGAGTATTGAAGAACTGGCTAAGCGTGAACTTTGTGTAATTGATATTATTGAAGAAATGATTGCATTTAACGAGAATTTCATAAAGGAGGTCTTAGAATGAATGAGAAATATAACTCTGTTTCTGTCATTAAGAGTGTCGAAAAATCAGCACAAAAGGCGATAGAAGAATCTATGCCATGGTTTCTTCGGGATAAATATCGCATAATCTTAATTGCATTATGCGTTGTTTCAGAAGCTGTGCTCACATTAGCAACGATACATTCGAAGTTGGATGAAGATCCGGTTTTAACATTTGTCATAACGCTTATGGCAAGCATTCTTCTCAATGTTCCTCAGGATATGGCGGGAATTCATTTTCGAGCAATTGTTAAAGGAAACAAAGAGAACAAACTCGTTGATATCATTATGTTTGTTCTCATTGAAATATCTTTTGTTGCAATGCAAATTCCGCTTTCTATCATAAAACTTTCAGTAGCCCCTGATTTGTTGGGAGACACGTCAAGTCTTGACGCTTCTGCAACAAGTTTCGGTGGATTTGAATTGGCTGCCGGGATGGGATGGTTGTTTATTGTTTCCAGTGTTGCATCATCTATCTTTTGCTTTGCTTTGGGCGTAGCTCGCACTGAGGAAAGTATTAAGAAGTCGGCAATGTTAAAGTATTTCAACAGAAATTATAAAACTATAGCAAAGCTTGCTGCTGCACAATTTGAGTATTCAACTATTGGTGCAGCAGAGCTTAACGAAAACGACATGACTAATCAAAATGCCGCTCAAGAAGTAGTTAGGGCAAATACAGTTAGCCAGAAAATTTCGTTTAGAGACAAGCTGATGCCTGGGAAAAATTTAAACGCTGACGCCATTAACGATGTCACCGACAACTCTCAAGCGGTCGTGGACTCATTCAAAAATTCAAAGGAGATGCTATCATGAAAAAGATTACAAGTATCATTTCTATTATCACAGTATTGACTATTATAATTACTTTATTTACAGGATGTCACGGATTGAACAGCCCCGACTCTGCTACTCAGCAGAGTTCAGTGGCGATCCTCATTTCAAAAAACGCCCTCAGCGGTATGCTGTCTTTGAATTCTCAAAGACTCAACGACGATGTCCGCGCGGCAGCGTTGTCTGAAGGTAAAGTTTCAGCAATCTTAGCAGACGGGGATCCGTTTATTATTTCAGAACAGAGAGTGGAAAAGGACGAGAATAATAAATCACAAAGCCGAACCCGACAGAAGGCAAAAAATGCAATTAACAGCCTTTCAACAGCTATATCTGTCGCCACTCCTCAATCAAGAGAAATAGATTTGATATCAGCAATTAATTTAGCAATCGACTCGGTAACTGCATCAGATACGGTGGGGACCAGAAGAACAATTTATGTATTATCGAACGGCTTCAGTACCAAGGGTATACTGAATATGTTATCGTTCAATATCTTTAATACTAATATTGACCTATTGGCGGATGAAGTGTCTGAGTATGTCAAAGACTTAAGCGGAATACATGTGGTATGGCTTAACCTGGGTGATGTCAATAGAGATGTTCAGCAGACACCGGATACCTCACAGCTTAATGCATTGGAAAACTTCTATACAACACTAATTAAAGCTAAAGGCGGTACCGTTGACTTCTTAAATGACAAGTCGTCATCAGTTGTTGATACTGAAGGATACCCGGAAGTGACACCTGTGAAAATACCCCAAAACGCTCTTAATCCAGAAACAATTGAAGTTATTCTTGATAACGAGCAGTTACAATTTGAGAAAAACTCAGCGAAACTTATTGATGAAAAAGCAGCAAAAGCTATTTTTGCAAATATCGCTCCTACAATTATTCGTAGCGGAAAAACTATATATCTTATTGGATCGACTGCCAGCTATGACAGTGAAACATTTTGTAAAGAACTCAGCAAAGCAAGATGTCAAACCGTCGAAAAGCTTCTACGAGAGCAGAATGTGACGAACGAAATTCGAATTATTGCAATAGGTCGTGATAAAAATTCGCCATTGAGGGTTCGTGATTTAGATAGCAATGGTAACTTAATACCTCAAGAAGCAGCTAAAAATCGTTTCGTTCTAATAACTTCTGATCCCGAATCCTTTTTATAAGGAAGTGAATACATATGAATATACTTAAGGCAATCTTTATGTTTGTCGTTTTGGGCTTAGTATTATTCTATATTGTGAGAGATATTATCCGCATTAAACTTGAACTTTGTTATATAGCGTTTCTTGTTGCTAAAGTTGTGATTGTAATCATTGTCATTGCTTTGATGTTTGCAATCCTTTGAATGCAGCAGTTAAGAATACTGTCGGAAGGGGATCAGTTACTTGGTTCCCTTCTGGCTTCTATAAATCGTATTAAAACCAAATAACACTGAACATACGAAGGCTCATGATACGATATAGATGAGAAAAGATATTGGAGGTATTTTTATGAATGATACATTTATCGTTGAAACTGATGACGGCGCAGTAGAAATGACCGTTTTATTTACATTTGAACTGAACAATAATCATTACATAGCTTATACAGACGGAAGTGTTGATCCTACAGATGGTATGACTAAAGTCTTTGCTTCAAGATTCAATCCTTGTGAATGTGACCCTGTTCTTTATCCGTTAAGCGGTGAAGAATTTGATATGGTAGAAGTTGTGTTAGAATCGCTTTTCGACGATGATTAATAAGCAAAGATTAATACTTATGGGAGGTTGAAAAATGAACGATAATACAAAGAAAAAATACAATCTTAAATCGTGTACCCAGTCAACAACAGGATTCATTGTGTTTATTACTTCCTTTATAATTTTTGTTATCAAAGCTTTATATGCACAACAAGAAGTGACTGTACGATTTAGGATTGCTCTTGTGAGTTTAATTGCTCTTAATGCGGTTTCATATTGTGCGAATCATTTCGATTGTGAAGAGGGGTATTTTGCAAGGCTTTCGAAATTTTTTCTTTCTTTAATACTTGCTTCAGAGGTTCTGCTTTCCCTTATAAACAATAACGAGATAACAGAAACATTTTTAAGGGCAATAATAATCAATTTGCTGCTTTTTTACGTTCCGTTTGTAGTTTCTTATTTAAACAGATTGACTTTTGCAAATCTAAGAAAAGGCGGACCTGCCTTAGAAGTTGCAGTGTTTTCATCAGGCATCATTTTAATCGTAATTGATTATAAACTGAAATTCAATAATTTGACGACTATTACAGCCTTGTCAACACTTAGTTTAACAGGTAATTCAATTGAGCAAATAATAAGGTTTTTCGAAAGGAGAGAAAGATTGTGGGATTAAATATTTTTAAAAATCATATAAGAAGAGCCCAGATATTTAAACTTTTTTCAGCTATTATTTTACCTGTCTTAGCTTTTCTGACAATGGTTTACGAATGTGATGTCTGGGTTCGATTGACAAGACCTTATGCTTTATGCTATATGCTTGATTATTTGATGATTCTCTCTATGACTATTTTTATTGTTATGTCTTCTCTGCCTTTAACAATAAGGTTTAGGAACAGCAAAAAAACTATAAGCAACCTGATTCTATGCTCAACAATAATTGCAATGAGTTCATCCCTAATTTATTTAACTGTTGAAACCATAAATTATATCAGCATTATAGACTTTTTTGACAACTTCGGGATTTGGGAACTTGCACAAATTCTTAGATTTTGTTTCTTTTCATTGCTGTTTTTAAAAGAATTTTTTAATCGTAATGTTAGGGCAATTCTTATATTAACCGGCGTTATATACTTAGTACTGAATTTTTGTATGTTTTATAACGAAAAATCCATTCCTTCTATAAAAACACTTTTGCTCTGTTTAGTTGTAGTGGCAATAACTCTTATTGAAAGCTATTTTCATGATTTGAAAGCATACTATATGTTTTCCGGTTTTAATAATCGTGAATATATTGTAATAAATGATGAGGATCAACCAAATAAGATTACACCGATTGATTTTGCATATGTTATTTCATTTGAGTATAGAGGGGATTGCCTTCAATTGCTATTATATTCTGATGAAGGCTACTACGATGTGTACTATAAGCCGTTTGATAAAAGCTTTTTGTGCGCAAAGATTACTGCAGATTACGGAACTGAATTTTTGTCAATCGCTCAAATACATACTTGGGATCGTCAGGATGATGCTAAAGTAAGGCTATAGATAAACTTAACAACAAGGATGATGCGTTTTATGAATCAAAAAGAACTAGAAAAAGCAATCAAGAACAACCTGAAGGACACAATGAATGAGGCACCGTACATACTGTGGATTGAAAAGACTCGTTTTTTTGTGATTGGCAACGGAACAGTTTACTTGATTGCTAAAGACGAATGGAGTGCTAGAATCATATCGTACAAAAGCATAATCGAAATGTTATATAACACCGCAAAGGAGGTGTTGAAAAAAGATGTTACCATCCGCTGTTGTTATTATGACGAAGATGGAAAGATAATCGTTATTAAGGAGGATAAAAAATGATAATGATAACTGGCGATACTCACGGTGAACTTTGGCGCTTTTGTGAAGAATGCATGCCTGGCGAAAGCACTTGGACAGAAGACGATGTGCTAATCATATGTGGTGATTTCGGATTTATATGGTATGATGAGACGGATTTAGTTGGATATCGCTGTAACGAAGAAGCCTTAAATACACTTTCACATAAGCCTTATTGCATCCTAATGCTAGATGGTAATCACGAGAATTTTAACAGACTTTATTCTTATCCAGAAGTTGAATGTTATGGCGAAGTAGTTCACAAAATACGCGATAATATTTTTCATCTCGAACGTGGAAGAATATACGAAATTCAAGGGAAAACGTTTTTTACATTCGGCGGAGCCTATTCAGTTGACAAATATTTACGACAGGAAGACATTTCGTGGTGGAGGCAGGAGCTCCCTTGTGATGAAGAGTATAGACTCGGAGCTCAGTCACTGAAAGACGCCGGTTTTAAGGTTGATTATATCTTGACACATACTGCGCCCAACGAGTTAATACGGCACCTTGGATTTTCTCCAGATCCTCACGATGCTGAGCTAACGGGATATCTTGAATGGATTATGTTTGAAACGGATTTCAAACATTGGTATTTCGGTCATTTTCATATAGAGAAAACCATAAATCTTCCCAATGGAAAGCAGTTAAGAGCACTGTTTAATGATGTGGTTGTTATTGAATAGAAAATTGAATAAAAATACGGCAAAGAAAGATCAAAACCAAAAAAGCAAAAATATAATCATACTGTGCTAATATTTTCTTGTAAGCACAAAGTGCTGAAAAAATACATAAAGGAGCTGTTTATAATGACAATAATCGATGCAAAACTATTAAAGGAATTTAGAACAGATTTCAAAGAAGCTGTTTCAGAATTAGAACAAAAGTATAATATTGTAATTGAAGCAAAAAAAATTTCATATTCTTCAGACAGTTTTGAAATGAAGGTCGAAGCTAAGATTACGAGCGGCAACAAGGATGACGACCAACGTCGGGACTTTGAGAAATACTGTAATCGTTACGGATTTTCAAAAGAGCATTATGGAACTGAATTCGATCTGAACGGGAAAAAATATAGATTTATTGGTTTTAATCCAAATAATCGTAAAAATTTTTGTGTGATTGAATCTGTAAACAGCTCGGAAAGGTATACGTGCAAACCAGACCTTGTAGTTCAGTATGTAGATTTACAAGTATCTGACAAGGTTATCAATTGTGAACACTGTAAGAACGCAATATTAGAACGGGGGGAATATACAGGTACAAAATACATTAAGTGTAGTTTAGAGCCAATTGAGGGCTTAACTTTTGATGAGTTAATGTGGGATGCGCTTCATCCTGACGAAGCAAGAAAAAAGTATTGTAAGTTCTGCCCAGGAACCCCGAAGGATGGCGGAACCACATTTGACGATTGATAGGAAAAAATTTAAGGCTTGAATCCTTCTGCATCTGCAAAAGGGACTGTCATACGATGACATGAGCTGCTTTGCCTATCTGTTATACTAAGTTGCCCATATTATAAGAATCGTTGATTCCAAAGCACGATTATTCACAGAAATGCAGAGCAAATAGATGATTTTTCGCTGTTTGCTCTGTTATAGTAAAAAGCAACTGTTCCCACAATGGAAATGGTTGCTTTTGAAGATTACAATGTTGTGCTAATTTGCAATGTACTACCTTGAAAATATCCAGTGTTTATGCGGTTTTAGAGCACATTGAAGATTGAAGATTGCAAATTGTTGAAGGGGGTTGCAATCTGCTTTTTCTTCTATTCATGTTTGTCATCAACTTTTGCATACACTGTTTTGCTTTTTATTGAAATAAGGAATTATTTATTATATAATGTTTTTACCGTTATTGAAATTCAAAGTAAAATATCACTTTCATTAAGGAGCATGAGATATGTCATTGAATAATAACAATAAAACAGATGATGATTTTATCATTTGTGAAGGTGTGCTTGAAAGATATATAGGAGAATCAACTATAGTCATTATTCCGAATTGTGTCACTAGTATTGGCGACAATGCATTTTATCGTTGTTTCAATTTGGAAATCGTTATCATTCCAGACTCTGTCACAAGCATTGGCAAATACGCTTTTTACTGTTGCAACGAATTAATAAGTATTACTATTCCAGATTCCGTTACGAGGATTGGTGATTATGTGTTTTCACATTGTTACAGTTTAACGAGCATAGAAATTCCAAAATCCGTCACAAGCATTGGCGATAGTGCATTTGAGAATTGTAGCAGTTTATCAAGTATCACTATTCCGAATTCTGTTACAAGCATTGGTGATAGTGCATTTTGCGGTTGCAGCAAATTGGAAAGTATCACTATTCCAGAATCTGTTACAAGCATTGGCGAAAGTGCATTTACAGGCTGCGATTTAAGAAGCATTATCATTCCGGATTCTGTCACAAATATTGGCGATTATGCATTTGAAAGTTGCATGTTATTAGAAAGCATTTTCATTTCAGACTCTGTTACAAGTATTGGCTGTGGCGCATTTGGTAGTTGCTTCTTTTTATCAAGCGGTTGCATTTCAAATTCTATTACAAGCATTGGCGAAGAAGTATTTGCAAATTGCCCCTGTTTAACAAGTATCACAATTCCAGACTCTGTTACAAGCATTGGATATAAAGCATTTGCACATTGCAGCAGATTAACAAGTATCACAATTCCAGATTCTGTAATAAGCATTGGTGAAAATGCATTTTCGGGTTGTAGCAAATTAACAACTATTAATGCTAATGAAAAAAATCTAAAAATTGTATTAAGTCAAAAAGATGAATAAAATAATGGCGTAGTTACTATTTTGGAACCGTGACTACGGTGAAGGTTTTCCTAACTGCGCATATTATAAGAATCGTTAAGGTTTTTGTTAGACGAATTACATATTGTAAAAAATACAAATAAACTACAAGTCTGAAAACATATTAAAAATCAGTTCACTATGAATTATTCGTAGTGAACTTTTTTTATTTTTGCGGACCACTTTGGTTGTTTTCCTCCAGTGGATATTAGGAGGGCGAATGAATTTGTATATATTTCATTTTCTTTCCAAAAATATGTATTGGAGGAATTTTTATGCAGCAAAATATTGATGTTAAAAACAACGAAGAAGCACGCAGCATTTCAGCGATGAATAATGCCGATTCGGTGGGCGTATATACCATTGGGAAAAGCGTGTATGAGGTAACCAGAATCTTTAGTAATAAGAACACTTTGAGGGACATTGTTCTGGAAAAAATTACTACTGAAAACATTCGCCCATTCAATTGATATAGTAAAAAATGTATGGTAAACTGTTGCTAGGCAATTAAATAGCGACAGTACAAGGAGGTTACAATGAATACTGCTGTTGCTTTAGCTGACATATACTTGCGATTATCTGTTGAAGAGGCAAATAACGGTGAGTCCGGAAGTATTATTAATCAAAGGAATATTATCAGACAGTATTGTAAAGATAATAATATTACTATTGTAAAGGAGTTTGTTGACGACGGCTTTTCGGGTTCAAACTTTGAACGCCCCGGGTTCCGCTCAATGCTTGCACATATTGATACAGGTCTTGTTAACACCGTTATAACCAAGGACTTATCAAGACTCGGCAGAGATATGACTGAATCAAGCTATTATGCCGAAACGTACTTTCCCGAGCATTGCATCCATTATATGGCAATCAGTGATAACTTCGATTCTTATGAATCAAATATAATGGCACCGTTTCAGTTCGCTATGAATGATGTTTATCTTCGTGATACATCAAGAAAGATAAAGCAGGTAATTTACCAAAAAAGAGAGAGAGGGGAGTACTGTGCTTGTCCGCCGTTCGGCTATATGCGAAATCCGGATGACAGCACAAGTATTGTTCCTGACCCGAATACAGCTCCGATAGTTCAGCGCATTTTTGAACTCGCGGAAAACGGAAGGTCTGCTCACTTTATAGCTGCTCAGCTCACAAAGGAAGGACAGATAACACCTTTGAAATACAGAGTTCTGTTCAGAGATAAATTCTGCGACAGGGGAGCGGCAAGGGCAACTGATGAGTGGAATCATACCACCGTTAAAAGAATACTTCAGAACCAGGTTTATCTCGGCCATACGATTCTGGGAAAATCCAAAAAGGTGAGTATTAAGTCTAAGAAGACCGTCAAGGTTCCCAGGGACCAGTGGGTGATTACCCGCGATACTCATCAGCCTTTGGTAACGCCCGAGCAGTTTGAAAAGGCAGAGCGCTATATGGGTATGAACACCAAATGCTGGCAGGAATTCGACCAAACCAGACAGAGCATTTTTAACGGAATAACTTTTTGCGAAAGCTGCGGTTCTGCGATGTGTTCCTGTGGAAGTGTTTACAAGGGCGAAAGGGAAAAGTACTGGTATTTGTCCTGCCTTAACATTCCGAAGCGTTCAGCGCACCATTGCGAAAACGGTGCAAGGATTAAGTATTCCGACCTGGTTGAAATTGTTAAATCGGAGCTTAATAAGTTCATCGACCTTTCAAAAGACGATATTAATTCAATCATTAAAGCCGCTGTAAAGAAACAAAAATCAGGCATCTACAAGGACTCAAAAAACAACATTGAGAGCATTGAGAAACGCCTGAACGATATTGATAAAATTGTTTTGAAGCTTTACAACGATAATGCAATGGGAGTCATCAGCGATGCCCAACTGAAGAAAATGATTGACTCACTTACCAAGGAATCAAATGCGCTGAAGGAGAGAAGGATGAAGCTCAAGGATATGGAATTCCAGATTAACAATATGGAAGATGCCTACAGAATGTTCTTCTCCATGGTGGAAAGATACAACCATATTGATGAGCTGACCCCTGACATTGTTCGGACATTTATTGAGCGAATTGAAATCGGAAGAAAGGAACTTCCTGAGGGTTATACCGTAGCTACACACGATATTCCGTACCGACAAAACATCAAAATCGTCTACAGATTCATCGGTGATATCGGCAAAAAAAGCCGAAATTTCAATGAAAACGCTCAAGATGTAGTTGAACACCAAAGCAATCAAAAAAACTCAAAAAAAGTGGCAGTTTAACGACAGATATGCCCGAAACTGTCCATTATCTCGGCAATTTTAAGATGTAGTTGAACTACTTTTGAAGTTGGTGTTAACCTTAAGCAGGGCTACAACGGTGACCTTACTTCTCGTCAGGCAGGTTCAGTAGGCGGTCAGATGGTTAAAAAGATGATTAAAGCTTACGAAGAATCAATGAGATAATCAAAGCAAATTCAACAATAATGAAAAGGAGCCTTCTCTTTTGAGAAAGCTCCTTGCTTTTATTTTTTTATATGGGATTTTGCAAGAAAATATTGCATGAACTGCGATGCTTCGCCGTTGATAAAGCTGTCTTTTTTTAGAATAATGCCCGTGCTTTTTGTTATCATCAAAAAGAAGTATTTTTTAGTTTCAACAACTTTTTCAAATTGATAATACTGGAGAGTCATACGCGAGTTATTTGAAATATCGTATATCTGATTATCGCAGAAGATTACATCACCCGTAATGGCTCTTGCATTATGAAGTTTTGAATAGTTTTTGAAAAGATTTGCTCCTATAAATGATGGATAAATAAACATCAGAGCAAGTATCAGCAAAGCTATAACCAAGAATATAATTGCTTCGGTATATCTTCCGATATAAAACATAATTCCTGCATTTCCAACCATTAACAGCGCCATAATAAAATAGATTATTTTGCTTATTTTAACGGATTTGAGCTTTTTTGCAAATGCGGTGTAGTCATTCTCATTTAAAGTTTGTTTTATTCTGAAAACGATTGTTTCTTCCATATGTTATCCTTCTGATTACTCGATTGTAATGCTTCCGCCCATGTTTGATGAGCCGTAGCCTATATAGCTTTTTCCGGGGTTAAGCATAACATTGTTTCCGTCAGTATCCTTCATCCAGAGCTTGCCGTCTTCAACGCCCCATGTGATATCAACAACTGTTCCCTGAGAAAGAACTGCCCCCGTTCCTCCTGTAAGCTTATAGTCACAGTAAATTTCATTGATACCTTTTCCCTGATAGTTTTCTTTGGTGATGTATTCGGTTGTATCTAAAAGGAAAATGAGGTTTTCGAATTGAAGATTTGCGCTTCCGAAATCCGAATCGAAATCATTTGTTGTATATTTTTCAGCGGTTTCATCATAATAATATGAGCCGACTTTCGGGCAGTGACCGACTGTATTGCTGTCCGACCAAACAAATTTACAGGATGTTGCAGCCTTGTCGCTGAGTTTCTGAGGAGTTTTGTTGAATTGAAGGATTGAGAATTTTGAAGAGTCAATGTCTGTTTCAAAATTCTGTTTTTCAATAAGTTCGGGAGCACTTGTTCCGTTGAAATATCCTGTGTGCTCAATTGTTTCGGTTCTTGACTTATCTCTTCCGAAATATGTTCCGTCTTCACCGTAGGCAAGAAGATTGATATGGTCAATTTTCTCGTTTTTGAATACGGTATTTGCGCCGATATATGCACCTCTTGTTCTTGAAAGACCTGCATGGATAAAGATGCTGTCGAAAAGCTGGCTGAAATGAATGAACGGAGGCCTTGCCGAACGTGCGGGACCAATCTGAGCGGGTAAATCCGTGTAGTCAGCCCAGAACAGAAGCATTCTTGTTGAATATTCGCTTTCACCTTCAAGAACGATATCAGCTTCATTCATTCCCCATTGAGGTTTAACGGATGCGGTATCATATTCGTTTTCAACAACAACTGCAACAGGTCTCTTTCCAATAGCAGCTGCGTCAAAATCGGATTCGCCCGTCAGAGGATTGTTTTTCGTGTTGGGAACATATTCCGTTACTTCCTGGGTGGTTTCAACAGCGGTTGTTGTAACTTCGTCTTTTTTGTGGAAAAATCCAAAGTAAACACCGACGCCGATTGCAATGATAAGAATAACAGCAATTGTTATTATTAACGGTTTTTTGCTCTTTTTTGTCTCTTCGGGATATTCGTCGTCGAAATACTGATAATCTTTCATAAGCAAATCATCGGAATCACTTCCGAGCTCCTTATCTTCATTATTTACGATTCCATTTGCTTCTTTTGTTTCTTCATCGGAAGGAGCAAATGAAAACTCGCTTTTTGATTTTGTAGGCGCAGGCAAATCAATTAAATCCGAGTCCTCTGTATCATTTCTGACAGCAGACGCATCTTCGGATTTTTCATTACCCTGAGAAGCGGGCTTTGATACAGCCTGAAAATCATCTTTGTGTTGGGAATGCTGTTTTATTTCATTTAGTATTTCATCAAGTTCTTTATTGTTCATAATTTTTTCGGGGCAAAAGTGTTTGTTCTTTAAACGCCCGTCCTTTCAAATTATATCGGTTTATTATACCATATATTGCAATAATGTGTATAAAAGTTACACAATTGTAACACTATTGAAAATAAATAAGATATGCTGTATAATTATATTATCAAAAGCAAGAGGTGTTATTATGCCCAAAACTATTCCTATGATTATTACCAATGAATATATTCTTATTCGTAAAAAAGATAGCGAAGAATTCACAACTTTCACAATGCCCGGACTTGATGAAGCGTGCAATATTCCGTTTTATCATCAGTTTGCAAAAAAGATTTCTGAATGCGAGTACTATTTTAAGCAGTTCATTAAGAAAGAATACGGAAAAAAATATTCAAAAAGTGTTCTTGCAATAATTACTCCCGACGACACAAGTCCGCTTGAAGCAATTTTTATCAATGAGTTTTTCCTGAACAGCGGAGCCTGCAAGGCAGTTTGCCAGATGACTATGGGACAAGCGCTTTCAAAAAATCATTCGAAATATATTTCAATTTCGAAATCAACAAGGAACATTATTTTGCAGTATATTCATAACAACGAGGTCTGCGCCAAGAAATACTATGACTGCAATAACTATGATATCAAATCAATTTTTGAGGATGCAAAAAGGCTCCACATTGATATCGAGTATGCAGGAGTTCCTGTTTTTGTCAATAATTTCAATCTGAATATGGATGAATTCTTTGAAATGGGAACTGTTATAACTCCAAAGGATTTTCTTGATAAAATCGCAGATATTGATGTAGAAAAAGCATAAAAAACTCGGCAGATAATTTCTGCCGAGCTTTTTTATTTGTTCTGTGATAATTCAATGATTTTTTTACAGAGGTCGGGGTATTCAATCCCGATTGCCTTTGCCTCCTGGGGAAGAAGGCTTAAAGAGGTAAGTCCCGGAAGGGAATTAGCCTCAAGGCAGTAGAATTCATTGTTATCCTTGGAAAGAATGAAGTCAATTCTTCCGTAAACTTCAAGATTCAAAACATCAAAAACTCTCTTTGTGTTTTTCTGAAGTCTTTTTGTGTCTGCTTCGCTGAGTTCGGCGGGGCAGATTTCTATTGTCATGCCTTCCTGATACTTGTTCTTGTAGTCATAAAAGCCCTCTTTCGGAATAATCTCAATCGGAGGGAGAACAGTATCGCCGAGAACACCAACCGAAAACTCGCGTCCTTCGATAAACTCTTCGATAATGATTTCATCTTCGTATCTGAAAGCGGTTTTGACGGCTTCGTCAAAATCCTCTTTGCTTTTAACAATTGAAATTCCGACGCTTGAACCGCCCGATGTCGGCTTAATTACGCAGGGATATTCATATCTGATATCGGCGCTGTTTTTTGTTACAAAACTGTATTTTGCGTTTCTGATGCCGTTTGCATCCATCATTTGTTTTGATATGTATTTGTTCATCGCCATAGCACTTGCAATGCATCCCGAACCGGTGTATTTGATGTCGAGAAGGTCGAAGGTTGCCTGAACTTTTCCGTTTTCGCCGTCCTCACCGTGAAGCGCAATGAAAACAATGTCCGCCATTTTGCAGATTTCAATAACATTGTTTCCGAAAAGAGCGTTTGAGTCATCTTTTCTTGCTTTTTTTATATCATCAATGCTCGGGTCAACAATTCCGATTGCATTAACCGCATTGACATTACCGTCACTGCTTTCAAAAAATGTTGCAGCGTCCCCGTTATATCCGAGAAAAACATCGAGTAAAACAGCGTTTTCGCCGCAGCCTCTTAATGCTTTAACAACGTTTTTTCCCGTAATCAGCGAAACATCGCGCTCTGTGCTGATGCCGCCTGCCAAAACAACAATATTCATAAATATTCATTCTCCTGAAATTTCATTCAATATATTATATTACATTTAGGATGAAAAGTCCATAAAAATTTAGGAGTCAGGCGTTAGGTGTCAGCATAATGATTATTTGCAAACCTAAAACCTGACACCTGATACCTGACACCTTGATTATTAAAGATATTCTCTCAAATCATTTGAAAGCCTGTCCTCAAGCGATATGAGATTTTTGGCGATATCCCTTGATTTTTCATCAGCACTTTTATATTGATTGAGATATCTTCCAAGGGATTTTATGCCCATATTGCACCCATCTGTCATAAGGTCGGCAACCGTTTCATCCTTTGGCTTAATCGTCATCATTAAGTTTGTTTTGATGTAACTCATACTTTTAGCTATCGGGTTTGGATTTTTGCCCGCGTCCTGATGTTCATCAAGAAGCGCCCCGACCTCAATGCTGAGCGCCTCGTGACGGCGTCTGCACTCATTGAGCATTTCACGGAAGTTTCTGTCTTTTACATCACTGACAACATCTTCAATTGATGAAATTCCCATTTTTATTCCCGCGTCGCATTCGCGCAGAAGTTTTACGGTATCGCCGTCTTTTCCGATTTTTTCTTTCATACTATCAAATCCTTTCTTTGATAGTATGAACAAAAAGAGGATATGCTAAACATATCCTCAAAAAATTATTTTTCAATTTTATCCTTAACCTTGTCGATAACCTCACCGACGAGCTTGGATGACAAAACGGTTTTATAGGTTGTGTCAACAATTTCGGGGTGCCAGATTTCAACGAAACCAAGAATCGGTGAGTTTTTAACTCTGTATTTCTGCTTCGGCCTTTCACTTTCAAGCGCTTTCATAACAGCTTCAACAAGATGTCTCGGGTCGTTTGCCATCTTGAGTTCGATTTCCATCATAACCTTCATTTTATCAAGCACATCGCTGTACATTGTTGTGCTGTTTGAAAGTCTTTCAAAGGATTTTGTTGTTGTTCCGTGCATTGCGGTTTTGAATGAACCGGGCTGAATTTTGATAACGGGAACATCAATAAACATAAGCTCTCTTCTGAGCGAGTCGTTATATGCCTCAACAGCGTATTTTGAAAGAGTGTAGGGACCGTTGAAGGGCTGTGGTGTCATCCAGCCGCATTCGGATGAACAGTTGATAATTCTTCCTTTTGCCTTTTTGATAAGAGGGAAGAAGGTTTTGTTCATTCGAACCATTCCCATAAGGTTAACCTCAATCATATCGGAAACAATTTCGATATTTCCCTCAACGAGAGAGGACATCTGCTGAACGCCCGAGAAATTGATTATTGCGTCAAGCTTATCTGTAATACCTGAAACCTCTTCAAATGCTGCGTCAATGCTTTCCTGTTTGGTAACGTCAACACAAAGCGGATGAACAAATGTAGTGTTTTTGAGCTCTTCAAGCGATTTTTCATTTCTGCCGCAGGCAAAAACATACCATCCGCTTTCAGAAACTCTTTTTGCAATTTCTCTGCCGAGTCCGCTTGTTGCACCTGTTACAAGAGCATATTTCATATTAGTAACCTCCACTGGAATTATAATCTGATTATAACAAAATTCTTGTGTTTATGCAATAGTGTTATGCTTTCTTTAAAACAAAAACCAGCCATCCGTTATTTTCGCGTCTTTCAACAACCTCAAAACCGCTTTGAGCAAAGGAAAGAAGAACATCATCCTCCCTGTTTTCAATGATTCCGCCGGTTATATAAACGCCGTCGTCTTCAAGAAATTCACCGACCTGAGAATTAAACTGAATAATTATGTCGGCAACAATATTTGCAACAACAATGCTGAATTTTCCGCTGACCTTGTCCGAAAGATTTCCCTGTATAAATTGTATTCTGCTTTCGTCAAAATCATTCTCGGCAGCATTTTTTACGGCAGTTTTAACTGCAAGCGAATCAATGTCAACGCCGAGAGCGGATTTTGCGCCTAAAAGCAGGGATGCAATCGAAAGGATTCCGCTTCCGCAGCCGATGTCAAGAATTGTTGAATTCTCGTCAACATAGTTTTCAAGTGTTTCAAGACAAAGTTTTGTTGTCGGGTGGGAGCCTGTGCCGAAGGCAAGTCCGGGCTCGATATTTAGTATTTTTCTTCCCTGAGCGTCGAATTCATTTTCCCAGAGAGGACGGATTAAAAGCTTTTCGCCTATTGGCATTGCATGAAAATACTGTTTCCAGTTATTCTGCCAATCCTCGGTTAAACAGTCCTCAAACTCGATTTTGAAATCACTGATACCAACGCTTTCGAATCTTTCCTTAATGAATGAAACCGCTTCCAAAGGATTTTCATCGGGATTGATGTATATGTGAATTATTCCCTCGTTTTTGTTTTTGTTCAGAAGGCTTTCTTCAATCAAATCAATATGAGCGATTTCATCAACTTCCTCTTCAAGAGCGGAATAGTCCTCAACATATATTCCGTAGGGAACAACCATTGTTGCAATGTTTTGAGCAGTTTCAATATCGCTGATGGGAACATATATTTTGATTTCTGTCCATTTGTCGTGTTCAACTGCATTAGTCATTCCCATTTTTCATATCTCCGTCTGAATAAAGATTAACTGTGTGTTTTGTGTCCGAAAGTCCGTGGTTGTACAGCTTTCTGTCATCAAGCGCCCACTGTCTGTCCGTGAACTGACCAATCTCAACCTTTGATGTTGCGTCGTTTATTTCATATATAGTAGCGTCAAGCGCGTCAAGTGACGAAAGAATTTCAGCCTCAAGGAACATCGGGCGGACGGGTGAACCGTATTCGGGTACACCGTGATGTGAGAGAATCATATGCTCAAGAAGCGGAACTTCTGCGCATTCTATTTCCAGTTCTTTTGCCTTGTCGTTGACATACATTGCGCCTTTAACAAGGTGACCGATTAGCTCGCCCTCGGCGGTATATCCCTTTGCAAGCCCTGTTTTTCCCGGTTCGAGCTCCCAGGTTTTTGCAACATCATGAAGAATTATGCCCGAAAGAAGCAGTTCGGTGTTGATATTGGTGTATATTTTGCTGATTTCCTCAGCCATTCTGATAATGCTGATTGTGTGATACATAAGTCCGCCGAGCAGTGCATGGTGAAGTCTTAATGCAGCGGGGCATGTTATGAGCAAATCTCTTTTTTCTTCAATAATCGAGAGAACGATTTTTTTCAGGTTTTCGTTTTCGAATTTTTCAACTCTCGCCTTAATCATTTCAAAAATCTGTTCACCGCCTATCGGAGCAGAGGGAACAAGGTCTGTAAGCTTATATTCGTCGGAGCTTAATACAGGTCTTATCTGGGTTACTCTGAACTGGTCCCTTCCGTTATACTGTTCAACATAGCCTCTGATTTTAACAACGGATTCCTTTTCAAAAACAACGCCGCCGCCAAAATCCCAGTGCTTGGCGCTCATTTCGCCTTCCTTATCGCCAATAATCATATCAAGATAAACAGAACCGTTTTTGGTCTTTTTTTCTTCGCATTTTTTAAGAAGAACAAAGCCTTCGCACATGCCGTTTGAAAGTTCTCTGAAATTCATTTTTATCCTCCGAAACAATATTTGCATTTATTATAGCGCAATAATGCGGCATTAGCAATAAGGAAAGCCGAAAAATCGTACCGCTGTTCTTGGATTTTTAACATATACTTTCTTGACATTGACGATTTATATTGATATTATATATTGTGTTATTTTATGTATAAGTGAAGTGATTGATATGAAAGATATAGACAACCTTTGTATGAATTGTTTTAAGGAACTGAGAGACGGCGCCGAATGTCAGGAGTGCGGCTACGATAATGATACAGAGCCCAACACTATGTATCTTGCACCTAAAACAATTATTGCCGACAAATATGTTGTCGGTGCTGTTCAGGAACATGAAAGCGACGCTGTTTCCTATTCGGGATACGATCTTCAGCTTGACAAGAAAATCGTTATCAGAGAATTCTATCCGAAGGGAATAAGCTCACGCCTTGAAGGCTCGGCTGAAATTCATGTTCGCCAGAAATATACCGGCGAAGTTGAAAAGTATAAAAAGTCATTCTATAAACTCTGGACAACGCTTGAAAAGCTTCATTCGCTTTCTGCAGTTGTTCCCGTTTATGATGTTTTTGAAGAAAACGAAACAGTTTATGCAATCATTGAGCATGTTGAGTGCATTCCGCTTCGTGAGTATCTTTTAAGAGCTGAAAACGGTTATATTCCGTGGGACAATGCAAGACTTATGTTTATGCCCGTTTTAACAACGCTTGAAAATCTTCATGCAAACGGAATTATACACGGCTCGATTACTCCCGACAGCCTTGTTCTTTGCAGGGACGGAAAGGTTCGCTTAAGACCCTTTACAATTCAGGAAGCATGTGACATAACAAGTGCGCTTGATTTCAATTTCTGCGACGGATATACTGCAATCGAGCAGTATGAAAACAATCATAAGATGTGTCCTGCAACGGACATATATGCATTCTCAGCTTGTATATACAGAGCTCTTGCCGGAACAAATCCGCCGAGTGCTCCGTCGAGAGAAGCAAACGACAAGCTTATGATTCCGAATTCAATTGCAGAAACAATTCCGATGCATGTTATTAAAACAATCGGAAACGGAATGCAGATTTATCCCGAAAAGAGAATTAAGAGCATTACCGAATACAGGGAATATCTTGACGCAGCACCCGCAGTTATTGCAAAGGCTGCAAACGACGAACCCGAATATGTTGAAGAAGAGGAATACCGTGACCCGAACAAGGCAAAGAATGTTAAACAAAGAGTTATAATAAGCATTCTTGTAGTTTTGATTGTTGCGGCAATCGGCGCCGGAATATATATTGTTCAGTTTACCGATTTGATTAAAAAACCCGAAACAACAGTTGCAACAACCCAGGCAGTTGATTACGAGGTTCCCGACTTTGTAACAAACGGCTACACCCAGGCTGATGTTGAAAACAACGGAGCATGGAACGAGCAGTTTGCAATTACTTTTGAATTTGAGTATTCCTCGGACGTTGAAGAAGGAATTATATTCAAGCAGAGTGTTCCTGCAGGCGAAAGCGTTCCGATGGCATCGGATATAGTTTTAACTGTAAGCCGCGGAATCCAGACCGAAACAATTCCCGATTTGAGCAACAAGCCCATTGACGAAGCCAAAAAGACTCTTGAGGATCTCGGCTTCAAGGTTTCAAGCGTTGAGGTTTATAACGACGGAACTCATACACCGAAAACCGTTAAAGCAACCTACGGAAGCGCACCTGCAGCAGGCGAAGAAGCTGCGGTTGGAGACGAGGTTATTCTGCAGGTATACGGTGAAGTTCAGACAACAACTCAGCCGACAACTGAGGACAACGATTAATTGCAAGATAAATAGGGGCGGGTTTTCACACCCGCCCTTAATCAATAATAAAGGAGCAATACTATGAGCAAAAAATTAATTGCATTTTTCTCGGCAGAGGGAACAACAGCTAAAAAAGCACAGCTTCTCAGCGAAGCATCGGGCGCAGATATCTATGAAATCAAACCTGAAACGCCCTACAGTGCAGAGGACATCAATTGGAGAAAACCATTTTCAAGATGCAATAAGGAATGGATAAAAAAAGCAAAAATAGCTCTTTCGGACACAGATGCAAATATCAGCGATTACGACATAATCTTTCTTGCATTTCCGATATGGTATTTCACAGCACCGCTTATTATCAGAAGTTTTCTTGATGCATATGATTTTTCGGGTAAGAAAATTGTTGTTTTTGCAACTTCAGGCGGAAGCGATTTTGCAAAGGCTGTTGATTTTTTGAAGGATTATGCAAAAGGTGCAGAGGTCACCGAGGGCATTATGCTCAACGGAATCAATACTGCAGAAGAATTAAAGGATATAGTTGAAAAATATTAATATATTTGTTAAAATAAATAATGAAAAAGCATCATTAAGGAGGCAAAATTATGAAGCTTTATATGAAACAAAAAGTCTTTTCGTGGAAAGATAAATTCAGCATCCAGAATTCTTACGGAGAAGACAAGTATTTTGTTGAGGGTAAACTTATATCCGTAGGCAAAAAACTGCGTATTTATGACACAGCGGGCAACGAGCTTGCTTTCGTAAATCAGAAGGTCGTTTCACTGATGCCGAAGTTTTCTGTTGAAATGAACGGCGAAGAGGTTGCAGTTATCAAGAAAAAGTTTACCCTATTCAAACCAAAGTACTTAATTGAAGGACCCGGCTGGGAAGTTGAGGGCGATTTCTTCGGTCACGACTACACGATTACCGAAAACGGAGCACCCGTTGTTGCAATTCACAAAAAGTGGATGGCATGGGGAGATACCTTTGAACTTGATATTGCTGATGAGAGCAGGGAAGTGCTTGCGATGGCAGTTGTTCTTGCAATTGACGCTGTACTCGATAATCAGCAAAACAGTTCGGTTTCAATCGGTGACTAAGAGTACTTTGAAGGTGTAAAAATGAAAAAAGCATTAAGTATTGTTTTATGTTTATTAATGACAGCGGCGCTTTTCGGCTGCGGTATGAGCATAGGCAAAGAGGTTAATCTTCGCGACAAGCTTGATTCTCTTATGGTGACCGATGATGCGCTCGGAATTAAAGGGAAGTATAATGCGCTTTCTGATATTGCCGATGGAAGCATTGACAAGGATTTAATTGGCACATGGAAGAGCGCGGACGGTACAATAAGTTATGTTTATAACGAGGATGGAACTGTAAAATCAACTTCCGAATACGGCGAAACAGAAGTGAAATTCACTTGTTTAACTCTGGGAGAATACAAGGTTATGTGTGATGAGTCGGAAATGGAAAGTACGGATGTTGACGGCAAAACAACAAAGTCAACAGTTGTTTCCTATTCAACCTATAATGTTGATAATGACGCGCTTTATTTCACAAATGTTGAAGATACAACCGATGAAAACATGGATTCTTCACAGCATGCTCTTATGATTATGTACCGTGCAGATGAAAACGGAAGCATAGATTCAGCAGTATCTAAAAACAAGATTGCTCTTGATTCTTTTGCAGGCACATGGACATCCGAACAGGGCGAAATTACTATTGCCGACGGAACACTAACGCTTGGCAAAGATACTTATGATATCTCAGTGAATGACAAGGGCAAGCTGGTTGTAGACAAAGACGGCGCTTCCAGCGAATATTCGGTTAATGTCAGTGTAAGAAAGCAGTATGAAGGCGAAGATAAAACAAAGTTCACTCAGACAACTGCACTCGGCTTATATTTTACAGGTGCAGACGAAAAAGATAAACCAAATCTTGAAGCAGTTCTTGAGGATTGGGGAGAGTTCCAGCCGAATTACTACACAGGCACTTTCGATTTAAAACAATAATAATTAAACTAAAAAGGGGGGCTGTCTCACAAAGAGTGAGCAGCCCCTTTTCTGCAATGTTTTTGCATAATTAAAATTGAGAGAACCAGCCACTTGTCACTTGCCCCTAACAACTAATATTCTGCTTTTCTGAACATATCGCTGATTTGATCGCAGAGCAGTGGATATTTATCAAGATTTTCGTCCTCTTTAAGCATTCTCTTTGCACATTCCTGGCACTCCATAAGTGTGTCCATATCCTCAAGCATATCCGCAATAACAAGATTGGGGAGACCGTGCTGGCGCTTTCCGAAGAAATCACCGGGACCCCTTGTTTTGAGGTCGTAGTCCGCTATTTTGAATCCGTCGCTTGTTTCCTTCATAATCTCAAGGCGGTTTCTTGTGTTTTCACCCTTGCTGTCGGACACAAGAATGCAGTAGCTCTGCTCGCTGCCTCTGCCGACTCTTCCTCTGAGCTGATGAAGCTGTGAAAGCCCGAAACGGTCTGCGTTTTCAATAAGCATAATAGTTGCATTCGGAACATCAACTCCAACTTCAACAACTGTTGTTGAAACAAGAATATCAACCTCTCCGTTTGCAAAGGACTGCATAACCTTGTCTTTATCCTTTGCCTTCATCTTTCCGTGTAGCAGAGCAAGATTGTATCCCTCAAAGTGTTTTTCGCTCAGCTCGGTTGCATATTCCTTTGCCGAGATTAATTCACTTTCTCCCTCTTCAACAAGCGGACATACAATATATGCCTGACGCCCTTCATCAACCGTTTTTTTGATGAAGTTATAAATTCTCTGATGATATGATGAATCAACAAAATCCGTTCTTATTGCTTTTCTTCCTGCAGGAAGCTCATCAAGAACGCTGATGTCAAGGTCGCCGTAGATAATCAGTCCGAGAGTTCTCGGAATGGGCGTTGCGCTCATAACCATAAGGTGCGGTGAAGCGCTCTTCAATGCAAGGCTTGCCCTCTGCTCAACTCCGAAACGGTGCTGTTCGTCGGTTATGACGAGCGCAAGATTTTTGAATTCAACATCATTCTGAATAAGCGCATGGGTGCCGACAATCAAATCAATTTTACCGCCCATAAGCGCCTCTTTAATCTCGCGTTTTTCTTTTGCCCTTGTTGAGCCTGTCAGCAGGGCGATTTTTATATCCGTATTTTCAAAAAGTTTTGAAAGTGATTCAAAATGCTGGCTTGCGAGTATTTCCGTCGGCGCCATCATTGCGCTTTGATAGCCGTTTTTTATTGCGGTGAACATTGCTGCTGCCGCAACTGCTGTTTTTCCCGAGCCGACATCACCCTGAACAAGCCTGTTCATTGTTTTGCTGCTCATCATATCTCTGATGCAGTCTGAAATTGCTTTTTTCTGAGCGTTTGTCGCCTCAAAGGGAAGAAGTGAGAAAAACTCCTCGGTAAAGTCCTTTTTGATTACAAAATTATTCTTTGTTTCTTTTTTATCTCTTAGTTTCATAAGACCGAGCTGAAGAGTTAAGAGTTCTTCAAAAATCAGTCTTTTCCGTGCTTCTTCAATATTGTTTTCGTTGCTCGGAAAATGAATTTGCCTTATTGCAAAATCAAGAGAACAAAGATTATATTCAGCTCGGATTTCACTGTCGAGAGTATCCTCGAAATATTCAAATTTATCAAGCGCCGTCTTCACAACCTTTGCAATTGCCTTTGAGTTGAGATTTTCGGTTGCGCTGTATATCGGATGAATGCCCTGCGCAGTTTCAGCCTTCTCAATCTGGGGCGAACTCATAAATGCGCCCGTAAAGCTTTTTTCAACCTTGCCGTAGAGAATGTATTCATCAAATGTTCTAAGTGCCTTTGCAAGATATTTGTTGTTGAAAATGGTTACATGAATAACCGTTTGTCCGTCCGAGAAATTGCATTTGTAAAGGGTTAAGCCCTTTCTTATTAAGCTCTCTTTAACGGGGGTTATCATCGTTGCCTTGATTGCAACATTCTCGTTTTCGGGCGCAGAAATAACTGTTTCACAGTTGTTCCAGTCCTGATACTTTCTTGGATAGAAATGAATTAAATCCGCAACCGAATAAATGCCCAGCTTGTTGAAAAGCCGGGCTCTTTTTTCTCCAACACCTTTTATATATTGAATATTAAATTCGCTGTAATTTTCCATTATTCCACCGAAATTATATAGTAATAAACAGGCTGAGCGCCGTTTATAACGCTTATTTCAATATCATTTTTGTATTTTTCGCTGAGTTTTTCTTCAACCTTTGCTGCATCTTCCTCGCTTACATCCTCACCGTAGATGAGAGTTACCATTGAATGGGTGTTGCGCTTGAAGAGCTTGTCAACGGTTTTGAAAGCAATATCCTCTTTATCGTCGCCGATAAACTTAATCTTGCCATTGGTCATTCCCATAATCTGACCCTGGCTGATTGGCTTGCCGTCAATCTCGCTGTCCCTTGCGGCAAAGGTAACAAGTCCTGTTTCAACAGCGTCAGCCATTTCCATCATTGTCATCTGGTTGTCGTCTGCGCTGAGAGAATCGTCAAAAGCAAGCATTGCCGAAATGCCCTGGGGAATGGTTTTTGTCTGAAGAACTCGGACTTCTCTGTCGTTTGCGAGAGGAATTGCCTGCTCGGCAGCCATAATTATGTTTTTGTTGTTCGGAAGAACAAAAACGGTTTTTGCAGGGGTTTGCATAATTGCGTTTAATATGTCGTCGGTTGAAGGATTCATGGTCTGACCGCCGCTGACAATTGAATCACAGCCGAGGTCAACAAATAAGTCCTCAACACCCTTTCCTGCACATACTGCAACAAAGCCGTAATCGTTTTCGGGCTCCATAACAGTCGGCTCAACGGGAGTGCTGCCCTCCTTAACGCCTACTTCGGCATTTCTGTGCTGATAGCGCATATTGTCAATTTTTATGTTGATAAGCTGACCGTATTTAAGTGCGGACTGAATTACGGTACCCGGGCAGTTTGAGTGAACGTGAACTTTGATAATACTATCGTCGTCAACAACTACAACGCAGTCGCCAATGGATTCAAGATATGCGCGGAGTTTGAGAGGGTCTTTTTCCTTTGCATCTTCCGCTTTTTCAATAAGGAATTCAGAACAGTAACCGAATTCAATATCACTGCTTGCGCTGCCGACGATGGTTTTGTCGGGAGTTTCAACGGGCTTAACGCCTTCGTCAACGCCCTGAACAACAGCACCGTTTTCAAAAACACTCTGGAAGCCCTCAAGGATGAGTATGAATCCCTGACCGCCTGCGTCAACAACACCTGCCTTCTTTAAAACGGGAAGCAGTTCGGGAGTTGTTGCAAGCGCTTGTTTAGCTGCCTGAAGCGCCGCAAAACAAACTTCAAGCGGGTCTTCCTCGGTTTTTGCAGATTCTTCCGCAGCCTCGGCAGCCATTCTGACAACGGTCAGAATAGTTCCCTCGGTGGGCTTCATAACTGCTTTATATGCAGATTCGCATCCAAGGCGGAATGCTTTTGCAATATCCTGTGAAGATGCTTCGTCAATATCTTTAAAGGCTTTTGAAAAGCCTCTGAAAATCAGTGAAAGAATAACGCCCGAGTTTCCTCTTGCGCCTCTGAGCAATGCCGAGGCACAGCGCTTTGAAACCTCCGAAAGCGGTTCATCGTCCGCAAGCGATGAAACCTCTTTTGAAGCTGCGCTGATTGTCATGCTCATATTTGTTCCCGTATCACCGTCGGGAACGGGGAATATATTTAAGGCATCCACTGCCTGACGGCTGTTCGAGATGTTGTTAGCACCCGAAATAATGCCGTCGCGAAACATTTGTCCTGTAATCATTGGTTAACCTCCATAGTAAGTGAATAAATCAAACAAGTTAATTTAACGCATCAACATGAACGTTGACCTTTGATACCTTAAGACCTGTTGCGCTTTCAACAGTGTATCTGACTTTATTAACAATGCTGTCGGTTATGGTTGCAATATTAACGCCGTATGATATTGCAATGTGCAAATCAATAACAAGCGCGCCGTTAATGCTCTTAACAATAACGCCCTGGTTGGAGTTATCAAGCTCGGCTTTGTTCTTGATTATTGATTTTATTGAATGATAGGGGTTCGGGTTAACCATTCTGGTAACGCCGAAACAGCTCTGAGCGGCATTGCCGACCAGATGTGCAAAATAGTTGTTTGTGATTTCAATATATCCCTGGGGATTTTCAAATTTAATCATAATATCCTCCTGTTAAAACATTTTTGCCTGCAAAATTATTACATATCGCCTGCGTTAATTGTAATACCAATCCTGAATATTTGAAAAATAATTGTCAACATATCCCTGCATATCGCCGTGCAGTGATTTTGAATAACAAATCATTCCCTGTCTGTAAACAAGGGGAACAAAGGGCATTTCCTGAGTGAAATTCAAAACGAAGCTTCCTATTTCGTTTTCGGAATTAAGATAACCTTTGTATGCTTTGGCTGTCTTGCCCGAGTCGAGATTGATTCCGTAGCTCGTTGCACCGCCGTATGTGAAAAAGCTGTTCAGATTCATATCATTGGGAATTTTTGTTTCGCCGATATACAAGCTGAATACTTTGTTTTTGACTTTGTATTTGTATGTTTTATTTTTCTCTTTGTTAACGGTAACCGTAAAGCCGATTGCCTCAAGCTGCTGTTTCATCAGTCTTGCAACCGCAAGTCTGCTCGGGTTTGAATTGGTAAGAATATCAATTTTCAAATCCTCACTTTTTACTCCGCTGAGGTCTATTGCCTGTCTTGCAGCAGAAAGGTCTGCATTTTTGCTGAAAACAGCGGTTTGCTTGCCGATGGCGCTTGAACTGTTGAAAACTGAAACCGCACTTTTTGCAAAGCCCTGATAAGCGCTTTTAACAATTGCGTCTCTGTCTGCAGCAAGGGAAATTGCTTTTCGGATGTTTTCATTTTGCGTTATTCCCGAGTTGCAGTTCATTCCTATATAAACAAGGTTGTTAAGGTTAACAGCTTTTTTATTGCTTTGTATTTTAACACTTTTACCGCTCGATAAATCGCGGAATGTGTAGCTTATATTTCCGATGTTAATCGCGTTCTCGATTGAATCCTCGGAAGCAATATTAACAAGCGGTATTTTTGTGAAACGAGGGTTGAAATCGCTTTTCTTTGTGTTGAGTTCAAGATAAACCATTCCGTTTCCTTCGCCGAATTTATATCTGCCCGAGCCTATCGGATAGCCATTTTTATCCGTTTTTGTGCTGGCAATAGCGAAGGTTAAAAGCTTGTGAGCATTCGGATTGGGGTAGTTGAGCTTAAAATCAATTACCGTTTCGCTCTGAGCAGAAGCACTCGCTATGGGCTTAAGGCTGTTTTGCCAGTGTGAGGAGCCTTTTGCCTCGTTGAATGAATAAACAATGCTCTGAGCAGTGAGCTCGTCGCCGTTTGAAAACTTGTTGCCGCTTGCAATAGTAACTGAAAGTGTTTTTGAATCGGTGTACGAGTAGCTTGTTGCAAGCATCGGCTGGGGCTCATAGCTTTCATCCAGAACGAAAAGGGATTCAAAAACAAGGTTTTCAACAACCTGATTGTTGAGTGTGTCGGACTGAAACGGATTCAGAGAATCCGACTGAGTATAGCTGAGCTTAAATCCCGACTGGTCCTCAATTACTTCGGTCACCGCCTGAGTGATGACCGTATGTTTCGATTGATTGCCGTTTTTTGAAGAACAGGCTGTTAATGCAAGAAGCACCAGAACAATCGAAAGAAAAACTGAAAAGTATTTTTTTATCATCT
Organism: uncultured Eubacterium sp.; assembly: GCA_905233545.1. GTDB lineage: Bacteria > Bacillota > Clostridia > Oscillospirales > Acutalibacteraceae > Eubacterium_R. Next base: position 26,298 of record CAJOEV010000004.1, on the reverse strand, counting down.
TCTAAACCTTTCTATAGAAATGGTTTTTCCGGTTTTGTTATCAATTTCAAAACAGCATCCCTCAACAACACAGGGACCGTCATTAACAGCGAACTTAACGGGAAGATTGGTCTGCATTTTCTGTATCGCCTTTTCGGGCGCAATACCGAGAACGGAGTAATACGGACCCGTCATACCGAGGTCGGTTATATATCCTGTTCCGCAGGGAAGAATCTGTTCGTCCGAGGTCTGAACATGGGTGTGTGTGCCGAAAAGAGCTGAAATCTTTGAATCAAGATAAAATCCCATTGCCCTTTTTTCACTGCTTGCCTCGGCGTGAAAATCAATAAGAATGATGTTTATTCCCTCATTTTCGGCGATTTTGAGAATTCTGTCTGCCGAATCAAACGGGTTTTCAATATTGTCAAGATAAACGGCGCCCTGCATATTTGCAACAAGAACGCGGGCGTATCCCTTGTCAACAATTGTATATCCCTTTCCGGGAGCACTTTTGTGATAGTTTTCAGGGCGGATGATAAACTCGTTTTCTTCAAGATAATCCGCAATTTCAGGGCGTCTTAACGCGTGATTTCCGAGAGTAATAACATCTGCGCCTGAATCAAAAATATATTTTGCGCTATGCGGAGTTATTCCGTTTCCCACTGCCGAGTTTTCGCCGTTAACAATAACGATATCGGCACTGTAGTCTTTTTTCAGCTTCGGAAGCGTCTGTCTGAGATATTCACATCCCTGCTTTGAAACAACATCACCAATTGCTAAAATTTTCATATTTCACCGTTTCTATGGGGCTCTATCCCCAAAAATTGTATATATTATACTCTCTTAGAAAATTAAAAACAATATTAAAGCCGAAAGTTAATGATATATTAATAGATAGATGATGGACTATTATTAATTTTTTGTCTAATATAACAAAAAACGGACGCTTAGATTCGTCCGTTTTGCTTGTCAATAAACATTCATATTACCTGTTTTGTAGCCTTCTAAATCCATTGAAACAAATGTGAAACCGAGCTCTTTCAAACAATCATTCACTTCGTCACATGCCATAAGCAGTTTCAAAAAGTCATCTTTGCAAACTTCAATTCGCGCAAGATTTCCGTGAACGCGAACTCTTGACTGATTGATTCCGAGGCTGAAAAGCTTGTTTTCCGCCCTTTCAACCATTAAAAGTTTTTCCTCGGTTATTTCTTCACCGTATGCAACTCTTGAAGCAAGGCACGCATACGAGGGCTTATCGAATGTTGAAAGTCCCGCTTCCTCTGACAGAAAGCGTATTTCATTTTTCGTAAGCTCTGCATCGAGAAGGGGACTGATGATATCCAGCTCCTTTATTGCTTTCATACCGGGGCGAAAATCGCTTAAATCATCAAAATTTGTTCCCTCGGCAACAGTACTGAATCCGTTATCGCCTGCAATCTCTTTTATTGTGGAAAAAAGCGCTTTTTTGCAGTGGTAACACCTGTTCTTAACATTATTTCTGAACTCCTCAATTTCAAGAGGTGAGAAGTCAATAAAGATTTGTTTAATCCCTTCTTTTTTGCAGAATTCCTCGGCTTCATCGGTCTCCTTTTTCGGAAAACAGCAGGCTCTTGCGGTTATTGCAATAACATTGTCGCCAAGGATATTGTGCGCCGTTTTCAGAAGGTAGGTCGAGTCAACTCCGGAAGAAAAGGCAATGGCGATTTTGCCGAGATTTTTTAAATTTTGCTCAAGAGTTTCTTTTTTTAAAACAGCACTGTTCATGGCTTACCTCAAAAGCGCTTTTGCTTCTCTGAAAGTTAGATTGTTTTCCCTTGCTATCTTTGCAATATCCTCATACTCGGGCTTGGATTTTTCAACGCCGAAGCCCTCGGAATGCTTTATTCTTATATCGCCGTATGGAGTAGAAATATTCTCTATGCTTCTTTTGAGAGTATATCTTTCAAAAACTGCTTCACGAACGCCGAGCGTTGTTGTGTGTCTGAAAATAAGGGAGAGCATTTTCTCTTTATCTTCTGCAGAACAAAGAACGGTGATTTTTGTTCCTGGGCGTGATTTTTTCATTCCGATTGAAGTTGTAAAAACATCCTTTGCGCCATTCTCTAAAAATGTCTCGCAGGCAAATGCGATTTCTTCGGCGGTCATATCGTCAATATTGAACTCAAGAGTATTAACTTGATTGTTTTCACAGTTCTCGCCTATGAATGAGCGAACGCAGTTGAGAACTTCAAGCTCCTTTTTGCCAAAACCGTATCCTGCTTTATCAATTTTCATTGCGGGCATATATCTGTATTCATCTGCAAAGAATTTCAAAAGCGCCGCACCCGTCGGTGTGCAAAGTTCGCCCGAAACATTGTTTGTATAAATCGGCATACCCTCAAGAATAATCGCCGTTGCAGGTGCAGGAACGGGCAAAACGCCGTGCGCCGCATTAACCGTTCCGAAACCAACGTTTATAGGTGAAGCAATTATTTTATCAGCACCGAGCTCTTCAACGAGCATACAAAATGCGGTTATGTCCGCAATAGCGTCAAGCGCGCCGACTTCATGAAGATGCACCTCGCTGACTTCCATACCGTGAACTATGCTTTCCGCTTCGGTTACTATTCTGTATACCGAAAGGGCGTTTGTTTTAACACTTGAAGAAACATCAAACGAATTGATTATATTTTCAATATCCCTGAGTGTTCTGTGGTGGTGTTCGTGGTGGTGATGGTGTTCTTCGCCCTCCTCGCTGCCGTTGATAACAACATGAAGATGAGTGCCTGAAATACCGTTTTTGCATACTTTTTCAGCTTCAAAAATAATTTCAGGATTGAAAACTTTATTCAGTTTATTAACAAATTCTTCTTTTTCGGGAAGAAGCTCAAGCAGGGAAGCGCAAAGCATATCTCCCGCAGCTCCTGAGGAGCATTCAAAATAAAGTGTTTTCATAGCAATTCCTTATACTGATGTATAGATTTTATCATAATAGCATATAAATAGTTTTTATTCAATATATTATCATTTATTTTATTCAGCACAAAAACGCTCTTTTCCCCACCATTCGGGTATGAGCTCTTCTAATTTAACTGTTTGTTCGTTTTCTGAATTGATCAGTATTTCAATATTTTTGCTGTTTTCATCAAGCTGCATCATAAGCTCACGGCAGGCACCGCAGGGAAGCCCGGGCTTGCCGTTTGGCATTATTGCAACAAGCTTTTTTATTTTGCTTTCACCGTTTGTAATCATATTTGCAATGGCATTTCTTTCAGCGCACATACCAAGTGAACAAGCACTGTCAATGCAGACGCCGACATAAATATTTCCGCCATCTGTTAACAGCGACGCACTAACTCCGCCTGCCTCAATAAAAGGCGAGATTACACGGCTTTTCTGAACATCCTTTGCTGCCTGATACAGCTCTTTCCAAGAGGTGTTTTTTGTTTTCATAAAACTTCACCAACTTTTTGATATTTGTCTGTATGGTAACATAAATATTATATAAATGCAATTATCAGACAGGAATGAAGGATGAATCTGAAATAAGGGAGCAGCCATATTTTATATTCTGCCGTTTAACAAAATTAATCAGTTAGATAATTATTACTTGTAAAAGGTGAAATAAAATGATATACTTAAAAAGTATTAATCAATAATTGGAGGAATTGTAAATGAAATCTGATGTTATTCATGTTACTAACACAGGCAGCGGCATTGCCGAAGCAATAAAGCAAACCGAATTGGTTGCTGCTTACAAGTCACTGCAAAAAACGGATTCCATTCATCTTACTCTTTTAACAGAGGAAATGATGGGTATGATGAAAGCCCTTACAGGTGAGCAGGAAGCAGATTTCTGGATTGATGATGAGGATAATACTTTTCGTCTTCATTTAAAGATTGAAACAGATATGAATACGGAAAAGCGTCTTAATCTGTTGTCTTCATCAACAAGCGGCGAAAATGTTGCAGCAAAAGGTGTTATGGGAAAGCTTCGTGATTTGTTCAACCGACTTGTTGAGCCAACCGAAGGAAGCGTTCCATCGGAATATGTTTCAGGTTGGGATACAACTCATTTAGATACCGCCGGAGCAGCAGCTGTTGCAAGAAACTATTCCGCTGCATATGCAAATGTATGGTCGTTTAACAAATACAAAGCAAGTCAGCAAAACAAAGAAAATTGGGATGAACTTGAAAAATCAATTGTTGCAAACATTGCTGATGAGGTTGAAATAGGAATAGCCGCTGGCACGGTTGAAATGATTGTTTATAAAAAAGTATAAGGAGATAAAATTATGACTATTAATAAAATATCCAATGGAAGCACTCTTACTCTTGTTGTCGAAGGCAGACTTGAAACAATTACAGCTCCTGAATTAGAGGCGGTTGTAAAAAATGAAATTGACGGTGTAACCGAACTTATATTTGATTTTGCAAATCTTGATTATATCTCTTCAGCAGGACTTCGTGTACTTTTAAGCGCACAAAAGAAAATGATGGTGCAGGGTTCAATGAAAGTTATCAACTCTAATGACATAGTTACCGAAATTTTCTCTGTAACGGGTTTCGACGACATTCTTACATTAGAATAAAACAAACAAATAAAACAGGCAATTTGCTTATGCAAATCGCCTGTTTGTTTTGTTATGCTTTAAGCGTGATAACCCCCAGTTTTACTGGGGGGATAGAATACCTTGGTAAAGATAAAACCGGCGAGCTAAAAGCAAGCCGAAGGTTGCGGCAAAAAGAAGCCTTTGATATTATGGAAGCGGTTTAGCAGCGCTGATAATAAGGAGGCATAAAATGAAAAAGGATACAAGTGATTTTCGACCGACACGCAGATTTGAAGTATCGATATGGTAATAGATCATTTTGGTGTAGGGGTTACTATAGAGGGGCTATGCTTGTAAGTGACCCTTATAGGGTCTACTCAAACCACTGGTTTACCAGTGGTTATGATTGGCAAGCGGTTGACGTTCAGGCAAACTGAAGTGCGCTGAAGGCAACTGAAGTCAGCCATTGAGGTTTTTGCAAAATCGGTTTAGTTAGTGTTTAAGCCGATTTAGAGCGATTTACATAAAAATAAGACGGGTTGGAAAACCCGTCTTTTTGGTCGAGGTGAACTGCGACTTATTAAACCCACATAGGAAACTTAATCTCAGTATTATCAATACTTCTGCCATAGGCTTTTCGTTACCGCTTTTTGATGAAGAAAATGTATCTTCACCAGAAATTGACGAAAAGCCTTTTTTATCAAGGCAAAAAGCTCCTAAAATTTATTGTGGGAGAGGTCGTGAGTATCTGCTGAATGCGCACAAATATATTTCACAAAGATTCGGACTATCTCAGAAAAAATCGGGGAAAGTGGGGAAGCAGTGTACTATTATCTGTACCTGGACTGTTCAATGAGCTTAAATTAATTGATTAATAGGTGTTTCAATGATACAATCATAGGCAGAAAGAATATTAAAGTGATAAAACGGCTTTTATCTAGTGGTTCGGATAGAAGTATGTTGGTTGAGGTGAACAGTTATGTTTCTTGAACGATTTTCTTTACCTAATGAAGATGAAGAAGACATAATACTTGAAGAACGGAAATGGTACAATGGTAGAAAATACGGATATATTGATAATCCGTATCCCTGCACAATGTTTTCATCAAAGGATTTCTATGATATCTTTTTTAAAAAGATTACCATATTTTATGGAGGCAACGGTTCAGGAAAAAGCACACTGCTGAATATTATTGCCGAGAAGCTGAATCTTAAAAAAGTGTCTCCGTTTAATTCAAGTGAAATGTTTGATTTATTCGTTGACAAATGTAATTTTGAACTTGGATTCGATGATGAAGGCGACAGGCACAGAATTCCTGACGGTAGCCGAATAATTACAAGCGACGACATCTTTGATTATATGCTGACGGTTCGTGCTAACAATGATGAAATCAGCGAGCAAAAAGACATTGCAAAACGCGGCGGATATGCTGAAATCAAATACGGCAGCACCGTAAAGTTCAATGGGCTTGACGATTATGAAGATTACCGAATGCAAATATTATCAAGACGAAAGTCTGTATCCAGAAGACAGTTCATTAGACAAACGGCAGGCGATGAAGTTAAGCTAAACAGCAATGGCGAAACAGCATTAAACTACTTTGAAGAAAAATTAAAATTCGATACGCTATACTGTCTTGATGAGCCTGAAAACAGTATGTCACCGAAAATGCAACTTGAGCTTGTGAAAATGCTTGAAAAACTGTCGCATTATTGCGGTTGTCAGTTTATTATCGCAACGCACTCGCCGTTTATCCTTGCCCTTGAGAATGCAAGAATATATAATCTTGACAAAACGCCAGTTGAAATACAAAACTGGTGGGAACTTGAAAATACAAGAATTTATTATGATTTTTTCAAAGAGCATTCAAATCTCTTTGAACAGTCAAGATAGTTTAGTTTATCTGATAGGTGAAGCAAATGAAAGTTACATTTGAAAATGAACCGAATTATGAATTAATAAAAAAAGCATTGATAGAATTTTTGAAAACGCTTCAGCGTTTTCAGTCGAGGTGACAGGATTTTCTTCTCGCGGACATAAGCCCCACTGGGGCTTCTTCCTATTTTTGCTCAGCAGCGAGCTGCACAGCAAAAATAGAAGCTCGTTTCAAATCCTGCTGTAATAGTTCCCATCAACTGCTAACTTGGTAAGGCAACGACCAAAGGAAACTAGGATTCTTCGAAACAGTCCCCCGGACTGTTTCTCTGTCGAGCTTCGGCGGTAAAGCGCCGAATTCTCCGAATCCTGCCGCAGGTTCAATTGTCACCTCGGTCGAGGTGACAGGATTTGAACCTGCGGCCCCTACGTCCCGAACGTAGTGCTCTACCAAACTGAGCCACACCTCGAATGCCCTACTATTATTACACAAAAGTTCTTCTCGGTCAAGGGTTAATTTTTTTTATTTTTTTGTTGACTTGGAATAGCATTTGGATTAAACTGTTTTCAGGTGATTTTATGGGATTTAATTGGAAATTAAAAAAAGAAAAAGATAATCAAAGTGATATCGGTAATGATATCGAAAACGAAAGCAGCGAAAAAAAGAAAAAAATAACCTTTGATGACAGAACAAGGAAAATTATTATTATCTGTCTTATTGCTGCAATAGTCTGCGCCTCCTGCGTTGCGGGCGGACTTATTATTGCAAGAGTACGAAACGGCGGAAAGGAACAGACAACAAGCAGTGCATCCGCTGTAAACGAAGATACAACCGAGTATTCAAGAGATGAGCTTGATGCAATTTTGAATCAGCAGATGATGTATGTTAACGGTATTAATTATTATTACCAGAGCTCATCACCTCAGCTTATTCATGATGCAATGGGCGCTTCGGTGTTTAATAATTCAACTGTTTCCGTAAAAAGCTTTGTTGTTGCATTCTGTGCTTTCGATGCTTCGGGCAATGCAGTTAAGATTGTTCAGCCCGATGAACAGGGCGAGGGCGGATATGTTCGAACAATCAATTATGATTTTGCGCTTGCTCAGGGAGATAATCAGTCCCTTGCTCCAGGTGAAACCTGCAAGGATATTCTTATGTATGTTAATACCGAGCCGCAGATTGTAACTGTTAAAGCCTGCATTAAGTCGTATGTAAGCACTGAGGATGTAACCTGGGAAAATCCGTATTATCAGGCATTTATTTCAATGTACTGCGGAAAATCCCTTAACGATTCCGAGCCGACAACAGTACCCGGTGAAACAACAACTATTCCAAATACAGTTCCGCCTACGGACACAACTGCTTATGACCCGTATACAACAACTGTTCCGAATACTGTACCGAGTACTCAGCCAACAACTGAGCCGAATACTCAGCCCAATACAATTCCTCAGACCGCGGTCACAAATAACTGATAATGATTACTGCCGTATTGATTTACGGCAGTTTTTTTATTTAAAATAAAACTTTACTATTGAATATCGGAAGATTTTATGTAATAATATTATATCAATTTTTAAAGTTATACTATTAAGTAATAGTAAAAGGAAGCAAAAATATGGAAGAGAACAAAAAACTTGCACAGCTTTTATTTGATAATATCGATAAAACTCCCGAATACTATGAGGAGCTTTTTCCAAAGAGAGATTTGAAAGAGGGCGCAAAGGTCTGCCGTTTTTCACCGAGTCCGACAGGATTCCTTCATTTCGGCAATCTTTTCACATGCTTTGTTTCATATTCTCTTGCAAAAAGCTCAAACGGAGTTTTTTATGTCCGCGTTGAAGATACCGACCAGAAGAGAAGCGTTGAAGGCGCAATCGAGGTTATGCTCAAGGGACTTTCGGTTTACGGAATTGTTCCCGACGAGGGCGTTATCGGCGACAGAGAGGAAAAGGGCAGCTACGGTCCCTATTACCAGAGCGACAGAAAAGAAATCTATCAGACTTTTGCAAAATCCCTTGTTGAACAGGGACTTGCATATCCCTGCTTTATGACTCCCGAGGAGCTTGAAGAATGCAGAGCTTCCCAGGAAAACGAAAGCATAAAGGGAATCTGGGGTCAATATGCAAAATGCAGAGAAATGTCGTTTGACAAAATCAAAGAGCGAATTGATAACGGAGATTCCTGGACTCTTCGCCTTAAATCCCCGGGCACTCTCGACGGAAAATGCTATTTCGACGATATGATTAAGGGCAAGATTGAAATGCCCGAAAATGTTCAGGATATCGTTCTTCTTAAGTCCGACGGTATCCCGACATATCATTTTGCTCACGCAATCGACGACCATCTTATGAGAACAACCCATGTTGTCCGCGGTGACGAATGGATTTCAAGTGCACCGATTCATCTTCAGCTGTTTAAGGTGCTCGGTTTCAGAGCTCCGAAATATGTTCACGTTGCTCCGATTATGAAGGAGGAAAACGGCGGAAAGAGAAAGCTTTCAAAGAGAAAGGACCCCGAAGCTGCGGTAACATACTATATCGAGCAGGGCTATCCGAGCGAAAGCGTTAATGAATATATGATGACTCTTGCCAACTCGAATTTTGAGGACTGGCGCAGAATGAACAAGGATGAGGCGCTTTCAAAATTCCCGTTCAATGTTAAGAAAATGAGCGTTTCGGGCGCACTTTTCGACATTGCAAAGCTCAGCGACGTATCCAAAAATGTTGTTTCAAAAATGAATGCTCAAAAGGTTTTTGATTTATCATATGAATGGGCAAAGGAATACGATAATGAGCTTGCTTCTCTTTACGAAAAGGATACCGAAAGGACAAAAGCAATCCTGAATATCGACAGAGAAAACAAAAAGCCGAGAAAGGATATCGCAAAGTGGAGCGACATCAAGGACTATATCAGCTATATGTTTGATGAAACCTTTGAGCCCTGCTTTGAACTTTCGGGCAATGCGAATGCTGCTCTTGCAGTTGATGTTCTTAAAAAATACAAGGATGTTGTTAATCTTTCGGATGATAAAGACACCTGGTTTTCAAGAATCAAGGATTTATGCGCCGAGGTCGGCTGCACACCGAATGTCAAGGAATACAAGGCGGATCCCGAAGCGTTCAGAGGTCATGTCGGCGATGTTTCAACAATTATCCGCGTTGCACTTACAGGCAGGGTTAACACACCTGATTTGTTTTCAATAACGGCTCTTCTGGGCGAGGAAATTGTTCAAAAGAGAATTGATATGGCAATAAAACACTATGAGGAGGTGAAATAATGGCAACAGAAGAAATTAAAAACGAAGAAGCTGTTTCCTCAAATTTCATACACGAATTTATAGACGAGGATTTGGCAAACGGCGTATATTCAAGAATTCAGACCCGTTTTCCTCCCGAACCAAACGGATATCTTCACATTGGTCACGCAAAGGCAATCTGCATTAATTTCGGAGTTAAAAACAAGTATAACGGAATATGCAATCTCCGCCTTGACGACACCAATCCCACAAAGGAAGACACCGAATATGTTGAAGCTATTGAAGAGGATATCAAGTGGCTGGGCTTCGACTACGACAATGTTTACTACGCATCCGATTACTTTGATTTCCTTTATGAATGTGCAATCAAGCTCATCAAAAAGGGCAAGGCATTTGTTTGCGATTTAACTCCCGAGGAACAGAGGGAATACAGAGGAACTTTAACCGAGCCGGGCAAGAATTCACCCTACAGGGACAGAAGCATTGAGGAAAATCTCGACCTTTTTGAAAGAATGACCAACGGTGAGTTTGAAGCAGGAAGCAAGGTGCTCAGGGCAAAGATAGATATGGCGTCGCCCAATCTTAATATGCGCGACCCGATTATCTACAGAATTATGTATGCCACCCACCACAGAACGGGCGATAAATGGTGCGTTTATCCGATGTACGATTTCGCTCATCCGCTTTCGGATGCCTGCGAAAAGGTTACTCATTCGCTTTGTTCTCTTGAATTTGAAAACCACAGACCGCTTTATAACTGGTTTGTTGATGAACTCATCGAGGGCGAAAAGCCCCGTCAGATTGAGTTTGCGAGAATGAATCTCAACTATACCCTCACATCAAAAAGAAAGTGCCTTAAGCTCGTTCAGGACGGCATTGTTGACGGCTGGAACGACCCGAGAATGGCAACTCTTTCAGGTATGAGAAGAAGGGGATATCCCGCTGAGGCAATCCGCGAATTCTGTGAGAAAATCGGCGTTTCAAAGGCATATTCTGTTATCGATTTTGCAATGCTTGAAAGCTGTGTTCGCGATAATCTCAATCAGAATTCACCGAGAGCAATGGCGGTTGTTGACCCGATTAAGCTCATAATTGATAACTATCCCGATGATAAAACCGAGGAACTCGAGGTTGAATACCATCCCGACCACGAGGAATACGGCAAGCGCACTGTTCCGTTTTCAAAGGAACTCTATATCGAGCGCGACGACTTTATGATTGAGCCAATTAAGAAATACAGAAGGCTCTATCCGGGCAACGAGGTAAGACTGTATAAGGCATACTTCGTAACCTGCACGGGCTATGACCTTGATGAAAACGGTGAGGTTATTGCCGTTCACTGCACATATGACCCCGAAACCTTCGGCGGAGACGCACCCGACGGAAGAAAGGTTAAGGGAACAATCCACTGGGTTAATGCAAAAGATTGCGCTGAGGCGGAAGTTCGCCTTTACGACAGACTTTTCAATGTTGAAAACCCGAGCGATGAAGAGGGTGTAAGCTCGTTTGAGGACAACCTCAATCCCGATTCACTCATAACGAAAAAAGCGTATGTTGAAAAAGCTCTCGGCGCCACTAAGCCGGGCGATAAGTATCAATTTATGAGAATCGGCTATTTCTGCACCGATATTGATTCAACAGATGAGAAACTTGTTTTCAACAGAACGGTTGCACTGAGAGACAGCTTTAATAAGAAAATTAACAATTAAAAATGAAGAATGAAGAATTTTGGGCGGGTCACCCGCACCCGATTATTAATTAACTGTCCGAGCGCAGCGAGTAACCAAAATTCTTAATTCTTAACTCTTAATTCTAAATTTTAGGACTATGGCACAGAGAAAAGATATTAAAAATATTGCAATAATTGCCCATGTTGACCACGGAAAAACAACCCTTGTTGACGAAATGCTTCATCAAAGCGGAATATTCCGCGACAATGAGGTTGTTTCCGAAAGAGTTATGGATTCCAACGACCTTGAAAGAGAAAGAGGAATAACCATTCTTTCCAAAAACACGGCAATTCACTATAAAGACACAAAAATTAATATTGTTGACACCCCGGGTCATGCCGATTTCGGCGGCGAGGTTGAGCGCATTTTAACCATGGTTGACGGCGTTCTGCTTCTTGTTGACGCATTCGAGGGCTGTATGCCCCAGACGCGCTTTGTTCTCAGCAAAGCCCTTGCGCTCAAGAAAACACCCCTTGTTGTTGTTAATAAAATCGACCGCGACGGCGCAAGACCAAGCGAGGTTGTTGATGAAGTTCTTGATTTGTTCATTGAGCTCGGCGCGGATGATGACCAGATTGATTTTCCCGTTGTTTTTGCTTCGGCAAGAGGCGGTTATTCAAGCTTGAATCCCGATGACAGAGAAGGGAATATGCGCCCGTTGCTTGATGCAATTCTTGAATATATTCCGTCGCCCGACGGAGATATTGAAGGTCCTGCCCAGATTCTTTTTTCATCTCTTGAATATGATGATTATGTCGGAAGAATCGGCGTCGGCAGAGTTGAAAGAGGAACAATTAAGGTTAATACTCCCTATGTTCTCTGTAAGCAGGACGGCGCGCGCGAAAACATAAAGTTCTCTCAGATTTATCAGTTTGAGGGGCTTAAAAGAGTGGCGTGTCAGAGTGCTTCATTCGGCGATTTGGTCTGTGTTGCAGGCGTTGAAGATTTGAATATCGGCGAAACAGCCTGCGACCCCGAAAATGTTGAGGCGCTTCCGTTTGTTGAAATAGACGAGCCGACCATAAGCATGAATTTCATTGTCAACGATTCTCCGTTTGCGGGAAAAGAGGGCAAGTATGTTACCTCGCGAAATCTGCGCGACAGATTGTTCAAAGAGGTTGAAACCAATGTTTCGATGAGGGTTGAAGAAACCGAGTCAATGGATACCTTTAAAGTTTCGGGAAGGGGCGAGCTCCATCTTTCAATTCTGATTGAAACGATGAGAAGAGAAAACTATGAATTCCAGGTTTCGCGTCCGAAGGTTATTCTTAAAAAGGATAAGTCAACGGGCGAAACGCTTGAGCCGATTGAAACCGCAATCATTGAAGTCCCCGAAGAATATGTCGGCGTGGTTATGGAAAAGCTCTGCTCAAGAAAGGGCGAGATTGTTAATATGGACACCCGCTCAACGGGGATGACCCACCTTGAAATCAAGATTCCGTCAAGGGGACTTATCGGATACAGAAGCGAGTTTTTGACCGATACAAACGGCAACGGCATAATGAATCAGCTTTTTTCAGGCTATGAAGCGTACAAGGGCGATATAGAAACAAGAAGCCGCGGCTCAATTGTTGTTCACGAAACGGGAACAACAACGGGCTACGGGCTCTGGAACACTCAGGACAGGGGCAAGCTTTTTGTCGGCCCCGGTGTTGATGTATATGAAGGAATGATTGTCGGCGAATGTGCGAAGGATGAGGACATTGTTTGCAATGTCTGCAAGAAAAAGCATGTTACAAACACCCGTGCAAGCGGTTCGGACGAAGCGCTCAAGCTTGTTCCGCCAACAACACTTTCGCTTGAACAGAGCATGGAATTCCTTGCAGATGACGAGCTTCTGGAGGTAACTCCGAACTCAATCAGGCTCAGAAAAACAATACTCAATAAAGAACTCAGACTCAAAGCTGAAAGCAGAGCGAAGAAATAAGCCGCAGGCTTATTTCAGTTAAGAGTTAAGAATTAAGAGTGAAGAGTTTAGAGACCTGCGGTCGGCATTTATAATTGATCGCAAGAAACCAAAATTCTCAACTCTCAATTCTAAATTTATAATGAAGGGATGTGAATTTATGAACAAAGCAGGTTTATATATTCACATCCCTTTTTGCAAAAATAAGTGCCCGTACTGCGATTTTTACAGCAAAAAATACTGCGAAAGCGAAGCGCGCGAATATTGCAGCAGGGTCATTTCTCAGATGAATTGCTTTGAGGGTGAGTATGACACCGTTTATTTCGGCGGCGGAACCCCGAGCATAATTCCCGAGGAGCGAATCGGCGAAATTCTAAGTGAAGCAAAGAAACATTATGAAATCGACGAAAACAGCGAAATAACCATTGAATGCAATCCCTCAAAGGATTTGAAAGAGAGCTTTAAGCTCTATAAATCATACGGAATTAACCGAGTCAGCCTCGGTATGCAGAGTGCGGTTGACAAAGAGCGTTTTGCACTCGGAAGAAGTGCGGGAAAAACACAGGTTGAAAAGGCGGTTTCTGACGCAAAGAATTCAGGAATTGAAAACATCAGCCTTGATTTGATGCTCGGAACACCGAAGCAAACTCTTGATTCACTTGATGAAACCTTTGATTTTATTGATAAAATGAATGTTAAGCATATTTCGGCATATATGCTCAAAATCGAAGAGGGAACAAAGTTTTTTGAAATGCAAAACCGCCTTGAACTTCCGGGCGAAGAAACGGTGTCGGAGATGTATCTGAAAACGGTTGAAACCCTTGCACAGCTCGGATTTAAACAATATGAAATCAGCAATTTTGCAAAAGATGGATATGAGAGCAAACACAATCTCAAATACTGGGAACTTGATAATTATCTCGGACTCGGTGCTTCGGCGCATTCCTTTTGGATGGGCAAAAGATTTTACACCGATAAGGATTTCAACATCATCTTTGACGGTGAAGGCGGCAGCAGGGAAGAGAGAATAATGCTCGGTTTGCGACTTTCAAAGGGCATAAAAAAAGAACTGATAACAAAGGATTATCAGCCCTTTATTTTGATGGGATATGTTGAAGACCTCGGTGAAAACATTGCCCTCACACCGCAGGGAATGCTTGTTTCAAATACTATAATAAATGAGTTATTATAATTCATTCTCTTCCTGATATTCCTTTGATTGTTCAACATTTTCCTCATCGGGTATCGGAACGCCCATTTCGGTTTTTGAATTAGCCTGAACGGTTGGATTTGAATACCACGAGGGAAGATTATCGACTCTTATTCTGCTGAGCTTATATTTTTTCTTTTTCATAATATCACCCGTTAATATTATGTGATATATTAAATTATTTATAATAAAACCTATAAAAATTTTTTAAAAAAGTTGTTGACATTGAATTGTTAATTTGCTATTATATTTAAGCACTAAAGAGCGATATGCCTACTTAGCTCAGTTGGTAGAGCATGCGGCTGTTAACCGCAGGGTCGTAGGTTCGAGTCCTACAGTAGGCGCCAAAATGAGAAACCGTCCAAAAGGACGGTTTTTCATTTTGCGCGCCGGATGTAGGACGAGAAACGAAACTCCAAATTTTCGTGCAGCTCGCTGCTGGAAAAATTTGGGAGAAAGTGCCAGTGGACCTTTCGATAGTTGAGAGGAGAGTCCTACAGTAGGCGCGCCGCCCAAAGGGCGGTAAATGCTCTTGCTCACCGTTGTTCGATGGGTTGTAGGCTTTTCTCCTCCGATGCGGTTCGAGTATAATACAATTAAGAGTCGACCTGCCCGCTTTATTTCTGTCCTAGAAGCAGAATACAAGTTTTTCGTTGCAAAAGGATTCGGGGTATGTTAAAATTCTTTTATGATGAAATGGGGTGAGCGTGATGGATTACATATACGATGTTGCGATAGTTACGGCTGTTGATATTGAGGACGAGAGCGTTAAAAGTCTTTATGATTCCTGGCGAGATATTAAGCAGGATGATGATAATCAGGTTTATTATGAAGCAACATTCGTTAAGGACGGAAAACAAAGGCGTGTTATAACCGCAAAGCAAAAAGAAATGGGTATGACGGCGGCTTCGCATCTTGCATCAAAGATTATCAATAGATTCAGACCCCGATATATTATTATGACAGGAATTGCCGCAGGAATCGGCGCAGAACAAATTTACGGTGATGTTATAGTTCCCGATGTTATATGGAACTATGCTTCGGGAAAGTTTGTGAATGCCGATAATGCTGAGATTACATTCGGTGATATCGGTTTTCTTCCGAGACCCGTTGCAATTCATATGGACAGCGATATTCTTGAAATTATTTATTCAATAAAAAAGAATCCCGATAACGAGTTTTTTGTTCATATAGGACCTATGGCTTGCGGTAACAGCGTTGTTGCAAACCGTGATGTTGTAAGCAAGCAGATTCATTCTTTGTTCCCGAAAACAGTTGGTCTTGATATGGAATCCTACAGCGTTTTTTATGCGGCGCAAAATTCAACTGAGCCCAAGCCCAAGGCAATAGTTATTAAAAGCATCTGCGATTATGCGGACGCCGAGAAAAGTGATAAGTATCAGAAATTTGCGGCATACACAAGCTCGCGTTTTGCGAAATATCTTTTTGAAAACCATCTTCCTTATTAATAACGCAACACAAAAATGGCGCACTTTGATTAAATGTGCGCCTGTTTTTGTTTTTATTGACTGCCTTTTTTTAACTTGTTATAATGAACTTGCAAAAAATCCAACATTATTTTTGTTTGTATGTAATGCCTATGAATGTATTTGATTTTGACAACACAATATACGATGGCGAAAGCACGCTTGATTTGTTCTTTTTTTACATTGTTCGCAAGCCGTGGCTGATTAAAAATCTGCTCACGATTTTAAAAGCGTTTGCGCGATATAAAAAGGGCGATGTTTCGCTGACCGAGGTTATTGAGCACTATGTTCCGATTGTGGAAAAGGACGCGCTTCGCGTGTTTGACTTTGAAAATGACCCGAAAGTTTTCTGGGATAAGCATGAAAAGAAAATCAAACCGCTTTATAAGGAACTGCGCTCGGATGACGATTTGATAATCACCGCTTCACCCGATTTTAATATTGAAGAAATCTGCCGCCGACTCGGAATAAGACATCATCTGACATCCAGAGTGGACAGAGAAACGGGCAAAATCCTTTTTGTAAATATTCGCGAAAATAAAATCAAGGCGTACGAGGAGGAATACGGCGATATTCCGATTGAGAATTTCTACACCGATTCTCCCGAAAATGATGCCTTGCTGATTGAAAAGGCAAACCACGCCTTTGTTGTAAAAAAGAATACGCTTACACAGATAAAATAATATTCTGTGATATCGAAAAAGCAACCTAAAGGCGGTTGCTTTTTCGATTTATTGGAGCAAATTTTTTATTGCTTCTTTCTCATATTTGCAAGAACTTCGTTAAAGCTGATTCGGTTCATTTTTGAAATAATGAGATATGCAATCATTGCAAGCAGTATTGCTATTTGAAGTGCCGCAAACATATAGCAAAGTGCTGAGATAATTCCGCCGTTTCTGTTTTTGAATCCTTTTGACGGAAAATTTTGCTGAGCTGTGTTTTGGCTTTCTGCGTCATCCGCTGCAAGTGATTCAATGCTCAGTGAGGTGTTTGTTGATGATGAATCGGATTTTGAATTGTCGCTGTTTGAGCTTTGCGATTTCTGAGAATTGCTGTTTGAGTTGCTGTCATTTGAATCGCTTGGTGCCTGCGGCTGCTGAGAGCTGTTGCTGTCGCCCTGCTGACTGCCCGGTGCTTGCGGTTGCTGGGTGCTGTTGCTGTCGCCCTGCTGATTGCCCGGCATCTGATTTTGTTTGAAGTTTTTGCCGTTTTGGAAATTGCCGTCTTGTTTGAAGTCACCGAACTGTCCGTTTTGAAATTGTCCGTCGAATTGTTCGGATTGCGATTGCATGGGCATCATTTGTGTGCCTCTTCCGTTTTGTGCGTAGCTTATCGTAACAGCGCTTGTTCCGATAAGAACTGCCGCCATACCAATCATAATGGTGTTTTTAATTGATTTTTTCATAATTCTTTCTCCATATAGTTTATTTCTCTTTCGAGATTGACCTCATCATAAACCGATATGATTAAACGAAGATTAAACCCGAAAAGTTTTTTGAAAAAATTTTTAACAAGGTTCAGAATAAAAAATAACCACCGACTTAGCCGATGGTTATTATAGGTTAATATTGTGTTTTAATCATTATCATTTTTCATTTCTTTTATTCTTTCGGACAGGCGTTTTAACTCCTCGCCTGAAAGATTAGGCAGATTTTCAAGCTCTTCATGAAAAGCATCCATATTATCCTTTTCCTTAACCTTGATATATTCAATATAGAAAGTCAGAATAACGCCAGTAATCGTTGCGGTGATAACAATTCATATATAGTTATTAAAACTGTTATTATTCTTCCTATATGAGTCTGAACACAGATATCGCCGAAGCCTATAGAGGTTGAAGAAACAAAAGTATACCAGAGTGCATCGGGCAGATTGTTGATTTTTTATCAGAATAAATCGGTCTTTTCAACTTGCTTTTCAAAGAAACGAATAGGCTTTTTAACCAATACCTTAATTCCAAGTCCTACAGCAAGTGCAACTAAAAGGTAAGCCGACAGTTTAAGCAAATCAATCCAGAAATCGTTGCTGTAGGTTCCGCATACGCATTCACGCATTGCGTTGACTACAAATGTAAACGGAAGATATGGGTGCAGTGCGCGGAAGAAGCTCGGACATACATCTATCGGGAAGGTTCCTCCCGAGCCGCCAATCTGAATAACAAGAAGTATAATGCCTATTGACTTTCCTATATCACCGAATGTGTATGTAAGCGAATAAATCAGTATCGAGAATACAAAGGCGGCAAATGTTCCCGCTATCAGGAACAATATCGGATGATAACACTGTATTTTAAGAAAATACAAATCGCCGAGGCAGATGATAAGCGCCTGACAAACCGCAAAGGTTATGAAGGTGAGCATTCTGCCAAAGTATTCATGCAGCGGTTTAACTTTATTACCAAGCTCCTTTTTCTTTTTCACAGAGGTTTTGAGCACGGCAATCAGAATCATTGAGCCGACCCATACAGCAAGAGTTGTATAAAACGGTGCCATAGCAGAGCCGTAATTCTCAATGCCGTAAATCTTATCGGTTTCAACAAGCACGGGACAGGCGAGAAAAGCGCCCATCTGTTCGGAATTAGTGCTTGCCATATTTTTAAGAGTGTTTAAGAGCTCGCTGTCGCCGAGACCTGCAATTTTCTTTGCAAGAGAATCAAGCTCCTTTCTGATATCGTCAAGCATTCCGTCGATTGCAGCAACAAGTTCAGAGGCCCCGTCCGCAAGAGTTGTAAGACCGCTTGCTGCTTTTTTAAGCTCGGGCATATCACCGCTGAGGTCTGCAATCAAATCGCCCGTTACACTTAATGCGTCAATTAGTGCTGTAAGATTTCTATCAATAATGGGCTGAATATTTTTCTTATATGAGCTCTGCATAGCGGAGGCTTCATTGGAAACAGCTTTCATATCTGTTATGATTTTCTCTGCCTCTGCCTTTGCAGGTTTGCCCTCAATCTTTGTGATTGCAGAATCGATTTTACTGATTTTTGAAATATTTGATTCCGTTTTTGTAATCAGCTTGTCAAGCGCAGAAACCTTATTGGGAAGAAAGCCCTGAACATTTTTCAGCGCGCTGTCGATTGTTTCAAGAACTGTTTTGTATTTTAACAGTTTTGCCTGCGCCTCGGAAAGCTTTTTATCCGCATCCTGAACAGCTTGGCTTTTGCTTGCAGAGTCGACTAACTTAGCTGTATCGTCTATACCGTCTGAAACAGCAACAAGAGAATCATCGATTGACGATGTTATGCTGTTAACGCTTTTTTCAAGCAGCTCAGCGAGCTCCTTTCCGCTTTTAACAAGCTCGTCGGAAGAATCCGCAACTCTTTTCAGCTCGTTGCTGTCGATAATACCCGTCAAATCTTTTGAACTCTTAAGAACATCATCAAAGCCGTCAACCGTGCGCTGAATATTCAGAATAGAACCGCTTGCTTCTTTTAGCTTCCCCTCAAGATCGCTGAAGCTGTCCATAGCGCCGCTTTTAGTAGCGTCGGCAACAAAATCCATAAGCGAAGCAACAACATCAATAACCGTTGTTACAAACGATTCGTTAACCTCCTGCTGTATGGTCTGAACAACCTTATCAGTGATTTTTGTAGCTATAGCGTTTTTCTTTTCGTTTGCGTAATATGTAATCTGAGGTTGCTTGAAGTCATCTGTAGCAATACTTGTAAGTGATTTTGAAAAGCCCTTAGGTATTTCGATTCCTGCATAGTATTTACCCGATTCAATACCGCTTATAGCTTCTTTTTTAGAAACAAACTGCCAGTCTATCAAATCGTTTCCTTTAAGGCTTTCCTCAATTTTCTCACCGACATTAATCTCAACTGTTTTGAAGGTATAGCCCGTATCTTCAATAATTACTGCAACCTGCATATTGCCCGTTGAGCCGTATGGGTCCCAGTTAGCGAAAATATTAAACCAGGCATAGAGGGAGGGAATTACCGCAATACCAACGGCAAGAATAATTGCCATAGCATTTGTAAATATCTTTTTTATATCCCGTTTGTATATATTGAATATGGTTTTCATTATTTATTCCTCCTCTTCCTCTTCATCCTCTTCAGCGTCATCAATAAAAATATCATACTCGCCGAATTCAACTTGTTCGTCATCTTTCAGATACGGTATTACCTTGGATTCAATCAGATATTTGTTATAATCCGCAATAACAAAGACTGCAACATCAAAGAAAATAAGAAATATCCACGCCTGCAGCCACACAAGCTCGCGCCCTGTATGGTGACTTACAATAATACCTATAACAGTAAAAAGTAAGAAGATTACCGCAGCCGCAATTTTGGAAATCTTTAAAATCTTTTTTCCCCGTTTGAAATAAAACAAAATCTTTTCACGCAAAAAGCAATACTTCATTGCGATTTTTTCATATGACTCACTGCTTTGAACAGTTTTGATGTCATTATTGTTTAATTCATCCATAATATAAACCTCATTATTTTAATTATTAAGGAAATATCTGTTTAATATAATAACACTAATCTGCCATAAAGGGAATGCTTTTTTAAACATGCCTGAAAACTAAATACTTATATCAATATATATAGATTGAAATCACTATTCTTTTATGATAACATAATAATCAGGAATGGAGGCTGAATTATGCTTAAAGTAACATTTTTCGGGACAACGGTTTTGTTATTTGACGACGGCAAAGACCAGATTCTTTTTGATGCTCATTTTACAAGACCTCATATTCAAAAGTTTTTTAAGAAGGAAGTCGTTAGAACCGACACAGCTTTATGCGACAGAATCATCAAGGAGCATAATATTAACAGACTGAAGGCTATCTTTGTTTCTCATACACATCACGACCATGTTATGGATGTTTCTTATTTTGCCAACAGGTGCGGTGCAAGAGTTTACGGAAGCAAATCAGCAAGAAATGTTGCGCTGGGCGGACATGTTAAGGCTTCTCATATTGAAGTGTTCGAAGAAGGGAACTGCTATACTGTCGGAGATTATAAAATCACAGTTATGAAAGCGCTTCACTCAAAGCCGACAATAATCAACGATAATCTTGGCGAAGAAATAACCGAACCGCTTTACCAGCCGACAATCCTTCAATCTTATAAAGAGGGCGGGTCATATGACTTTTATGTGGAACACGGTGATAAGAAGATTCTGATTCATCCAAGCTGTAACTACATAGAAGGAAAACTGGAAGGTATTGAAGCGGATACTGTTTTTCTCGGCGTTGCAGGTATTACAAAAATGGATGATGTCGAAACGAAAGCATTCTTTAAGGAAACCGTAGAAACAATAAATGCAAAGCTTGTTATCCCCGTTCATTGGGACAACTTCTTTTCACCGCTGGAAAAACCCATTGAAAATATGCCTGAATATGTAGAAAGACTGGATATCGTTTTCTATGAAACTGCAAAATACTGTGAAGCGCACGATATATCCTTTCTTATTCAATATCCGTGTACAAGTATCGAATTATAATCAGTGTTAATACAAAAAACCGTTCATCATAGCATGAACGGTTTTTTGTTTATTTCTTTATCTCCCAATAGTATTTTCTTTCACAAACGGGGAAGTTATCCAGAATTCCGTGCTCGGGGTCGTAGAAAGTTCCTTTGAAATACAGCGACCAGTGCCAGCAGCGCGGAGTTTCAAGACTCAGCATGCATACCTCGGGCAAATCGCTTTTATCATATGCCAGCCTTCGCTCATCACAAACCCGGAAGCCATGAGCTTTAAGAAAGCTTTTCATTTCTTTAAGATTTGTTTCGCGGTTGTTATTCAGCTCTTTTGCAACAAGCTCAACATCAATTTTGCTCAGCATTGCAAGAACAGCCTGTCCGCACTGCAAATCGTCGGGCTCGTGAACATATTCTATTTCTTCTGTCATTTTTACCTCTTTTTGTATAAAACAAGCTCGGGGTTATTACCCTCGGCTTCATATGTGCAGATTAAAATGAAATCCATATTTGCAAGAATACCGAAGCATCTGTCTCCGCCAAACTCACATTCAAGCTGATTGCCGAGATAGGTTGTGCTGTCATTTAAAAACTTAACCTTTTCTCCGCTCGGAAGGGGATATTCAAGATTAACAAAGCTTCCGACAAGTGCATTGAGCTTTTCAACCTTCGGCATTCCTTCAATATTCAGCGCGTTTATTTCATCAATCAGCTGTTCTTTGAAAGCTTCAAATTCGCCGTTGTCGCTGAGCTGTTCATACTTTTTCCAATAGTTGAGAGTTGGGAGAAGGTTTTTCATATATTCGCGTGCCTGTTCTTCGGTGAAGCCTGCGTTTGTCATATGGGGAATGCATATGTCAATCATCTCGTCCATATCGCTGTAGGTGTATGTTCCGTCGGCATAGCACCATTTGCAGTATTCCTCGTTGAGCGAGCCGTCGCTGTTTCTTCCGATTATTTCATCCTCAAGGGGCATTCCGCAGCACTGGCAAACAAGCTTTTGCGGTGCGCCGAGCAATGTGTTTATCGAAACATCAAAAAGCTTTGAAAGGAGCTTCAGCGTTTCGGTGTTCGGAACAGTTTCTCCGTTTTCCCAGCGCGAAACCGCCTGACGCGTTACAAAAACCTTTTCGGCAAGCTCCTCCTGGGATAAGCCGTTTTTTGTTCTGAGTTCATATATAACATCCTTTGTATCCATGTCAACACCTCCGAATATATTCTATTACAAAAACGCTGTTTTTTCAAGCAACAGCGGGTTGCTAAGAATATATGCTTATGATGTAGTTTTCATATTCAAAGCTTTCAAGATGTTTTTTGAATTCATCACTTAATGTATTAATGCTTTTAATATCTGTTATGCCGGAGCCGAGAAATTTGAAATACGCTTCCTTTGCAGTCCAGATTTCAAAAAAACGCTTTGGCTTTTCGAATTCACTGTTTTGAACAAAGCTTTTTTCATTCTCGGTGCAGACAAAATCAATCAGCTTGTTTTTAACCTCGCGGATTTCTTCAATATCAACGCCGATTGGTTTATCGTTTAAAGCGCAGATAACAAGGTCACTGCTGTGGCTAATGTTGAAATGGATGTCAAGCCCCTGCGCAAAGGGCTTGCCGTTTTCATCGGTTTTGATAACAATGCTTTCAATCGGAACTCCGAGCTTTTCAGAAATCATCTCTTTTGCAAGCATCTCGGCGAAAACGCTTCTTTTTTTATCCTCATCAAAACGAAAACGGCTGACCTTTTTTTGTCGGTCCTGCGTCATCATTTCAAAATAGGCGTCATATTCATTTTTAGAAAAATCATTGATATTAATTATTCTGTACATAGTATTATTTTAATAAATCACTCAGTTTTTTATTATAAAAGAAATTATGAATCATATTATTATACTCAGTCCACATCGGAAGAGTTTCGCAGAATTCTTTTCTCGGACAGTCGTAGTTTTCATCTGCAAGGCAGGCGACAACATCAAGCGAGCCTTCGGTTACTTCAAGAATTTCGCCGACGGTGTATTCATCGGGCTTTCGTGCAAGCTTATATCCGCCGCCCTTTCCGCTTACGCCAATTAAGAGCTTTGATGAAACAAGTTCTTTAACAATTATTTCAAGATATTTTTTTGAAATACCCTGCCTTTCGGCGATATCCTTAAGGGGAATGTAGCTGTCCGACTGCTGTTTTGCAAGGTCGAGCATAACTCTGAGCGCGTATCTTCCCTTTGTTGAAATCATTTTTTGTGCTCCTTTCACAATTTTACCTATTATACCACAGGGTAAATAGGTAAATCAACATAAATTTTCAATAAAAAGCTAATTACCTATTGACACAGTAGGCAAATAGGAATATAATGTCAACAACAACCGAACAGAAAAAACTGTTCAGCTCAGGAGGCGATACTATGAAAAATGAAAATAGTTTTGCAGCTCTTTTTGAAATGCGAATGTGTATGCGATGTTGGAGGAACAATAAATAAATACACATTAACATAAAAAAAGGAGATTATTATGAGTTATAAATTTGAAACATTACAATTACACGTTGGTCAGGAGCAGGCGGACCCTGCAACAGATGCAAGAGCCGTTCCGATTTACCAGACAACATCATACGTTTTTCACGATTCACAGCATGCTGCAGACCGCTTCGGACTTGCGGATGCAGGCAATATTTACGGCAGACTTACAAATTCAACCCAGGACGTTCTTGAAAAAAGAGTTGCGGCTCTTGAGGGCGGAAGCGCAGCGCTTGCAGTGGCTTCGGGCGCAGCGGCAATAACCTACACGATTGAAGCGCTTGCAGCAAACGGCGGACATATTGTTGCCCAGAAAACAATTTACGGCGGCAGCTTCAATCTTTTATCCCACACCCTGCCTCAGTACGGCATTGAAACAACCTTTGTTGACGCTCACAATCTTGAAGAGGTTGAAGGCGCAATCAAAGAAAACACAAGAGCAATATATCTTGAAACCCTCGGCAATCCGAACAGCGATATTCCCGATATAGACGCGATTTCAGAAATTGCTCATAAGCATGGACTTCCCGTTGTTGTTGATAACACCTTCGGAACTCCCTATCTTATAAGACCGATTGAACACGGCGCGGATATCGTTGTTCACTCTGCAACAAAATTCCTCGGCGGTCACGGAACAACACTCGGCGGAATTATTGTTGAAAGCGGAAAATTTGTCTGGAAAAAGAGCGGAAAATATGCTAATATAGCAGAGGCGAACCCGAGCTATCACGGCGTTTCGTTCTATGATGCAGTCGGCGAGGCAGCTTTTGTTACATATATCAGAGCAATTCTTCTTCGCGATACGGGCGCATCAATTTCACCCTTTAACGCATTCCTTCTTCTTCAGGGAATTGAAACCCTTTCGCTGAGACTTGAAAGGCATGCTGAAAACACAAAGAAGGTTGTTGAATATCTAAGCAGCCATCCGCTTGTTAAAAAGGTCAATCATCCTTCGCTTGCCGACCACCCCGATAATGAACTTTATAAAAAGTATTTTCCAAACGGGGGAGCTTCGATTTTCACATTTGAAATCAAGGGCGGAAGAAAAGAAGCGTGGAAGTTTATTGATAATCTTAAAATCTTCTCACTTCTTGCAAATGTTGCGGATGTAAAGAGCCTTGTTATTCATCCCGCTTCAACAACTCATTCACAGCTTTCAGCAGATGAGCTTGCCGAGCAGGGAATATTTGAAAACACAATTCGTCTTTCAATCGGAACGGAAAATATACTTGATATTATTGATGATTTAGAAAATGCTTTTAATTCAGTTAAGGAGGCAGAATAATGGCAAAGATTTATAAGAGTGCGGCAGAATTAATCGGAAAAACTCCGCTTGTTGAAATAAGCAATATTGAAAAGGAACTCGGCTTAAAGGCAAAGGTTCTTGTTAAACTTGAATACTTCAATCCCGCAGGAAGCGTTAAGGACAGAATTGCAAAGGCAATGATTGAGGATGCAGAGGCAAAGGGACTTCTCAAAGAGGGCTCGGTTATCATTGAGCCGACCTCAGGCAATACGGGAATCGGTCTTGCTTCAATCGCAGCCGCAAAGGGCTACAGAGCGATTTTCACAATGCCCGAAACCATGAGTGTTGAGAGAAGAAACATTCTTAAGGCATACGGCGCAGAGATTGTTTTAACCGAAGGCGCAAAGGGAATGAAGGGCGCAATCGCAAAGGCGCAGGAGCTCAATGAAGAAATCGAGAATAGCTTCATCCCGGGCCAGTTCGTGAACCCTGCCAACCCCGAAGTGCACCGTAAGACAACGGGTCCCGAAATCTTTGAAGATACCGACGGCGAGGTTGATGTTTTTATCGCAGGCGTTGGAACGGGCGGAACTGTTACGGGAACGGGCGAATATCTTAAATCAAAGAAGCCCGAAGTAAAGGTTATCGCTGTTGAGCCCGAAACCTCTCCCGTGCTTTCAAAGGGTACGGCAGGCGCACATAAGATTCAGGGAATCGGCGCAGGTTTTGTTCCCGATGTTCTCAACACAAAGGTTTATGACGAGGTTATAACATCATCAAACGAGGCGGCATTTGAAGCTTCAAAGCTTCTTGCAAAAAAAGAAGGAATAAGCGTTGGCATTTCCTCGGGCGCAGCGCTGAACACAGCCATTGAGCTTGCAAAAAAGGATGAATATGCGGGCAAAACAATCGTTGCACTGCTTCCC
The DNA here is from genome assembly GCA_905233545.1 of uncultured Eubacterium sp. Classification (GTDB taxonomy): domain Bacteria; phylum Bacillota; class Clostridia; order Oscillospirales; family Acutalibacteraceae; genus Eubacterium_R. Next base: position 199 of record CAJOEV010000004.1, on the reverse strand, counting down.
GATTCGGGCGACAGATACTATTCAACTCCGCTTTTCACAGAATAATTTTATGGGAGGGCTTTGATGCCCTCCCTTTTATTGGTCTTAAGCACAGAATAACCCCCCAGTTCTACTGGGGGAATAAAAACGCTTTAGTAAAAACAAAACAGGCGAGCTAAAAGCAAGCCGGACTATAAAAGCAGAAGTGTTTTCAATTTGA
>CAJOEV010000003.1 GCA_905233545.1 uncultured Eubacterium sp. | reverse complement strand
CTGAAAACTCATTCCATGCTGTTATCTGATATATCTGTTCCTTATCCTCATATTCCCTGCATCGGTTTATCAGCTCTATCAGCGGTGCTATGTTCATTACATAGGTTCTCTGCGTATAGGCATTTCTGTCATGGGAATAGCCGTGCCACAGAATAGATGTATTGGTGTACTTCCAGTAGTATACCATTCCGATATTAGACTCAAGTGTGTGCTCCGTCATTTTCGGAAGGGTTGACTCCGAAAGAGTTTTCTTTGGCTCCCTTGGTATGGCAACCGTAAACTGACCGTTTATATCAGTATCTCCGTGACGGGCTGAAACAATACCCTTGAGCTCGTTGTGTTCACAACCCTGAGTTGATGAAAGAACCTCGTCAAAAACATACGAGTTATCATAAACATCCCTGCCGTCAATATCTCTGCCAAGTCTGTCCGCAGAGGAATAGCCGACAGTCAGATTTTTAATGGTATATGTGCTGTTTTCTTCCGTTGACGCGGAAAGCATTCCGGGGAAATTATCCGCCTGGTCTTCAATGGAAACACCGTCAAGACTTCCGAAAATCTTATACTGTCTTGTTCCGGACTTAATTTCGCCGACCCTGTTATCATCCTCGTCATAAATATTAATCGTGTCAAGATGACCGTCGTGGTCCTTATCGCCCGAATGCCAGATTAATTTAGCTCCGCCCAGGTCAACTTCGAAAGCGTTATATTCGGTTCTGAATACAATAACATTGTTATTTCTGATAAATTTAATATACCATCTGTCGTCGTTATCATCGGTTGATTTAACCGTTGTTTCGTCATCCGAGGTATAGCTTCCCCATGTTCCGTTTGTAATCTTATCAAACGCAGGGCGCAGCAGATTAATCGCGTTGATTATCGCCTTTGTTTTTTCCTTATATTCGCTGATTTTGTTTTCAATACATCCCTTTGAAGCGTTGTTGACGGTAACAACAAAGCTGTTTGCCGCTACAACGGCGGAGGCAAGCTCGGCATGGTTTCCGTAGTCCTCGGATGAATAGTTTTCGGACCACGCAATTGCCATATTCATTGATTTATCATCAAGGGATGCAATGGTTGCATCCTTATTAATCTTTAGTTTGTATATTGCCTCTTTAACGGCAATAATCTGCTGATTTGCAATTTCGCTGTTTTCTTCGCTGAGATTGAGCTTGAATTTTGCATTGGGATAGTTTTCTTCGTCACCCCAGACGGCAGTTTTTGCAACTGAAACAACTTCTTCAATATTTGACTCTTCATACGAAGCTTCGGTGAACATGGTTTTGTTAGCCGATGCATAATCAGCTTCATTTATAACAGTTTCAAGCTCGGTTGAATCAACCTTTTCATAAAGTGTTTCAAGCTCATATTCATTAAGCTGCTGAGCAACAATTTCCGCATACTCGCTCGTTGCGGTTTCATCCGTTTCGCTGTTATATCCTGTTTCAATAACATCTGCAAAGACTCTTACGGCTTCGTTATATATTGCCGAGAACTCGTTCCATGATTCGGGCTTATATCCCTCCTCGCCTGCTTCATAAATACGCTTCTTGGAACTTATTGCTTTTCTCAGGCTTTCGTATCCCGAATTATCTTTTTTAACCTTTGCATTGTCGAGAGCATTACAGGCGTTTTCAATATCCGAAGCAATTCTGTTTAAATTCGAAGTGTCGGAATAATCATAACTGCAGGCATTAACAATTGTTGCAACATCATATGCCTCGAGTATTTCTTTCAATCCGCCCTGGGTATATGTGCTTTCATCAACTGCAAGATGCGCGATATTTGAAACGCTGTTGATTCTCTCAAGAAGCGGTTTTACATTGACAACATGAATCTGATTCGAAGGGCTCATAACCCTGAAATCGCTCATATCATTTCCCGTAACGGCGTACCAGTCAACAGTGTATGATTTAACATATTCGCTCTGGTTGCCCTTGAATCCGAGAGTGTTTGCAAAGGACGCCCAGTAGTTTATTGCACCTGCTCCGAACATACCGTCATTTCTTGAAAGATAAAGACGCATATCGGTTGCGGTTGCGCCCGCTTCACCCTTTATGTAGCCGACATCGTCGCCCTCTTTCTGGTTTACAGTCCATACCCAGTTATGTGTTCTGTGGGTTTTGCCGTTTGAGCCATACCAGCGCGAGTCGGTTGAGGTTCCGAGTTTGAAATTCTCGCTGTTATTCAAAGTGTCGCTTGCAGAAGCGCAGGGATAGAGCTGATAAACATATCTTGTGCTTGCTGTGTCCCTTTTTGCCATACCCAACACGGGCATTGCGGGTGTTTTTATTCCGTCGAGAAGAAGCACGGTATTCCTCGGATACCAGAGCTCAACAACGCAGTCGGCAGTTTCGTTTGAAAACTTTGCGCCGTCGTCTTCATAAGGACTTCCCCAATATATAACATTTGCAACACCGTTTTCGGCATATGCGCTGTTGTCACCCGTGTCTCCGTCGAAATACGGAGTTACAGTTTCCGCCTTATATTCCCATTTTTCAAGAGACTCGGTTTTTTCGCTCAGTGAGGTTGCATATATATCAAGGTCGATATCTGCATTTCCGTATTTATATGCGTCGTATGCCTGATTTGCTTTAACATATGCGTCATACGCGTCCGCCATATCAAGATAAACGGTGCCGTTCATTTTCTTTTCGTATTTTGAAATAGCTCTGACAAGCCTTCCAGCAGGGGTTTCGGGCAAATCCGATTCATCCTCATCCTCTCCCTCTTCACCCGAGTAGAAGGTTATATTTCTGTATTCAAGTCCCTTGAAGAAATACTGATTATCATCATCTCCGATTTTAATGCTTGAAACAGTTTCAGAATTGATATTGTTCAGTCTTGAAATAAAAGTTTCTTCCGTTGTCTGAACAATGTTCTGAATGAGATTCGAGCTATCGTCAGTGATATATGCTTTAAAGCTGTTGCCTGTAAATTCCGCAATATAGTGATAGTTAACACCAACCGAAAGATTTCCGTTATTAGCGGTTATGGATGTTCCTTTTGACTGTGTGCCCGCATTGTGGCCGTCATTCTCCCAGGAATAGCAAACTCCGTTAGCATTCTGGGCAAAATAGCAGAATGACGCATTTTTCTCGGCAGGTTTTGTAAGATTATCGGTGTAGACATACATCTTAAGGAATGAATATTCATCACTGTTATAGTAGTCTGCACTTTCGGCAGTTTTAAATCTGAAGCCGAAATCAAGCTTCCATCTTGATGAGCCCGTAATCGGAACAGAGCCGCCCGAATAGCCTGAAAGATACATATATCCGTCGGGGATATACACCGCTCCGTCCTCGGAATTCGAAGCGTCGCCGTTATTTGTATAAACACCCGTCGACCATGTCATAGAGCTTCCCATATTGTTATAAAGCGGAGCCTCTCCCATACTGCCGTTTGTAACGGCTTCGCAACGGGTGAAATCCGATGAAGCAATCGGAGTCCATACAGTCGGGGCGGGAACTTCTTCGCCTGAATAGAAGGTTATATTTCTGTATTCAAGTCCCTTGTAGAAATACTGGTTATCATCATCGCCGATTTTGAGCGCAGAAATAGTATTTGACTTAATATTGTTAAGCCTGGATATAAAGGTTTCATCAGTTGTTTCGGCAATTGTCTGAACAACAACTCCGTCCTCATCCCTTATGTATGCCTTAAAACTGTTTCCCGTAAACTCGGCAATATAGTGGTAGTTAACTCCTGCAAAAAGATTGCCGTTATCGGCTGCTATCGAAGTCTCCTTTGACTGAGCGCCAGCGTTGTGAGAGTCGTCCTCCCAGGAATAACAAACTCCGTTTGCATTCTGGGCAAAATAGCAGTATGCCGCATTCTTCTCGGCAGGATTGCTCAGATTATCTTTATAAACATACATTTTGAGGAATGAGTAATCGTCGCTGTTATAGTAGTCGGCGCTTTCCGAATTGCTGAATCTGAAGCCGAAATCAAGCTTCCATTTTGAATTGCCCGAAATCGGAACACTGCCGCCCTTGTAGCCCGAAAGATACATATATCCGTCGGAGAGAGATATGGAATCCCCTGTAACCGAAGGAGTGCCGTTCCAGTCGTAAAGATGCCATGCCATTGTGTTTCCCTTGCCCTTAAGGGTTGAGGGGGTTATGCCCGAATCGTTATAAACATTTTCAACACTTGAAAAATCCGACGAGGCTATTGCAGTCCATTTCACTGAAGCCTGAGCAGAAAAAGGCATAACTGAACACGCCGATACAACCATTACCGACGATAGTATTAGCGATATAAACTTTTTAACAGTTTTTTTCATAAATAAAACCCACAAGGATAGTTTTCGCCTACTATATATATTATAAATAATTATTCGGTTTAAGTCAACAATGCAATACTTCTTGACTTATATAAAAGGCTAAGGTAAAATTTATATGATAACAATATTACGGAGAACATAAAATGAAAAAGAAACGAACTCCAAAAGACAAGCTTAAAACCATGCTTTTCGGAAAGGATTTAAGAATAACCGAGGGCGATGCATTCAAAGAGGAATATGAATTTGACTACACCTCATACCTTCCGCTTGAGGAATACATTCACTCACAGGAAGTTCCGAAGGAAGATGCATACTTTATTACCGATTTCGGTGCCGTTCCCAATGACAAAAGCATCGACAATTCCGAAAGCATTAACAAATGCATTGATGAATGCGCCAAAAACGGCGGTGGCTATGTTGTTGTAAGCGGCGGCGATTTCACAACAAAAACAGTTGAGCTGAAAAGCAATATTGTTCTTTTTGTTGAAGAAAAAAGCTCACTTGTTGCCGAAGAAAGCGGAGAGGGCTATGCTCATCCAGCGCTTATTTATGCAGGCGGCTGCGAAAACATCTGCATAACGGGCGGCGGAACAATAAACGGAATGGGTCACCTTTTCGGAAGAAAACCGCTTTACGATAAAAATGTTACCAACCCTGCACCCGTTATTGATGTTATTGAAATGCGAAGAGTTTCAAGGGCTCAGCTCCGTTTTGCACATCCTTCGAAATACGGAAGGCTTGTTCTTTTTGAGGATAGCAAAAACATAAGAGTTGAAAACATTATTTTTTACGACAGCGCATACTGGACGCTCAAGATTTCAAGGAGCGAAAATGTTTCAATCGAGAACCTTGTTATCAACAACAACCGCCACGTTGCAAACACCGACGGAATAGATATGCTGCAAACAAGCAACGTTGAAATAAAGCACTGCTTCATTTCCTGTGCGGATGACGGAATCTGCTTAAAAAACGCCGTATGGGAAGGCTGCAGCGAGGAGATGAAAAACATTCGCATTTCCGACTGTGAGGTTATAACAAGGGCAAACGCATTTAAAATCGGAACCGAAACAACGCACAACATCAGGGATGTTTATGTTGAAAACTGTTATTTTTATATGACCGATTTATACCCGGGATGCGTTTCGGGAATCAGCATTGAAAGCGCCGACGGCGCCGAGGTTTCAAATATCTATATTAAAGATATTGAAATGAAAAGATGCACCTGTCCGATTTTTATTCGCCTTTGCAACCGCAACAGAGCCGCCGAGGTTGACGAAAACAGCGCATCGGCGATTGAATTCGGCAAAAAGGTCAAAGGAAACGGAGTGGACAAAAGCACCTTTGATATGAAGGGAAGTGTTCACGATATCGAGATTAAAAATGTTCACGCCGAGGATGTTGAAATTCCGGTTATCATTGCGGGATATAAACAAAAGAAAAGAATTAAAAGAGTAAAAAATGTCTCTCTTAAAAATATAACGCTTGAATACAGAAACGCAGTTGAAATAATTGACAAGCGCCTTTTCATCCCGGAATATGCAGATGTGTATCCCGAATGCTGGCGATTCAGGAATCTTCCTGCATATGCTCTCTGGGCAAGGCATGCAGAAAATCTGAAAATTGAAAACTTCCTCTGCTTCCCCGTTCCGGGAACACACAGAAAAGAGAAAATATTTATTGATGTAATATAAAAAAACAGAGCTTCCTTCGTGAAGCTCTGTTTTTAGTTGCGCGTTTCGCGCCCCGCGCCCCGCGTTGTCGGGTCGCTACGCGACGGATTATATTGATTTCTTTCGGCGAACATCCGTAGGGGAGGCTCTCCCCTACAAATTTTATTGTCCGAGCGAAGCGAGTAACCGAGAACTTGCAACTCGGAGCTCGCAACTCGCAACTAAAAAACAGGCGGAAAACCCGCCTGTTTTTTAAAGCATATTTTCAATTTTAGGAAGCTCGGGAAGATTTTCGAAACCGTAAAATTCTTTTGCATTTTTGAAAAGGAATTTTGCTTTGTTTTCCTCGCTTATTTCCTTTGATTTAGTAACAAAATCATAGCTCATTTTGTAGGTTATTTCAACCATTGTTCTCGGGTAATCAGAGCCCCACATAAGCTTATCGAAACCGCAGATATCTGCTGCTTCGTTGATTGCTTTTATTGCCGAGGGATAGGGATAGAATTCCTCGTTAAAGAGCCATGTTATTCCTCCGCTTTCAACAAAAACATTTTTATATTTTGCAAGCTCAATCTGCTTCTGCCAGTTTTCCCTCGTTACCATTCCGAAGTGACCGATGGCGATTTTCAAATCGGGAAACTGCTGAATAATTTCCTTCATTTCGCCGACCTGAGAATCGCCGTCCTCAAGCTCTATGCAAACAAATTTGTTTTCTTTATTTGCCTTTTCAAAAACCTCAATATGGCGCTGAATACCGGGCTGTTTAAGCTTGCAGGCGCAGATTTTTATACCGTCGAACCCGTCAATAGTATAGGGGTCGCCGTCATCATAGAAAGCGCAGATTTTCAGCCTGTCGGGATACTTTGCCTTTGCAGCTTTGAAATATTCATTCTGGTTGCCGTCCATAACCTCGGTTACGATAACCGCACCGTTAACGCCCGCATAGTTCATATTAGCAATAAGCATTTCGGGTGAATTTTCACCGCTGAGCATATACGGGGGCATCATCTGTTTTATTTCTCCGCCGAAATCAGAAAGTCCGTTTTCAAGCGTTCTTACGGGGCTCAAATCCCTTCTTCCCGTCTGGGTTTTCCAGAGGTGAGCGTGTGCATCAATAATCATAGTTTTTTCCTTTTCAGGTTTTAGGGGTTAGGTGTTAGGTGTTAGGTATTTGGTCGCTTTGCTCCGATTATAATTGTTTGAGCGCAGCGAGAAACCAAGAACTCGGAACTCGGGGCTCGGAACTCGCAACTATTCTTCATTAAATTCTATCAGCAGTTTCGCAAGTGAGCCGTCGTTGTTTGCAAGTGCGTCGAAGGCTTCCTTTGCGTTTTCTGCTTTATAAACTCCGCTAATCATTTTCAAAACATCAACCTTGCCCGAAGCAACGAGGTCGATAAGCTCTTCAAAATCCTTTGTGAAAGCGTTTCTGCTTCCGAAAACGTTGAGCTCTTTTTTAAGAATAATCGAATGAATGAAGGTTGTTTCCTTCTTTCCGTTTCCGATGAGGATGATATTTGCTCCGTGAGCGGCAGCGTCTATGCATGAAAGGAAGGTCACGGGAGCACCGCAAGCTTCAACACAGACATCGAAGCCCTGACCATTTGTAAATTCATTGCATTTTTCTTCAAAATTATCGGTTTTATTGTTAATTACAAGGTCTGCGCCGTATTCCTTTGCGAGCTCAAGACGGCTTTCAAGAAGGTCGGCAATTGCAACTCTTGCGCCCATTGCCTTTGCCTTAATCAGCGCAAAAAGACCAATCGGACCTGCGCCCATAATAATAAGAGTGTCGCCCTCTTTAACCTCGGCTCTTGAAAGTGCGTGAGCGGAAATTGAAAACGGCTCAATAAGTGCAAGCTCTTTTGCGCTGAGTCCTTTTCCGTCAATAATTCTTTCAACGGGCATTGTTATATAGTCCTGAAAACTGCCGTCGCGCTGAACGCCCATCGTCTGATTATCGTGGCAGGCGTTGACTATTCCGCGCTTGCAGGCATAGCATTCACCGCAGTTAAAATAGGGATTGCAGGTTATAATATCCCCTGCTTTAAGTCCCCTGTCATTATCGGGGATTTCAACAATCTGAGCCGAAAATTCGTGACCCGGGATTCTCGGATATGTTGTAAACGGCTGGTTGCCCGTATATGATGCAACATCGGCTCCGCAGATTCCGCAGTAAAGCACCTTGAGAAGCGCTTCGCCCTCCTTTGCTTTGGGAGCTTCTTTTTCGACAACTTTTATATCAAATGGTTCTGTTATCTGAACTGCTTTCATAATTTTGCCTCCTTTATTCAATTAAGAATGAAAAGTGAAGAGTGAAGAGTTGCGGGACCTGCGGTCGGCATATTATATTTGACCGAGCAAAGCGAGAAACCAAAACTCTTAACTCTTAATTCTTAACTCTTAACTATTCCATAAACTCTTTATTCCAAACAACCGCAGTCTTAAGCGGTGCGGCTTTTGAATATATTTTGTTGAGATAAGCGTCTATCGGGTCGCTTATAAATTCATCTTTATCAATAAGCTCAACAACCTCACCGAAACGGCTTTCAGAAAGAATCCGGATTGCCTCTTCCATATGCTTCTGAGTGAAATTGATTGAAGCTAAGATAACCTGGTTTTTGAAGCCGAAGGGCATTGTGTCAAACGTTACCTTCGGACCGAGCGAAAAGCTGTCGTATATTCCGTTGCAGCCCAGTGCACCGTGTTCAAAAGCAACTCTGTGTTCAATTTCATTTCCGCTTGTTCCAACAAAAGCTGTTGCGGGAGCGCCGAAATAATCCTTGATTGCCTGTGCAGCCTGCTCTTCATTCAAATCACCCGCGCAGAGATAATCGGCACCGATAACCTCTTTTGCGAATTTAACCTTATTGCTGTTTTCATCACTTCTTGCAACGAAAAGAATTTTTGCATCGAGGTGCTTTCTTCTTATCTGGTCGCCGATGAAAAGTCCCGTTGTTCCAAGTCCGTAGATAACCGTGTTCATAAAGGTTTCTTCGTCGGCTATTTTTCTTGCCTCTGTTTCAGAGCACTTTTCTCTTGCCATAACAACGCGGAAATTCTGAGCACTTCCGATATCGCGCATTCTTTCCTCCTGGAAAATAGCGCATGCATACGGGTCACAGAAAACAAGTCTTTTCGCAAGCTCAACGGGGAGCTTTTTCATTCCGTCAAATTTTTCGGGAAGGTGCAAAAGCATATCGGGATTGAAAAAGTTTTTATCCGAAAACAATCCGTCCGCCTGGTCGCAGCCGTATTCAAAATAGGTTTCGTCCTCGGTGAATCTTGTAGGGTCGAAGCTGTCGCCGCCGCGAATTAACACAATCGCAAAGCGGTTTAAGTCTTGTTTCGCCCTCGGGAAATTTTGGGCACAGCTCTCCCCTCTGACCCATTCGCATAAGCTCAAGGTCGGTTCCGCAGAATCCGCAGAAAACGGGAATTGCGAGGACACCCTCCTTTGCCTCCTCACCCCTTAGGCGCTTTCTTTTGGGGTTGATAATATTGATTTCGCCGTATCTGAGCGGCTGTTTTTCGTCATTCACAAAATAGGTTGCGTTAACTTTCATATTTAAGCCTCCTTATCGCAGAGATTATAACACAGTTTGTTTTGCATAGCAACATAAAATGTTATTTATCTTGACTTTAATATAGTTTTAAAATATAATAAATTTGTAAAAATATACACTATTTCATTAAAGAAAGGATGAAATGTTATGAAAAAAGCTTTATCACTTGTTCTTTCCTTCGTAATGCTTCTGAGCGTTGTTGCAGGAATGAACATCACTGCATTTGCCGATATAGAAATTGAAGAGGTCGATATTTACAATATAACCGAACCTGTTGCAGGCAAGGCTCCCGACTTTGATTATCAGCAATATGATTTTGCTTCGGAAAATGTTGAAAAAAACGCCAAAACTCAGGCATCAATTATCAACGGCATAGCCTGGTACGATGTTACCAACAAAAAATATCTGAGCGAAAGCAGCAAATTCAAATGCGCAAACACTTACCGTGTTGAAATCTACATTAAGGCTGCATCGGGCGCTTTCTTCAGCGGTTACGGAGTAACGGGCACAATCAACGAAAAGGGTGCTGCATTTTTTGCCGATGAAGACGAAGCTGAAGGCGAAGGCTTAATCTGCACAGCAGAATTTGTTACTCCCAATCACAAGTGGACTGTGGACGAGGATTGGCAAAGAGCAACCCTCGGCAAGGATGGAAAGAAAACCTACACCTGTTCAAAGTGCGGCGCTACCAAGAGTACAAAGATTTCAAAAATTTCTTCGATTTCTCTTTCTCCTTCAAGCTACACTTACGACGGCAAGGTTAAAAGCCCTAAGATAGTTGTCAAAAACTCCGCAGGAACCGTTTTAAAAGAAGATTACTATATGTACGGCTTCGACGACGGAAGAAAGAATGTCGGAACTTATTCGTGCGAAATTATTTTAAAGGGCAACTACGCCGGAATTTTTGCAAGGGAATTCAAAATCAACCCGAAAGGCACTGCGCTTTCAAGTCTTTCAACACCTAAAAAGGGTAATCTCAAAGCAAGCTGGGCAAAACAGACAACCCAGACAACGGGCTATCAGATTAAGTACAGCACTTCAAAAAATTTCACCTCGTCCAAAACCGTTACTGTTTCATCAAACAAAACAACCTCAAAAACAATAACAGGTCTTAAGAGCGGAAAAACCTACTATGTAAGAGTTCGCACATACAAGACTAAGGACGGCACAAAGTATTACAGCTCATGGAGCAGTTATAAGTATAAGAAAGTAAAATAATTAAATAAACGAAAACGCTGAAACCCCGAAAACCTCGATGTTTTCGGGGTTTTTGATGTAATGTTGCGTTGCAAATGATGTACTTCGTAACGATGTTTGCCGATGGCAAAATTATGTTGCGCATATTGCGCAAATTTCGGTTACTCGGCGACGCTGCGCCTCGGACAATAGAACGGTGCGTCGAGGTCGCCGCACCCTACAAATGAAGAGGTAACGCACCCTCTTAAACCGTAGGGGAGGGCTTCCACGCCCTCCCGAAGCGATATACCTTCGGTGCGATATATTGAACTGCGTTCAATGCGATATTTTTTGCTTCGCAAAAAGAGATATATTCAAAATTTCATTTTGAATGTTAAAAAAATAAGCGTCGAGGTGACGCTTATTTTTTGTGATTTATTTTCTCTTTGCCGAATAGTTAACCGGAACCTTTCTGCTGAAAATACCGTTGTTATATTCGGGTCTCCAGTTTTCGCCGAGGTCACAGTTCTCTTTGAAGCTTTCCTCGTCGGCAGCAACATTAAGCTCTGTTAAGCCCTTGAGTTCATTTGAATCCTCGTCCTTGTATACAGCTTCCCACATACAGTGGTGTCCGATTGACTTAACCGATGACGGGAAGTAGATATAATCAAGTCCTCTGAGATGATAGAACGCATCTGAACCGATTGTTTCAAGTCCCTCGGGAAGAGAGTTATAAACATTCTTAAGCTCGGGAAGTGTATCATAGAACGTTCCTTCAATCGGAGTTTCTGTCTTATAAGAATAAATATGCTTTAATTCCTCATCCTTGAAGATTGCCTGGTCGGCAATTTCGGTAACGCCTTCGGGGATATAGAGGTCAACAATATTTGAATATGCAAATGCAAGCTGACCGATTCTTTTAACGGTTGAAGGAATGATGTAGGTTCTTGTTTTGAGGTTATATTCCTCGAAGTATTTTTCATCGTACTTCTTGGTTGTTCCCCAAAGCTCCCACATATCGTTTCCGTCGTCATCCTGAAGATCGGGCTTAACTGCCCAGTAGTATTCGCTCTTCTTTGAAGGACAGGGGCTGCCGTTTCCGGGACACTTATAGTCCTCGGGGAAGCCTTCGGGCGGAACTGAATTGGTTTCAGTGTCATACTTAACTGCGTCTTCACTGTACTGCTTTCCGCAAGCTTCACACTGCCATACAAGATGAGCATAACCCTCTTTAAGTCTGCGTGTTCTGTCATAATCAATGGGATAAAGGATTATCTCTGTTTTATCCTTATTATAAAGAACACCGTCGATATCGCAGTAATACGGGTTTTCATCGTCAACATCAATATACTGGAGGTTCCAGCAGGAATAGAAGGACTTGCCGTCTATGCTCTTAACATCCTTGCTGATGTTAATTCTTTCAATCGCACTGTCACAGTTGAAGGCATATTCCTTAATGTCTGTTACGGGCTTTGAAGTATCCTTATTTCCGTCTTTATCGGTAAAATAATCAATGGTAATTTCTCTCTTTGCGCCCGGGTTAACGTATGAAACAAGCTGACAGCTTCCGTCGTCAAGGTCGCTGAAAGTGTATTCAGTTGTCTGAAGCGCTTTAACCGAGAAGAAAATACTAAGTGAAATTGCAACAAGAAGTATTAAAACAACTGCAATTTTTGATTTCTTTGCGTTGGCATATGAATGGTTGATTTTTGGAGCCTGAAGTCCTTCAATCTGGTATGTCCAGATTTCGTCCTCGGGGATGTCAAGAGTATATTCGGGAGCCTGTTCTTCCATTTCCTTTGCTTCCTGAGCAAGGAAATCGTCTTCCTTTTTTTCAGCAGCTTTGCTGACATTCTTTTTCTTACCTAATTTCATGACATCACCTCCGCTTCTTCCATTACCGCATCTGCGGCTTCTTCGGTAGGTGCTTCGTGAGATGAACCTTCAAGTTCTTCCTGGCGCTTTCTTGTTACTTCCTCACGGCGGCGCAGAACTTCCATAACCTTGTGTTGCTTATCATCGTCGTAATCCCAGAAGAAATACGGAATTGACATAAGAACATATCCGATGATATCCATTATAATCGGAACAACAATTATCCTGCGTCTTGATTCATCAATAAACAGAACATCGAAGTTCGAGTTGAATCCGCCTCGAAGCATAAGCAGCGGGATAATAAGACCGACAAAGGTTGTTATCGGTCCCGTAAACCATCCGAAAACGCCCGAGAAGTTTTCAAGACGCTCGCCTGAAAGATACATCTGGTAGTCGGAAATACGGATATCCATATCGTGTCCGACTGATGTGGGTACCGTTTTGCACATTTCCATAAGGAAGAGCATAATAACCGAAATAATACCGCACGTCCGCAAATCGCAGAACCAATATGCAAGAACAATTATTGTATATCCGATTGCCCTTGAATACTGATAGAAAATCTGAATCTGCTTATATGAATATTTCTTTATAAAGTACGGCGTTAAGAAATCGGGCGGAGTTCCTGCAAAGGAAACAAGCGCAACAATCAGGCTGTACGCAAGTCCGCTCAGACGGAAGGTATACAGATACAATATCGTCGTAAATGCAAGCATACCGTTTCCGAGAGAATCCAGAAGTCCGACAATAGTAAGTGTCCATTTATACTTGTTACGCATAACGCCGAACATACCGTCCCAGATTTTGATGTTAACCTTTGCTTCAAGGGGTGGCTGCGGAATACGCTCTTTAATTCTTCCTGCAAGAATAATTGTCAGGGTTGATGAAATAAAGAATATTGAAGGAATAATCCACTTAAAAACTGCAAGGTCTGCCCAGTTATCCTTGGTCATACCAATGAATACGGGAACAAGAATTGCAAGAATTGAGTGGAAAATATGCGATAGCTTGATAGGATAGGTTCTTACAAGAATTCTTTCGCTAACATTCGGTGAAATGTTCTGAGCGCACATTTCAAGGTTGTTACCGAATCCGTATACGCAGTAAATAGCGAAGAGAAGGTTTGCAACCCAAACTCTTGTAACCTCGTCCTGAATGTTGTAAAGCGGAAGCCAACCGATTAGAATAACCATAACGTTCATCGGGATATAATCGCAGTAGAGCGAATACTTATATCTTCCGAATTTCGGTATGAGCTTCTTTCTCCAGAAGATGTTACGCGCACCCTTCCAGCCTGAATTGAGAATGAAGGTTCCCAATATCTTAATGGACGAGGCGGCGGAAATTCCTCTGAACGAGTTAAGCGCTGCAACAACTGAGTTCGTCGGGTCAAGAATTCTTTCAAACGGAAGAACTATCATAAGCACTCCGAGAATTGCCGAACCGACATATACCCCGTATAGCTTCCGTTCCGTTTTTTTCGGAAGGAATCCGAGGTTGTCTGAAACAATCCACCATAGGATTGCCCAAAGATATCCGAGAGGCATATTTATAAGTCCGATAACCGAATAGGTTATGTACGGAAGCTTATAGTGATACATCATCAGATAACAGCCTGCACCGAAGGCTATGTATTCAAGTATTTTTGAACCTGCATAGTTACTTCCGGAGCCAATCCAGATATCGAAATATTCCTTATAAGGAACATACTTACCCGGGGCAGGCTTGTTCCAATGGTCTTTTATTTCGGTAAAAAGACCTTTTACCTTAGAGGTGCCTTTTTCAGCCAAAAAATCACTCCTTTACATTTCTTCACTGTATATAATAACATATATTATTATAAAATGCACTAATTATTTTTTATAAAGTTGGATTTTTTTGTGAAAATTTATGGTAATTTAACTAATTGATTTATTTAAACGCATTATGTATAATAAAATCAGTAACTATCATATACTTTTATGAAAGAGGTTTTTCTATGAAGGTTGTTATAATTAACGGTTCACCCAGAACACACGGAAACACATCCATTGCAATTGACGAAATGGTTAAGGTGTTCGACAGTGAAAGAGTTGAAACCGAAATTTTCCAGATAGGAAACAGAAATATCCGCGGCTGCGTTGCCTGCGGTGCCTGCATGAGATTGGGAAGATGCACATATAATGACGTTGTAAACGAGATTGCCGCTGCTTTCAGCGACGCTGACGGACTTGTTATTGCAACTCCCGTTTACTATGCAAATGCAAACGCAACCCTTATCGCCTGCCTCGACAGAATGTTTTATTCCTCTCCTTTTGATAAAAGAATGAAGGTCGGTGCAAGCGTTGTCTGTGCAAGAAGGGGCGGACTTTCGGCAACCTACGACCAGCTCAACAAGTATTTTTCAATAAGCTCAATGCCGATTGTTTCAAGCAACTATTGGAACAGCATTCACGGAAGAGCGCCCGGCGAGGCAATAAACGACCCCGAAGGGCTCCAGACAATGAGATTGCTTGCAACAAATATGGTTTTCCTTATGAGAAGCATTGCACTCGGAAAAGAAAAATACGGTCTTCCTGAATCGGAACAGAAAATATTTACACCATTTGCAAGATAAAAATACAAAAAGCCCTTGATTTTCAGCAATCAGGGCTTTTTTATTATGTCTGCGATAAAAAAACTCCGCCCACATCTGTGGGCGGAGAATTTTTTGTTTGAATTATTCAGCAGGAGCGTAGTAGTCAACAAGTCTTGCAAGCTTGTTATACTTATCAATTGAATTCTCTGCAGCAATTGAGAAGAGTTCTTCTGCCTTGCCGGGGAATGAACGCTTAAGAGCTGAATATCTTGTTTCGCCCTCGATGAACTCAATGTAGTCAGCTGAAGGAGCTTTTGAGTCGAGTGAGAACGGATTCTTGCCCTGTGCAGCAAGAGCAGGATTGTATCTGAAGAGATTCCAGTAGCCAGCCTGAACTGCCTTCTTCTGCTCTGTCTGGTTGAACGGCATCTTGATACCGTGGTTGATACAGGGAGCATAGCAGATAACGATTGAAGGTCCGTTATAAGCAGCAGCTTCCTGGAATGCCTTTAAGCACTGGTTGTAGTCAGCACCCATAGCAACCTGAGCAACGTAAACATAACCGTAGCTCATAGCGATTGCAGCAAGGTCCTTCTTCTTAACAACCTTACCCGATGCAGCAAACTTAGCAACAGCACCTGTGGGAGTAGCCTTCGAAGCCTGTCCGCCGGTGTTTGAATAAACCTCTGTATCAAATACAACAATGTTAACATCTTCGTTAGAAGCGATTACGTGGTCGAGTCCGCCGAAGCCGATATCGTATGCCCATCCGTCACCGCCGAAGATGAACTGATACTTCTTAGCTGCATAGTCTGCATCTTTCATGAAGTCTTCAGCAGCAGCCTTAGCATCGCCGTCAAGGTTTGCAGCTTCGATTGCAGCAATAAGAGCCTTAGCATCTGCTTCGTTCTTAGCGCCGTCTTCATATGATGCAAGCCATGCGTTTGCTTCTTCAATGCCTGCTTCAGCAAGAGTCTGAGCGTCTGCAGCAAGTCTTTCACGAATCTGCTTCTGAGCAAGATACATACCGTAACCGAACTCAGCGTTGTCTTCAAAGAGTGAGTTGGACCATGCAGGGCCGTGACCGTTCTTGTCAACAGTGTAAGGAGTTGAAGGAGCAGAACCGCCCCAGATTGATGAACAGCCTGTTGCGTTTGCGATATACATCTTATCACCGTAGAGCTGAGTTACAAGCTTAGCATAAGGAGTTTCGCCGCAGCCTGCGCATGCGCCTGAGAACTCAAGATAAGGCTTCTTGTACTGAACTCCGATAAGAGTGTTCATAGCAACATTGGGCTTAACAGGTGTGTCAACAAGTGCATCGAATGCCTTCTGTGAGCCAAGCTGTGAAGCGATGGGCTTCATTGTGAGTGACTTAGTCGGGCAAACATGAGCGCAAGAGCCACATCCTGTACAGTCAAGAGCTGAAACGATAAGTGAATATTTGAGACCTGTGTTCTTCGGAACCTTAAGGTCAACCATCTTTGTTCCCTCGGGAGCTGCAGCAGCCTCTGCATCATCAAGAGCTACAGGACGGATTACAGCGTGGGGACAAACCATTGAACATCTGTTACACTGAGCGCACTTCTCAGCTTCCCATTCGGGAACGTTGATTGCAACGCCTCTCTTCTCGAATGCAGCAGAACCCTGAGGATAAACGCCGTCAGCGCTGTCAAGGAATGCAGAAACGGGAAGATCGTCACCGTGAAGTCTTCCAACGGGATCAAGAATGTTTTTAACGAACTTCTTCATCTCTTCTCTGTCTGTGGGAACTTCAAGCTCAGCAGTATCATCAACAGCATCTTTCCATGAAGCGGGAACGTCGATTTTAACAACTTCCTTAGAGCCTCTGTCGATACCGTTGCAGTTTGAATTAACGATTGCTTCGCCCTTCTTTGAGAACTTAGCAACAACCTTTTCCTTCATATATCCGATTGCTTCGTCAACGGGAAGAATTCCGCTGATTGTGAAGAATGCGGACTGAAGAATTGTTGAAGCACGACCGGGAAGACCAACTTCCTCTGCAATCTTAATACCGTTGATGGTGTAGAGATTGATGTCGTTTTCAGCAATGTATCTCTTCATCTTAGCGGGAAGATTTGCATCGAGCTCTTCAGGGCTCCAGATGCAGTTAAGAAGGAATGTTCCGCCGGGAATAAGATCCTGAACCATATCATACTTATTAACGTATGAAGGATTGTGACAAGCTACGAAATTAGCTTTGTTGATAAGATATGTTGAGGTTATCGGTGATGAGCCGAAACGAAGGTGGGATACAGTAATACCGCCTGACTTCTTCGAATCATAGAAGAAATAACCCTGAGCGAACATATCAGTGTGGTCACCGATAATCTTAATGGAGTCTTTGTTAGCTCCGACTGTTCCGTCTGAACCGAGTCCCCAGAACTTACAGGAGGTTGTTCCTGCAGGAGTTGTGTCGGGAGTTTCAGTTACGGGAAGTGAAAGATTTGTTACATCGTCTTCGATTGAAAGAACGAATTCCTTCTTCGGCTCGGGAGCGTTCATATTTGCATAAACTGCGATAACGTGAGCAGGAAGAGTATCCTTTGAACCGAGACCGTATCTTCCTCCGTAAACAGGAACCTGGTCGAATTTTGTTCCTCTGAGAGCGGTAACAACATCAAGATAAATAGGCTCGCCGAGTGAACCGGGCTCTTTAGTTCTGTCGATAACAGAAATGCTCTTAACGCTGTCGGGAATTGCATTAACAAGGTGAGCAGCTGAGAAAGGTCTGTAAAGATGAACACAAACCATACCAACTTTTTCGCCTCTTGCATTGAGGAAATCAACTGTTTCTTTGATTGTATCGCAAACAGAACCCATAGCGATGATAACTCTGTCTGCATCCTCAGCTCCGTAGTAGTTGAAGAGCTGATAGTTTGTTCCGATTTTCTCGTTTACCTTATCGAGATACATTTCGGTTGCAGCAACAGCATCGTTATAGTATCTGTTACAAGCTTCTCTGTGCTGGAAGAAGATGTCTGAGTTTTCAGCAGAACCGCGAAGAACGGGGCGCTCAGGATTGAGAGCTCTCTTTCTGAAATCAGCAACATCCTGCATATCGATTAAATCTCTGAGTTCTTCATAATCCCATGTTTCAATCTTCTGAACTTCGTGAGAAGTACGGAAACCGTCGAAGAAATGAAGGAAAGGAACTCTGCTCTTAAGGGATGCAAGGTGGGAAACTGCACCGAGGTCCATAACCTCCTGAACATTTGCAGAACACAGCATTGCATAACCTGTCTGACGGCAAGCCATAACGTCTGAATGGTCACCGAAAATGTTGAGCGCATGTGTTGAAACGCAGCGAGCAGAAACATGAATAACACTGGGAATAAGTTCACCGGCAATCTTATACATATTGGGAATCATAAGTAAAAGACCCTGGGAAGCAGTGTATGTTGTTGTTAATGCACCTGCTGAAAGTGAACCGTGAACAGCACCTGCTGCACCTGCTTCTGATTCAAGCTCAGCAACTTTAACGGTCTGTCCGAAAAGGTTCTTTACTCCCTTTGCAGCCATAGCATCGGTTTCTTCAGCCATGGGTGATGAAGGAGTAATCGGATAGATAGCAGCAACTTCGGTGAATGCGTAGCTGACATGAGCCGCAGCGCTGTTACCGTCCATGGTTTTCTTAATTCTAGCCATTGGATTTTTCCTCCTGAAAAAAGTAGTAAAATAACGCTATTAGTACACTTTTCAATATACCGCAAATATTATACTATATTACTTTGTCAATTTCAATAAAAATTTTGATATATAAATCGATAGCAACAAAAAAGCGACGCCGAAGCGTCGCTTTCAGAATTTTATTCCTTGCTTTCAATAAGTTTACATTTAATTTCAAATGTTTTAAGCGAATTGTTCTGAATTCTTGCTATTGAAAGCGTTACCGTGTCGCCCGGCTTTTTCTTTGAAAGAGCCGAGGTCATAATATCAGTTGAGGTCAGGGTTTTTCCGTCGATTGCAACAATCATATCATACTGCTGAATATCCTTATTTTTAAGGTCGGACTGACTGTCGATTTCCTGGATAACCATTGTTCCCTGGGCATTCTTGAAGCCTTTATCCTCGAGCGCATTGAGAATGGCATTTGCGCTGTTGTAGTTCGCAAGAGTGTTATAGGTAATACCAAGCTTAGCTCTTCCTGCAACATAACCGTTTTTAATAAGCGAGTTTGCAGTTTCAACCGCGGTGTTGCTCGGAACGGCAAAGCCCATTCCCTCGTACTCGGTTGAAGCGATTTTTGAAGAGTTGATACCGATAACCTGACCCTGCATATTAAAGAGCGCACCGCCTGAGTTACCGGGGTTTATTGCTGCGTCAACCTGAATACATTCGTTGTTGTATCCAATCTGAGATGAAACAGGAACGTCGAGAGCTGAAATAATGCCCCTTGTTACGCTGTTTTTAAAGGTGAGTCCACCGGGACAGCCGATTGCAACGCAATCCTCGCCGACCTCAATATCCTTGCTGTCGCCGAATTCTGCAACCTGAAGTCCTGATGCTTCAATAGAAAGAACGCCTATATCAGTCTGACTGTCGTAGCCGACCATTTTTGCATCATACTCTTTATCATTGTCAAGAGTTACGGTGAAAGAGCTTCCGTCAGCAATAACATGAGCACAGGTTATAATATATGTTTTGCCGTTTGATTCGCTCATAATAACGCCTGAGCCCTCGCCCGAAGCGGTTTTTTCGCCCGAATCGGACTGCTGACCGTAGTTATAGAAATAGCTGTACGCACTCTGCTGTGTGTAAACAGTTATACCAACGCAGGAAGCCTTCGATTTTTCGGCAACACCTGCTGCAGTAAGATTTCCGTCGCTGTCGGTTTTTGCTGCCTCATTGCTGCTCTTAACACTTGCCGATGCTGAATCGTCGCCTGATTTTTCGTCATCCGCACTTTGTGACTGCGTTGTGCTGTCGGATTTTGAATCGGTATCAGTGCCGAGAGAGCCTATTGAAATTGCAACTCCCGCAACGCCTATTACCGCACAAATGGAAATAAGAACTATTAACCATGTCAAAGTGTGCTTCTTTTTTTTCGGAGGCTCACCCTGAACAGGCGCATCATTATTAAATTGCGTAAACTGCTGAAAATCAACAGGCGGCTTATAATAAGTCTGCTGATTCTGATACTGATTCCCGTTTTGTGCGGTGGGAGGAACATAGTATCCTCCAACATTATTCTGATTGTTCTGTTCGGGAGTGTTTCCCGAATTGTTGAAATAATCTTCCATAGTTTGTTACTCCTTTTTGGTTAACGGCTGAATTATTTTGCCTTTGGAAGCGTAAATACAAATTCAGCCTCATTTGCACTATCGGATTTTGCATAAATCCTGCCGCCGTGCATTTCAACCATCATTTTTACTATATAAAGCCCGAGTCCTGCGCCTTTTGCATCAAGACTTCTGGATTTATCAACCTTATAGAATCTTTCAAATATTCTCGAAAGCTCCTGCTTATTGATTCCCTCACCGCTGTTTTTAATAGAAACCTGAATAAAGCTTCCTGCTTCTTTGACCGATATATCAATATATCCGTTTTCATTTGTAAATTTAACGGCGTTGTCAAACAGGTTATAGATAACCTGATAAATCATATCGGTGTCCGCATTTACACGGTAGGGTTTGATATCCTCAAGACCTCTTATTTCAATATTCTTTTTCTCAATTTTCTGTTCGAAGGTTAAAAGAATATGGATAATCTGGTCTGTGATATTATAGTTTTTCGGTTTCATCTCAAAATCGCCCGATTCCATCTTGCTCATATTAAGCATAGCAACAACAAGGCGCGAAAGTCGTCTTACCTCGTCGCTTACAATCTTAAGATAGTAATCCTGCTTTTCCTTCGGAATTGTTCCGTCGAGAATTCCGTCAATAAAGCCCGCTATTGATGTCATCGGTGTTTTGAGCTCATGCGAAACATTTGCAACAAATGAACGTCTTGAGTTTTCAAGCTTATCAAGCGCGTCCGCCATATCGTTGAACGCATATCCTAAATCCGCAAGCTCATCATTGCTGTCAATCTTAACTCTGTATGAAAAATCTCCGACTGCAAAGCGTTTTGCCGCTGCGCTCATCTGCTGAAGCGGGGTTATCATTCGTTTTGTAAGAATCCATATCATAATGAATCCCGCAATAAGACACAGAACTGCAACGCTGATAAAGATTTTTATAACCGCCTGCACAAGGTCGGTTGTTCCAGATTCAACAATTGCAAAAACCGAACCGATTATTTCATTTGATTCATGCGAATATGTCGGCGCAACAACTGCCGTTCCGACAATATAGCAATCCTTTCCGTCGATATTCATGCTTGCAGTTACGGTTGAATCCTCGTAAACACGCTGAATCAGACTGTCGTCAACCTTGAAGCTTGCGTGGTCTGAGCAGACCATTGAATCATCAATATAAGACAACATTTCAGTCCGGTCCTTACAGAGAATAATCTTACCCTCATTGTCACAGACAAAAATATCGGAATCAATACAGTTTGAAACAACGGAAAGCGACTCGCATATTCCCAGTTTTTCACTGGAATAGCTTGAATTCATATTGTTAACAATCAGCGTTGAGGAAACACTCTGGGCTATTGCCTGAGTGTTTTCCTTGAGAAGATTCGTTTTTTCATCGATTGAATATCTGTTAACAAGAATAATCAGCGAGCTTCCCAAAACCGCAAAGGTTACAAGGAATATCATGGCAAACATCACAAAATAACTGAAAAAGATGTTGCTTTTTCGCTTGGCTCTAAGCTTTGATAA
The DNA here is from genome assembly GCA_905233545.1 of uncultured Eubacterium sp. GTDB lineage: Bacteria > Bacillota > Clostridia > Oscillospirales > Acutalibacteraceae > Eubacterium_R. The sequence goes on along the minus strand of CAJOEV010000003.1, from coordinate 83,061 downwards.
TGCCATTAATTTTTATCCTTTTAATCTTTTGTTTCAAATTTGTAGCCAACGCCCCAAACAGTCTTAAGCGCCCATTTATCCGAAACGCCCTCAAGCTTTTCACGAAGACGCTTAACATGAACATCAACTGTTCTTGAATCGCCGTAGTAATCAAAGCCCCAGACCTCGTCGAGAAGCTGGTCACGGGTGTATACCCTGTTCGGATTTGATGCGAAATGATAGATGAGCTCAAGCTCTTTGGGCGGAGTGTCAACAGCAACGCCATTAACCTTCATTTCATAATTAGTTATGTTAATTTCAAGATTATCGAAAATAACAGTCTTTTTCTCATTTGTCTTGCTTTCGCTTTCGCCCTTTGTTCTTCTTAAAACGGCTTTGATTCTTGCCATAACTTCTTTTGCGTCAAACGGCTTTACAACATAGTCGTCAGCACCGAGCTCAAGACCTAAAACCTTGTCAAAGGTTTCGCCCTTTGCAGTGAGCATAATAATCGGAACAGTTGAGGTTTTTCTGATTTCTCTGCAAACCTGCCATCCGTCCATCTTCGGAAGCATAATGTCGAGAAGAACCAAATCGGGAGTTTTATTCTGGAATGTGTTAACAGCCTCCTGACCGTCATTCGCAACGAAAACGGTGTAGCCGTCGTTTTCAAGATAGAGTTTTAATAATTCGCATATGTTGAGATCGTCATCAACAACAAGAATTTTGTCTGCCATAGTTTTTGTTTCCTTTCTTTTGAGTTTATATTTGAATTGCCATTATTAACCACTGAGCTATTATCCGAACTCGGTTATAAACGGCGGATTTTCACAATCTATGTGTTAAAATCATCCGCCATACATTTACTTTGCGAGTAATTCTATCACCAGTTTTTGAACAGGCAATTAATAGATAATTATTTTTCTTTTACTAATTATCGGTCATTTTTTTACTTGCTTCAAGGTAGTCAATATACTGCTTTGCACACCTCGGTGAACGTCCTCCGCGGCGTCTTGCCCAAAGCTCTGCTCCGCTGAGCAATTCCTCTTCATCCCAATCGAAATCGCGGTCTGAAGCGATTTTCTTAACAATATCAAGATAATTGCTTTTGTCGGGATTAAGAAAATTAACTGCAAGCCCGAATCTGTCGGAAAGCGAGAGTTCCTCCTGAATTGTATCACCTGTGTGAACATCGTTTTCGCGTTCTGTGAAATTTTCTTTAACAATGTGACGGCGGTTTGAAGTTGCATAAATCAGCGCATTGCCCTCCCGCTTTGAAAGCGTTCCTTCAAGTGCGGCTTTAAGTTGGGAGAGTGAATCCTCTTTTTTATCGAAGCTCAAATCGTCCACGAAAATAATGAATTTCATCGGATTATCCGCAATCTTTTCCCGAATCAGAGCCAAATCGCAAATATCGCCCTTCGATATTTCAATTATTCTCAGTCCCCTGTTTTTATATTCATTGAGAATCGCATGCACCGTTGAACTTTTTCCTGTTCCTCTGTCGCCGTAGAGCAAAACATTGTTTGCAGGAAAACCGCCGAGAAATGCCAGGGTGTTTTCAACGACCTGATTCCTTTGAATTTCATAGTTCTTCAAATCGCTCAGGCGTATTTTATCAATTGATGTTATCGGAACGAATGCCCTGTTTCTCCAGGTGAAAGCGCAGTGCTTTGCAAAAATGCCGTAGCCGTTTATTCTGTGGTACTGCATAAGCGCTTCAAATGCGTTTTTAATTCCGCCTTCAAGCTCTTTAACAGGCTCGCCGATTTCCCACGCAGGAAGAGTTTTCAGAATTTCTCTGTTTTCTTCATTTGCTATGTCGTCAGCTTTTATCTCACTTATTGCGTCAAGCTTTTCAAGGTCGCTTTTAACTCCCGAAATAACGGAGTCAGAAAGCTTTTCAACCTCGCCCGATGCAGCAGCCCTTGAGAAAACATTTTCATCGAAGAGTATCAGAGATGAAATATAATGCTTGAGGGAATCGCCCTGTTTTGTCAGCGAATTGAAAAACTCACCGTAGCATCTGAACGCGTTTTCATTTTCGGCATTTTCGAGCAGGGCATACAGCTTAGTAATGACCTCGTCGCTGCCGACATTGTATATGCAAAGTGAATCGATATAAAATTTCAGCTTTTCAATATTATTCATTGTTATGCACCTTTTGCATTAAATGTAAGTTTATACATTTTGTTCACAATTTCAATTCTATACCATTTGTTCACAATTTACAATACGAAAATTACGATATTTATATTAAATAAAGATTAAAAACCGCGTTTTTAGTTAATTCATTGCATTTTATTCTTCATTTTTTTTACATTTTGTTGCAAATTACACTTGCAATATAGGTTATAGAGAATTATAATATTATGCGTTAACAATCAGGAATTAGGAATTAGGACTTAGGAATTAGGAATTTCGGGTCGCTTCGCTCCAATTATTATCGGGTGCGGGTGTCCCGCCCACAATTCCTCATTCCTCATTCCTCACTCCTCATTAATAATAAAAAGGAGAAATAATTATGGCAGATGCTAAAATTTTCTATGAATCAGATTGTAACTTAAGCGTTCTTGACGGCAAAACAGTTGCTATCATCGGCTTCGGTTCACAGGGTCACGCTCACGCTCTTAATCTTCATGAAAGCGGAGTTAACGTTGTTGTTGGTCTTTATGAAGGCTCAAAGTCATGGGCTCATGTTGAAAGCCTCGGACTTAAGGTTATGACAACTGCTGACGCAGTTAAGGCTGCAGACGTTATTATGGTGCTCACTCCCGACGAGAAGCAGGCAGCTATTTATAAGAATGACATTGAACCCAACCTCACTGAGGGCAAGGCTCTTGCTTTTGCACACGGCTTCAATATTCACTTCAAGCAAATCGTTCCCCCTGCAAATGTTGACGTATTTATGATTGCTCCCAAGGCTCCGGGTCACACTGTTCGTTCAGAGTACAAGGAAGGCAAGGGTACTCCCTGTCTTGTTGCTGTATATCAGGACGCAAGCGGTCACTGCCAGGATGTTGCTCTTGCATACGGCGCAGGTATCGGCGGCGCTCGTGCAGCTATTCTTGAAACAACCTTCAAATGTGAAACAGAAACAGACCTCTTCGGTGAGCAGGCTGTTCTTTGCGGCGGTGTTACAGCTCTTATGAAGGCTGGTTTCGAAACACTTGTTGAGGCTGGTTACGACCCGAGAAACGCATACTTTGAGTGCATCCACGAGATGAAGCTCATCGTTGACCTTATCTACAGCGGCGGTTTCTCAAAGATGAGATATTCAATCTCAAACACTGCTGAATTCGGTGACTACGAAACAGGTAAGCGCCTCATCACAGATGAGACAAAGAAGGAAATGAAGAAGGTTCTTGAAGAGATTCAGGACGGAACATTCGCTTCAAAGTTCATCACAGAGGCTAACAACGGTTGGGCACACTTCAAGGCTAAGAGAGCTCTTGAGGCTGAGCATCAGCTTGAGCAGGTCGGCGAAGGCATCCGCGCTATGTACAGCTGGAACGGCGATGACAAATACGCTGAGAAATAAAATCGGATAGTAAAAGCGCATAACCGCGCCGAAAATAATAATTTAATTATTATCCATTTTATTCAATAGAATATTTGATAAGAGAAAAGCGCCGTGGGCATCAAACCCACGGCGCTTTTGGCGCTTTCCGTTTTTATGATTGACAAAAATCGCGGTTGTTCTATAATGTAATTAAGTATATAAAAAAACAGCTATTGGGGGCAAATATGGAAAACGAAATCAAACAGCTTCTTGAAGATGTAAAAAACGGCAGTGTTTCCGTTGACGAAGCGCTGTTAACACTGAAAGCTCAGCCCTTTGAAGATATCGGCTATGCAAAGGTCGATTTTCACAGAAGCACCCGTCAGGGTGTCGGTGAAGTTATTTTTGCCCAGAGCAAAACCGCCAAGCAAATGGAGGGCATAATAAATTCAATGCTCCAAAACAACCGAAAAAGAATTCTTTTAACCCGCCTCGGTGAAGATAAGGCAGAGGATTTGAAAAAGAGTTTTGAGCTGAATATTTCAATGAAGCAAAAATCGGAATAATCGGCGGTTTCCCCGAAGTAAAAAGCGAGGGTAAAATTCTTGTTGCAACAGGCGGAACAAGTGATGTTCCCGTTGCCGAGGAAGCGGTTTTAACGGCTGAATTTTTCGGCAATGATGTAACAAGACTTTATGATGTCGGAGTCGCGGGACTTCACAGACTGCTTTCTCATTTAGATGAGATAATGAGCGCAAGTGTTATTATTGCAATAGCAGGAATGGAAGGCGCGCTTGCAAGCGTTATCGGCGGACTTGCGGACTGCCCCGTTATCGCCGTTCCGACAAGTGTTGGCTACGGCTCCTCATTTGAAGGACTTTCCGCACTTTTATCAATGCTCAACTCCTGCGCAAGCGGAGTTTCGGTTGTTAATATTGACAACGGATTCGGCGCAGGCTATCTTGCGAATATGATTGTTAAATAATTGAGGCACATCATGAAAACAAAGAAAAAGTTTTTCGTTACTTTAATACTCATTGCCGTCGCTGTTGCAATAACTGCGGCTGTATGGTTTTATAATTATGAAGAAAGCGACCCGGGCGCAGTTCAGAAAACAATGCTTCAGTATTCATATCAGAATCTGACATTTGACAAACCCGAACAAGAAGAATACGAATGCACTGTTTCGGATAATGACAAGAAATATATTGATATTGAAGCTGACAACGAAGGTGAATACTACTGGCTGACAGTCACATCAAACAAGCCGACAAAAAAAAGGCACAAGCCGATTATCACTGTGTATAAAAATAACGGCGGCAAAAAAACCGTTATAAAAAAGTTTCAGATAACTGTTAAGCCCGCCTACAAGATTAAGATGGATAACATCAGAATCAACAGCTCCACGGAAAAGGAAATCACTCTGAGCAATCCCTACGAGAAGGATTACAGGCTCGAATACAATAAAAAAATAATTGACATAAAACAAAATCTTTATGACGGCGATATGGAATACCACACCCTTATCGGACTGAAGAAGGGAAAAACAAAGGTTAAGGCATATCTCGAGGGAACAAAAGAATACATCGGCTCTTTTACGGTTAAGGTCGGCGACTTCGGCGCTTTCATAAAAGAGGATTATCAGAACACGGAAATCTGCTATAACAAGCATATAGACTCCTGCGACCTCATAGACGGTCATCTGAATCTTAGCGAAGCAATTGAAAACTATCATAACAACTCGGTTTACACAATTACCTCCGACGATTCAGAGCTTATCGGCTCAAAAAATATTGATTACGATTCTTTTTATACGGACATTAATTCCAAATTCGCTTTGATATACAGTAAAAAAACGGGCACGGCAACACTTGCGGTATATGAAAAACGGGGAAAAGAAAAGGAAAAGAAAATCGGAACAATAAAGCTTAGAGTCAGACAGGCAAAGGACAGCGAGGTATATAATTCCTACTGTGAATTTGATAACGACGGAATCTTCTATGAAAACTTTATGTCTCCCGGGGATTCATATGATTTAAAGAAAGCCGTTGTTGAAAGATATCTCAATCTTGGTGAAAAACAATATCATTTCAAGAAAGATGAATACACATTCAGAGCAGAATCAACCCGTCCCGAAATTGTTTCGGTTGATAAGAACGGTGTTTGTCACTGCCATGCTGTTGACTACGACGGAAATGTTCCATCCCATGAAATCAAATATGAGATTAAATTCAAAGACGGCTCCTCTGTAAGCGGAAGCGGTTCGTTTGACATTGTTGACGAGGAATAATTGAAACAATAAAAAACACTGTGCAAAAAAGCACAGTGTTTTTTAATCGTCATCATCAGATGAGAGTTTAAGAACTGCAAGGAATGCTTCCTGGGGAACCTCTACGGAACCGAACTGGCGCATTCTCTTTTTACCCTCTTTTTGTTTTTCAAGAAGCTTTTTCTTTCTTGTGACATCGCCGCCGTAGCACTTTGCAAGAACGTCCTTTCTGAGTGCCTTAACGGTTTCTCTTGCAATAACCTTGCCGCCGATTGCAACCTGAATCGGAATTTCGAAGAGGTGGCGCGGAATATGCTTTTTAAGCTGTTCGGCAATCTTTCTTGCCCTTGTGTATGCCTTTTCTCTGTGAATAATAAAGGAAAGCGCGTCAATAACATCGCCGTTGAGCATAACATCAACTTTAACGAGTTCGCTCTTTCTGTAGTCCTTGAGCTCATAGTCAAATGAGGCATAGCCCCTTGTTCTTGATTTCAGCGCGTCGAAGAAATCATAAATTATCTCGTTAAGCGGAAGCTCGTAGTGAATATCAACTCTCTCTGGGGTGATATAATTCATTGTTTTGAATATTCCCCTCTTCTCCTGACACATATCCATAACCGTTCCGACAAATTCACTCGGAACATAGATATGTGCATCGGCAAAAGGCTCCTCACAATAATCAATCAGCGCAGGGTCGGGATAATTTGTCGGATTGTCAATTTCAACCATTGAGCCATCAGTTAAATGTATTTTATAAACAACGCTCGGAACGGTTGCAATCAAATCGAGATTGTATTCCCTGTCCAGTCTTTCCTGAATGATTTCAAGATGAAGAAGTCCCAGAAATCCGCATCGGAATCCGAATCCAAGCGCGCCCGATGTTTCGGGCTCATATGAAAGCGACGCATCATTGAGCTGGAGCTTTTCGAGCGCCTCTCTGAGTGCTTCATAGTCAGCGCCGTCTGCAGGATATATTCCGCAGAATACCATCGGATTAACCTTTCGGTAGCCGGGGAGAGCTTCGCTTGCAGGATTATCAACTGTTGTAATAGTATCACCGACATGGGCATCGCCGACAGTTTTAATCGAGGCAGTAATATATCCAACCTCGCCCGCGGTAAGCTCACTTGTTTTTTCCATCGAGGTTGCGCGCATATAGCCGACCTCAACAACATTGAACTGAGCGCCCGTTGACATAATTCTCATTGTGTCGCCTGCTTTGATTTTGCCCTCTTTTATTCTGACATAAACAATAACGCCTCTGTAGGAATCATAAACAGAGTCAAAAATCAGCGCTTTAAGCGGTTTGTTATCATCGCCCTCGGGAGGGGATATTTCATTAACGATGTATTCAAGAACCTCTTCAACATTCTCACCTGTTTTTGCGCTGATTCTCGGCGCGTCCATACAGGGAATTCCTATAACATCCTCAACCTCCTCCGCTGCTCTTTCGGGGTCGGCTGCAGGAAGGTCAATTTTATTTATTACGGGAAGAATATCAAGATTATGGTCAAGCGCAAGATAGGTGTTTGCAAGGGTCTGAGCCTCAACACCCTGCGAAGCGTCAACAATCAGAATTGCGCCCTCACAGGCTGCAAGAGAACGCGAAACCTCATAGTTGAAGTCAACATGACCCGGGGTGTCAATAAGATTAAAAACATAGTCCTCGCCGTTTTTTGCTCTGTAGTTCAGCTTAACGGCGTGCGCTTTTATCGTTATTCCTCTTTCTCTTTCAAGCTCCATATCGTCAAGAATCTGCTCCTGCATATCTCGCTCGGCAACAGAACTTGTCAGCTCTAACAAACGGTCTGCAAGAGTTGACTTTCCGTGGTCGATATGGGCAATTATTGAAAAGTTTCTTATGTTTTCCTTTTTAACAGACAATAGTTTTTCCTCAGTTTTCTTTCTGTATTTGATTAACCGATTTCAGTTCATCGGTTGTTTTTTTGATATTGAACAAGCTCTTAAAAAAGCGGTGTATCAGCATAAAAGGCATCAGATACGGCTTCTTTTCAAGAACGGGATAGTTATAAAGCATATCACTTTTTTTCGGAAACAGTCTTCTTAAGATGTATTTAAGCTTTGCGCCCGATTTTGAGCTTCCCTCCGAGGCTTCGGAATATTTCTGAAGAATTTTGCCCTCATCATTTCCGAACAATCCGAATTCCGTATACCGTTTCAGCAGTTTTTTCTCATCGGAACCGAGCTCCTCTGAGTCAAACAGCTTTATTGAAAGCTCCCTTGTTTGCTTTTCATAATCCGAAAGCCCGTATTTTTCAAGCTCGCTTTTAATATATTCCCAATTTAGATTTTTTTCTTCATTTTTTAAAAACAAATAGTTATCAACCAGAAATCTTATACCGCAGCAGCTTTTTATATAATGCTTGAACATATGGCAAACACTGAATATATATACATCATCTTTGCTCATATGGTATAAATATTCATTGTTTTCATCCTGCTGAGCGTTTTTCCAGACATTTTCAAAACTCGGAGAAAACTCGCTTTCACAGTCGAAAAGACTTCTGTGAAGCTCAAATGTGTAATATGGTTCCATGAAAAAATCGTCGCTGTTCTGAGTTAAATCATATGGCTTATATCCAAGTTCCGCCATAATTTTTGCAGCGGTTTCTCTTTTCGCTTCATCAATAAGTATATCATTGTCGCTCATCTGACGCATTGATTCTTTGGGATAATAATCCTTGAAAATCAACCCTTTAAGCGGCATATATTTTATTTTGTTTTCACTAAACTTTGAAAAAATTATGTTTCTCTGGGCAGAAATGGCAATCATTCTGTTAAGCTCGCTCATGCTCTGGTTTCTGAAAAGCTCCTTCGCCTCGAGCGGAACAAAGTCAGCCGACTGAATAACGGGGTTAACCAGATTATATATTTCCTGCCCTTTTGCTTTTTCAAAGAGGGCGCAAAAATCAATACCCTGCACATTTTCGGGCTTTTCTCCGTGAAGTGCACAGCAAACAAGGTGTAAAAGATATTCAGTTATTCTCCCTGTTTGTTCAGCCATAATTACTCCAGAATATTCAATTCCTCAAGCTTGTTTAATACTTCTTTTACGTCAGCTCTTACAACCTCTTCATCAGCGTCGTATTTTTTCAGCATGGCATCAACTATGCTGTCCTCGCTCTGTTCGGTTTTAAGAAGCTGAAAAATATAGTTTGCGGTTGAATTATTATTTATAATTCCGCTGAATTCCTTTGAAAGAGAACCCGTTGCAATGGCAAAATCCCTGCCGTCTATGCTTCCGAGAACAATTTCATCTTTAAGTTTCATAACATCACCGATTCGGGCTATGATATGTGCCCCATAAATTATTGTGCGTGCTTCTCTGCAATTTTTCTTGCAACATATATTCCGCTTGCAGAAGCGTGGGAAAGTGAATGAGTAACTCCTGAGCCATCGCCGATAATATAGAGTCCCTTGTGAACGGTTTCAAGGTTTTCATCCATTTCAACTTCCATATTGTAAAATTTTACCTCAACGCCGTAAAGAAGTGTATCGGGATTTGCAGTACCTGGTGCAATCTTGTCAAGCGCATATATCATTTCCATAATTCCGTCGAGTATTCGTTTCGGAAGAACAAGCGATAAATCACCGGGTGTTGCCTTGAGAGTAGGCTCAACAACACCCTCTTCAATTCTTGCGGGTGTGCTTCGTCTTCCTTTTACAAGGTCACCGAAACGCTGAACAATAACTCCGCCGCCGAGCATATTTGAAAGTCTTGCAATACTTTCGCCGTAGCCGTTACTGTCCTTGAAAGGCTCTGAAAAATGCTTTGAAAGCAGGAGCGCAAAGTTTGTGTTATCCGTCTGCATCTCGGGGTCTTCATAGCTGTGACCGTTAACGGTTATAATTCCGTTTGTATTTTCGTTAACAACGCTTCCCTTCGGGTTCATACAGAAGGTACGCACGTGGTCCTCATAGTTCTTTGTTGTATAAACAATTTTGCTTTCATAAAGTTCGTCTGTTAAGTGGCTGAAAATAACTGCGGGAAGTTCAACGCGAACACCTAAATCAACCCTGTTTGAATGAGTTTTTATTCCGAGGTCCTCGCAAACGCCCTCCATCCACTTACTGCCTGAACGTCCGACTGAGATTATACACTCTTTGCAGGTGTATTCGCCCTTTTCACAGATAACCTTGTAGCCCTCATCAAGCTTTTCAACCTTGTCGATATGTGTATTAAACTGAAAATCAACATTTTCCTTAAGCTCGTTATATAAATTCTCAAGAACAACATAATTTATATCCGTTCCTAGATGACGCACCGAAGCCTCAAGAAGATGAAGCTGATTTTGCATACAGAGCTTTTTGAACTTTGAGCCTGCGGTTGAATAGAGCCTGCAATTCTCTCCGCCGTGGCTGATGTTGATTGCGTCAACATACTGCATAAGCTCAATTGCTTCTCTCTTGCCTATGTATTCATAAAGCGTTCCGCCAAAATCGTTTGTTATATTATATTTTCCGTCCGAGAATGCACCCGCACCGCCGAAACCGCTCATAATTGCGCAGGTTTTGCACTGAATGCAGGATTTAACCTTATCGCCGTCGATAGGACATTTCCTTTTTGAAAGCGGATTGCCCGCCTCAAAAACAGCAATTTTTAGTTTGCTGTTCAGTTTTTGAAGTTCATATGCTGAAAAAATACCGCCCGGACCTGCGCCAATAATTATAACATCATAATTCATTTTTATTTCCTCGCTTTTCGTCATATCAGTATTAATTTCTTAAGATTATTTCTTGTGGTTAAATAAAACCATATATGTGCCGTCGCCTTTTGTGAGTAAGGCGGTTATTGAAGAATCGGTTTCGTGAGCCGTTCCGAAAACGCTGTAGCCCTGTTTTTCAAAGTAAGAAACGCCTTCTTCAAAATCATCAACATTTACGCGCATTCCCAGAAAGCCATTTTTAAAAGAGTCTGCAGGGAAATGTGAGCAAACGATATCAACGCGCCTTTTATTATCATTTTCGAGAACTGCATAATCAAGGAATTCAATCCGGGGCTTGTGCTTAAGCGTGAATCCAAAGTCCTCGGTATAGCGTTTTATTTCAGTTTCAATATCCTCTGCGTAAATAATAGGATAAAAATCAGTTACTTTCATATTCTTCCTTCTTTTCATAATAAAGCGTTCACTTGCTATGTGCAAACTTAGTTTTGAATCAGTTTAACAACTGCTTCAACATGCGTTGTTCTCGGGAACATATCAACGGGTGTTGCCTCAATTGCTTTGTAGCCCATTTCGTCAAGGATTGCAAGGTCTCTTGCAAGGGTTGCGCTGTCACACGAAACATAAACAATTCGTTTCGGGTTCATTCGTTCAACCGTTTCAAGAAGTTCTTTGTCGCACCCCTTTCTGGGAGGGTCAAAAACGATAACATCCGCCTTTATTCCTCTTTTTTCAAGCTCCTTTGCACCGTCTGATGCATCGGCACAGAAGAATTCTGCGTTATTTATTCCGTTAATTATTGCGTTTTTCTTTGCGTTTTCAACTGCGCTCGGGATTATTTCAATGCCGAAAACGCTCTTTGCCCTGTCCGCCATTGAAAGAGCGATTGTTCCCGCTCCGCAGTAGATATCAACAAGATTCTCTTCACCGCTCAGGTTTGCATATTCAATCGCTTTGCTGTAGAGTTTTTCGCACTGGTCGTGATTGACCTGGTAAAACGAATTTGGCGATATTTCAAATTTCTTGCCGAGAAGAACATCACAGATGGTTTCTTCTCCCCATATAATGCGTGTTTTATCGCCTAAAATAACATTGCTTTTTTCTTTGTTGATATTAACGCATATGCTCTTTACGCCGTCAATCTTTGTCAGTTCTTCAATAAGGAGCTCTTTTTTGGAAAGATTATCTGTATTAATAACCGCACAAGCCATTATTTCGCCCGTTGCAGACGCTTTTCTTAAGTATATATGTCTTAGCTCTCCCCTGCCCGTTTTTTCGTCGTAGGAAGTTATATTAGCGCGTTTGACCCACTTTGAAAATGCGCTTAAACACTCATCAAACTCATTTTGAGAGAGTAAACAGTTATCACAGGGAATAATTCTGTGGCTTTTATATGCATAGAATCCTGCCTGAAGCTCACCGTTTTGAATAATAACGGGATACTGAGCTTTATTCCGATAGTGGTTTATTTCCTCGGCGCCGATTATATCCATTACGGGAACATCAAGATGCCCTATTCTTTTTATTGCATCCTCAACACGGCTTTTTTTGTATTTGAGCTCTTCCTCATATGTCATATTCCTGAAAGAACATCCGCCGCATCTATCCGATACAGGGCAGTCCGATGGTATTCTTGATGGGGACGGGCTTATAATCTCTTTAACCTTTGCAATTGCATAGCTTTTTGAAACCTTGATTATATGAGCAAGAATTTCATCCCCGGGCACTGCGCCGCGGATAAACACAGCCATACCGTCAAAATGCGAAACCGCCGAGCCCTCGCTTGTCATTGCTTCAATATGCAGTTTTATCTCGTCATTCTTTTTTAAGCTGTTCATACTGTCACCCATTTTAAACCATTTTATATAATAGCATATATAATTTAAAATAACAAGAGTAAAAAAACGGGAGGGCAACGCCCTCCCGATATAGTTATTATTCATCCTCGTCATCAATTAAAACGGGTATTCCTTCGGATGAAAGTTCAATTGTACATTTGCTTTTATCGGTTTTAATTGTTTTTGAACCGTGGCTCTTCAGCTTAGCGGTTATTTCAACCTCGCCCGTGTATTCCTCTTTTGTTGTAAAGGTATATTTCTTATTCGGCAAAAGAGTGACTTCTGCTTTTTCAACAAGCTTTTTGTTAACCGTTATATACAGCGTGTCCTTTCCGCTGCTGTCATTAGAAAATATAACGGTAATATTGATTTTTCTTGAAATATTGCTAACCTTCGTTTTGGTCTTAACACTTGTCCATTCTGAAGGAGTTTTTCCTGCACTGTTCTTATTATATGCGCGCACACGGAAATAATAATTTGTGTTTGATTCAAGATTTTTTACTGTGTAGGAATATCCCTTGTTATATGATGCCTCAAGATATTTCCATGATTTTCCGTCCTTGCTCATACCAATCTGATAGCCCGAGCATTTAACGCTTTTCCAGATAAGCTTAACAGAAGAGCTTGTTGCTGTTGCGCTCAGTGTCTTAATCTTTGCAGGAGCCTTCGGCGCGGATTTACCCGTCTTTTTGGTTGTTTTGGATTTTTTCGAACTTTTAGTGGTTGATGTTTTTGTGTTGACACCGCCATTCGGTGCTGCGGTATGCGGAGTCGGTGAGTTGGAAGGTGAACCCGAAGGTCTTGTGGTTACAACCTGGGTTACATTGACATACTTATCATTAACAACCGTTGTTAATGGTTTTCCGTCAGTTCCCGTTACAACCTCGGTTACAGCCTGTCCGTTTGCATCGGTTACAATCTGAGCCATAACCTCTTCGGTTATTACCTCGCCGTCCGCACCTGTTACAGCCTGTCCGTTTTCATCGGTTACAACCTGAGCAACCAACTCGGTTTTAGCTTTCTGCTGAGCGCATGCCGCAAGTGAAAATATTAAAACTATTGCGCATAAAACCGCAATAACTGCCTTTGAATTTTTCAAAATATCACTCCTGTATTATAGATTATTCTAATATTATAAGTTATTTTTTAACTCATTATTAAATCATTGTTATTTTAAATTTAAAGCTCACTGTTTCGTTTGGATACAATATTGTAATACCGCGTTTTTCTTCGATATTATTGCTTTCATCCGAGCAATTTGAAATGCCCGTCCAGGGCTCAAGCGCAATAAAAGGTGACTTGTTCACATTGCTCCATATAAGCAGATTTGCCATATCCTGGTATTCGATTTTAACGCCCCTTCCGGCTTTTCCGATAAGGGTTGCACACTTTGATTCTATGTTATCAAAAACCATTGAATCAAGCTCTTCAAAAAGGTCGTGGGTCATATTAATTGTGTCGCTGTTATCAAGACAGTCAAAACGCTCGGATATATTAATTATTCCCGTTTCGTGGTTGGGTCTTAAATAGCCCCTTGTCATCTTCTTATCAAAAACGACCTTGTAATCCTCAATGGTTTCACCCTCGCAAAGCGGACAGTTAAATGCGGGATGTCCGCCGATTGAGAAGGGCATTTTCTCATTGCCCGTATTGGTTATTATATATTCGTTTGTAACTGTTGAGCCAACAATTTCATACCTGATTTTCAGCTCATAATCAAATGGGAATGCCTTTTTTGTTTCCTCGCTGCTTTTCTGAATAAAGGTTACGGAATTATCAAACTTTTCAAACAGCTCAAACGGCGATATTCTTGCAATTCCGTGGCGCTTCATATTGCATTCTTTTCCGAAAGCAAAGCCCCTGTGTTCGGGCAGAACGCCTACAATCGGGAAACAAACGGGAGCCTGACCTGCCCAGTAGGCGGGGTCGCCCTGCCAGAGATATTCAATTCCGTCTTTTTTTAGTGAATTAAGCATTGCGCCTTCAAGTCCTAAAACCGCCAAAGCTTCTCTTGATTTGATTTCAAACTTCAAATAAATCACCGCCGATATTTAATAATGGTTTAATATAAGTTAATTATATATTAAATTAAAATACAATGCAATATTGAAAAAATATATAATATGTTATAAAATAGAGCTAACACTTATGGTGGAGGAAAAGTTATGAATTTAGGAGATTATATTCACGAAGCTGTTTTCGAAGATAAAAACGCCTATCTTTTCGATTTGTTCTGGGACAATTTTGAAGAGGACGGCTTTGTTGTTACCGACGAGGAAGGGCACGATATCGACTGTATATTCAAAGCAGTTGCAATTCAGAATCTTATGGGTGAATTTGTCTACAGACTTTATGACGAGGTTAATGAAACCGATTTTGAAAATGTTGTAAAATATCTTGCAGACCTCGGAATCGGTGAGGACGAAATTCTTGAATACTGCAAAAACGACCCTGAAATTGATGTTGATGAAGATGATGACGACGCAACAATAAAAAATGCGCTCGACTATGTCACCCAGATTGTTGCAGATAAACTGCTTGATATGTTTTCAGCAACTGACTTGTTTGACTATTTCTTCACGGCAACATATGACTTTGAACAGGATTTCACATTTGAATTTGAGGACACGGATGAATTTTTAGCATTTGTTGATTCAAATCAGGAAAAACTTGATGCATATAAGGAAGAATACATTTCGGTTCTGGATTGGATTGAAAGCGGAATGATAGTATAAATTGAAAATGGAGAATGGAAAATGGAGAATTTCGGGTGCTGCGCACGGCTGTAAAATTAACTGACCGAGCGAAGCGAGAAACCGCAATTCTCCATTTTTAATTCTACATTCTGCATTAAAAGAAAAAGGATACGGTTTCCCGTATCCTTTTCCTTTTTTGCCTTAGTCTTCGTCGTCTCCAAGCTGGTCGAGTGATGTTGTGATAACATCAACTGTCTTATACTCTTCAACGTCAACAACAGGCTTGGTGTAAAGTTCTTTCATTTATATTAACCCTCCTATTGTTATTGATAATTCTGAACAAACATATCAGAGTAAACGATGTCTGTTTTGCCGTCCTTATCGGTTACAACGATGAATGACTTAGCAGTTACAGGAGCATTCTTAGCCTTAATACCATAGTTGAATGCGAATTCGTTAGACTCTGTATTTCTTGTTCCTGCGTGAACAGCCTTAATGTCGCCTGAGTTATCATTTGAACCCTTATTGCCAACTTTGTCAAGATCAAGGTCAGCATCGGTTAAGTTCTTACCATATACGAAACCGTAGTCAGTAAGAGTGAATCCGTCAGGAACATTTCTTGTAGCAACGATGTTGAACTTATAGTCAGAACCTGCAACAAGGTTTGCACCGATAACGGTTGTTGTTGCTTTCTCTTCAACAGTTGCATATACGGGATCAATAGCTATGTCAGAACCAACATAGAATGAGTAAGATGTTCCGTAAGCAACGATTGTATCGCCAACCTGCCATGCAGTTGCGTTGTCGTCCTTAACAGTTACCTTAGTATCGTAAGGAATCTCACCGTTAGTGATGCCTGCAGGAAGAATTACGTCAGCGTTTGTTATTACTGTATACTTCGGAATTGCTTCTTCTTCAACCTTCTCATAGGTTGCCCAGATTGTTGTTGAAGCATCAAGAGCAAGGATTTCGTCCTTAGTCTTATCCCATGCTTTGAAGGTGTAGCTCGGATATGTAGGAGCAACGATTGAATCAAATTCTGCAGCGATTGCAGCCTGATAATCAGCTACATCCACATCCTTGTACTGCTTAACAGTGTTGCCGTACTTATCAAAGAAGGTTACGGTAATTGTTGCAGCAGCCTGGTCCTCAAATACAGGAGTGATTGCTACATCAGAAACAGCCTTTGATGTGTAGGTTGCATCCTTAGAAACGATGTTTCCGCTGATTTCCCAACCAACAAATGTTGCACCGTCAACAGGTGTTGCTGTTAATGTGAATTCTTCACCGTAAGCAAGCTTGTTAGCGCCTTCAGCAAGACCCTTAACAGTACCGATATCGGACTTGTTAACTGTGATAGTTACGCCGAGAGCAGGATCTGTTTCAACAGTTTCTCTTGAAATCTCTTCATGACATACTGAGCAGTAAACAACAACATCTTTTGAACCTGCATCCTTCTTGGTTGCGGGCTTAACATTTTCATCAACTGCAGCTGCAGCTGTGTGGCCTGTTGCCTTAACAACTTCGCCGCCCTTGGTCTCATAGAAGTCGCACTTTGAGCATTCTCTCTTTTCAACAGCAGTCTTGCCGTCCTTTGTGCAGGTTGCTGCAACTGCTGCTTCAACAACTGTCCAATCGCCAAGTGAGTGACCAGTTGACTTAACAACTTCGCCGCCCTTGGTCTCAAAGAAGTCGCACTTTGAGCATTCTCTCTTTTCAACAGCTGTCTTACCGTCTGTTGTGCAGGTTACTGCAACTGCTGCTTCAACAACTGTCCAATCACCAAGTGAGTGACCTGTTGCGTCAACATAATCTGCTATATAGGTGTCGCCGCATGTGCAGGTGTAAGTTGTGTAACCCCTCTCTGTGCAGGTGGGCTCTGTTACAACAGTAGCATAGTTATGAACATGCTCTAACTTCTCGCCTGTCTGTACAGTTGTGTCAAAGCTCTTATCGCCTTCTGAATAGCTGAACTTTGTAAGCTCAACCTGTTCCTCTGTAGCTACCTGAGTAACCTGTGAGGTTGTCTGAACTTCTTCATCCTTTGTGTGATTTGAATCATTACCACAAATGTAATGAGCAGTTACTTTACCTGTTGCAGTGTCAAGAGTATCCCAATCGATTGAATCGATTACATAATTGTGACCGAGAGCGTTTACATAATTGTCAACGTATGTCGGATTATCGCAGCCCTCGTTCTGGCAGGTGTAGGTTGTGTAGCCCCTCTCTGTGCAGGTGGGAGCTGTTACAACTGATGTGTAGTTATGAGTGTGAGTTACAGGCTCTTCACCCTTATTTGTGTTTGTTCCCATGAAGGTCATCTTCATTGAACCCGGGTTGTCGCCGTTGGGAGCATAGGTTGTTGCCTTTTCCTTTGCAAGACCTTCGCTCTTCTTTGCGAAGAATGCAGCGCCGTTAAGCTCGGGGTCAAGTGATCCGTCGGGATCCTGAAGTGCGAACTGAATCGGACCTTCGCCTGTAATCTGGAATACAAAGGTTGCAACGATGAATTTGTTATTGTAGGTGTAGCCGCTTTCTGCATCGTATGTACCGTCTTCAATATTGAAGAAACCGTTGCTTGCATCAATTGAGCTTACGTCAATATAGTCACCTTCGCAAACAAGTGTTGCGGTCATCATATCGTCGCTCCAGCCGTCGTCTGCAACTGCAGCGGGGTCAGCCTGGATGCAGCTAAGGTCGCCGATCAAGGTATCATTCATACCGGGATAAAGACTTGTTCCGCCTTTATTACCAGCTGAGAATTTTGCAATGGGCGCTCTGAAGCCTGCAAGCTCTGCCTGGAAGCCTGAAGGATGATCGTTCTCATTAGCGAATTTGTAGTAAGTCTTCTTACCTGATTTGTAGGAACAAAGACCTGCAGGAGTGAGGTTATCAGTATATCTGATGTTAACATTACCTGATGCAGCAATGCTAACATTATCAAATCTGATTGTTACTGCGAAAATATCATCTTCGCCGAGTTCCCAATCCTCATCAACTGTATCTGATTCCCAATACTCATTATAAGTATTGATATCCTCTTTTTTTGCTTTAAGAGTTCCTGTTGCAGCATCATACTGAATCGGGAATGCTGCTAAGCCTGCGCTCTCAAAACATGTTGTTGAGGAAGCTGCTTTTTCTGTAGGGTCAGTTGATTCATCAGCATCAAAGAAGGATGAAAACTGAAGCTGAACGTCGGGCTCGTAATCGCCGACAGCAGCGGATGCCACGATGGGCATCGATGAGGTAATCATAAGAGCTGCAATAGCACCTGCAATTACCTTTTTAATTGATTTTTGCATTTGAATTTCCCTCCAAATATTTTGTGTTACTGAAATAAACTATTAATCAAGTGAAAGTGCTGAATACTCAATCGGTGCATCCGATAAGAAATCAACAAATAATCCTGCATCCTTGTAGTCA
The DNA here is from genome assembly GCA_905233545.1 of uncultured Eubacterium sp. Lineage (GTDB taxonomy): Bacteria > Bacillota > Clostridia > Oscillospirales > Acutalibacteraceae > Eubacterium_R. Next base: position 64,669 of record CAJOEV010000003.1, on the reverse strand, counting down.
ACATTACCGTCCGATGCCTCAAGGTTTGCATAAGTATAGGTGCTTCCGAGATAGTCAACGAAAATACCTGCATCCTTGTAGTTGATAATGCTGTCGGATGATTCATAGTTACATACTATAATAGGTATGTTAACATCTGAAATGTCACTTTCGCCGCTGAGAGCTACTGTACGGTCAACGGTTGTGTCACCTGTAACGGTGAGCTCAGTGGTTCCCTTAGGTACTACAGCTGTGAATGAGCCGTCTGCAGCAGATTCTGCAACCTCTTCTTCACCGCTGAATACCTTGATTCCGCCGACACCGTATGTTCCGCTTGAACCTGTGCGGTTTTCGGAAATAGTTATTGTTCCTGTAACAGTGATATTTTTAACTGATATATCGGGCGACATATCGTAGCTTAGTGTTGGATAATACTTATCTGTTTCGGTTTCTTTAGGAACTACCGATGTGCAAACATATGACGCATCGAAACCGTATTCATATGAAGAGCCTACGAATGTGAGTTCGGGGTCTTCGTTAACAGTAAAGTAATTTGCAAAATCGCCGTCCGTATTAACAGTTAACTGCATTGTTATCATTGCTTCGCCTTCTGAAATCGGGGTATTGTTTTCGCCGAGAGAAGCAAGAATAACAGATAATGAATTATCTTCATTTTTAATTCCGCCGCAGCTGAATCCTTCGTTTGTGTCTGCGATAGTTGAAACTGAGTTAACAGTAATATCGTCAGTATACTGAGCTGTAAGCTCGAAGAACGAAACTGCAGCCATACCTGAAAGGGTTATATCCACGGTGTAGTCGCCTGCTTCAAGGACATCACCGTTTGCTGTTTCACCGTTTTCACCGGTGAAAACTGCCTGGATAAACGGGCTTTCGGAGCCCATGCCTCCCTCAGCAAGAACTGAGAAGGGCATCATAGAAATAATAAATATAAACGATAGGGCAGTAATAAACGCTTTAGTAATCTTTTTCATATTATCACTACTCATTTATTTCTGTAAATTATTTGTTCTTCGGAAGGGAGAGGTTCTCCCTCCCGAAGCTTTTATTGTTTATTAAAAACGTATTAGTCCTGAGACCACTCAGCATAAGTTATTGCTGTGTTGCCGAGGAAGTCAACAAACAATCCTGCGTCCTTATAGTTTACAACACCGTCGGATGCTTCAAGGTTTGCAAATGCATAGCTTGAGCCGAGGTAGTCAACGAAGATTCCGGCATCCTTATAGTTGATAAGGTTATCGGATGATTCGTAGTTGCAAATTATAATCGGGATATTAACGTTTTCAACATCAGCTTCACCTGTAATGGTGATTGTTCTGTCAACAGTTGTTTCACCTGTGATGGTAAGAGTTGTTGAAGCTTCGCCCTTCGGAAGCTGAATCTCGAAGGAACCGTCTGCTGCGGATTCACCGACAACCTCGTCGCCGAGCTTAATCTGGATTCCGCCGACACCGTATGTTCCGCTTGAACCTTCTCTGTCCTCAGCGATTGTAACCTTACCGGTTACGGTGAACTTGCTGTTCTCTTCGCCTGTGAACTCAGTGAGATTGTTTTCAGCCATTACAAGATGTGACTTAGCTGTGTAAACCTCGGAAACCTTAGCGGTCTTTTCTGTTGCAGTTTCAACTGCAGCACCGAGAGCGTTTACATAAGCAGCCCAGGATTCATCTGTGTAAATCTTGTTGCCTTCAGCATCTTCGTTAACAAGTGTGCCGTCTGCAGCGCGGGTACCGAAGCCGAGCTCTGTTCCTGCTGCAACAGATACTGTGTAAACATCAACATTGTCTTCTTCGTTTTCATCCTTGGTTGAGTATTCAAATCTGATGGTTTCGCCGGTCTTTGTTGCAGTGAAGTTTGCATATGAACCGCCGATTGCATGGTGATCTGAAATCTCAGCTTCAAGTCTGCCGCCGATATAGCCTCTTGAGTTAGCCTGAGCTCTTGCATAGTATGTCTTGAAGCGGTTAACAGCCATCTCAATTTCCATTGAAGATCTGTCTGTTACAGGAGTCTGCTTTCTTGTACCATCTTCATTATAGAGGATGTTACCTTCTTCGTCCTTAGCATCTTCATACCAGATAAGCTTTTCAGCTTCACGAGCTATCTGAACCATCTTCTCATAGGTTGCAACATCGTAGTTAACGCTGTTCGAGTCAACGCTTCTTACTGCAGTTACTTCATCAGCAATGCTCTGTGCGCCTACGGGCTTAAGAATCTTGGAGAAGATTGAGTTGTAGTAGTTAAGAGTATCAATACCCTGCTGATAAGCTCCGCGGTAGTCTGTACCGTCGTTGGGCTTGATAACGGTTTCGCCCTCTGCGAACTTAACTGTCCACTTGTAGTTACCGTTGTCATACTTATCATCGGAGTTAACCTTGTTACCGTATGCATCTCTGTATACGAACTGCTTCTGGAGATAAACCTGAGCACCATCCCATTTAACAAGGTGGTCTTCATCCTTAACAGGTGCATAGTAAGGAGCACCTATCTTAGCGCCGTTCTCATCATCAGGATTGGGAAGCCAATAGGTTTCTGTATCCCACTCATAGCTGTATTCAGGCTCGTTTGCAAGATACCATACTCCGCCGTACTTAACAACATCCTGACCTGCAGCATCCTTGCCGTCTGTTACATCAGCGTCTGTTAATTCAACGTTGCTGTAAATCGGCATTGTGCATTCCTTATTGAGGTAGAAGATTCCGTCCTTCTTATAAGCGCCTGCAAGAACGCTTGAAGGAATCTGAGTCTCAGTTGCGGGAACATATGCTTTATCGCCGCCGTGGTTAGTTGTTTCACTTGTTACAGCCTGAGTAATCTTTGTTGAACTTACCTTTGAAGCTGCTTCAACCGAAAGAGCGGTTGCAGCAAGCTTGTTAGCCTCTGTCATAGCAGAAATGATTTCATCATAGTTTGCTGAAGATGTTCCATCGAAATCAAGGAAGTCGGACGGACGGTAGGACGCCATCTTTGTAACCTCTTCCTGAGTTGCCTGTGTTAAGCTGTACTGGTCGCTCTGGTCAGCAACATAAACATCGGTAGAAACAATCATTCTGTTTCCGCTTTCGGGGATGAATGCAACATTAAGCTTGTATGCATCCTTCTGAGCGGATACGCCGCTTTCATCATAAGCGATGAAGAAGTCGTAGTTTGAATTTGCTTTTTCAACGGTTGAACCGTGGTTCTGGAAGTAGAATCCGCTGAACGGAGTTACAAATGTGATACCGCTTGCAGATTCACTTACAAGAGTTGTATTCGGATTTACAAATACATTCTGATAGTTGTATGAACCGTCTGCGTTTGCAGTTCTCTGAACACCTGTTACGATGCCTGCAGCGCAAGCCTCGGCAAATGTGTAGGTTACATGAGTACGCTCTGTTACACGCTTTGCATTGAATTCAGTTTCAATGCTTCCGCCTTCACCTTCCATAGCGTCGAGTTCAGCTCTTGTGAAACCTCTTACCCACTCGCCATTATCAATGCGATAGTCATAGTAATCTCTGTTGAGAAGGTTACCTTCGCTGTCGATGTAAGCATATGCCATATTGGAAGTTGTGTTGTTATCCATTGTTGAAAGTGAAGAAGCAACAGTTGTTCCGTTTACTGCATAATACTCTGTGCCTTCAGCGATAAATGCAACAGCACCGTTGTACTTACGTGATGAACCTGTGTTGTTATTTCTTACTCTGATTGAGTACTTGTTAACAATTGCAGGGTCTGATGAAGGAATAACGATTGTCTTCGGAACCGAAGCAACAAGGTTATTATCCTGTCCGCCTGCAGTTGAGTTAACAACCTGAGCGTCGCCTGTACCGTGTGTTGCGCTTGCATTGTTATTGTTTGTTGAAGCTGCAACGTACTTATACTTAGTAATGGTGTCGCCGTCCTTATCAGCACGAGCATCGGGATAAAGAGCAGCCTGCCATGAACCGCCTACCGAAATAACAAGATAACAATATGTTGTTATATCAGAATCGAAGATATAATTTCCGCTTGCGGAAGGCTTATTACCGTCCTGAGTCTCTGCTTCAAACATATTATATGTAACAGCAACTTTGAAAACATAAACGCCGTCTCTTCTCGGTGTGCTTCCGATAACCGGAACCTTAAGATATTCACCCGGTGAAAGAACGCCTGCTGCTGATCCTGAGAGCTGAACAGTCTTAATACCATCATCATTGGTTATTTCAGCACTCTTAATATCAGCAAAGTATCTGGGCTCTCTCTGAACCTTCTGGTTCGGGCCCGGACGATAGAATCTGTTGAGACCGATGGATGAGTTTGTAATTGTTAAATAGTTACCTGAACCAAGTGATGTATTACCTGTCATACCCGAATAAGTCGGATTATCAATCTTAGCTGTTACAGGACCGAATGTATGGTCTGAAAGCTGAGGAACGAATGACGGGATGAAGTTGTTAACAGCCTTAACTGCAAACATTGCGCCCTGCCATCTGTCGCCGCTCTTTGACCAATAATCGTTAACGCCGAATGCCTCAACAAGATTTGAAATAAGAATGCTGAGAACGCCTACGCCCTGATAAGCACCAAGTGTATCAACGTGAATAAGTGCATTAAACGGTGATGCAGCGTTTGTGTTGCTTGATGAGTCGCTTGCGAAGTAAGATGCGCTTTCGGGTATAACGGTCAATGTCTGTCCGCTGTACTTAGGACCGAAAATAGCATTTGCTGTCGGAGCAACAACATAGTCATAAAGAGCAACGTCTGCGCCCGTTGTTGTAGGTGTAGAAGAAATAATATCAATAACCTGCTTGATAATATTTGTGATTCCGCCGCCGTTAGCGCTGATTTCAAGAAGACCTTCAATCATCTTTGTATAGATAAGATCATATGAATCAGCATGACCGTATGAATTCTTCTGAAGAGCACCAACAACAGGAAGAACCGTGTTAGCGATTGTATCAATATTTGTCCAAAGGTCATTTTCGAATGTAACCGTACACTTACCGTTGCTGTCAACGCAGCCGAGAAGAGCAGCAGCGCCCTTACCTGTGATTGTTGATGAACCTGAACCCTGTGAGTTCTCGAATTCATCTGTTGAAGCGTAGTAGCAAAGAACGGAGTTGAGAAGTGTGAAGATTGTTGTCTGGTCCGTTGTCGGGTCAGATGTGTAAACGCTCCACTCTGTTCCGTCGTCCTTGCGAACGGTTACAACTGACTGAAGAAGGTAACCTACTGCGTCACGAGCCATAGGCATAAGAACATCCTTAAAGAGTTCCTTCTTACCGTCGTTGTCAAGGTCGATGTTAGCAACAAGAGCGCCGTTTTCAACCTTATACATTGATGAGTAATCCTTATCGGGAATTACGTATGATAAGTATTCAGCAAGAGCAACAACTGCAACGCCCTCTGCGTCAACACAGTTATCCCACTCATCGTTGTGGATAACATCTGTGATGCTGAGCTGCTTGAGACAAGCAATAAGCATCGGAAGAGCTGCCTCTTCGAAGTTAGCCTCGCTGAGGTTGTTTGATGCAGTTGCAACTGCACCTGTGTGCTTTGCATAGAATGCGCCGAGAATATTTTCATCAGCTGCATTAGCTGCATACTCGAAAACATGAGCTGCATTTGTAACAAGTGTTGATGCTATTGTCTGTGAGTTAGCATTTGTAGCAGTTGTTACAATTGCAGGACGTGAAAGACTTGTATATTCGCCGTTCACTGTCATACCGATGTTGTTACTTTCAAGGAAGAAATCCTTAACTGCTGCAACAAGTGCATTGTTAATAGCACTCGGAATGCTGTTGTAATCAGTAAATGCAGTCTTGAAGAAGCTCTTGATATTGTATGCGCCTGTTTCAGCAAAGTAGAGGTTGATAGGACCTGTCTGAATGTCGTAGTAAATATCAGCAAGAGGACTGTAACGAAGTTCAACAAAGAGCTTTGTTGCGTCAATGTCTCTCCAGTTATTCTTAGGATCTTCAGCGCGGGTTCTGTCTATCTCAAGAGTTTCCTTAACACCTTTAAGGAAGTTAGCTGCAGAAGGAGTTACTCCGTCTTTATATTCATAATCGTTGTAAACTGCTGCTGCCCAAGCCTCAACGCTTGCTGCAGAGTAGTTGTCCTTCCACTTGTTTTCATTGGTATCGGACTTAACCCATCCGCTGTGAGCAGATTTCCAAGCATAGTATGCTCTGTCGAAATTGTTTTCCTGCTTAGCAAATACTGTTGAATCTACTTTTCTGTCAAAGTCAATCTCAAGAAGACCAAGAGTCGGCTCAAGAACTGTCTGCCATGCGATTTCAGCAGCGTTGAAAGCGATAGTGTTTGCACTGTCGGTCTTTTCAACGGTTAATGTCTTATCGCCGTATGTGAAGAGAAGAATGTTACCGTCGCTTGTTCCGTCCTCATTCATCTTATATCTGAGGTTGGGGTCGCACTGGAAACCAAGTTCTGCACCTTCGTTCTCGTTAACAGAATCAACAGCCTGAGCATAGGTCTGACCCTGCTTCATATATTTGCTGATTAAGAACCAACGTCTCTTCGAATTGTCCTTTTCATATACAACTTCGCCGTTTTCGTCAGTAACAACTTCGCCGTAGTTTTCAGCTGCTGTATCAAGCTGAATCTTCGGAACCTTATTTGAATATGTAACCTGAACGTTAATCAGCTGAAGAAGCTCTGATGTGAGCTTTCCGAATAATTCGTTATCGAAGTCCCAAACTGTCTGATTTTTGCCGTTGTTAGCAAAAGCCTGCTTGAAAACTTCAACCTCGGATTCTGAATACCAGTCAGTGTTTTCCCAGATAAGGTTTGCAACGATGTTATAAACAAGGTTGGTCTGATAGTTGTCCCACATATTAAGGGGGTCTTTAAGTAAATCCCAAAGGTTAAGGAAGTTTCCGATAAGACCAAGGTTGAGATTGCCTGTTACGAACTGATTAAGAACATTCTTTCCGCCATAGTCGTTACAGTGCATATAGATAAGCTTTGCAACAGTGATGATTATTTTCTTTGCATCATTCTGTGATCTGTATGCAACGCCGCACTTTGAAACAACGCCGTCGGTTGTTGAAGTGTCGAGGTCATAAACTGCACTTAAATCAATGTTCTGAATATCTCCGCCAGCCCAGTTCTTAAGTGACTGACCGAGAACCTTTTTATTCAATACGTCTTCCTGAACGTATCTGATAAGGTCAAGGACACCGTCAACGCTGTCCACATAACCCTTAATCGAAATATCTCCGATAACGGGTACGTTATATGTGAAATTGATTCTGGTTGTTCCTCTCGGTTTGATATCACCGAGGTCAAGTCCCTCCATAATCTGCGGAAGATATAAGTCTGCATAATCCAAAAGCGCTTCAGCTGTCTGGTTATCGGTTGTTTCTGCCCAGGCAAGGAAGTTTGCTGCTAATTTATCGTCATTATATCCATCTCTGGACTTAGCAAAAACTGCCATAACGCCTGTGAAGGTCGAAATTACCAGTAAAGCGGCAAGGAATAATGCAATAAGTTTTTTTGTGAAAACTTTAGATTTTTTTAATTCCACTTTAAATTTTCCTCCAAATTAAAGATTTACGAATAATGTCTGTTGACTTGCGGAACGTCGCAATCTCTGACCCCGCTGTAACAATATCACAGTAGATTGAAGGCAATCGAAGCCCCCGCAGTAGAGAAAAATCTCTATCAACAGCGCATATCACGCAACTATATTAAAGCACTTATTTAATATAAAGTCAATAAATTTATTTAATTTTTATCCAATTAATAAACATTGGCGTTTTTTTGTGAACTGTTTGTTAATATTTTGTTGATATTTTTGACGATTGTACGGTTGTAAAATGGTAAAATTTACATTTTGTTCATAATTAATTTACTTGCAAGAAATATTTACGCCGATTTTTATTCGGTATTTTCAAGCTTTTTAAGGCGTTTTTTGGGTATGTTTTTCGACATTACTGCACCGCAAAATATGGCGATTTTTTGATAATTTCAACAATTATTAGAAATTTAGTGAAGAATTTATTAACTAATTGTTAAAAACCTATTGACTTAATAATAATTATCTGTTATAAATATACTTGACATTGTTCGTTCGCAGGAGACTTATATTCAATTTTGCATGTCTTCTGCGCTGTGTATAAGTCGTTAATCGCGAAAGCGACTTGTGCAAAATCATTAGGAAAAGGAGAGATGATTATGAAAACGAGCAAGAAATTCCTCAGCCTGTTTCTGGCTGTGGTAATGGTTGTTACCTCTTGCAGCGTTGGTTTTACTGCTTTTGCAGCAGACGGCAATAAAACCGACAAAAACAATGCATACTGGAACAACAATACTGAGGCGGAAGAGGCATTCAATGCCGTAACCGACCTTGTAAACAACTATGTCCCCGTTCTCGCAAACGGTCCCCTCAAGAGCCTTCTTGAGAGTGCAGGTGTTAATGTTAACGAGAACACTTCACTTCAGGATATAGTTGCCGGCGTTTCCCCCACTCTTATGAAACTGCTTGCAGTTAAGGGAGACAAACAAAAAATCATTACTGATTACTACAAAGAAAAGGGATATTCAAACAGCGAAGCAGAGAGTATGTATAAGAAATACTCTTCATTCGGACTCTATGACTATCTCGATGATGAAGACGCAGTGATGGATTTCTATGCGCTTTATCAGTTCTGCCTTGATAATCAGGACTCTTCAAACGACGAGAAGAAAGATTTTGCAACAACAAATCTTCCCAAGCTCAAGGCTCTTCTCAAAAAGCATCTTGATGCATTTGACGCACTTTTCTCAGAAAACGGCGGAGATGATGTAAAAGGTACTGCTGCTCTTAAAGATTACAAAGAAACCGTTAAAGACGGCGGAATTCATTTTAATGATGATTTAACTCTTTATGAGCTTGAAAACTTTGAAATCGGCTCAACAAAGCTTAAAGATGTTCACAAAACCGATAAGAGCTGCAACACCAAGATTGCATACGATAATATGTATCTTGATTTTGACGGCGCTCCCTTCCAGATAGATAATATTGCTGCTGCACTTTTCTATCAGTACAATCAGAAGTATGTTGAAGGAATGTTCTATCTTTATCTTGCAAACCTCGGCGGTGCAACCGTTAGATATAACGGAACAAAGATAACTCCTTCAAACTATAAAACAGTTATCGGCGATGCTGATAAGACCTTTGAGGAATACTGCACAGCCAGAGGCTTTGACCTTACAACTGCAACTGATGAACAAAAAGATGAATATCAGAATATTTATGATTCCTATTGTGAGGCATACTGCTTAAACGAAGTGTACAACACTATTTTCGACGGTTCTACAGCTGCTTCAAAAATTGATTCGGGCAATGAATTTGCTTCCCCTTACTACAGTGCTATTGCTCTCGGCGCACTCGAAATGACCAAGGCATACGACACCGAAGCATACAGCAGTGCAAAGGATTTCGTTAAGGACCAGATGGTTAAGGACGATGAAATCAAAGCCCTCTATCACTATGTTATGAACGGCGGAAGATTCGACGATTATCTTGATGATGACAGCTGTGCTTTCAGCGATTACACCAAGGCATTCTTCAAGAGCTGGCTTTATGGTTCATATTTCAGCCAGATGATTGATTATAACCTTGGGAATTGCGCAAGCGAAAGCGCTGCAGTAACTCTGTTCAAGAATATCGGTCTTGAAGACCAGTACGAAGAAATGGGCGGATTCTACGACAGTGACTGCGAAGAAGTAATGATTCAGTACTTCGACGATACATATCCTTCGGATGACTCCATTCCGATGTATGAAATCACCGAGTTCCTTCTTCCCTCAATCATTATCCAGCAGCTTCAGGGCAAGGACGACGCTGCATTCGGCTTCCCAGGAACAGCCAATGTTAAATTCTTCTATGAAGACAGAAACATCGGCAAGCTCGTTAAGGGACTTATGGGCGATGATAAATATGATTATGATAACTACAAAATCCCCGATTCATTAGCTGTTGACGTTGTTAACGACACTATTAACAGCTATCTCGGATATCTCAACCCCGACACCGATATCGGAAAGGTTGTCAGCGATCTTTTAGGTCAGCTTCTCACCTCTAATATCGACCTCGAGGCAACTCTTACAGATATCTGGAAGAATCTCTACAACGAGCCCATTGAAACTGTTTTCAATCTTCTTCCCGTTCTTGTAATACTTGTGGACGAAGTTCTTGTTCCCATGGTATTCAATGATAACAGTGCCGATGACAGCGCACTTTACGGTATTCTTGTCAACGGTCTCTTTGAAGGCGGCGGAATCGAAGCATTAAAGGCTCGTTCTCAGGCTGCAGGCGATACTTCAGTTGGTATCGGAAACCTTGCATTCGACCTCAACAAGGTTCTTCCTTCAGTTCTCAACTGGCTGCTCGGCAACGATGATGCGGCAAGAGCAATTGTAGGAACATACGATGCATATGCTGCAGGCGTTGACACTTCAGTTCCTGTTTTCACAAACATTTATGCAGCAGATAAGGCTATCGCCGGTGCTCGTCTTAACGGCGGTCTTGCAAGCACTCTTAAAGGCAGGGGTCTTAGTGAAGACCTTGCAAATGCAATCGACGAGGCTGTTACCGAGCTTGCTTCGTTTGCACTTGATGCAGTAAATGATTACCTTGATGAATGCAAGAACGACCCGAGATACAACAATAAAGGCGAGGTTGTTCAGAGAGGTCTTAACAACATATTTGTTGCTCTTCCCCAGCTTCTTGACAGTATGGGTAAGAACTTTATAGATAAGTATGATATTGATTCCGACTGGACTCTCAACTACAAGATTGAAACCATATCAGGCGAGAAACACAACAATGTTCTCGACGGTTTCAAAAATCTTGCAACCGAAAATGATCCTACCGCAGTTCTTGAATACTTCGTTAACACTCTTATCGGCGAATGGATTAACCCGATTATCGACATTGTTAATGACACTGTAATGGACAAGAACAACAAGATTTCTTCAAATCTTTCACTTGTTCAGAGTCTTCTTGAGACACTCGGCGGATTCGGAGAAAAGAGTATTATTACCGACGTTGTTAACGGTTTGTTCCAGCTCAAGCGCAATGACGACGCTTCCTTCACTCTTAAAGAGAGAGATAACGGATTCGTTGGCTTCAGCTCAGAAAGCGGAATGTTCCTTCTTTCCAACATTCTTTATAAGGACGGCGGAAAGACAAAGGGTCTCATCCCGTTCATCACAACCCTTATCAAGAAAGACGGCGGTTCGGCAAAATATAAGTTAACTAACATATATAAGAACAGTGCTCCTCTTCTTGCAGGTTCTTCAAAGTCCAAGACATCTTCTGTTGGAACGAAGTACAGCGAGCTTCTTTCCAAAGAAAACACGAAGGCTGCAAAGAAACTTGTTGAAGCGCTCGACACATTACTTGCATCTCTCCTTGAAAATACAAAGCTTAACGGATTCAATTTAGATAAGACAGACAATATCATTAATTCTGTTGCAACAGTTGCTTCAAGCTACTTCGGTGCAAAGAACACAAATGATTTGGTTAAACTCATCAACAACTACTTCTATTATGTAGTTGGCGAAACGAACAAGCACCCGGGCGAATACGGCAAGATTGGTATTCTTCCCAAGAAGGGCGATGTTAACAAAGAAAAGGTTTACACCTCTGCAAATCTTTCGAATCTTGTTATTCAGACATATTCACTCATTGAAAACATCATTGATTATCTCTTCTATAATAAGGACAGCGGTTTCCTTAAGGACAGAGACCCGAATATGCTTCTCGCAGACGCAGCATACGGACTTGTTTCTCCCGACGCAGTTGCAGTTCGTCTTTCAAGCAAATATTCAAAGACCAAGAATATTCTTCTTGAAAACAGCAGAAAGAACTGGAACTCATTCAAGGTTGAAATCAATGCTGTTAACGACAACAACGGAATTTACTACACTAAGGATTACCTGAAGTACGGCTTCAGCAAGGGTAACAAGAAAGCTTTCTATACTGCACTCGGTGAATCACTCAGCGGTGTTGCAGGAATTATTGGAGCAGTTCTCACCGCTTCATATACTAACTCATCTAAGAAGGATAATTACTACAGCAAACTTGTTTATCCTGTATTCAACACAATTAACAAGGCTCTCGGCGCAAACGGCGTTATGACTCCTGCAGAATTCAACAAGGCTTCTGCTCCCGACAAGCTCATCAAGGGTATCATCACTCCTATTTCAAGTGCACTTGATACCTTGTATGACGCTCCCGCAACATTCATTCTTAACTTTGTTAAGGGCGTCAGCGGACTTCTTGACGATGCAAGCATTAAGTCATTCGTTAAGGGTGCAACCGACCCGATTCAGTTCTTAATCAAGGGCGCTGCAAAGGTTGTTTATAACCTTTCACCAACTCTTGCAAATATGGTAGACGGCTTTGCTTCCAAGATTGACCTGAGTTCAAAGCTTCCCGAGAAGAACGTAATTGTTTCTCTTCTCAACAGCATCGACGCTATAAAGAAGCTTGCAACAATTCCTGAAATCAACTGGAAGAAACTTGCAGCTGCCAAAACACCTGAAGAGGTTCTTCTCCTCGTTTACGGATTCGTTGTTGACTTCCTGCTTTCAAATGAAAAGCTTCAGAAGATAATCGACAGCTTATCACCTGAACTCACAAAGATTCTCAAGAAGCTTTCGGCTGCAGAAATCCTTAAGCTCTTCACAGAGGTTCTTTCAGTTGTTCAGAGCCCGACGGAAATCTATTGGACATTCAGCGAATATGCAAACAAGCTTTCAAAGAGCTTCAGCTATCCGAGAGGAGTTCTTGCTTCCGAAGCAAGCAACGCTGTTTATCAGCTTGATGACCTTGTTGAAAACGTATTCCCGCTTCTCAACGCTCTCGGCGTAACAGATATCCAGGGACTCTATCCGTTAATCAACGATAAGCTTTACACAAACGATATTCTCACAAAGATAGCAAAGGCTCTCTACGGAGCACTCAGCAAGGGCACTGTTGCAACAGTTCTCGGCGCTGTAAGCATGGATGTTTCACCCAAGGGCTATGCTAAATACTTAACAGACAAGAGCTACGGCAAGACCTTCTCAAGCGCTGCTGCAACTCTTAAGAAAGCAAAGAGCTGGGATAAGGTTGGAACACTCAACTGGGGCTTCACAGACGGAAGCTCAAAGGCTCAGACAGGATTTGTCAACGGTCTTGCAGCTCTTCTCCGTCCGCTCAACAATGTTCTCTCTGTTCTTCTTGCAGAAGGCAAGCTTGATGCAGATAAGCTCAACATTGAAGGTGTTATCAAGTCACTCTCGCTTAAGGGATCAACCGAATACGGAAACGGCAGCGAGTACGGCGGAACAATCACTTACAAGCTTAAGGACGGAACCTTTATACTTACCGTAAGAAGCAATGCTATCACTCATACAAATAAGAGAACAGCAACAAATGTTCTCACAATTGATGTTGAAAAGATAGTTAAAGATTTCGAAGCACTCTTCAGTGACGCAAACTTCGGAACAAACGGATATGAAAGCGCAGTAATTCCGATTCTCGAAGCTTTCATGTGCAAGAATGTCAAGACATATAAGCAGTATAAGAGAGATTATAAGAAAGCTAAGGATAACCTTCTTATCGATGTTCTCAATCCTGTTCTCGGTCTTGTTAAAGACATTGCAAACAATCCGTTCTACACAGTAACAAAGATTCTTCCCAACGTTGCATACTTCATTCAGAACAACGGAGTATCCCAGGCAATCGGAAATCTTCTTGCTCCTATCACCGCTAAGAACGGCGTTCTCGGAGTTCTCAAGAAGAACGGCATTGATGTTGACAAACTCATCAAGAGTCTCACAGGTAAGACGCTCGGCAAGATTGTTACCGATGCTCTCGGGCTCAAGAAGGTTAAGCTCAATATCGAACTTAACAATCTCGCAGCAACAAATGTTCAGGATCTTGTTGTTCCGCTTGTTCAGAAGCTTCTCAAGGATAAGCTCGGATTAACACTTCCGACATTCACATTCAAGAGTATTGCAAGCCACGGCTCACTCAGAGTTGTTTCAAGCAAGGCTAAGAACAGCCAGGGCAAATACACAACAAGAAGAATTGTTGCTCGTCAGGGCGAAGTTCTTGTTGCAGTTCTCAGATATGTTTCGGATGTTCTTATCACAAATGCAAGACCTATCAGAGACCTCATCACAGGTATTGACGGTCTTAAGGATAATGAAACTGTTAAGAATATCATTTCCGCAGTATTCAACCAGATGGCAACAGCAGCTAAGGACGATATCGTCCGCGCAGTATTCTACTTCTTAACCGAAAGATCAACCGACAGCTTCTTTGATTACAGAGACTTCAAGTACAAAGATGGCTACAAGTTCTCATTCGGTAATATGGATGAAGACTTCTGCCGTCAGCTCGCTCCGATGCTTGACGGACTCGTAGGCGGACTTCTTGAAGGCGGTCTCGGCGGTCTTGTTGAAGAAAAGCTCTACACAGATGAGCTCATAGCAAAACTTGCAACCGGTCTTTACGGTGCAATCGAAGGCGTTAACATCAATGATAACATTGGTTCACTGACAAACCTTCTTGCGATGACCGATATAGACTTCTCGATATCAAATGTTGCTGACCTTCTGACAAACAAGAGTTACGGTATGACTTATCCGGCTGTTGCCGATGTAATCAAAGAAGCCGGTTCTTGGAAAGATGTTAAGGCTGAAGACCTTAAGTTCGGCGTTAAAGACAGAGATTCATTTATGAATGCACTTGTTGCAGTTCTCCGTCCAATCTACGGTGTTGTTGATGTTCTTCTCAACGATGCATCGCTCAACCTCTTCAATCTTGTTAAGATTCCTGGTTCAGACGGATATACTTCAACAATAGTTCCTCTTCTTGAGGCATTCGGCGTATACAACATCAAGACTCAGTATCAGTACAGAGAAGACACCTTTGAGGCTTATGATAATATGCTTCTTGACATTATCAATCCTCTCTGGGATAAGGTAGAAGACATTCTCAACGCACCTGTTGAAATGCTTGCAGACATTCTTCCGAACCTTTCACTCTTCTTTGCTAACGACGGATTACTTCAGATAGTTGACAATCTCTTTACTCCGATTTCAGCTCTTCTTGAAGCAATCAAGCCGATAGTTGATGTAAACGCAATTCTTAATGCAGCAGGACTTGATATTCCCAAGCTCCTTAACGAAAAAGTAGGTCTCAATGTTCCTAAGTTCGATCTCTACGACCTTTCAGGAACTCTCAAACCTCTTGTTGGCGCAGACAACGTTGTTGATACTCTTAACAGCATTCTCAGAACAATCAAGATTAAGGGCACTCCGCTTGGAATAGTTCTTCCTGAGATTGATTGGTTCAAGCTTGCAAGCCACGGCGAATTCGTTCCGAAGGCAACCTCACAGGCTGCAACATATGGCGGAAGAATCGCAGTTATTGCCGACCAGGATGAAACACTTATTGCAGTTCTCAGATTTGTTATCGATACTATTAACTATAAAGATAACTATGACGCAATAGTAAATCTCATCACAGGACTTCTCGGCGACAATGTAAGCGCTTCGATTTCCGATGTTATTTCTCAGGTTCTCGGAATGCTCAAGGGTGATTCAGACGAAGTTATTGAACAGCTCGTTGACCTCCTTAAGCAATTCGCATAATACAAAATAAAAAATGATGGGCGTTTGCCCATCATTTTTTATTAGTCAGTTACCACTGCTCAGTAAAAAAAGAGGACGGAAATTCCGTCCTCTTTTTCTTATTCAAATGTTTCTTCAAGTATTTCAGCGGCACATCTGACTATTTCGGCACAGGGGCGTTTTTTATAGTAACTCTGAGTTCTTGCCTCGGGAGCAGTTCCCTCGTTTTCCTCCTGCTTTTTCGTCAGACCTAAAAGCTCTCTGCAGATAAGTGAACCGTTTTCCTCTTTAAAACGCTCTGCAAGCTTCTGAACACTTTCGTAGTTGGCAGCTTTTGCCTCCCTGTCTGAAGCGTCTGCACTTCCCGTTTCCATACTGTTCACAAGAAGCATTCCGCTGAACGCTCCGCAGACCTCTCGCATTCTTCCCATTCCTCCTCCGAACGAGGAAGCGAGCTTTGCGGCGGTTTCTTCATCAATCCCATATTTATCGCTGAATGCCATAAATACCGCCTGGGCACAGTTGTATCCGCTTTTGAAGTTATTGTATGCTATTTCTGCTCTTTTTCCCATAATCAGTCCTTATTAATCTGCTTTGCAATACTTTCTTCAAGTGTCTGGATTTTGTATCCGTTTCCGTCCTTATCGGATTTCTCTGTAAGGAGAAGAACTGCTTCAACGGTTGCCCAGATGCATACGGCAATAAAGCTTAAGCCAACGGTAAGGATTGCTCCGACAGTTGAAAGAAGAACCTGAGCGAGCGCTTTATCAGACTTTCCGAGATAGAAATTATGTATTCCGTACATACCAAAAGTCCATGCAAGAAGCACTGCAACATATTTTTTCTTTATTTTGTATCCTTCAGGATAATCGGTTCTTGCAGGGATATCCTTATTCTTTGCAGGATTTTCCTGATTATATGCCTGGTTCGGGTTATAGTATGCACCCTGATAATATACAGCATTATTATTTTCCTGATAATAATCCTGTCCATTATCAACCGGATTCTCATCAACACGGGGCATATTTGCCTCGCCATTTGTCTGGGTGCAGGTGCAAACCTCACCGTCCTGTAATTCTCTTCCGCATTTTGTACAAAACATAGTTATTACTCCTTAAAAATTATTTATATTTATACCTTAATATTACATATATTCAATTGTTTGTCAATTGCCCAAAGAATTTTTCACACTTTTTTATTGCTTTATTAATCTTTTATGTATTTTTTCAATAATTCATAATTTATGATTGAAATAAAAAAAACATAAGTATATAATATTAGCGATAAAATTCATACGCCCAACAAACGAGGTAGAAATATGAACGCTTTTATGGATAAGGACTTTTTGCTTGACACCGAATGTGCAAAAAAGCTGTTTCACGAATACGCTGAAAATATGCCGATTTGCGACTATCACTGTCATTTAAGTCCGAAAGAGATTTATGAAAACAAACAGCCCGAGGATATAACTCAGCTCTGGCTTTCAGGCGACCACTACAAATGGAGAGCAATGCGTTCCTGCGGAGTTGATGAAGAATACTGCACGGGAAACGCATCTTCAAAGGATAAGTTTATCAAGTTCGGCGAAACACTTCAGTACTGCATCGGCAATCCGCTTTACCACTGGGCTCATATCGAGCTTCAGAAGTATTTCGGCATAGATACTCCGCTCAGTGCAAAAACTGCCGGGGATATTTATGAAAGAGCAAACGAGGCTATCAGAAACGGTGATTTCAGACCTCAGAGCCTTATTGTGAACTCGAATGTTAAGATTGTCTGCACAACGGATGACCCGATTGACACGCTTGAATATCACAAGCTTTTAAAAGAGGTCGATTCCTTCAGTTGCAAGGTTCTTCCCTCTTTCCGTCCCGACAAGGCGCTGAATATTAATCTTGCAGGTTTCTCTGAATATATTGAAGCACTCGGCAAGGCAGCTGATATTAAAATTGAAAGCGTTGACGATGTTATCAACGCACTCAATAAAAGAGCTGAATATTTCAACGAAGTCGGATGCAAGGTTTCCGACCAGGCATTTGATTATGTTCCGTTCAAGGAATGTTCCAGGGAAAAGCTTGATAAAATCTTTAAAAAAGGCTTAAAAGGCGAAGAGCTTGACCAAAAGGATATCGACCGCTACAGAACAGCAATTATGCTTGCTCTCGGCAAGAAATATAACGAGCTCGGCTGGGCTATGGAAATCCATATCGGCGCACTCCGCAATAACAACACAAAGATGTTTGAAAAGCTCGGTCCCGATGTCGGCTTCGACAGCATAGATGACCATGAGATTGCACAGCCCCTCTCCCGTTTTCTTGACACACTTTGCAAAGAGGGCAATCTTCCGAAAACAATTCTTTTCAATCTTAATGACAAGGATAATGTTGTTCTTGCAACAATGCTCGGCAACTTCCAGAGCGCAGAAACGGCAAGCAAAATTCAGTTCGGTCCTGCTTGGTGGTTCCTTGATACAATGGACGGTATGACCGCTCAGCTCAAAACCCTCGGAAATCTCGGCGTTCTCGGCAAATTCGTAGGTATGGAAACGGATTCACGTTCTTTCACATCATACGGACGCCACGATTATTTCAGAAGAATTCTCTGCCGTTTAATCGGACGCTGGGTTGAGGACGGCTGGTATGCAAACGACGAGGAAGTTTTAAAAGAAATCATTTGCGGAATCAGTTATGACAACGCAATTAAATACTTTGAGTTTTAACGGAGGAATATATTATGAATCTTAATTTAAGACCAAAAGAGGAATGCACCTTTGATGAGATTTCTCTCGGTGAAATTATGCTCAGACTTGACCCGGGCGAAGGAAGAATTAAAACAGCGCGTTCATTCAGAGCCTGGGAGGGCGGAGGAGAATACAACGTTGCGCGCGGACTTCGCCGCTGCTTCGGACTTAAGACCTCTGTTGTAACAGCATTTGCAGAAAACGAAATCGGTTATCTTCTTGAGGATTTGATTCTTCAGGGCGGTGTTGACACATCTCTCATCAAGTGGGTTAAATACGACGGTATCGGAAGAACTGTACGAAACGGACTTAACTTTACAGAGCGCGGATACGGTATCAGAGGCGCTGTCGGCGCATCCGACAGAGGAAATACCGCGGCATCACAGATTAAGCCAGAGGATATTGACTGGGATTATATTTTCGGCACCCTCGGCGTTCGCTGGCTCCACACAGGCGGTATTTATGCAGCTCTTTCCGAAACTGCAGCCGAAACCACTATTGCTGCAGTTAAAAAAGCAAAGGAATACGGAACAATCGTTTCTTATGACCTTAACTACCGCCCGTCACTCTGGAAGGATATCGGCGGACAGGCAAAGGCTCAGGAAGTCAACAGAGAGATTGCAAAATATGTTGATGTTATGATAGGTAACGAAGAGGATTTCACAGCTTCTTTGGGCTTTGAGGTTGAGGGCAACGACGCAGACCTTAAAGAGCTTAACATGGACGGATACTACAAGATGATTGAAACCGTAACCAAGGCTTATCCTAATTTCAAAGTTATTGCAACAACTCTCAGAACAGTTAAAACCGCAACAGTTAACGACTGGAAGGCAATCTGCTGGGCTGACGGAAAGATTTATAACTCAATCGAATTCCCCGCTCTTGAAATCCTCGACAGAGTCGGCGGCGGAGACAGCTTTGCAAGCGGTCTTATCTACGGTCTTATGACATATGAGGACGCTCAGAAAGCAGTTAACTACGGCGTTGTTCACGGCGCACTCGCAATGACAACCCCCGGTGACACCTCAATGGCATCACTCAAAGAGGTTGAAGCAAAGGTTAACGGAGCTTCGGCACGCGTTCAGCGCTAAGCGCAATTTAGAATTAAGAATTAAGAATGTAGAATTTCGGGCGTGCTCTGTCCGCACCCGATTGTAGGGGTCGGCGACCCGTTATAAAGGAGAAAAACTATGGCAAATAAAATTGAAACACTCGCAAAAATTCAGGAAGTCGGTATTGTTGCCGTTGTTCGCGCAACCTCAATCGAACAGGCTGAAAAAATCACTGGCGCTTGTATTGCAGGCGGAGTTGCCGCAATCGAGCTTACTTTCACAGTTCCTCATGCAGATAAGCTTATCGAGGCTATGAGAGCTAAATACAACAGCGGAGAAATCATCATCGGCGCAGGAACCGTTATGGACGATGCAACCGCAAGAATCGCAATTCTCGCAGGTGCTGAATACGTTGTTGCTCCCTATTTTGACCCCGAAACAGTGAAATGCTGCAACCGCTACGGAATTCCCTCAATGCCCGGTATCTACACTCCCACAGAGGCTGTTCAGGCTATGGAATGCGGTGCAGATGTTCTTAAGGTATTCCCCGGTGACCTTGCAGGTCCGCAGTTCATTAAGGACATCCACGGCCCCATACCCCACGCAGTTATGATGCCCTCGGGCGGTGTTGATATTGACAACGTTAAGGATTGGATTAAGGCAGGCGCAATCGCTTGCGGAGCAGGCTCATCACTCACAGCAGGCGCAAAAACAGGCGAATACGAAAAGATTACCGAAACAGGTAAAATCTTTGTTGAGCGCATCAAAGAAGCAAGAGCCGAAATGGCAAAATAAGAAAATAGCAAAACAGGCAGTTGCAAATTCTTGCACTGCCTGTTTTTTCATGTCTGTTATAGCCTTTTTTCGATTTCAATAATAATATCGCTCATTTTTATTCCAAGAGCTTCTGAGATTCTGTAAAGCGTTTCAAGCGTGGGTTTTCTTTCGCCTCTCTCAATTGCAGAAAGATGAGTTCTGCCTATCCCTGCAAGTCCGCTCAAAACTTCCTGAGAAACGCCCTTGTTCTTTCTCATATCAAATATTACTTCTCCAACAATTTTAGAATCCAGCATTGGCACAAACATATATATCACCTAATTTTAGTGTATGATATTTTTTGCCGGCTTATGAACACATATGTTGACATCTGTATTCATATGTGTTAAGATTAAGAAAACGAAAGGAGTATTATTTATGGATAAT
The DNA here is from genome assembly GCA_905233545.1 of uncultured Eubacterium sp. Classification (GTDB taxonomy): domain Bacteria; phylum Bacillota; class Clostridia; order Oscillospirales; family Acutalibacteraceae; genus Eubacterium_R. The sequence continues at coordinate 44,077 of CAJOEV010000003.1, read as the reverse complement.
AACGCAGAGGTTCAGCAGGCAGTTAATGAAGCAATGGCAGAACAGAAAAAGAAAAAGAGAAAAAAGAGCTTAATAATTATTGGTGTTATTCTTTTAGTAATAATTATCGGAATTGCTCTCGCCTCTTCAGGTGGTAACGATGATAAGGGAACCACAAAATCACAAATCAACGCTTCTGACAGTACAAATACTAATTCAGAAGTTGATGCAGAGAATGACACAAATGCCGAAGGTAAAATAGGTGATTTTGTTTGTGTCGTTAAGAACGCAAAGGTATGCAAGAATTGGGAAGGCAAAGACGCTGTTAAAATAACTTATAGTTTTACAAACAATTCAAAAGAATCTGAAAGCTTTGATATTGCTTTGAGTGATGAAGTATATCAAGATGGTATTCAGCTTGAATCATCATTCATAGATGATGATGACGATTGGGGAATTGATGTAAAAATTAAACCGGGAATGACAAAAGAAGTTTCAAAAGTATATTTATTAAGAGACAAGAAAACCGACCTTGAAGTTGAAGTAAGCGAACTGATATCTTTCAGTGATGATAAACTTGTAACAACAGTTAAACTTGAAAAATAACAAATACAAAAACAGTGCGTGTCATTTGTTTGACACGCACTGTTTATTTATATTATCTATACTCCTGAATAAGCGTTAAATCCGCCGTCAACGGGAATGTTTACGCCTGTGATAAATCCGCTGTATGCCTCGTCACAAAGGAAGAGGAGCGCGCCGTCGAGCTCTTCGGGCTTGCCGAAGCGGTCCATTGGTGTTGCTGCAAGGATTTTGTTTGTTCTCTCCGTAGGGCTTCCGTCGGGATTCCAGAGGAGAGCGGCATTCTGTTTTGTTGAGAAGAAACCCGGAGCGATTGCGTTAACCCTGATTCCCATCGGTGCAAAGTGAACTGCCATCCACTCGGTGAAATTCTTAACAGCCGCTTTTGCTGCCGAATATGCGGGAATTCTTGTGAGCGGTCTGAAAGCGTTCATCGAGGTTACCATAACAATGCAGGTATTTTCCTTTTCAACCATATCCCTTGCAAAAACCTGAGTGGGAATAAGCGTTCCGAGGAAGTTGAGATTGAAAACAAAGCTGATTCCGTTGGGGTCGAGGTCAAAGAAGGTTTTAATATTCTCGTCCTTCTGAACAAGGTCAATCTTTTCAAGAGTGTCCTTGGTTGTTGTTCCCTTCGGATTATTTCCGCCTGCGCCGTTTAAAAGAATGTCGCAGGTTCCGAGCTTCTCATTAATAACTTCCCTTGCCTTTTGCATTGATTCAAGCTCGAGAACATTGCAGCCTACTGCAATAGCTTCTCCGCCGTCAGCAACAATTTCATCAGCGCATTTCTGAGCTGCTTCTTCATTTAAGTCAAGAACGGCAACCTTGCATCCCTGCTTTGCAAGCGTTTTTGCGAATGCTCCGCAAAGGACTCCGCCGCCGCCTGTTACAACGGCAACTCTGCCTTTTAAATTCTCATGTGTCATAATTATTCTCCTTAATTAGTTGTGAGTTCCGTTTTTCTGGCGGTATGTACGGTTATTATAATCGTAGCTTGCGACCCGCAATTCTAAACTCTCAACTCTCAATTCTCAATTTTTATTGGATTTCTCTACCGCTTCCCAGAGACCATTAAGATAGCATACTCCGAGAGCTCTGTCGTAAAGTCCGTAACCGGGACGGGCAACCTCGCCCCAAATCATTCTGCCGTGGTCGGGGCGGACATATCCGTCAAAACCTGCTTCCTGAAGCGCCTTGACAATTTCATACATATCAAGCGAGCCTGCTGCACTTTCGTGGGCGGTTTCGTTGAACCACTGCTCATTATGCTGAACATTTCTGAGATGAGCAAAATATATTCTTCCCTTTGCAGCCTTGATTATTTCAACCATATCATTATCGGGGCTTGCTCCGAGAGAGCCCGTGCAAAGCGTTATGCCGTTATACTTGCTGGGCACCATTGTTAAAAGCTTTTCAATGGCATCCTTGCCCGTAATGATTCTCGGAAGTCCGAAAATGCTCCACGGCGGGTCGTCGGGATGGATTGCCATTTTAACATCGCATTCCTCGCAAACAGGCATAATTGCATCAAGAAAGTATTTAAGATTGTTCCATAAATCGTCGGCAGTTACATCCTTGAATTTAACAAACAGCTCCTTGATTTCATCCATTCTTTCGCTTTCCCATCCGGGCATTGCATAACCATTTGAGTTATCGTCTATTTCCCTGAACATATCCTCGGGAGATTTACCCTCAACCTGCTTTCCATCGTAGCAAAGGCAGGTTGAACCGTCGCCGAGCGGCATATATAAATCAGTTCTTGTCCAGTCGAAAACAGGCATAAAGTTATAGCATATAACCTTAACGCCGACCTTCGCAAGATTTCTTATTGAGGTTTTATAATTCTCAATATATTTATCCCTTGTGGGAAGTCCTATTTTAATATCCTCGTGGACATTAACACTTTCAATACATTCCATTGTGAGTCCTGCTGCAGTGATTTCATCATACATTGCCTGAACTCTGTCCATTGTCCACGCCTCGCCCGCAGGCAAATCGTGAAGAGCGGGAACAACGCCCGTTACGCCCGGTATCTGCTTAATCTGCTCAAGAGAAATTGTGTCCTTCTCTTTACCGAACCAGCGAAAAGTCATTTGCATAGCTTTGCCTCCTTTACTTTTACTTTTTTATTTTAGCATAGATTTCATCTTCAATCAATAACTTATTTTTGGGCTGTCAAATTTCTGTTTCAACGCCCATTTATTTTTATTTCAACATCCTCCCCTATGTTTTCAAGACAAATTATTTCGCCCTTAACAACCGCCTCATCCGCACCGAGTGAAATATCGAGGTTTTTCTTCAGGATTTCACACTGTGAAAAATCCTCTTTAAGCTTCTTTTCAATTTCGCTTTTAACAAGCTTACTCAGCTCACTGTCGGAGAGCACTCTTGTATTTATATCATATACCCTTTCTTTTACGGTTACAATTCCGATGGGAAGCTCGTTTGAATTGAGTTTAAGATAATTATTATCAGTTGTTATTTCACAGTTTCGCTTGCTTTTTGAATGTATTCCGAGCGGAACATCAAGCCCGAAAAAGCTGAGTTTTTTGATTGTTTTTTCCTCTTTGTAGTATTTATAGCTCTGCTGTCTTGCAACTCTCAGCGAAAGCTTTTCTTTTACCCGGGCAACATATTCACCGCTTGCATGGGCAAACTGATTGCCCTTTTTCTTTTCGCTTTCATAAACTCCCGAAATAAGCAAATCACCCTTGGTTACACTGTCGCCCGCTTTTGCAACTCTCCAACCGCTTGTAACCGAGGCTTTAACAATCAGACCATCCTTCTTTGCCTTAAGGTTTGAAACCGTTTTGGGCGTTATCTTCGGCTTTTTCACTGTTTCGTTGATTTCAATTCTTGCTGTTGAATTCAGTTCATTAATATGCACCCAGGCGCAATCATCAAAAGAAGCCATCATAAGATTTTCGATTTTATCCTTATCAATACTCCTCCAATATGCGCCCCTTTTAAGGTTGTTTTCTTCGAGAAATGAAATAATTACTTCATCGCTTATTCTTTCGTTTCCGATTATTTCAACATTCCAGATGAAACCCGAAAGAAAGCTTACTATTAAGACAAAAAGCACTGCACCGACGAACAGTCCCCACCTGTTTCTGATTTTTAAAAAACTAAAAACCGGTCCCCTCTTTTTTAAAACTCTTATTCTTCCGCCGTTTTTTCTTGCAGGAATATGCAGTTTTTCATAATCTCTCGCAAGACACTCGCCATAGATTGTTCCTTTTTCATTTTTCAGATTATGCACATTAATCCTGCTTTGATAGCAATCATCAACAAAACCGTCCGCAAACCCTGAGCTGAACGAAAACTTAACATATCCGAGAAGCCACCTGAAAAAACTAACCATTGCTCTCAAACTCCAGTGAAACAATCATTCCCTCAACAACTGCGCCTTCGGGCGAAAAAGCATTAATAAAAAGGTTATCCCCGAAAAATGTTACATAGTATTTTCCGAGATTAACCTTTATTTTAGCCGAGGAATATGAGGCAATGCCCTTAAGTCCGTCGATAACACATTTTGAATTGCCTGTCAGTTCAAGATGTGAATCATATGTATAGCTTATAATATTATCCCTGTTCATCAATTTATCACCGATAAATTATATGATAAAAAGAGCTATTTAATATCTATCTTAATAAGCCTTTCAACAATTATTTTTGAAATTATTCCGACGATTATTCCTGCAATGGCTCCGCTGATTAGCAAAACGGGAAGATAATAAACTATTCTTGCCGTCTCCATAACAACTGCAGCAACAATTATCTGCCCTAAATTATGGACAGTTGCGCCGAGAATTGAAACGCCGAGAATCGATATTTTTTCGCTTTTAATCGCAATAAGCATAACCAAAAACGAAAGAATTCCGCCCGTGAAGCTGTAAAGAAGCGAAAATGCCCCTGTAAAAACCAAGCCCGAAATCAGTATTTTTATCATTGAAATTGCGAAAGCTTCCTTTTTATCAAGCAAATAAAGAGCTGCAACAACTACTAAGTTTGCAAGCCCGATTTTAACTCCCGGAACGCCGATGTTAATCGGAATAAGCGTTTCAAGAAAAGAGAGTATAAACGCAAGCGCAATGCAAAGCGCAAAAACGGCAACTTTTTTTGATTTCTTCATCGCGCAACACCGTCCACTTCTTCATTTTTGCCCTCAATGCTGACAACAACTCTGTTAGGAAGACAGATTATACTTTCGCCGCTTTTGCATATTTCTCTGTGCTTAACGCATATCTTATCGGGGCAGTCAGCGGATATAACACTGACCTTTTTATCCTTTATTTCAACAACATTTGTAACCTTGCCGTCTTTCTTTACTGAATAGGTTATATTTTCATCAAGGGAAAAGGTTGCAGCGTTTTTTGAATCGACCTCAATTCTGACTGTATCTCCCTGAGGCGATAGGAAATAAATACCGCAAAAAATCAAAGCCGCAATGCACAGCACACAGCAAATGATTATAATATCCCCTTTTTTCAGCTTCAGATTCTTCATAATATGAGTATATCCAAAGAGAAGCACACTGTCAATTAATTGACATGAAAAAAATTATATGCTAATATTTGCTTGCGAGGTAATTCTATGAAACTCAATCTTATGTTTTTTATAAATTCAATACTTCTCGGTGCAGGGCTTGCAATGGACGCCTTTTCAGTTTCGGTTGCAAATGCACTTGCAGACCCTAAAATGAAAAAAAGAAGAATGCTGATTATTGCAGGAGCATTTGGATTTTTTCAGTTTTTAATGCCGCTTATAGGCTGGGTATGTGTTAAAACCGTTGTCAGCTATTTTGAAGCGTTTGAAAAATTCGTTCCGTATATCGCACTTGCGCTTCTTACATATATCGGCGGTAAAATGATTTTTGACAGTCTGAAAAAGGGTGAAGAACAGGAAGGCGCGTCAAAACTCAGCGCGGGAACACTTTTCATTCAGGGAATTGCAACCTCAATTGATGCGCTCTCCGTTGGCTTTACAATTGAAAAATATAATTTCATATCGGCTTTGATTGCATGCGTTATAATCTTCATTGTAACCTTTGCAATATGTATGGCAGGGCTTGTTATAGGCAAAAACGTCGGCAATAAATATTCAAAAAGCGCCCAGATTGTCGGCGGTATTATTCTCATAGCAATAGGTATTGAAATATTTGTCAAAGGAATTATTTAATATGGATAAGAAACTGAAAAAGCAAATAAACATCTGCATTATTTTCTATTTCGTTTTCTTTGGCACACTTATGATTGTCGGAACATTTTTCGACCTTGAAATTGACAAAGCGGTTTTCAACTACCAAAACAAAATTGCAATTCTTTTTGAGGATTGGGGAATGCAGGTTATGTATGTTGTTCCTCTGCTTTCCTGGGCAATGCTCATTTCGGTATTTCATCCGACAGATGAGGCGTTTGATATTGCCGCTTCAATTTTTCCGTTTTTCAAACATCTGAAAAACAACAAAATAACCCATTTCATCGGATTTGTTCTGCTTAAAGCTATGTATGTTTTCTTCTGCTATGAAGCATTTATGGAAAGCAACGATGTTCTCAACAGAATAATGTATCCCCTATTCGGAAACAATCTGCAGGATATTTTGATTAATGCAGGATGGTCAAAAACACTCGCGGTAATTATGTGGATAATTCTAAGAGCTCTGCTTGTTGCAGTTTTCGTTTTGTTTTTCAGAAAGCTTGATGACAAGTATAAAAAGGCGCTTGAATTTATGGCAGTAGTCGGAATCGCCCTTTATCACGGCGGTGATATTATTAATTATATCAAAGACCATTTTCACAGAATCCGTTTCAGAGAGATGATTGCATATTCCCACGGGCTTGTTAATGAGGACGGCTGGAGCTCAAGAGGAAGCGCCGATATTCCGAGAGAATGGATTGCTTCAACGGATTTTTCGGCTTATGACAGATGGTATAGAGTCGGCAACGATATGGGCGTTTACAGCGAAGCGCACTCCTTCCCTTCGGGACATACCGCTGCGGCTGCATTTTCAATGCTCATCGCTCCACTCTTTTCAAAATGCAAAGAGCTTAATAAATACTTTGTTCCTGCATTTTTAGCCGGTTTTGCATACACTCTGATTATGGGAATAACAAGACTGATTAAAGGCGCCCACTACTTAACCGACATATCCGCAGGCGCGATGATAATTTTTGCACTTATTCTTTTGATTGTCGGAATCATGGATATATTTGATAACATTTCACAGAAAAACATGTTAAAGAATTAATCAAATAATCTGCTTAAAACGAAAAAAGCCTCGGGTTTTCCGAGGCTTTAATTCTTTGTATTGTTATTTAATAACTCTTACTCTGATAACGCCGTCAATAGCTTCAATATCAGTTACAACACTTGCTGAAACATCGGTATCGCAGTCAATGATTGCATATGCGATATCACCTCTGTTTTTATCTTCAAAGGAAGCAATGTTAACGCCGTCCTTTGAAATTGTGTCGGTTATTGTTGAAATCATATTCGGCTGATTCTTGTGAATAACGGTTATTCTTACAGAGCCTGATTTTGCAACCGAAACATTGGGCATATTAACAGAGTTCTTGATATTTCCGTTTTCAAGGAAATCAATAAGCTCCATTGCGCCCATTGCAGCGCAGTTTTCTTCACTTTCGGGAGTTGATGCGCCGAGGTGAGGAATTGCAATAACGCCGTCAACTCCGATAAGAGCAGCATCGGGGAAATCGGTTACATATGCGCTCATCTTGCCCTCTTCAAGAGCATCGATAACATCATTGCTGTTTGCAAGAGCACCTCTTGCAAAGTTCATAATGCGAACGCTGTCCTTCATTGTTGCGATAGTGTCCTTGTTGATAAGCTCCTTTGTTTCGTCAGTAAGCGGAACATGGAGAGTGAGATAATCTGCAATGGGGAAAATCTCTTCAAGGTTATTGTTGAGAGTAATTCCCTTCTTGAGCTCTGCGTCAGCAGGAAGGAACGGGTCATAGCCGATAACATTCATTCCAAGGTCAACTGCTGCTTCTGCAACAAGTCTTCCAATTGCGCCGAGACCGATTACACCGAGAGTTTTGCCCTTGATTTCAGGACCTGCAAAAGCAGATTTTCCCTTTTCAACGGTTTTGCCGACATTGTCGCCCTCGTCCTTGATGGTCTTGCACCAGTCAATAGCCTTGGTAACCTTTCTTGATGAAAGAAGCAGACCGAGAATAACGAGCTCCTTAACTGCGTTTGCGTTTGCACCGGGAGTGTTGAAAACAACAATTCCCTTTTCAGCACAGTCGCCTACGGGAATATTATTTGTTCCTGCGCCTGCTCTTGCGATTGCAAGAAGTGACTCAGGCATTTCCATATCGTGCATTGACGCACTTCTTACCATAATTGCATCGGGATTTTCAATACCGTCGCCATAGGTATATTTTGATAAATCAAATTTTGAAAGACCAACATTTGAAATCTTATTAAGAGTTTTAATATTAAACATTATTTGTTCTCCTCTTCAAATTTCTTCATGAATGCAACAAGCTTCTCAACACCTTCGATAGGCATTGCGTTGTAGATTGAAGCTCTCATACCGCCAACGGTTCTGTGACCCTTAAGGTTAACAAATCCTGCCTCGGTTGCCTCTTTGATGAATTTTGCATTGAGTTCATCGCTGTCAGTTACAAACGGAACGTTCATAAGGCTTCTGTCCTCGGGAACAACTGTGCCCTTGAACATATCTGAAGAATCAAGGAAATCATAGAGAATCTTTGCCTTCTTCTCGTTGTGAGCCTTCATAGCCTCAAGGCTTCCGAACTCTTCTTTAATCCAGTCAAGAACGAGCTTGCAGATATAAATAGTCCAGCAGGGAGGAGTGTTGTAAAGAGAATCAGCATCTGCTTGAACCTTGTAGTTCATCATAACGGGAGTGATATCTCTTGCGTTTCCGAGAAGGTCTTCGCGGATGATTGCAACAACAAGACCTGCGGGAGCAACATTCTTCTGTGCACCGAAATAAACAACGCCGAATTTACTGATGTCAAGGGGCTCTGAAAGAGCGCAGGATGAAACGTCCGCAATAAGAACCTTATCTCCAACGGGAGGAAGCTCCTTATAGATTGTTCCGTAAATTGTGTTGTTCATGCAGATATAAACATAGTCTGCATCCTCTCTGAAGTCCTCAGGCTTTGTTTTGGGAATATAGCTGAAGGTTTTGTCTGCTGATGAAGCAACTGCCTTAACATCACCGTATTTCTGAGCTTCCTGATAAGCCTTTTTAGCCCACTGACCTGTGATGATATAATCAGCCTTGCCGCTGCCGTTCATAAAGTTAAGCGGAATTGCCGAGAACTGAGCAGATGCGCCGCCCTGAAGGAATAATACCTTATAGTTATCGGGAACCTGATAGAGCTCTCTCATAAGAGCCTCTGCCTCTTTGATGATTTCATCAAAAACCTTTGAGCGGTGGCTCATTTCCATAACGCTCTGTCCGCTTCCCTTGTAATCCATAATTTCTGCGCCAGCCTTTTCAAGCACTGATTCGGGAAGTGTTGAAGGACCTGCACTAAAGTTATAAACTCTTGCCATAACTAATACCTCATTTCATTTGTTATAGATATATGTTTTAAAAAAACACTATAGTTTATTATATAGATATTCAACTTTTTGTCAATGTTGGTTAAAAATCTTTGGTGAATATTACAATTGATTGTTATTTTTTTAACAATATCGTACATATTCATACCTAACTTGTGTATAAATTCAAATAAAAAGAGCGCCAAACCCATGTCTGACGCTCAAAATTATGATTTTAGTCTTCGTTAGGACTCTTGTTATCAATAACCTTCATTATTGATATTGCGGTTGCTGAAAAAACAGCTGAAAAGAATGCCAATATCAGAAAACTTTTAATTGTTGTTGAAATTATTGACTGCTTGTGAATCTCGGGAAGGATATCAATTCCGCCGCCCAGATTGAACACCATTGCCAGCAGTGACCCGATTGTTGTTGCAACAGTTCCTGCAAGTAATCCGCCTATCGCAACAAAATATCCCTCTTTTTTCTTCTTATACATAAACATTATTGATGGGAAACATGCAAAAGCAACAATAAAAGAAATAATCGTTGCCCTGGGGAATCTCTTCGAAAAGTCTGTAATTCTCTCTTCGATTCCGCCTGTATTGTGTAAGCCGACGGTATCACTGTAAATCCTTGCTGCCTTTTCTGCGGCACGTCTTACATCTTCGTCTTTATATGGAACATTGTTGCCTTGCAGATATTCAACACTGAGCTCGTAAAAATAACTTATTTTATTTTCACTGTAAAGAGTTTCGTTTTCTTCGCTGAAAATACTTAGCACCGCCTGTCTTAAAGCTTCATCGGTCGGGTAATCTTCTTCAACTCTTTCAAAAACTCTTGCGGGAATATTGGTTTCACTTGAAAGCGCTTCATATTTCATATTAAGCTGTGAATCGCACTCATCAACCAACTCCTGGTTTGCAAAATTGTTGATAAAATAGTTTTTATCACCAACAGTAAATGTCATCATAATCGAAAACAAGAATACTATCGTGCTTACAGCCATAATAACTTCGAGTATAACGGCAATAATTCTTCTTGATAAACTTAAACTCATCACTTAACCTCCTCATATACCATAGCAATATAATTTGAAGTAAAGCCCGAGGAAACAGATTCTCTGTAGTAAATTATAACCGCGCTTTTGCATTTTGGAGCATAATTCAGAACTCCGTATTCGTTTTTGAAGCTCTCTTCACTCTTGAAAACATAGTGTTTCTCGCCGTAAATGCTTCCTATTGAAAGATTCTTCTCTTTTGCAATTTCTTCTGCAACTTTGTTTCCCGAATAAAGATATGTGAATCCGGTTTGTCCGAAGGGAACACTTTGCGGAAGATAGGAGACGGAATTCTGGATTTTTGAATAATCCATATCATATCTTATTCCGTATCCTGCACCTGCTCGTATTACACCGACGCATTGATTTTTTTCAAATGTTGAGGGGTCAGCGTTTTTATTCTCAGTATATTCAATCTTTTCAGTGACAAATTCACGCTTATTATTGGATGCTTTACCATCGAATTCATTGACATCTTCTTTCAGAATGTTTTCATCGTGGTATGCATATTGAACATTGTTTTCAAGCGGAATATAACTGTCAACATTAACCTTTAAATAAATAGACAGAACAACGGCAAAAATAAGCCCCGCACACAGCGGCATCATCACTGCCCTTTTAAAAAATTCCTTGTCCATATTTTCCTCTCTGTGCTATATTGTGTTTTCAACGTTATCTCTGCTGATTAAGCGCATTTGCAATTGAAAAAGACTTGTTTTTCTTCGGCTTGTAAGCGGGCGGATTTTCAAGCTTCTTGGTCAGTCCGCCTTTCTTTGCTGTGATTTTATTAATCTCGTGAACAGGACCAGCCATATACTCGGTCATATACTTATCGGCAACAGCCATCATCTCTTTATCGTTCTTCATTTCGCCGAGAATGGTAACACCGATAATATCCTGAACCTCATTGGTTCCGTCTTCAAATATCTCGCCGAGCATTTTGAAAAGTCTTTTCTGCTCTGCATCGGTTCCGTTTTTAATAACATCAAGAACCTTTTTGTTTCCGTGTTCAATAAAGAAGGTTTCGGGGAGAAATTCGCCGTACTGAGCGATATTCATCTTTATCTCTTCCTTATATTCGGGATAAAGAGCTCCGAAACGGTTTGCAAGCGAATCAACATCATAGCTGATTGAGCCGTTTTTAGCCTTTGTTCTTGAAACGGCTTTGGGCATCTTTATTTTATCAAGATTTGCTTTTTTCTTTGTGTTGAAAAGGTGGTCTATTTCGTCCCTTGCCTCATTGGCTGTTGAACGGACATCCCTTTCATCAATCCTGTCAAGTTCAAAAAGGCTTCTTGAGGTTGTGTTGAACTCGGTTTTTTCTCCGTTATCCTCATAAGCGCATTCAAATGAAAGAATGCTTGTTTCTTCATCGAAAACAATTCTGTATATTCCGTTTTCACCCGAAAAAGAAATTGAGTTATCGCTCTCGGAAGATTTTTTAAATCCGAGCTCGGTATTTATATCGTTAAGATTTTTTTCAATTATTCTAAAAGCTTCGTTAATTTGCATTTTTTCGTTCCTTTCAAATAAACATACACAAACATTATATCACTAAGATTCTGTTTTGTCACGAATTATTTTTAAAATTAAAGTTAGTGTTGATATTAATAAAATAATATGATAGAATAATTAGAATTAAAATTGCTGTGAGCTCTCAGGAAGGTGAATGCAAATGGACAAAAGACCGATTGGAGTTTTTGATTCCGGGCTTGGCGGACTTTCAACCGTTCGGGCTATGAAAAAAATACTTCCCGGTGAAGATATTGTTTATTTCGGCGATACGGGAAGAGTTCCCTACGGAAGCCGTTCGAATGAAACGATTGAAACATATGCAGCTCAGGATATCAAATTTCTCAGAACCTTCTCATGCAAAATGATTGTTGCTGCCTGCGGAACAGTTTCAACTGTTGCCTCGGGACTGATTGATAAAATAAACGAGCCCGCAACAGGAATAACAAAGCCTTCTGCAAAAGCTGCTGCGCTTGCTACAAAAAACAATATTATCGGCGTTATGGGAACAAGCGCAACCGTTAACTCAAACGCATTTAACGACGAGATACACAAAACAAATCCGAATGCAAATGTTATATCCGTTGCCTGTCCTATGCTTGTTTCTCTTGTTGAAAACAACTGGATAGACATTGATGACGAGGTTGCAAATGCCGCAGTCAAAAGATATATCGCTCCGATTCTTGATGCAGGAGCGGACACAATTATTCTCGGCTGCACCCACTTCCCTATTCTTTCTCCGATAATTCAGAAAATTGCAGGAGAAAATGTCACTTTAATCGACACGGGGTATGAAGAAGCGCTGTATGTTAAAGAGGTTCTCGAAAAGGAAAATCTTGCAAACGAAAGCTCTCATACCGGAACTCAGAAATTCTTTGTGTCCGATAAAACCCAGAATTTCTGTGATGTTGCAAATGTTCTTCTCGGCGATGACATTGAAGATAAATGCGAATTTATTGATATATTCAAGTTTATATAGGAAATGATATGGACAAAAAAGCGTTGATAAAGGTTGTCGGAACTCAGCGTTTCGGCAAAGACCGCGACAAAATTGAATTAACAACCGTCGGAACTTTTGAGGAAACAAAAGATAATTATATACTCAGATATACCGAGGAACAGGAGCCTCCCTATGCTCCCGTAAAAACGAGTTTAAGCGTTTCGAAGGATAAGAAAACCGTTCAGCTTTTAAGAGAAGGAAAAAGCGGTTCGCTTCTGATAATTGAACGCTCAAAGAGAAACCTCTGCAACTATGCAACCGAGTTCGGCGATGTTCTTATGGGCATATACGGAAAGAATATTGAACACAGCTGTGATGAAAACGGCGGAAGTTTTAATTTTGATTACGATATTGATATTAACGGCGCAATCTCATCAATGAATGAGGTTGAGGTCACATTTAAACTAAACTAATAGCAAACCACAGGAGAAGCAAATGTCTCAGTTAGTTGAAAAAACTCAGAATTATATAAAAGAAGCGGTTGTTGCTGCAATTAACACTGCGATTGAAAAGGGTGAGCTCCCCGAGGGAGCGCTTCCCGATTTCATAATTGAAAAGCCCTCGGACAAGAAAAACGGCGACTTTTCAACAAATGTTGCTATGGCAGGTGCAAGAGTTTTCAGAAAAGCTCCCCCGCTTATTGCAAAAAGCATTGTCGATAATCTTAAGCTTGAGGATTCACTCATTGAAAAAGCTGAAATTGCAGGTCCCGGCTTCATCAACTTCTATCTCTCTCAAAAATACTATTCACAAATCATCTGTGATGTTTTTGATAAGGGCGAAGATTACGGAAAATCGGATTTCGGCAAAGGAAAAAGCGTTATTGTTGAATTTGTTTCCGCAAACCCGACAGGACCTATGCATATCGGCAACGCAAGGGGCGGCGCTATCGGCGACTGTCTTGCTGCAGTTCTTGAATATGCAGGCTTTGACACAAAAAGAGAATTCTATATCAATGACGCAGGCAATCAGATTGAAAAATTTGCAACCTCGCTTGAAGTCAGATATCTCCAGCTTTGCGGAAATGATATTGAAATGCCCGAGGATGCATATCACGGCGCGGATATTACCGAACACGCAAAGAATTTCTTTGATGAATTCGGCAGCAAATACGCAGAAACCGAAAGCGCCCAAAGAAGAAATGCGCTTGTTGACTATGCGCTTCCGAAAAATATTGAAGGACTTGAAAGAGACCTTAAAAAATACAGAATCACCTATGATAAGTGGTTCAGGGAATCAACGCTCCACAACGACGGCTCTGTTGATAAGGTAATAAATGCGCTCAAGGAAAAGGGCGTAACCTATGAGCAAGACGGAGCGCTCTGGTTTAAAGCAAGCGAATACGGCAATGATAAGGACATAGTTCTTGTTCGTGCAAACGGACTTCCGACATATATTGTGCCCGATATTGCATATCATTATAACAAGCTTATAACGAGGGGCTTTGATACGGCTATTGATGTTCTCGGAGCCGACCACCACGGATATATTGCAAGAATGAAGGCGGCGCTTACCGCACTTGGAATTGACGCTTCAAGACTTGATATAGTCATTATGCAGATGGTAAGACTGGTAAGCAACGGCGAAACAATCAAGCTTTCAAAAAGAAGCGGTAAGGCAATTACTCTTAACACCCTTCTTGAAGAGGTTCCGATTGACGCGGCAAGATTTTTCTTCAATCTCAGAGAGCCTAATTCTCACTTTGATTTTGATTTGGAGCTTGCAGCTAAGCAGTCAAGCGATAACCCCGTATACTATGTTCAGTATGCACACGCACGAATCTGCTCAATCATCAGAAAAGCCGAGGAGCAGGGTGTTGTTCTTAAATCACCCGAAGATGTTAACCTCAACCTTCTTTCAAGCGATGAGGAAAGAGAGCTTATCTCCCACCTTTCAAAACTGACGGGCGAAATCGTTTCAGCCGCAAAGCAGTACGACCCCGCAAAAATCACTCATTATGTTATTGACCTCGCAACTCTTTTCCACAAATTCTATAATGCAAAAAGAGTTGTTCTTGAGGATGAAGAGCTGATGCAGGCAAGGCTCTGCCTTTGCACAGCGGTTAAAGACACTATTAAGAATATCCTTACAATGCTAAAAATTGACGCACCTCAGTCAATGTAGAAAGGCTTAGAAAAAGTATGGCTAAAATAAGCAGTAAAACCCTTCATAAATTAGGAAATCTAATATTTAAATATGCTTATAAAAATCCCGAAAGAAATCTGCTCAGGATTGTTAAAATCGGCAAGATGGTTGCAGGAAAGATGTATCCGAAATCAACCTTTGAAAAACCGATTGAAATAATCACCGATAAAAACAATATCTGGCATGAGTATCTCTTCAACGGGCTTGAGAATCTGGACAGGGACGCCTTTACCTCCCTTGCTCTCACCTTTGCTATTGACGCAGGATATGTTGGCACCTCGGCACTTCGTTCAAACAGAGAAAAGCTCGGATGCAACATTCCCTGGGTTATTCTTCTAGACCCGACAAGCGCCTGCAATCTAAAATGCAAGGGCTGTTGGGCAGCTGAATACGGTCATAAATCAAACCTTGAGCTTGACGATATGAGAAGGCTCATTAAAGAAGCAAAGGAGCTCGGAACACATTTCTTTATGTTCACAGGCGGCGAGCCCCTGGTAAGAAAAGATGATGTTTTAACCCTTGTGCGCGAAAACAAGGATTGCATTTTCCTCTGTTTCACAAACGGAACTCTTGTTGACGACAAGTTCTGTGAGGATATGAAAAAAGCGGGCAATCTTGCGCTTGCGCTTTCAGTTGAAGGAAGCGAGGAAACAACCGACGCAAGACGCGGTGAGGGCGTTTATCAAAAAGTTATCGACGCAATGCAGCTTCTTAAAAAGCATAAATGCATTTTCGGCACCTCGGTTTGCTACACAAGCCAGAACTATGAAGCTGTTACAAGCGACGAGTTCTATGATATGGAGATTGAAAACGGTGCAATTTTCTCATGGTATTTCCACTATATGCCGATTGGAGCGGGCGCAGACACAAGCTTGCTTTTAACTCCCGAACAGAGAGAACATGTTTACAGAGCTATCAGAGAAAAGAGAGACAGCAAAACGGGTAAACCGATTTTCACCGTTGACTTTCAGCATGACGGCGAATTCGTCGGAGGATGTATTGCAGGCGGAAGAAACTACTTCCATGTTAACTCCGAAGGTGATGTTGAGCCCTGTGTATTCATCCACTACAGCGACTGCAATATCAAGGAGAAAAGCGTTCTTGAATGCCTGAAATCCCCTCTTTTCAAAGAATTCTACAAGGGACAGCCGTTCAACGATAATATGCTTCGCCCCTGCCCAATGCTTGAAAATCCCGAAAAGCTCAGAAACATCGTTAAAACAAGCGGAGCAAAATCAACCAACCTTGTTAAAGAAGAAAGCGCGGATGAGCTTTGCTCGAAAACCGATGAATATGCCAAAAACTGGGCTCCCAAAGCAAAGGAAATCTGGGAGGAACAGGAACGCTTCCACCCGTTTACTCAGTATTGGAGAGACACAGAAGAAGGAAAAAAAGAACTTGGCTTGTAATTTAAGCCAAGTTCTTTTTCCTTCAGTTATATTCGCCGTCGGCGAGTTATATTGCTTCGCAGTTATATTGCTGTCGCAGTGATATTTGGCTTCGCCAAGTTTATTAAAGGCAGATATAAGAACCTAATCCTTTGGATTAGAACCTTGTTACTCGCAAGCTCGTAATAATATAACTTTTCGATGAAATCGCAAAATATAACTAAGGGGCTGTCTCACTTTTCGTGAGCCAGCCCCTTAACTTTGCACTTTGCATTTTGCACTATGCATTATTTAGCCGCTTCCTTCGCTGCTTCCTCTGCAAGAATATCTTCGGCTGTTCTTTCATAAATATATTCTCTGAGAAGCTCTTTGTTTTTCTCCGCGTCAACGCTGATTACGGAAGCGCCATTTATATTTGCATATTCCCATGTGCCGTCAAAAGGAACTCTTGCATCCGTTCTCTCCTTTGTCATGCAGGGGAGCGCTGCCATAACAAGTCTTTTAAGCTGACCCTTTGATAAATCTGTTTCAAGATAGGGCGCTGCACCGTTTGCAAGCTTATAGAGCTTAAACGGATTTGTTTTGACCTCGTCGATTATTGCATTAATAACCGTTCTCTGGCGTTTTGCACGCATAAAATCGGTATCGATTTTTCTGATTCTTGAATATGCAAGCGCCTGCTTACCCGTTAATTTATGCTTGCCCGCCTTGAGCTTAACATGACCGTATCTTACCTTGTGATTGGTAACCTCGGCGGCTTCCTTTTCAGTTACCTCAATTTCAACGCCGCCGATGCTGTCAACCATTGCTTTGAACATCTCGAAATCGGTTACAACATATCCGTCTATGTCAACGCCGTAGTTATACTCAATCGCATCAACAACTCCGCTGTAGCCGTGTTCCTGACCCGCTGTGTTTATTCTCTGATTATATCCCTTTGAGGGAATGTATACCCAACTGTCTCGCAGGAATGAAATCATCTTAATGCAGTGATGCTTTGAGTCAACCGAAACAAGCATCATTGAATCGGGATGGCTTGTTTTTGTATCCTGATTCTTTCTTGCGTCAACACCGAGCAGAAGAATGTTTTTAACCCTCGGCGAGCTTTTAAGCTGGGAGCTTTGAACATATTGATTTTCTACCTTGTCATCATAATTGATTTTTTTCAAAATGCCGTTAACCATTGCGGAGGCAATAAGAACAATAACAAGAATCAAGGCAAGAACAGCGGCTAAAATACCCTTCGGATTTACGCCTTTTTTCTTCTTTTTGTTTTTGGGAGACTTCTTCGGTTTTTCGGGGCGCTCCCGCCTTTCGGGACGCTCTCTTCTTCGAATTTCAGCTTCCCTTTCGTTTTGCTCCCTGCGCTGGCGGTCGAAATCATTGAAAACATCGGGAGAAAACTCTTCACTGAGCTGGCGTGTGTTGCGCTCGGGGGGAGCGAGCTCGAAATCGCCGTCACTATAATAGTTTTCATCAACGGGAACGCTTCTGTCCCTTGAATCGTTGTCAATTCTTCTTTCGGGATTGAATCCCTCTCTATCAAATCTTGGCAAATAATCACCTTCAATACTAATTTCAGAGCAGGGAAATAACTTGCCCGCTCTATACGAGTTGCCCGTAAGCCGAGTTCTGTCGTGGACGATTATCTATCTCGACGCATTGTTGCCAATACGCTCAAGCCGCCCTTCGAAGTTATGTGTCGAGCAAACAACTCTTCTGTCGGCGTTGCAGCGGATGGGGTTTACATGGCAGCAGGTGTCTCCATCTGCTCGGTGGGCTCTTACCCCGCCTTTCCATCCTTACCTACAAAGTAGGCGGTTTATTTCTGTTGCACTTTCCCTAAGGTCACCCTCGGCGGCCGTTAGCCGTCATCCTGCTCTGCGCTGCTCGGACTTTCCTCACGGATATTGCTATCCGCGCAACCGTCTGGACAACTCGCAGATATAATAATAAAATATTTTTTCACTAAAATCAACTATTATTAAAAATTAGTTGCAAACAAAATATATATGTAGTAAAATATTGTAAATAAGTTGAAAGGAATACCACTATGCTTGTTAATATGAAAGAGCTGCTTGCCGATGCCGAAAATGGCAATTATGCAGTCGGTTCATTCTCCGTTGCAAATATGGAAATGGTTCTCGGCGTTCTTAAGGCAGCTAAGGAGCTTAACGCACCCGTTATTCTTCAGATTGCGGAAGTTCGTTTAAAGCAATCACCGCTTGAGGTCATCGGTCCGCTTATGGTTGCTGCGGCAAAAGCTGCTTCAACCCCCGTTGCCGTTCATTTTGACCACGGCAAAACAATGGAAAAAATCTCTCAGGCGCTTGATATCGGCTTTACCTCCGTTATGTTTGACGGTTCCCATCTTCCTCTTGATGAAAACATCAAACAGACAAATGAGGTAATAAAAAAAGCAAAGCAGTACGGCGCTGCTGTTGAGGCTGAAATCGGCTGTGTCGGCGGAAGCGAGGACGGAAGCGAGGACATTGCAATTAACTGCACAAAGCCCGAGGACGCTGTTCGTTTTGAAAAAGAAACAAATGTAGACGCGCTTGCAATTGCAATCGGAAATGCTCACGGAAATTATAAATCGACTCCGAAGCTCCGTTTTGACATTCTTGAAGAAGTCGAGCGTATAACAAAAACGCCCCTTGTTCTTCACGGCGGAACGGGAATAACACCCGACGATTTTGTCAGATGCTCTAAAACAGGCATAAAGAAGATAAATATTGCAACCGCAACCTTTGATATGGTTGAAAAAACAGTTCATGACTGTTATACTGAAAACAGCATTGGCGGTTACTACGACCTGCAGGCTGCCGAGGTTGAGGGCGCATACCGCAACGCAAAGCGCCACATTTTAATTTTCGGAACAGATAACAGAGCAAAATGTTAAGGAGAAAGAATTATGCAAAATTATATTACATTTGATATGTCAAGACCGATTGACTTCATTCCGATTGGAAGAATTGCAATCGACTTCAACCCCACCGATATGTATATGCCTCTTTCTGAGTCATCAAATTTCAACAAATATGTCGGCGGTTCACCCGCAAACATTGCGGTTGGTCTTGCAAGACTCGGCTGCAAGGTCGGTTTCCAGGGCTGTGTAGAAGGAATTGATACATCAAGAATCACAAGAGCTAAAAACGGCGAATGCCTTGGCTTAACCTTCACTGAAATTCTTTCAAAGGAAAAGAGCTCAATCCTTATGTACAGGGATAAGGTTGCCGACTTCTGTATGGCTCCTGAGGATATCGACGAGAGCTACATAGCTTCCGCAAAGGCAATTGTTATCAGCGGAACGGCTCTTGCTCAGAGTCCTTCAAGAGAGGCTTGTCTCAAGGCAATGATTCTTGCTAAGAAAAACGCAACAAGAATTATCTTCGATATCGACTACCGTGAATACACATGGAAGAGCAAGGATGAAATCGCTGTTTACTACTCCCTTGTTGCTCAGAATGCAGACATCATTATGGGCTCAAGAGAAGAGTTCGATTTAACCGAAGGAATTATAGGCGCAAGAGAAAGCGACCCCGAAAGCGCAAAATACTGGCAGTCTTTCGGCGCTTCAATCTGTGTTATCAAGCACGGCAAGGAAGGATCAACAGCGTATACAAACGACGGCAAGTTCTACACAATAAAGCCCTTCCCCGCAGTTAAGCTCAAGGGCTTCGGCGGCGGCGACGGATATGGCTCATCCTTCCTTTATTCACTTCTTCAGGGCAAGGATATAATCGACTGCCTTGAATTCGGTTCGGCTTCGGCTTCAATTCTCATTTCGGCTCACTCCTGCTCGGATGCAATGCCTTCGGCAAAACAGGTTGAAGAGTTCATCAAAAAGAGCAAGGAAGAGTACGGCGAAATGGTTGCAAGAGCTTAACTCAATGCAAAATGCATAATGCATAATGCATAATTTTTATAATCGGGTGTGGGCAGAGCCCACCCTCAATTTTTCATTCTTCACTCTTAATTCTCAACTATATTTTATGGAGGTAAAATATGAATCCTATTCTTCTTGCCGCAGCTACAGAAACGCTCGGCACAAAAATTGACGAAGTATTCAAGGCTTTTGATTTATGGGTTTTCCATTTCTTCGGGAGCATGCAATGCGGATTTTTAACTGCTGTTGCAAAGGTTTTCACAACCTTTGGCGATGAAGCATTCGTTATTCCGATGGCAATCCTCGGAATCGTTCTTTGCTTCTTCAAGAAAACAAGAAAATACGGCTTCGCGCTGATTTTCGCAATTGCAATCGGAACAATAGTAACAAATGTTGTTGTTAAACCCATGGCACTTCGTGTAAGACCTTATAACACACTTCAGTCAAATGCTGAATACTGGGGCTGGTACGTTGGCGTCGGTCAGCTTTCAGAAAGCGACTACTCCTTCCCCTCAGGTCACACAACCGCAGCTTTTGAAATGGGAATTTCAATGTTCCTTTGCTTCATGAGCGAAAAGAAAAAGAAAATCGCCTGGATTTTCCCCTGCATTGCAATCTGCACAATGGGCTCAAGAGTTTACTTAATGGTTCACTATGCAACAGACGTTCTCTGCGGACTCGTTGTCGGAACCTGCGCAGGCGTTATTGCATTCTTCCTTTCAAAGCTTGTATGCAAGATTTTTGAAAAGGTTAAATTCCTTGACGCAATCGATTGCGATAAGCTCTTTAAAAAGTGCGATAAAGAAGATAAGCATCCATATAAATGGAACAAAGCAATCATCTGTGTTGCTATTCTCGCTCTCTTCTGCGCTGCTTTCATCCCCTCACTTTCAGAGGGCGGAGCAGATGTTATACGCTGTGCATACAATCAGGAATATGACTGTCAGAATGAAGCAAGACTTGATGATGAAAAGTATCCTGCAATAGACGGCAAACGCTATTGCAAAATCCACTGGAAACAACTCAGCGGAGAAGATGAATAAAACCAAAAATCGCCTGATTCCATCAGGCGATTTTTTCTTTGTTATTTTAAAATTATTAATTATAATCCTTTCTTTTTTCTTGACTAATTTTATATGGAATGTTACAATTAATAATTGTATATAAACAATTATTATATGGCGTATTATCGCTCGTTTTTTGAGGAGGTTTTTATGCAGCAAATCAAAATAAAAATATCATCCGACGGACATATAGAGGCGGAAACATTCGGCATCAAAGGTAAAAAGTGCCTGAAGTATCTTGAACAGATTGAAAAAATGGCTAACGCTGTTTGCGATGATTCTGAATTCACTGATGAATACTATGAGGTTGATAACCAACTCGAAGAAGAAAACATTGAGGAGGTTAAAGCATAATGGCTCTTACAAACAAAGGCGACAAGTGGGAAAGGCAAAATTCGCTTTATCTGATTATGTCGTTCATTCCTTTTCTTAATGCTTTCTGTTTTATGTATATGTATGACAGAACCAAGCATAAACCGTGGAGAATACTGATGTGGATTACCATTGCTGTTTCTACCGTAACTATTGCTTTATTTTCAACATTAAACAGTTATGCATATACTGAGATTGCATCGGAAGGCTATAATAACATAAATGAAGCTCCTTCTATTAACGATTTTGCAACCCAGGATTACATAGATTCTTTCAAAAATGAGAACGGTTCATACAAAGAAGAATGGTATGAAACCGAAGAATATAAAGCATACGAAAAAGCAGACGCTGAGTATAACAAACAGAAAGAAACAGATGACGAAAACAATGCGGAACTTCAAAAGGCAAAAAAAGCAAACGAAAGATTCCAAAACAGTGTTAAAACCTCAAGGACCATTTTCTCTGCAGTATTTTTACTGTATAATTTATTTGCTTTTGTTTATCTTTTACTTCAAAGAGGAAAGTTTTTGCAGATGTATTCCGGCAGAATTGATACTATGATGCTGCAGGAAAGACTTAATAATCGATAGAATGTATATTTTGGAGGAAAATCAATTGGGAATTGAAGGAAAAAATACAAAATGGAAAATACTGAATTCGCTGTATCTTTTAGCAGCTCCGATTCCGGTATTGAATTCATTTTGTCTGGTATATATGTATGCAAGAGTAAAAAACAAAAAATGGTTTATGATGGTTTGGGTAACGCTTGTCGTAAGTATCGCGTTGACTGTTTCTTCGTATTATGTAGGTTCTATTACTTACGATGATTTGTATGATGTTCCCGATGAACCGATGTTAACCGATTACATTTCACAAGAAGAGCAGGAGGAATACCTTAAAACTCATACCCGTAAGGAAATGAAAGAGCTTGACGAATATAAGAAATATAGTAAAGCTTTGGATGATTATTTAAACGATGAGGATATTCAAAAAAAGATAATTGAAAATGCACATCACATTGGCACTATACAAGGTGTTAATACCGCACTTGAAACAAGTCTGACAATTTATACAATTTTTGTTTTCTTTTATATTTCGTCCCAGAATTACACTTTCTTAGATAAGCTCGCACAATCTGAAACCGCACCCGCATTAAAATACGGTGACGGAGGAAAGCCCGCTGACAGAATTCAGGACGCTGCGACTGCTTCAAGTCAAACTCCATCCGTTCAGAACAGTCCCGAATTGGAACAGCTTCTCGGCGGAGCTCCGAATCAGAATAATGACAACGTGCAGCCTGATAATCCGGAGGAGAATGTTAGTGAGTCTGTTCAGTCTCAGTCGCAGACTCAAGAAACTGAACCCGCCTCTAAAACCGATATGCTCGATATAAACAAGGCAAATGAAGAGGAATTTGCCAATCTTCCGGGGCTTACAGTTGTTGATGCCAAGAGGGCGATTAAGGCAAGGGAAAACAGCGGAAGTTTCAATACAAAAGACGAGTTTTATGAAGCAATTAATATTAAACCGCACATTTTAGTTAAAATTGACGACCTTATTGTGGCAGGGCAGGACACAGGAAGCACCTCTAATCCGCCTGCTGCACATAAATCAAGACGTCAGATTGACTTATAATGAGAGTAAACCGAATAGTTGAAAAAACTTTTGCCGAGGGTCCCGGGTGCAGATTTTGCATTTGGGTGCAAGGCTGCAATCATAATTGCGAAGGCTGTTTTGCAACAGAGCTCTGGGATTATGAAAAGGGTTATGAAATAAGTGCACACGAGATAATTAATCGCTTCCAGCTTGTTGAAGATGAGCTTGACGGAATTACTTTTCTCGGCGGAGAGCCTTTTGATAAGGCAAGCGAGCTTTCAGAGGTCGCAAAGTATGTTAAAAGTGTTCAAAAGAATGTTATCACGTTTACGGGTTACAGCTATGCCGAACTTAAAGGAAGGGATGACATCGGAACTAAAGCGCTTCTTGAAAACACCGATTTGCTTATTGACGGTGAGTTTGTCAAAGAAAAAACCGATTATTCAAGACCGCTTGTCGGCTCTTCAAACCAGAAGTTTTATTATCTCGGAGACGGT
Organism: uncultured Eubacterium sp.; assembly: GCA_905233545.1. Lineage (GTDB taxonomy): Bacteria > Bacillota > Clostridia > Oscillospirales > Acutalibacteraceae > Eubacterium_R. The sequence goes on along the minus strand of CAJOEV010000003.1, from coordinate 20,443 downwards.
ATTAGCAAATCTCAGATTGAAAACTACAAAAACAGATTTGAATTAAGATATGATGAGCACGGAACCATTCATTTTAACGGAATGGGAAATGTTGAAAAATTAAAAGAATTAATTGATAAAATTAAGAATTGATATTTGGAGGTAAACATGGCAAAAAGTACATTTAAACAGAATTTCGCAAATCTTGTAAATGCCGGATTCCCCTATATTTACATCTCTTCCTTTGAAGAGGACAGAATAAGCGAATCAATAAGAGCCGCTATGGATGACAGGGATTTGATTAAGAGCGAAAGAAAGTTATACACCTGGACTCAGACAGAGGGAATAGTTGGCGACAGCGAGAGAATAAGAGATACAGTATCTCCGATAAACGCTATTAATGCTATATCTAAAACGAAAGACGACGCAATATTCATTCTCAGAGATTTTCACGTCTATTTCGGTGGCGAAAGGAATGCGCGTCCCGACGCGGCTGTTATAAGAAGGCTGAGAGATATTTTGCCAATGTTGAAAATGACTAGAAAAACAGTTGTTTTCGTTTCTCCCAAGCTTGTTATTCCGTGTGATATGGAAAAAGAAATATCAATTCTCGACTTCGACTTACCTAACGAGCAGGAAATCAGAGGACTGCTTGATGAGCTTATTGAAGGACTCACCCCCGAAACCGTAAAACTCAGTGAGGATGATAAAAGCCTTCTTGCGCGCTCGGCTCTGGGTCTTACTATGCAGGAAGCTGAAAACGCATTTTGCCGTGCTATAGTTAATATTAAAGGGCTTGATTTAAGCGCTCTTTCTATTATTCACGAAGAAAAGAATCAGGTTGTTAAAAAAACGGGTGTTCTTGAATTTGTTAAGTCCGACCTTAATATCGATGATATCGGTGGTTTGGAAAACCTTAAAACCTGGCTGTTAAGAAGAAATAATTCGTGGTCTGAAAAGGCTAAAAAGTACAATCTTCCTGCTCCCAAAGGCGTTTTAATTACAGGTGTTCCCGGCTGTGGTAAATCGCTCACCGCAAAGGCTATGAGCGCAATCTGGGGACTTCCTCTTTTAAAACTCGATATGGGTAAAATCTTCGGCGGAATAGTCGGAAGCTCTGAGGAAAACATGAGAAAGGCGATTGCAACAGCAGAAGCAGTATCCCCTTCAATTCTTTGGGTTGACGAGATTGAAAAGGGCTTTTCGGGACTTAAAAGCGGCGGCGATTCGGGAACATCGGCGCGTGTATTCGGAACCTTCTTAACCTGGATGCAGGAAAAAACCGAGCCCGTTTTTGTTATTGCTACCGCAAACGACATAAGCTCGCTTCCTCCCGAACTTCTTCGTAAGGGACGTTTTGACGAAATCTTTTTCGTTGACCTTCCTACTCTTAAAGAGCGTGAAAAAATCTTTAATGTTCACATTAAAAAAATTCTTAAAAATTCAGATATTAATCACGATATACTTCCCGATTCCGAAACATGTCACGAACTGGCTATGGCTTCGGCAGGATATGTCGGCGCTGAAATCGAGCAGATTGTTATCTCTGCTATGTATGAGGCGTTTTATAATGACAGAGGTCTTAATAAAGACGATGTTTTGAAAGCAATTAAGGAAACTGTTCCGCTTTCGGCAACCCAGCGTGAGCAAATTCTTGAACTTCGTGCATGGGCTCAGGAAAGAGCTGTTCTGGCAACGGCTCCGAGTGACAGAGAAAATGCAAGCCCGAGCGGCTCAACCGGTGACGGTGAAGGTTCATTTATAAATAATCAAGGCGGAAGAATTGTCGATTTTGATTTATAAGGAGTGATTATATGTCTTTAGTATTATCTTTAACCTCCTGTGCAATTGTTGCGGGAGTTACGCTTACACAGGCTGCGGTTACAGCTGTTTCGGCAACAATTGCGGCGACTGAAAAAGAAGAATCGCAGATAAATCAGGGCTTTGAAACAATTTTTGCAGACTCACAGCTGCTTGTAAAAACTCTTAATAATTTTGACTGTCATTTTCAGCAGGTTGATGAAAACCAGTTTATAGTTGAAACAACCTGCGGTAATCTCATTTACAAAAGAAACAGTGTCGACGAAGCATTCAGATTATATCTTGATGAAATAAACGACGTTGAAGGTTTACTTGAAAATATTAAATCTTTTGAGATTGATTACGGCAGAAACGTTCAAGCTTACACCTATGACCATATCAAAAAGAATTTATCCGACAATATGACCATTGTTGATGATGAAGTTCTTGAAGATGATTCTTTATATTTAACTATTAATGTTGAATAAATAAAACAAAGCACAGGATAAAAATCCTGTGCTTATATTTTTACAATATGTTTCTGTGCAACGCGATATGCTAAATATTAATCAGCGAGATATAAATTGAAACCTTTTGAATATTCAACATTATAGCTTTTATCCACCCAGACGGCTTCGGTGCCGTCTGTTTTTTCTATTAAGGCTTTGCCCTCTTCAATAGTCATATTGAAAAGAGTTGTTGAAAGTGCGTCGGCGAGAGCTGAATCCTTGCAGACAACCGAAACGCTTGAAACATACTCGCTTGGGTATAGGGTTTCGGTGTTGATAATATGGCAATATCGCTTGCCGTCCTTTTCAAAATAGCGTTGATAATCACCGCTTGTTACAACGCTCATATCGTGAACGGATACTATCGCAACGCCGTTTTTATCCTTGTTATTCGGACTTTCGATTTCAACATTCCACGGAGTACTGCCGTCGTCATTCTTAAAACCAAAAGTGCAGATGTTTCCGCCGAGGCTTAGCATTGCCGAGCTCCATATATTTTTCTGCGCCCAATTGCATACTTCCTTTGCTGTCCATCCCTTTGCTATTGCGCCGACATCGAGTTTTAAATCCTTATCCTTAAAGAAAACTGTTTTGTTTTCCTTGTCGATAATCAAATCGTTGATATCCGTATGCTTCGCTGCTTCCCTGAGTTTTTGCTCATCGGGGAGCGTTTTTGTTTCCTGTGCGATATGCCAGAGCGAAAGCACCGAGCCGAAGCAGATATTTGTTTTACCGCTGCTTATTTCATAGACCTCTTTGCCGTATTCAAGCAGGCTGATTATTCGCCCGTCAACCTCAACGGACTCTTTGCCTGCTTTATCATTGAGAGTTTTTAGATTGTTCATCCCCTCGTATTCATTATAGATATCAAATAGCTTATGATATTCCTCCAGCTTGCCGTAAAAAGCCTTGTAATGCTCATCAAACGCCTTTTCATCAGTGTCATAAGCAGTAACCGTTGAAACGGTGTCAAAGAGCTCTGAGAAGGTTTTTGAGTAACGACTATTAAGCGGTACGCTGCAGGAGCAGCATACCGCCGACAAAACCAATATTAAAGCTATTGATATCAGTTTTTTCATTGATTGTAAACCTTAATGATTTTAACGGGACATTTTTCAACGCAAAGTCCGCAGTGCGTACATTTTGAATAATCGATTTTCGGAATATTGTTATTGAAAACAATTGCTTCGCTCGGGCAGTTCTTTGCACAGAGTCCGCATCCGATACAGCCTGCTGCACAGGCATTTTTAACATCCTTACCCCTTGAAAGCGAGGAGCACTGAACTCTCTGCTGAGAAGAAGCGGGAATAATTTCGATTAAGTGGTGAGGACAGATTTTTATGCACTTTCCGCAAGCAACGCACATATCCTCATCAACAACGGCTTTTTTGTTGATAATTCTTATTGCCTTCTGGTCGCAGACTCTTGCACAGGAACCGAGACCGATACAGCCGAATTTGCAGGCATATGGGCTTGTTCCGGGAAGAAGAGCTGCATAAACACAGCTGTCTATTCCGAAATAGTTATAGTCCTCTTCCTTCTTTTCGCTTGTTCCGTCGCATTTAACATATGCAACCATTCTTTCGAGCTCGCCGAGCTCCTGACCCATAATTGCGGCAATTTTCTGAGCGACGGGCGCTCCGCCGACGGGACAGCCCGAAACGGGAGCCTCGCCCGAAGCGATAGCCTTTGCAAGTGCGTCACAGCCCGCATATCCGCAGCCGCCGCAGTTGCTTCCGGGAAGTTCTTCCCTTACTGCAACCTCTTTTTCGTCAATCTCAACCTTGAAGGCTTTTTCGGCGATTGAAAGGATGATTCCGATTATGAGTGCAACCACTGCAAGAACAACAATGGCAGTAATAATTTCACCTGTATTCATTCGGGCACCTCCTTATTTCGGCAATACGCCGAAGCCGTAGAAAGCAATCGACATAAGGCAAGCCGTAAGCAAAACAGCGGGTGTGCCTCTGAATGCTTCGGGGAAATCGTTTCTTTCTGTTTTTTCTCTGATTCCTGCCATAATAACTATTGCAACGCAGAAACCTACCGCTGTTCCGAAGCCCGAAACAACGCTTGTTACGAAATCATATTCCTTCTGAACATTTGTAAGCGCAACGCCTAAAACAGCACAGTTTGTTGTTATAAGCGGAAGATAAACACCAAGCGCTCTGTAAAGCGGAGGAACAAATTTCTTCAGGAACAGCTCAACGAGCTGAACTAAAAACGCGATAACCATTATGAAAACGATTGTTTTCAGATAGGTTAAGCCGAATTTTTCAAGAACGAAAGTGTAAAGAAGCGAAGCAACTGCCGAGGAAAGAGTTATAACAAAGATAACTGCTCCGCCCATACCTGCTGCAGTTTTAACATTCCTTGAAACTCCTAAAAACGGACAGATTCCGAGGAACTGCGACAGTGTTACATTATTAATCAAGGCTGTTGAAATCAAAACAAGAAATAAAGTATTAGCCATCTTTTTCAACCTCCTTCATCGGACATGATTCACAGTCTCCGCTGCATCCTCCGTCACCCTTAACGTGGCGGTTTGCTCCCTTGAGCTTGAGCTTATTCTGAACAGCACAGAGGAGTGCAAGAATAAGGAACGCACCCGGAGCCATAACGAATATTGCAACGGGCTCATAAGATTTCGGCATAATCTGAAGTCCGAAAATTGTTCCGTTGCCGAGAAGCTCACGGACAATTCCTATCATAGTCAAGCCGATTGTGAAGCCCAGACCGATTCCGACACCGTCGAAAATCGAGAGAATTGCATTGTTTTTGTTTGCATATGATTCCGCTCTGCCGAGAATAATGCAGTTAACAACGATAAGCGGAATGAAAATTCCAAGGCTGTCATAAAGCGGTTTAACATATGCGTGCATAACCATTTCTATAATCGTTACGAAAGAAGCAATAACCGTTATATAAACGGGAACGCGAACACCTTCGGGTATGATTTTTCTTAAAAGAGAAATCATAAGGTTTGACAGAATTAAAACTGCCATTGTTGCAAATCCCATTCCAAGACCGTTTTTTGCACTTGTTGTTACCGCAAGGGTGGGACACATTCCGAGCATAAGCACAAAGGTCGGATTTTCTTTTACGATACCGTTATAAAGTCTTTCTAAAATACCCTTCATATATCTCACTCCCCTTTCAGCTGAGAATTCCACATATCAATTGCGGCGTTAACGGCATTTGTTGTTGCCGTTGTTGTTATTGTTGCGCCGCTGATTGCGTCTATCTCATTATTATCGCGGTTTGCGCCTGTTTTTGAAAATGCAATAGGATTGAGCGCCGAAAGTCCCGAAAACTGAGAGGCATATTCATCCTCCATTGATTTTGCGCCGAGACCCGGGGTTTCGCTTGCAGCAATAACCTTGAATGCGGTAACTTCGCCCTCGTTTGTTATTCCGACTGCAATCTGAACATCTCCGCCGTAGCCGTTTTTGCTCGTTACATCAAAAACATAGCCGATATTTTCACTGCTTTTGCTCTTTGCACAGAGCACAGTATTAACAACTATTGATTCATCCTCGGGTGTATAGTCAATCTTCTGCTCCTCGAAGGATGCTGCCTCGGTATATACGCTCTGATATACCTCATTTCTTGCCTGCGTTTCCGCGTCGGCAATCTTATCCTTTGTTATCTGATTGAGCACTGCAAGAAGGGCAACCGAAACAAGTGCAACAACAAAGAGAACCGAAATGTTTTTGAAAGCGTTTGATTTACTTTTTGCCATCGTCTTCGCCCTCCTTCTTTAATTTTTTGAACCATGTTTCTTTTTCACATCCAAACGGACGGAAAATGGTTTTGTTTTCAATCAGCGGAACAAGAAGGTTACCGATGATAATTGCATATGAAACGCCTTCAGCCGTTGAACCGAGAGTTCTGAAGAGCGCTGTCAGCAGACCGATAACAAATCCGAAAACATACTGACCTTTTACTGTTACAGGGCTGGTTACATAGTCGGTTGCCATAAAGAACGCACCGACAAGAAGTCCGCCCGAGAAGAGCTCGCCGAGAAGATAAGCAACGCTTAAATCCTGGTGTGAAACAAGCTTTATAAATGCAATAATTGCAATCGTTGAAATAATGTATGTAAGCGGTATTCGAAGCGAAATAACCTTTCTGATTACGAGGTATGCTGCGCCGATTAAAATTGCAAGCGCCGAAACCTCGCCGATACATCCGCTCTGGAAGCCAAAGAAAACATCCTTTATGCTGACAAGTTCGCCCGCTTTTAAAGAAGCAAGCGGTGTTGCGCCCGAAACTTCGTCAACTGCGAAATTAGTCATTCTTGCAGTGAAGGAAATCATAAGGAAGCAACGTCCTGCAAGCGCGGGGTTCATAAAGTTCTGACCGAGTCCGCCGAAAAGCATTTTAACAACAATGATTGCAAATGCTGAGCCGAGTATCGGCATCCACCACGCTGCTGTTGGCGGAAGGTTTACCGCAAGAACAAGTCCTGTTACAAGTGCACTGTAATCAAAAATCGTTACGGGCTTTTTTGCCAGAAGCTCATACAGTGCCTCAAATCCAATGCAGGAAAGCGCTGATATTGCTATCAGAAGCGCCGCATTCCAGCCGAACTGATAAATTCCGAATCCAAGTGTCGGAACAAGCGCAATTGCAACATCACGCATTATTGATTTTGTTGAGCTCTTATCCCTTACATGAGGGGAAACCGAAACATTATACACCTATTCTTCCCCCTTCCTACTGCTTAGCGCGAAGCTCGCGCACCTTGATTTTGCCCAGTTTAAACATCTGGGTGAGCGGAATTTTTGCAGGACAGCCGTATGAACAGCAGCCGCATTCAATGCATTCCATTCCGCCGATTTTTTCAAATTTTTCAATATCATCCGACTTGATAGCCTTGCCCATAAGCTGTGGAACAAGTCTCTGGGGACAGGCTGCTGCACAGCGTCCGCAATGAATACAAGGTGTTTCAACTATGTTTGCAACCTCGTCCTTGATATATGCAAGAATAGAAGAAGAGGTTTTAACAACGGGGACATCAAGCGTTGTCATAGCCATACCCATCATGGGACCGCCCGAGATGAATTTTGTTACTCCCTCTTTTGCACCGCCGCACTGCTCCAATAAATAGCTGTGGGAAATGCCGAGAGGAACATCAACATTGCAGGGGGTGTTTACGCCTTCGCCCGTTATTGTCATAACTCTGTGAATAAGCGGAACATTGTTATATACCGCCTCGCAGATTGCAACACAGCTTGCAGTGTTCAAAACAACGCAGGATGCGTCCGCAGGAAGCATTCTTGAATTAATCTTTCTTCCTGTAACTGCATAAATAAGCTGACGTTCACCGCCCTGGGGATATTTTGTTTTCAGAGGGCAAACATCAATTTTATCCTCATTTTCAACCATTATCTTAAGAAGCTTTATTGCCTTTGGCTTGTTATCCTCAATTCCGATAACAGCCTTAGCCTTAGGAAGTGCAACAAGCGCAGCCTTGATTCCCTTGATAATTTCCTCTGCTCTTTCAAGAATGAGTCTGTAGTCCGAGGTTAAATAGGGCTCGCATTCTGCAGCGTTGATAATGAGTGTGTCAACATCGTCTGCATTCTTTGGTGAAATCTTAACTCCCGTCGGGAAGCCTGCACCGCCCATACCGACTATTCCGGCATTCTTAACGATATCAACAACATCTTCCTTTGTTAAACCGTCAAGACTTCTGTCAACACTGAAGCCCTCGACCGCTTCATCCTGAAAATCGTTTTCGATAACGATGGAATCAACCATTGAGCCGTTTGTTACGAGGCGCTTTTCAATCTTTTTTACAGTTCCCGAAACAGAACTGTATACGGGGGACGAAATAAATCCGCCTGCCTCGGCAATAAGCTGACCCTTGAGCACTCTGTCGCCCACTGCAACAACTGCTTTTGCAGGCGCGCCGATATGCTGTGAAAGGGGAAAGACCATAATCTCTTCGGCAGGTATGGTTTTAATCGGGCATTCAGCCGCATAATCCTTACCGCCGAAGGGATGAACGCCCCTTCTGAAAGTTTTTTGCTTCATATCCTCTTTCCTTCCGTTTAAATATATTAATACTTTTACATTTTAACTTATAATTAAAAAAAAATCAATGAATAAAAATATACAATTATTGATAATTAATTGTCAAACAAGGTATTAGGGATTAGGGGTTAGGTTTTAGGGGGGCGCTTCGCGCCGATTAAAATAAAGTGTGAATGTATCACCCGAAAACTCAGAGCGAAAAAAGCAACTGCCCGGGAATTACCCTGTGCAGTTGCTTTTTTTATTGGAGGTATAGTGAAAAATCTGTTAGTTTACGGCTTTTCCGTTTACATAGAGAGTATAGCCGTTGAAATCGATATTGCTGTTTGATGAATCAGCATTATCAAGTGAGGTAACATAGCTGTCGCCCATTAAGGTGATTTTTGAATTCTTATCAAGCTTTAAGCTGATTTCCTTTGCTGAGTTATCACCGTTTATTGTTCCCTCGTAGGTTGATTTTGTTAAATTAATTGTTGCAGTTGAAATCTTGTCGACTTCAATATTGCCTTTCAGTGTCTGGCTTGTTGCGTTGAGGGTAATGTTTCCGCCGTTTGAGCCTTCATTTCCCCATTCACTTGTTCCTTTGGCACTGATAAGCACTCCGCTGCCGAAGCTTAGCTTTGTGTTTGTCAAGTTTATAACCGCATCAGTATTTGTTATGAAAAACATCGGAGCTGTTTTATAGTAATCGCTGTCCGACATAATCGAAAGTGAGGAATTTTTTGCTGTAAATGTTCCCGTACCTTCGGAAGCGTCACCGCTCATGGACTGGTAAATCATAACGCCTGCCGTATCAACATCGCCCCTGTTGCCTGCTCCGCTCGCTTTAAGCGTTGAGTTGGTCACTGTTGCCGAGTTTTTGCCCTCGATAACAACATTCTGTGAGCCGTTTGCAGTACCCGTTGTGTTATCAATGCTGATATCGCCCGTTGAATAGATTACGGGTGAGCCCGTGCCGTTTGTTTCAAGAGTTGAGTTGTTTGCAATAACCGTGCCTTCGCCTCTGTCAGTTGCAAGAGTTGCACAAGAACCGCCCTGGGTTGTTATTGTTACATTGTCCGCTTCGATATATCCGCCGTAGGTTGCATCAAGTCCTCTTGATGACCTTTCGCCCGTTGTTGTTATTGTTGAATCCGAAATATATATCTTTGAATTTTCGCCCGTTGAGAAAACTGCATTAGCACCGCCTGCGCTTGTTGAAATCTTTGCGTTTTTGATTGTTGCAGTTGAGTTTTCCTGAACGAGAATGCCCGAGTTCACTCCGTAGAATTCGGAATTTTCGGTATTGGAGCTGTCGCCCGAAGATTTGTTGACGGTAGCTCCGCTTATTGTTGCGTTTCCGCCGTTTGTTACAAGAATTGCGCTTTCATCGCTTTCAGTTGAAGTATATTTTTCGCTGAGCGTTTGCTCATCGCCGTCAACAGTTGTTGAACCGCTTGCGTCAACGCTTGATGAGCCTTGGTCGCCGCCGGGCATCTGCTGCATCTGGGATGTTGAATTGCCTGCCAGAACTTTTTGTGTCAATACTGCTTCACCCACTGTTAACGCTGAGGTTGCAATTACTGTTGCAATAGCGAATGCTAAAATCTTTTTCCATCCCTTAAAGGTTTCTTTGAAGCCTTTTTTGTTGAAGGATGACATAATCAGATAGATGAATAAAACTGCAATAGCAAGAGCTTCACAAGCAAAGATAATATAGTATTTTACTGAAAGCTTGCTTGAAGAGCTCGGCATTTCAGGGGGCTGATTTGATGAATCCCCGCTGTTTGATGAGTCGCTGCTGCCAGGCATCTGAGGAGGCTGATTGCTTGAATCGCTGTTGCTTGAATCGCTGTTGCTTGAATCCGACGAGCTGTTATCTGAAGTGTTGCTGTTGTTATTGTCATTGCTCGGGGGTGAGGGAGGCTGACTGTTTGAGTCACTGCTGTCTGAACTCGGAGGTGACGGGGGCTGACTATTTGAGTCACTGCTGTCCGAGCTCGGAGGTGACGGGGGCTGGTTGCCTGAATCACTATTTCCATCACCGCTCGGCATCTCAGGGGGCTGATTTGATGAGCTGTCCGACGAGCTGTTTGAATTTGATGAGCTGTTTGATGAGCTTGAGCTGTCTGAATCACCTTGTGTACTATCCGATGAACCGCCGTTAAATCCTCCCGGAGGTGTTTGCATTTCGGATTGACTGAATGAAGGGGAAAGACTGTCTTTTGCTTTATCCATTGTGAAATATGAGCCAACGCATATTGCCGCAATCATCAGCACCATAATCACATTTTTCATTGTTCTTTTTGACTTTTTCATTGTGTTTACTCCTTTCGGCTTTTGCCTTTGTTGTGCACATAATAAATCGCAAAGGTTAAACGAATGTTAAAATGAAAAAGTTTTTTGAAAAGTTTTTCAATCAAAAAAACAGGGCGGAAAACCGCCCTGAAATAATGCATTATTAATCAATAGGATAATAAGAATAAATAAATCCGTTTTCCTTTTCCCATTCATAAAGCTCATCAAGAGTTATTTCAACCTCATCTTTATTCTCGGGAATAAGATTAACCTCGATTATTTTCTTTCCCTGCTCATTTGCTTTTCTGAGTCTTTCGTTTCCGTCAACAGCAAACATTGCGTCGTTATAGCAAATGATATCTATTCTTTCATCACAGTTATGGTCGGATGAAACCTTTTTTGCAGGATAGATGTTTTTCGGTGAAGCTAAAATTTTGTTTTGATAATTGCCCTTGAGGAACTCCTGATATTCACTGTAAAGAATATCGCAGACCTCTTTGATTGAAAGCGAGGTTGTGTCGAGAATAAGATTATAATTTGAATAATCATTCATAACAACATTGTAAACCTTGAGATATCTTTCGCTTTCAAGCCTTCTTCTCTCAACAAGCTGATTGGTTGCATCCTGTTGGGAAGAATATTTTTCTTCTTTTGTTACTCTGTTGCAGAAAACTCTTCTTCCTGCTTCTGCAGGACTTACAAGAAGATGAATCTTGAATGAATCGGGAACAAAATGCCAAGCGAGTCTTGAATCGAAAATAACATCCTCGCCCTGATGCTCCTTTGCAAACTCAACGGTTGCGTTGTCTATTATATAATCAAGCGAATAATCCTTGCCCGATTCTTTGTTCATATCAAGGGTTGAAATCCCCTGCTTCTGCGCTCTTTCGCGCTGAATTCTTCCCGTGCTGAAAACATCAAATCCGTGTTCTCTTTGAAAAAATTTGCATATTTCACTTTTGCCGCTGCCAAGCTGGCCGTTGATTGTTATATACATTCAGCACCTCCGAGGAATAAAGTATTATAGATAATATAACTTTTATAGTAATAATTGTCAAGAAATACATTAAAGTTGATTTTTAGAAAATATTATACTATAATTCTGGTAATGAATCTTTTGAGGTGGAACAATGAAGAATTTAAAACTCACGGATATAATAAAAAACATCGGCGCAAACTGCGATTACAGCGGTGACATCGAGATTAAAGGCGTCAGCACAGACACAAGAACAATTGAGCAGGGTGATTTGTTCATTGCTCTTGTTGGCGAAAAATTCAACGGTCACGACTATATTTCTGTTGCCGAAAAAAACGGCGCGGCTGCAGTTGTCTGCTCGCAGGAGGTTGAAGCTTCCGTTCCCGTTTTGATGGTTGACGACACTCTTCTTGCAATGCACCGACTTGCTTCCTACTACAGAACACTTCTTGATATTAAAATAGTTGCAATAACGGGAAGCAACGGAAAAACATCAACAAGGGATATGACAAAAACGGTTTTATCCTCAAAATATAATGTTTATTCAACCGATAAAAACTACAACAATGAAATAGGTCTTCCGAAAAGCGTTTTTCAGCTTGATGACAGCTATGATATTGCTGTTCTCGAAATGGGAATGAATCATCTCGGCGAAATCAGCAGGCTTACCAATATTGCAAAACCCGATGTTGCAATTATAACCAATGTCGGAAAAGCGCATATCGGAAATCTCGGCTCTCAGGAAAATATTCTTAAAGCAAAGCTTGAAATTCTTGAAGGGCTAAATAAAGACGGACTTCTGATTCTGAATGGTGACGACCCGCTTCTTTCAACAGCGGATACGGGCGATTTCAAAAAACAGTTTACGGGAATTGATAACAAAAACGCCGATATTCTTGCATATAATATCAAATCGGATATTGATACAACCGAATTTTCGGTTAAGTATTCAAATGACGAGGCAAGCGGATTTATTCCCGTTCTCGGCAAATACAATGTTTTAAATTCACTTGAAGCAATGCTTTGCGGACTTCATTTTGACATCGACCTCAAAACAGCATTCAAGGCGCTCGAAGGATTCCAGAAGGTTTCAATGAGATGTGAAAGCGAAGAAATCGGCGGACTGATTTTTGTTAAGGACTACTATAATTCAAGCCCCGATTCCGCAAGGGTTGCGCTTGAAACACTTGAATCATATTCCAAAAACGGAAAGATTGTTGCACTTCTCGGCGAAATGCTTGAGCTCGGTGAATTCTCTGCAAAGGAACATGAAAATCTCGGAAAAATGTGCGAAAAAAACAATATAGATTTTGCATATTTTGTCGGGGACGATTTTGAAGCCTTCAAAAAGGGAATGAGCAAAAATTCAAAGAGCTTCGCTAAGAAAAACAAGGCTGAAATGATCAGTGATGTTAAAGAATATATTAGCACTCTTCCAAAAGGAAGCGCTGTACTTGTTAAGGGCTCAAGAGGGATGAAAATGGAAGAGGTTTTTGAAGCACTCAAAAAACATTTATCATAAATAACTGAACGGAGAGAGAATATGCCAAAGGTTAAAACAAGAAAAAAGATGAACGGCTGGCTGAAAGCGCTTATAATTATTGTTTGCATAATTCTTTTTATAGCAATTGCGGCAATTGCCTTCATCAATATTGTAACAAGACCCGCGAAGGATACTGATGAAAACCGATATGCAGTCGGCGGAATGGTTGTTTCGGATACCGTTGAATACAAGGACGACAGTGCAAAAGGCATAAGACACAATCCCGTTGTCCGCATTATGCAGATGGTATGGCGCTACTGTGCTGACGGCGACGCTGCAAAGCACGCAGTTCAGACTCCGCCCCAAACGCTTAATAAGATTGAAGATGTTCCCTACATAGACGACGGCAATATTTATCATCAGCTTGATATTTACTATCCAAAGGGAACGAAAAAAAGCGACAAGCTCCCCGTAATTATTGATATTCACGGCGGCGGATGGATGTACGGCGACAAGGATTTAAACGAATACTACTGCCTTGCGCTTGCCGAAAAGGGCTATGTTGTTTTCAATATGAGCTACCGTCTTGTTCCCGATGTTACGGTTAATGAACAGCTTCAGGACGTTGCACATGCTCTTAAATGGATTAGCAAGAATATGAAGAATTATCCATGCGATAAGGATAATATAATGCTCACGGGCGATTCGGCAGGCGGTCAGCTTGCAGTTTATTCCGCAGTTCTGCTTCAGAATGCGGAGCTGAGAAAAACATTTGATGTTGTAAATCCGAAAATGGAGCTCACTGCACTTGTTCTCACCTCTCCCGTTTCATATATGAAGGACGGCGGAGCGTTCAGCATATATACAAAAATCCTCTGGGGAAAGGATTATGAGCAGAAAGAAACATATAAGTTTATGGACTTAAGCGAAATTATTGAATATGCTCAGCTTCCCCCCACGTTCCTTGTAACAAGCAGCGGCGATTCCCTTGCTCACGACCAGACACTTAGAGCTTATAAGCAAATTGCCAAAAGCGGAACAAAATGTGAACTTGAGGACTACGGCGAAGAATTCGGAGAGCCCCTCCCCCATGTTTTTTCCGTTTTATATCCGTTTGACGCAGCAGGAAAAGACGTTATTGAAAAGGAAACGGACTTCTTCCAGAGAATGATTATTCTTAAATTTGATGAATACGAAGAATAAAGAAATCCGACTCGAAATGAGTCGGATTTCTTTTTATTTAAACTTGTCAAAAAAGCCTTTTTTACCTTGGTTTTTCGGAGGAACATAGGATTTATCAAACTGCATTAATATATCCTTTTGCTCCTTTGTAAGCTCCTTGGGAATGTCAACAATAACCTTAACGAACATATCGCCCTTGCCCACTCCGTTGAGCCTTTGAATGCCCTTGCCCTTAAGCTTGAACACATCACCAGGCTGAGTGCCCGCAGGGATGAAATACTTGATATCATTGTCGAGAGTCGGAACTCTGACCTCTGCGCCGAGAGCTGCTTCAACAATGCTGATATGCTTATTGTAGAGGATATCGAAATCCTCGCGTTCAAATTCCTTATGGGGCTTGACATTAACAACAACCCTGAGGTCACCGCTCGGTCCGCCGTTAATTCCGCTGTCGCCGTAACCGCGAACATTAACAACCTGGCGGTTATCAATTCCTGCGGGAATATTAATGTCAACCTTGACTTTTTTACGCACCTTGCCCTTGCCGCTGCATTTCTGGCAGGGATGTTCGATAATCTTTCCCTTTCCGCCGCAGCGTGAACAGGTTCTCTGGGTGCTCATAACACCGAAAGCGGTTCTCTGCTGAACATTAACAACACCCCTGCCCTGACATTCGGGACATTTTGTTGCCGATGTTCCCTCTGCTGCACCTATTCCGTGGCACTGGGAGCAATCCTCAACTCTTGAAACTTCAATAGTTTTCTTGCATCCCTTTGCAGCCTCTTCAAAGGTAATTGTAACTGCGGACTGTATATCCCTTCCCCTTTGAGGAGCATTGGGATTTCTTCCGCCGCCGAAGCCTCCGAATCCGCCTCCGCCGCCGAAGAAGGAAGAGAAGATGTCGCCAAGGTCAATATCACCCTCAAAGCCGTTAAAGCCTCCGCCGAAGCCACCTGCGCCCTGACCTGCACCGTAGTTCGGGTCAACGCCTGCAAAACCGAATTGGTCGTAGCGAGCCTTTTTCTCGGGGTCTGAAAGAACCTCGTAGGCTTCGTTGCACTCCTTGAATTTTGCCTCCGCTTCCTTGTTGTCGGGATTAAGGTCGGGGTGGTATTTTTTTGCGGTTTGTCTGTATGCTTTTTTTATTTCATCATCCGAAGCTCCCTTGCTTACACCGAGAACTTCATAGTAATCGCGTTTGTTTTCAGGCATTTTTGCCTCCAAATATGTTTGTTATATGTATAATCAGTTTTCGGGAGGGTACAGAGACCCTCCCCTTTGTTTTTTATTGACCGAGCAAATCGAGAAACCGAAAACCCGGGAATTGAAACTATATTAGTTCTCGTCAACCTCAGTATAATCAGTATATCCGTCGTCAGTTTGCTGTGCGCCCTGAGTCGGGTCAGCCTGTGCGCCCTGAGCAGCCTGAGCTGCTTCATAGAGCTTCTGGGATACCTCATAGAACTTGTTTGTCAAATCCTCCTGAGTTGCCTTGATTGCATCTGTATCGTCGCCCTTGAGAGCTTCCTTAAGAGCTGCAACCTTTGTTTCGAGAGCTGCCTTATCGTCTGCAGAGAATTTGTCTCCGTCCTCTGAAAGCATCTTTTCGGTCTGATAAACCATCTGGTCTGCGTTGTTTCTGAGGTCAACAGCATCTCTCTTCTTCTTATCCTCTTCTGCAAACTGCTCAGCTTCGCGGACAGCTTTTTCAATATCATCCTTGCTCATATTTGAGGAAGCGGTAATTGAAATCTGCTGTTCCTTGCCTGTTCCGAGGTCCTTAGCAGAAACATGAACAATGCCGTTTGCGTCGATATCAAAGGTAACTTCAATCTGCGGAACGCCTCTTCTTGCAGGAAGAATTCCATCGAGGTGGAACATACCGAGAGTTTTGTTGTCCTTTGCAAACTGACGCTCACCCTGGAGAACATGAACCTCAACAGAGGTCTGATTGTCTGCTGCAGTTGAGAAAATCTGTGACTTCTTAGTCGGAATAGTTGTGTTTCTCTCAATGATAACCGTGTTTACTCCGCCCATTGTTTCGATACCGAGTGAAAGAGGAGTAACATCGAGAAGAAGGAGTCCCTTAACGTCGCCGCCGAGAACACCGCCCTGAAGAGCAGCGCCCATTGCAACACATTCATCCGGGTTGATTCCCTTAAAGGGTTCTTTCTTTGAGAAGTTTTTGATTGCATCCTGAACTGCGGGAATACGGGTTGAACCGCCGACAAGAAGAATCTTGTCGATTTCATTCATTGAAAGACCTGAGTCGCTCATTGCCTGGCGAACAGGACCCATTGTTGCTTCAACAAGGTCAGCTGTCATCTCGTTGAACTTAGCTCTTGTAAGTGTTGTTTCAAGGTGCTTGGGACCTGTTGCGTCTGCAGTGATGAACGGAAGTGAAATCTGGGCAGTTGTCATACCCGAAAGGTCAATCTTTGCCTTTTCTGCAGCTTCCTTAATTCTCTGCATAGCCATTTTATCTGTTGAAAGGTCAATTCCGTTCTGAGCCTTGAAATCTGCAACAAGCCAATCCATAATCTTCTTATCGAAGTCGTCACCGCCGAGACGGTTGTTACCTGCTGTTGCAAGAACTTCCTGAACGCCGTCGCCCATTTCGATGATTGAAACGTCGAAAGTTCCGCCGCCGAGGTCGTAAACCATAACCTTCTGGTCTTCCTCTTTATCAATTCCGAATGCAAGAGCAGCTGCTGTGGGCTCGTTGATGATTCTCTTAACATCAAGACCTGCAATCTTACCTGCGTCCTTTGTTGCCTGACGCTGTGAGTCGGTGAAATATGCAGGAACAGTGATAACTGCCTCTGTTACTGTTTCGCCGAGATAAGCCTCTGCGTCGCTCTTAAGCTTCTGAAGAATGATTGAGCTGATTTCCTGGGGTGTGAATGCCTTTCCGTCTATATTTACCTTATAGTCGGAACCCATATGTCTTTTGATTGAAGAAATGGTTTTATCGGGATTTGTGATTGCCTGGCGCTTTGCCACAGCTCCCACCATTCTTTCGCCGTCCTTTGTGAATGCAACAACTGACGGTGTTGTTCTTGCGCCTTCTGCGTTGGTTATAACAACGGGCTCGCCGCCTTCGATAACTGAAACACAGCTGTTTGTTGTACCTAAGTCAATACCAATAATCTTTCCCATAATAATTCACATAGCCTTTCTGCCCAATAATTAAATTTTTTCACATTGTGCGTATTTCCTTGCTGGGCAGACAAGGCGTAAATGTGAATTTAGCCATCGCTCGTTGCCGTTTTCGGCAAACTGAGCGGGCAATATAATCAATAGTGTTTTCACACTATTTATCTCCTTTATGTGATATAGTTTGTTATTTGTTTATAATAAATGACTTTCGTCATTAATTAGCGGTTTTAACCATCGCGGGTCTGATAACCCTGTCGCTTATTCTGTAGCCCTTCTGGAAAACATCTGTTATAACATTTTCACCGAGGCTTTCATCCTCAACATGCATAACTGCGTTGTGGTAATTCGGGTCAAAAGCATCTCCGCTTTCGCCGTATTGCTCAACGCCGAGCTTCTCAAGAGAAGCCATAAGTCCGTCGAGGGTCATCTGAACGCCTTTTTTCAAGGATTCGTAATCGGAATTTTCCTGAGAGAGCGCTCTTTCGAGATTGTCTATTGCAGGAAGTATTTCGCTTACAACATTTCCCTTTGCGTTTGAATAGGTCTGTTCCTTTTCCTTTGCACTGCGCGCTCTGAAATTTGCATATTCAGCGGCAGTTCTAAGAAGCTGGTCCTTTGTATCCTTAAGCTGAGCTTCAAGGGATGAGGTTTCGTCTTCCTTTTCGGTTTCAGTTTCCTTAACCTCTTCTTCCAAAACCTCTTCATTCACTTCTTTTTCTTTCTTACTCATATTGCGCCTCCCTTGCTTTCGGCGAAAGATATGCCGAAACGGTTTTCATTATATAATCAACCCGCGGCAAAATCTCTCTGTAGTTAATTCTGAGTGAACCGATAATTCCGAGAGTTGCCGTCTGATTATTATTGTAGTTAAATTTCTGAACAGCCATAACCGTGTCTCTCAGCTCGTAAATCGGATTTTCATCTCCGATAAGCAGCGCCGAGGGCGTTTTTGATTTTGCGAACTCCGTTAAGAGATATTCAAGCTTTTCCTTTTGTGCAAGAAAAACAAGAAGATTGTATACGCTGTTTCCGAGTTCCGTCTGAGATAAGAGCTTTGTTTCGCCGAAAACCGAAAGCGTTCCGTTTGACGCCTCCCTGCACAGTGAGCAGAGCGTTGAAAGTATCGGAAGCATATCAAAAACTCTTGCGCCGAGAAGCGGTACAGTGCTTTGTATGAAGCTTAAATCAATATCACCCAGCGCCGTTCCGATGAATCTTTCCTTTGTTATCTTGTAGAAAAGCTCTTTGAATTCATCATCAATAACGCAGTTAACCGTGCAAACGGAGGATTTGATTTTTCCTCCGAGTGAGAGCATAACAAGCATTGCTTTATTATTCCCTGCGGGAATCAGCTCTATTCCCTGAATGCAGTCGTACTTATCTTTGATGCTTGAAAAGAACGACGCGCATCCTGTAAGTTCGGATAAGAGCTCGGCTGCACTTGAAAGCAGTCTTTCGGGGTCGGAAGCATTTATGCTGAGAACCTCGTCAATCTTCTGCATTTCGTATGCCGAAAGCGCCTCGGAATTAATCATATTATCAACATAATACCGATATGCCTTTTTTGTCGGCACTCTTCCGCCGCTTGTGTGTCTCTGCTCAAGAAATCCGATTGAGGTTAAAAACGCCATTTCGTTTCTGATTGTTGCAGAACTTATTGAATACGGGAGCATTGAACAGAGCGTTTTTGAACCGAGGGGCTCGCCTGTTTTGATATAGTAATCTATTATCAAACCTAAAATGGCTTCGCGTCTCTCGCCAATCATCACTGTTCCTCCTTCCGTTTCACTTATTAGCACTCTCGATACCAGAGTGCTAATCTATGAGTATATTATACCCAAAAGTGCAATTTGTCAACACTTTTTTTAAAAATATTTTGTGAACGAAAAAATCACGCTCAGATTTGGCTTCTTGTGTAGTTGCCTTTTTGGTTTTTGCTATACAACCATTGTGCAAATCCACGCCGCAAGCAGCGATACAAACGGAAATGCAATCAGCTTTGCAATTTGTGATTTCAGATTAAAGCCGTATTTTTTAAGGCTTTCGCAGCCCTCAATTTCCGGAAAATAGTGCTGAAAGAAATGCGATTTCGTAAGCAATAGCCAGTCAAAGCAAACCATATCAAACGCTTTATAAAGATATAGCATTATTAAAAACCTTGCAAAGAACTGCCAAAACGTAAAGCCGTTTTGTATGCCGTTAATCGCTCCGCAAATAAATGCAAACGCACAACCGCAAAGACTGACGCCGAGAAGCACTCCGCCTATTGTTTTTGCGCCCTTAAAGCG
The DNA here is from genome assembly GCA_905233545.1 of uncultured Eubacterium sp. Taxonomy (GTDB): domain Bacteria; phylum Bacillota; class Clostridia; order Oscillospirales; family Acutalibacteraceae; genus Eubacterium_R. The sequence continues at coordinate 748 of CAJOEV010000003.1, read as the reverse complement.
CTCGGGCTTGTCCTGAACTGCCGCCTGCACATCCTTCGGCGCGGAGCCGAAAAGCTTTTTGTATATGGGTAGCAAAAAAGCAAGGAGATTTCACTCCTTGCTTGTTTTGCTATTTGAGTAATTCCATAACAGTATCGCCGTGGCGGTGTTCGTCATTCTTTACACTTTCAACTTCAGGGAACGCATCAGCTATGGGCTGATATGTATTAACCGCATTATACTCGCCTTTAGCAATAATCGGGTATAAACGTTTCTTACCGAGCAATTTGTACATTATAGGCAGTATCGTTGCGAGCGTCTTTTTGGGCGTAAGTGTTTTATCCGTTAGACCTTTGAATACGGAAGCGTGATGACCTTCCTCTGCCGCAAGCTGAAGGAACGTTTCTTTGTCCTTCTCATCTTTTACAACCTCGGCAAGTGCTTTATACATAAGCACTGCGTCAAGTTCGCCCTGCTGCGACTTGATCAGGATTTTCATTTCTTTATCGTTCAATTATATCACTCCTTAATTGTTTGTATGTTTCATTATATCACATGGCAAAAGTAAAGGCAACGGATGAACTGTTGCCTTGATTATTATTCTACGCCTTTGAGGGCTTCGACCATATTAAGTTTGTTTATCTTTCTTCTGAACAGGAAGCTGACGAGAATTGATACGCCGAGCGTGATTGCCGAGCTTATTATCAGCGTACGCGGCGATACCGAAATCATCATATCAAATTCATCACCTGCAAAGTTCAGCATAAAA
>CAJOEV010000002.1 GCA_905233545.1 uncultured Eubacterium sp. | reverse complement strand
ATTGTGATTTTTTCTTTATTCGCACAAAAAACGACACTCAAGCGTATGCAAGTGTGTCGTTTTTTCGTTTTTATGTCATTAACTTAATGACATTGCCCTTCGGGGCGTTTTTTGATTCATAATGTATGTTACAGTATTGCTTGCAGTTTTTCTTTGAATTCAAGGGGAACCTGCAAATTGCCCATTCCCGTTCCGAGTTGGATATCGGGCTTTGCTTCTCCGTGGAAGTCCGAGCCTCCGCTTTCAAGTAAATCAAAGCGTTTTGCAAGCTCTTTTGCTTTTTGCGTTGTTTCTTCATCAAACTTTGAATAGAGCGTTTCCATTGCGTCAAGCCCCGCCTCTTTTGCCAGGGGCAAAAACTCTTCAAGCTCTTCATAGTTCAGGTTTAAAAACGGATGTGCAAGAATTGCCGCACCGCCGTTATCCTTGATAAACTTAATTGTTGAAAACGCGCCGAGCCTTTTTGGAGGAACATAGTATCCGTGTTTCTCTCCGAGGATATTTCTGAATGCATCGTCCATGGTTGCGGCATAGCCGTTTCTGACAAGAATTCTTGCAACATGGGCGCGGTTGAATTCGTCCGCATCGGTTAATGCGGCAACCTCTTCATAAGTTATTTTATATCCTGCTTTGTTAAGATTTTTAATAAGCTTATTATTGCTGCTTTTCTTTGCAAAATTGAGAAGTTCAACATAGTCCTGAACCTCAATCCACCTGTCTTCACTGAAAAACAGTCCGACAATATGAAGCTCATGTTTTTTCCATTCAGTTGAAAACTCACATCCTCCAATTGTTTCGACAGAACTGTTTTTTCCCGCTTTCATAAATTCGTAAAGACCTTTTGCCGTGTTGTGGTCGGTCAGCGCAACCGCAGATAAGCCCTGCTTTTCGGCAAGGCTGACTATTTCGCTCGGGGTTAATGTTCCGTCGGAAAATGTTGAATGGCTGTGTAAATCGCAGGTTTTCATAGTATCACCGATTTATATTATAATCTTTTCACCCTGCATAAGCAAGAAAAAATATTATATGTTTTTGTTACAGATGTCGGCAACCTCTGCACTTTGCAATATAATCGGAGCGAAGCGACCCAAAACTTCACTCCCCACCCTCCGCTCTCCAAACTAAAAAAACTTGACTTATATATCTATAAATATTATCATAACAGTATAAATATATTAGGAGATAAACTATGCAGGATATTAATTTAATTAAAGACCAGATATGCGATGTCTGTCACAAAACGTGGCAGCTCGGATGGGTTGCCGCAAACGACGGTAATGTCAGCGTAAAGCTCGAGGACGGACGCATTATTGCAACGCCCACCGGTATGAGCAAATCGTTTATAACACCCGATAAGCTTATAATTCTTGATGAAAAGGGCAATGTTCTTGAAGCGGCAGAAGGACTCAGACCTTCAAGCGAGATAAAAATGCATCTTCGCTGCTACGAAAAGCGCCCCGATGTTTTCTCGGTTATCCACGCTCACCCTCCCGGTGCAACGGGATTTGCAGTGGCGCACAAGGCAATGGACATGTATAACATGATTGAAGATGTTGCAGTTATCGGCTCCGTTCCTCTCACACCGTACGGAACTCCGTCAACAATCGAAGTTCCCGATGCGATTGAGCCCTATCTTGAAGAGCACGATGTTATGCTTCTTGAAAATCACGGCGCTCTTGCAGTCGGAAGCGATGTTATAACCGCGTTCTACAGAATGGAGAGCCTTGAGCTCTGGGCAAAAATAACAATTAATGCAGTTATTCTCGGCGGAAGCTTTGATATCAGCAGAGAGAACATTCAGAAGCTTATTGATTTGAGAGGCTATTATAAAGTTACGGGCAGACACCCCGGCTACAAGCTTTTCAATCCCGACGACGAAACACTTCATAAACAGGCAGAGCAAGACGAATCGTGACCCGCCTGAAATGCAGTATTTAAGCGAAATTCGAATCTTTCATTCTTGCATTACGCCAGTAAAGCTGCGACCTCAAAATCCAAATTTCATCTTAACTCCAAGCATTTCAGGTGCTTCGCAGTTTAAAATGAGCTGATTTGGCTCAGGTCAAGGCAAATAACACAGGAATACTTTCGTATTCCGAGTATATTTAACGCAGAGATAAGGCAAATCAGCCACTTTAAACCGGTTTCCGACTCGTCTTACTCTGCCTAAGGAGGAAAATAATATGCTTAAAGGAATTCCTAAAATCGTATCCCCCGAGCTCCTCAAGGTGCTCTGTGAAATGGGTCACGGGGACGAAATTGTTATTGCAGACGGAAACTTCCCCTGCGAAAGCATAGGCAAAAACGCAATTGTTGTTCGTGCAGACGGAAACAGCGTTCCCGAAATTCTTGACGCAGTTCTTACGCTCATTCCGCTTGACCAATACTATGCAACCCCTGTTGCATTGATGGAGGTGGTTAAGGGCGATACCGTTCCGACACCTGTTATCTGGAATGAATACGACGCGCTGCTAAAAAAGCACACTCCCGAAAACTGCGAAATTGAATATATGGAGCGTTTTGCTTTTTATGAAAGAGCTAAAAAAGCTTATGCAATCGTTGCAACAAGTGAAGAAGCAGTTTATGCAAACATTCTGCTTAAAAAAGGCGTAGTAAAATAAGGAGGAATTATTATGATATATCCTAAAATCGGCATAAGACCCGTTATCGACGGACGCTGGGGTGGCGTAAGAGAAAGCCTTGAAGCCCAGACAATGGGCATGGCAAAAGCCGCAAAAGAGCTTATTGAAACCAATCTCAGATATCCAGACGGAACTCCCGTCAAATGCGTTATCAGCAACACAACAATCGGCGGCGGCGCCGAGGCTGCAAAATGCGCTGACCAGTTTGCACTTGAAAATGTTACCGCAACTCTTTCGGTAACTCCCTGCTGGTGCTACGGAAGCGAAACCTTTGATATGGACCCGCTCACCATCAAGGCAGTATGGGGCTTTAACGGAACAGAGCGCCCCGGAGCAGTTTATCTTGCAGCGGTTATGGCTGCATATGCCCAGAAGGGACTTCCTGCATTCTCAATCTACGGAAGAGATGTTCAGGACCAGAGTGACACAAACATCCCCGATGATGTTGCCGAAAAAATTCTTCGTTTCGCACGCTGTGCAATCGGTGCAAGCTGGATGAAGAACAAGGCATATGTTAACTTCGGCGGAGTTGCAATGGGTATTGCAGGAAGCTACTGCAATGCAGATATGTTCCAGAAATATTTCGGAATCCGCGCTGAGTGGGTTGATATGACCGAAATCATTCGAAGAATAACTCTTGAAATCTATGACCACGACGAATACGAAAAAGCACTCGCATGGGTTAAGGAAAACTGCAAAGAGGGCTTTGATGTAAACTCAGGCAAGGATTTACCTGAAATAATAACAAAATCAAAGGTTGTCGCTCCCGATAAGGATTGGGAATTCATTGTTAAAATGACAATGATTATGCGCGATATCCTCTACGGAAACCAAAAGCTCGATGAAATGGGCTGGCACGAGGAAGCGCTCGGCAAAAATGCATTTGCAGGCGGTTTCCAGGGTCAGCGTCAGTGGACCGACTGGCTTCCCAATGCAGATTTCACAGAAGCTATTATGGCAAGTACTTTCGACTGGAACGGCAAGAAGGCTCCTACCCCGTTTGCAACCGAAAACGATACTCTCAACTGCGTTGCAATGATGCTCGGAACTCTTGTTACAAACACCGCTCCCTGCTTCCATGATGTTCGTACCTACTGGAGCCCCGAGGCTTGTGAAAGAGTTACGGGCATTAAACCCGACGGCGTTGCGAAAGACGGATTCATTCACCTTATCAACTCGGGCGCAACTGCGCTTGACGGCAACGGTGCAGCTAAGAACGCAAACGGCGAAGGCTGTATGAAGCCCTTCTGGGAAATGACCGACAGCGATATCAAAGCTTGCCTTAACGCAACCGACTGGTGCAGAGCAAACTATGAGTATTTCAGAGGGGGCGGATTCTCAAGCCACTTCCGCTGCACGGCAGAAATGCCCGTTACAATGCTCAGGGTTAATGTTATCGACGGCATAGGTCCCGTTCTTCAGCTTGCAGAGGGCTATACTGCAGACCTTCCCGACGATATCCACAATGTTATCGATGTCAGAACAGACCGCACATGGCCGACAACCTGGTTCGTTCCGAATCTCACAGGCAAGGGCGCATTCAAGGATGTTTACAGCGTTATGGCAAACTGGGGCGCAAACCACGGCGTAACGGTTTACGGACATGTGGGCGCCGAGCTTATAACACTTGCTTCAATGCTCAGAATCCCCGTAAATATGCACAATGTTGACGAAGATAAAATCTTCCGTCCCCACGCATGGAGCGCATTCGGAACAGAGGATACTCAGTCAGCAGACTACCGCGCTTGCGCAACCTACGGTCCGATGTATAAATAATATCTTGAAAACAAAGAAGCACATTGGTTTTTCCAATGTGCTTTTTGTTATCTTTGCATATCGATATATTTTTTCTTCCATTTTTCATCAATGCCGTCCGAACAGCCGTTGCTTAAATCATCCGCAAGCTCAAGAATAACATCAAAAAGTTCAAGATTCTTTTTCCACTTGTCATCAATGCTGTCAAAACCAAGCCATGCGCCGAGAATGTTGCCTGTTACGGCGCCCGTTGAATCGCTGTCACCCTTGTGATTGACCGCTGCAATAATTCCCTTTGAAAAATCATTGTGATATCTGAGAGCGCAGTAAATCGCCATTGCAAGCGCTTCATCCCCTACCCAGCCATCGCCGAGGCGGTGAATGTTGTTTAAATCCGTGTCGCTGTTTTCCGAGAGCTCTATTGCAAGATTAATGAGCTCTTTTAAAACAGCTGTGTTTTCGTCATTTTCAAATACTCCGCATACTGTGTTAATCGCGTCAATAACAATGTCTTTAAGCGTATCGTTTTTGCGGTCAAAAACTGCTCTCTGAATTATGTGAACAAGAACTGCCCCGGGCATATATCCGAGCGGATTGCTGTGGGTTATTGCCGCAAGCTGAGCGCCTTCTTCATCAAGCTTTTTGATATTTTCATCAAATCTGCATCCAAGCGGTGCAACACGCATAACTCCGCCGCAGCCCTTACTGTTGTTGCGTTTATACGCGAGATAATTCTCTGTTTTGCCCTTGCTTTTTAAATCCTCCAATGCAGACATACAGGTGAGCCCCGGAGCTCTTTGACTGAACATTTCGGGAACATCAAGGAGCCAGGAAACCCTTGATTCTTTTTTCTCTCTTTCGGAATAACCATGCTCCTGTGTAAACATCCAGTCGAGATACGAATCGGCAACAATCTCACGCGGTTTTTTGGTTATGCCCTGCTCTGCCTGAATTGTGTCGCAAACAATAACTCCGTTTGCGGTGAACATCGACATCTGCGTATCGTCTGAAACAAGCGCTTTATTGCTGTAACTGTCGAGCTCATACTCGGTTATTCCGCTTTCTCCGTATTTTGCGAATATCCTGTTTTCGCTGTAAAACTCAATCGCATAGCCGAGCGCGTCGCCGACAGCTCCACCGATTAAACAGCCTTTGATTCTGTTTTCTTTTTCGTCAGTGCTACAGTTTTCAAAATTACGGGCAAACTCTTTGTAGTTATACTGTTCTTTGCTTCTGCTGAGAATTGCAAACTCAATATGCCTGAAATTAATACCGTTTTGTTCAAGCTCTCCGAAGGCTTTGTAAAACAAGTCGGATACAAGGGACGCATCGTTATAAAAAGCACCGCAGCCCCATGCACCGAGAACAAAAACTCTGTAGTTAAGATAATATGCAATCTTCAGCATTTTTACAATGCGGCTATAAAACATCTCTTCGTATTCCTGCTGAGTTAAGCCTTCAAGTCCGTCTCTGATATAGGGCGCAGCGCAGGTCATAACAGCAACATTCACGCTGTTTTCAAGCATATTTCCGTTTTCGTCTTTTATGATTTCAACATTCGGCGAAATAATTATTGCGTCCGAGCCGAGAAATGTTTCAAGGCTTCTGTTATATGTGTAGTAATTTTCAGCGTCCTTGCCCGAGATTGAAAGAAAGAGCGAGCTTTTTCTGCACAAATCCTCTTCCTGTGCCCTTGCGCCGAATTCAACACCGCCGCCGATATTTACGGGATTCGCAAAATTGAGAACTAAAACTCTGTTTTCTTTATACTTTTCGGCAAGCTTTCGCGCCGCAGTATAGGAATCATCATTACTAACGGAAAAACAGCATTTTTTCTCGTTATTAGCTGTTTCAAATTCTTTACTGCAGATTTCGTCCACCTCATCGGGCAAAAACACCTTCGCCTCGGTGTATTCTTCTCTGCTGAGCTTTCCTTTGCCGTTTTCAAAATATTCAATTGTTTTTTCAAACATTTCAACTAAGCTGTCGGGCTTAGCTTTTTTAAATAAATTCATTTTAACACCTTAAATTAAAACAATATAGTCTGATTATACAATAGAATAAATATTATGTAAAGCAAAGCCGTCGCCTTTTGAGGCGACGGTCTTTTTCTGGCGTCCCCGGCGAGATTCTCCTCTCGGCTATCAAAAGGTCCACCGGACCTTTCTCCCAATCAGCTCACTTGCGCGAGCTTCTTGGAGTTCGTTTCTCATCCCTTCTGTGTCGAGAAAAGCACAAATCCGCCATTACGGCGGATTTGGCATTTCTGGCGTCCCAGAAGGGATTCGAACCCCCGACCTTTCGCTTAGGAGGCGAACGCTCTATCCAACTGAGCTACTGAGACACTTCTTTTGTATTATATATATACATACTACTTTTGTCAATTACTATCTAAATTATAAGATATAAATTATAATTATATATTTTTATGATGGACATCGGTCTATTATTTTTGTGAATTTTTCAATCTATATATTGGAATGAAGGTGTGGTAGATTGCAGTTAACAGCTATATATAGTGAAATGCCGTTAATAATTGCCTTAAAAGTTACAAAACAGGCGGTTTTTCAAACCTCTTTTTTCAAATATAACCAAAATATCACTTTTTCGCTTTACTGCGTTAATGCGTAAAACCACAATATTTTGGGCGTGTAAGCTCTGTGCCACTAATAAGAGGCGCTTTGTTTGTGCAACATTACTAAAAAATCATACCTTTTTTTGTTGACATTATCGGTATCAGTGTTATAATGGCGACGCTTTAGGCAATATATATGGTAAGGAAACCAAATAGTTGCCCGAAAGAAAAGGAGTAAAAAAATGAGAAAGTTATCAAGTGCTGCTAAAGGCTTTGCAGGAAACAGAATAGTTGCAGCAGTAGTTTCAGTAATTCTTATTCTCACAGTTTTCACATCAACAGTACTTGCTGATGTACCCGACCAGTATGATGTTACAATTGTTGATTCGGGAGAGGCAATCACAGTTACAACAACAGAAACCGAGCCTGTTGAAATTCTTAACAATGCAGGCATTACAGTAAATGCAAATGATATTATCGACATTTCAAACTTCAATGAGGGCGAGGACGGAAAAATTGTTATCAACAGACTCCGCAGCGTTATGGTTGAGTTTGAAGGACATATTCAGAGCTATGATGTTTATTCTTCAACAGTCGGCGAGGCAATTGAAGAAATCGGATTAACCCTCAAGGACAATGACAAAATCAACTATTCCCGCGACGCAAAGGTTGTTGACGGAATGGTTATAACAATCAAAACCGCATTCTATGTAACTCTTAAAGCAGACGGAAGCAAGGTTAAATATGCAATCACCGAAGGCACTGTTTCAGACCTTCTTAAGCTTGCAGGAGTAACCCTCGGCGCAGATGACTATACAAAACCCGCTGCAGATAAAGAGCTTAAAGCAGGAATGAAGGTTAAGGTTTACAGAGTTGAATACAAGGAAGAAACCAGAACCGAAAAGATTAAGTATAAAACAAAGAAAATCAAGGATAAAAAGCTTCTTGAAACAAAGAAGAAGGTTGTTACCAAGGGTAAGAACGGCTCAAAGGATGTAACATACAGCGTTAAATATGTTAACGGCAAAGAAGAGAGCAAGGAAGCTCTCAGCGAAGTTGTTACAAAGGAACCCGTAACAAAGGTTGTTAAAATCGGTACCAAAAGAGCTCATCCCTCCGTTGAGCCCAACGGCGTTAAGTCAATGAACGGCTTCACACTCGGTCAGAAAATCAGCGGAAGATACACACACTACTGCGCTTGTGCAACATGCAACGGCTCTGGCGCAGGAATAACAACAAGCGGAAGAAGAATTTCAAACGGTATGAGCAATCCCTACTACATTGCTTGTAACTGGCTTCCCCTCGGCTCAGTAATCAAAACACAGGGTCACTACTACACTGTTGTTGACCGTGGCGGCAGCGGACTTTCATCAGTCGGAAGAATTGATATCTTCACTCCTGAAGGACACTCAGCATGCTACAGATACGGAACAGGTTCATGCGAAATTGAAATCGTAAGACTTGGCTGGTAAAGCGAATATATGATTCGGGAGGGTTTTAACACCCTCCCGTTATTCTTTAGTTAAGAGTTAATAGTGAAAAGTGAAGAGTTTAGGGAGATTCCCCTGATAGGGGAAATGTCTGCTTGCAGACAAAAGGGTCTGGCGCCCGCTCCAAGGGGCTTCGCTCCGATTATATTGACTATTGCTGTTTTTAATGTTATTATACCAAATCAGAGGTGAGAATATGGACAATATGATTAACACTGATTTCAAAAGAAAACTTCCTATTCCTCAGGATATAAAGGAACAGTTTCCCCTTTCCCCCGAGGCAGCTGCTGTTAAAGAGGCGCGCGATAAGGAAATCGCGTCTGTTTTCAAGGGCGAAAGCGATAAATTTCTTCTTGTTATAGGGCCCTGCTCCGCCGACAGAGCGGATTCGGTTTTAGACTATATCCACCGTTTAAAAGATGTTCAGAAAGAGGTTGAGGATAAGATTCTCATCATTCCGAGAATATATACGGGCAAGCCGAGAACAACGGGCGCAGGATATAAGGGAATGCTTCATCAGCCCGACCCCGACAAGAAGCCCGATATGCTCGAGGGTATTATCGCAATAAGAAATCTTCACAAGGATGCAATCGAGCAGACAGGCTTTGCGTGCGCGGATGAAATGCTCTATCCCGAAAATGCAAGATATCTTTCCGATTTGCTTTCATATATTGCAGTCGGCGCAAGAAGCGTTGAAAACCAGGAGCACCGCCTTGTTTCAAGCGGACTGAATATCCCCGTAGGTATGAAAAACCCCACAAGCGGCGATTTTTCAATTATGCTCAATGCAATCAGAGCGGCTCAGGGCTCCCACACCTTCCTCTACAGAGGATGGGAGGTTGAAAGCAAGGGCAACGAGCTTGCTCACGCAATTCTTCGCGGAAGCGTTGATAAGCACGGAATCAACCACCAGAACTATCACTATGAGGATTTGAGAATTCTTTATGATATGTATTGCAGCGGCGGTTTTGAAAACCCTGCGGTAATTATCGACACAAACCACTCAAATTCGGGCAAAAATTATCTTGCACAGATAAGAATTGCAAAAGAGGTTATTCATTCAATTCATAATAACGACGATATCAAGAGTATGGTCAAGGGCTTTATGATTGAAAGTTATATCGAGGACGGCTGCCAGAAGATTGAGGACGGCGTTTACGGTAAATCAATCACCGACCCGTGCCTCGGCTGGGAAAAGACAAAAGACCTTATTTATACAATTGCGGACAGGCTTTAAATAAATTAAGAGTTAAGAATTAAGAATTGTGGGCGGGACACCCGCACCCGTTTATAATCGTAGCGAAGCGACCCGAAATTCTTCATTCTTCATTTTTAATTCTCAATTACAAAAAAATCCCCGAGGATTTCTCCTCGGGGTGATTTTTTTGTTTAGCCAAGCTCTGAGAAGTACTTGATTGTTCTAACCATCTGTGATGTGTATGAATTTTCGTTATCATACCAAGAAACAACCTGAACCTCAAACTTGTCGTCACCAATGGGAAGAACCATTGTCTGAGTAGCATCAAAGAGTGAGCCGTATCTCATACCAACGATATCCATTGAAACGATCGGGTCTGTGTTGTAGCCGAAGCTCTCGTTTGAAGCAGCCTTCATTGCAGCATTGATGCCGTCAACAGAAATGTCTGAGCCCTTAACAACAGCTGTAAGAATAGTTGTTGAACCTGTAGGAGTCGGAACTCTCTGAGCAGCGCCGATAAGCTTGCCGTTGAGCTCGGGAATAACAAGACCGATTGCTTTTGCAGCACCTGTTGAGTTGGGAACGATGTTTGCAGCACCTGCTCTTGCTCTTCTGAGGTCGCCCTTTCTGTGAGGACCGTCAAGAATCATCTGGTCGCCTGTGTAAGCGTGGATTGTGCACATAATACCGCTCTGAATCTCAGCATAGTCGTTGAGAGCCTTTGCCATAGGAGCAAGGCAGTTTGTTGTGCATGAAGCAGCAGAGATGATTTTGTCATCAGCTGTAAGAGTCTCGTGGTTTACATTGTAAACGATAGTGGGAAGGTCGTTTCCTGCGGGAGCAGAAATAACAACTTTCTTAGCACCTGCGTCAATGTGAGCCTGAGCCTTGTCCTTTGAGCAGTAGAAACCTGTGCACTCAAGAACAACGTCAACATCAAGCTCGCCCCAGGGAAGCTCTGCTGCATTGGGTTTAGCATAGATTGTGATTTCCTTACCATCTACGATGATAGAATTCTCAGTAGCCTCAACAGTGTGTTTACCTTCACCGATAACACCTGCATAGCCTCTCTGAGCTGTGTCGTACTTAAGGAGATGAGCGAGCATTTTGGGATCGGTAAGATCGTTGATTGCAACAACCTCATAACCCTCAGCTTCAAACATCTGACGGAAAGCAAGACGTCCGATACGGCCGAAACCGTTAATAGCAACTTTAACCATTGGAATTACCCCCTAAAAATTGATTAAAAAATAATTGTTTATTTTTTAGCAATTAATATTTTATACTATTTATAACCAATTTTCAAGAAAAAAATATTAAGTTTTACATATTATACAAAATATTTTTGTCAATAGCAAAATATTTTATTGCATTAAAGCGTTAAATCTGTTATAATTGTTGCATTCTATAACTAATGAATAAGGAGGAATACTATGACTTCGGCACAAATCGGTATTATGATATCAATTGTTGCATACCTCGCAGTTGTTGTTATCATAGGAGTTATTTATTCAAAAAGAACAAAGAATGTCGGCGATTTCTATCTCGGCGGAAGAAAGCTCGGTCCTCTTGTTACCGCAATGAGCGCAGAAGCTTCGGATATGAGCTCGTGGCTTCTTATGGGACTTCCCGGCGTTGCATACTTAACGGGTGTTGCAGACGCAGGCTGGACTGCAATCGGTCTTGCAGTGGGAACATATTTCAACTGGCTTCTTGTTGCAAAGCGCCTTCGTAATTATTCGGCAAACATCGGCGCAATAACAGTTCCCGATTTCTTCTCAAAGAGATATAAGGATACGAGCAATATCCTTCTTGCTCTTTCGGCACTTGTTATAATCGTTTTCTTCGTTCCGTACACCGCTTCGGGCTTTGCAGCCTGCGGAAAGCTTTTCGGAACACTTTTCGGAATTGATTACCACATTGCAATGGTAGTTTCTGCAATCGTTATCGTTGGCTACACCTCACTCGGAGGCTTCAACGCTGCTTCAACAACCGACTTTATCCAGTCGATTATTATGACAATTGCGCTTGTTGTTGTGCTTTGCTTCGGCGTTGCTCAGGCAGGCGGAATTAATGCAGTTGCAGAAAATGCAAAGGCAGTTCCCGGTTTCCTCGGAATGTTCAACATCCACGATGTTGAAACAAACTCCGCTGTAAGCTACGGCGCGCTGACAATCTGCTCAACACTTGCATGGGGTCTCGGCTACTTCGGTATGCCCCATATTCTTCTCAGATTCATGGCTATTGAGGATCCGAACAAAATCAAGCTTTCAAGAAGAGTTGCAACAGTATGGGTTGTTATTTCAATGGCAATCGCAGTTGTTATCGGTATGGTTGGTCTTGCGATGGTTGCAAATCCCGACAACGGCTTTGCAGCGCTTGAGGACAGCGAAACAATCATAGTTCAGATTGCAAATCTTCTTTCAACAAAGGGCTTCATCTTTGCTCTTATCGCAGGTATTATCCTTGCAGGCATTCTTGCAAGCACAATGAGTACGTCGGACAGCCAGCTCCTTGCAGCTTCTTCATCAATGAGTGAAAACATTATGGGCGGACTTTTCAAGCTTAAGCTCAGCGAAACTGCACAGATGGTTGTTGCAAGAGTTACACTTATTATCATCTCCGTTATCGGCGTTGTTATTGCCTGGGATTCAAACTCAAACGTTTTCAAAATCGTATCCTTCGCATGGGCAGGCTTCGGCGCAGCGTTCGGTCCCGCAATGCTTCTTGCACTGTTCTGGAAGCGTTCAAACAAATGGGGCGCAATTGCAGGTATGCTTTCAGGCGGCGTTATGATTTTCGTATGGAAGTTTGCAGTAAGACCCATGGGCGGAATTCTTGATATATATGAACTTCTTCCCGCATTCATCGTTGCACTTGTTGTAAATGTTGTTGTTTCCCTCATCACAAAGGCGCCTGAAAACGAAGTAGTTGAGGAATTTGAAGAAGCGAAAGCAATAAAATAAACGTGGCTCGTGAATCGTGTTTCGTGATTCGTGAAAAAATATGCCCCGAACTGCCAAAGCAGTTCGGGGTTTTGTTATTATTGCTGATTTGCTTTTGCAAAGCTCATAAGCTTTGAGTTTTCGGGAAGGCGGTTGATGTAAATATCAAAGTCGCCCGTGTCGGAATCATAATAACTATAGTATCCCTCAACAAAACTGCTGTCAGCATTTTGTCTGAATTTTTCAATCGCTTTTTTGTCAGTGGTTTTATCAATTGAACATCCGATACAAATCTCGCAATCCTGTCCGCCAAGTCCGCTGACAAGTGAGTTGTAGCTTTCAGTCATTGCATGAACATCCTCTTTGCAAAGAGCAAAGGCTTTTTCATAATCCTTTGAAGCAAGCTCAACATCCATAGCTCCGCTGTCGTTAATCTCAGCCAGAGTCATACTTCTTACTTTGTATTTAATGCCGAGACTGTCGATATAATCGAAGATATCTACATAACCATTTGAGTTTTCAATATCATTGATAAGCCCCGATATCTTTTTGTTGGCTCCTTGGTATTCATAGCTCCTCTGAACTGTTTTGCCGTTTTTAAGTTTGTAGTTGATTAGGATATTAATATATCTCTTGTCGGAAACTTCGTTTTCTCCTGTATCCGCCGTTGTGATAAAGCGCTCATCAACACTCAGATAATTAATCAGCTCTTTCTGAAGCTGCTGGACTTTCTTTATGTTCTTTTCATCCTTGCACTCAATATTATAGGTTGTATTTATGCTTGCCGCTTCAACCTTATCTGCACTTGGAATATAGTTTGTTTCATATGCTGCAAAGCCTATTACAAAACCGAGGCTGAGTGAACAGCAGATAAACCATCTGATAAAGAGTTTAAATGAAAAGATATTGAACTTCCTTTTCAAAACCATCTGCGTTGCAAAATAAACTATGAAAGAGAATACAATATAGAGCAGCGCAAAGATGATTTTACCTGCGGAAGAGATCTCACCGATAAAGATTGAAAGAATAGCTCCGCCGATTATTGAAACAATAACCCTTATAAACGGAAGCTCTTTTTCAAAGGCTGCCATTTCGCCCGCAACCTCAAGCTCTCTGAGCTTATAGAGCAGAAATGCAAGCGCACAGATTGCAAAGCTGACAGCAAAATAGATTATCAGCGCTGTGTAGTAGCCTTTTTGTCCGTAGAACTTATCGGAATCGTACTGAGTTAAGTTGACCAAAAGGTCAACAAACGGCGAGAGCACATAGGCGCCTTTGTCAGTGATTAACACTTCCTCACCGAGTCCTGTTCCGAAAATGGAAAGCGCAAAGCTTGCAAGCGTTACCATTGCCGAATAAACAAAGTTCAGAATAACATATATTATTGCGCCTGCGAACGCATTTCCCGCAAGCATCATTGCAAGTGTTCCTATTGAAAGAGCAATGAACGAAAGCAGGAAAATTGTTGAAAACTGCAATAACAGAGCTGTCTGTGCAACAACTGCACCCGAGAACATAATTATTCCGGGAACAGCAATCAAAAGACCGATTAACTGCGGTACAACAAGAAGCACATATGCGCTGATGAGATTTGTTGCAAACAGTGCCTTTCTTCCAATCGGGAAGGAATGAATTGCAATGCATTTGTTCGCGCTGAAAAGATAGCTGAAAACAAGAATTGCAAAAATGCAGGCAAATATGCAAGCAAAAACATCCGAAACAATTCCAAGTATTATCAGCGCGTCAAAATCAAGCGCAGTTCTTATATCATAATTAAAATATATTATTGTCGGGTAGATAATCAGTTCAATGATTAAAAACAAAATTGAAAACGGAAGAAATCGGGTTATATTCGATTTGATAAGGGTCGTGTTAAATAAGGATTTGTTTGATTTCATCGTCAACTTCCCCCATTTCATAGATAAATATTTCCTCGAGAGTCAAGGGCAGCGCCTCAACAAATAAAGGATTGAATTCATTGATTTTATTTATTACTTCCGTTTTGTCTCCGCCGACAATGAGCTCATATACTCTGCCGACCTTTTTCTCTTTGAGAATGTTTATGCCGATATCCGCGGTATCAATCTCGTTTTCAAACGAAACCTGAATTTTTGAAAGCTGAGTTTTAAGTTCATCAAGCGAGGATTCAATGAAAACCCTGCCCTTATTCATAATACCGACGGTGTCGCAGACATCCTCAAGCTCACGAAGGTTGTGGGAAGAGATTAAAACCGTCATCTCCCTGTCTGCAACCTCATTTATGATGAGTCCCCAAATCTGATGGCGCATCATCGGGTCGAGTCCGTCAACGGGCTCATCAAGAACAAGAATATCGGGATTACAGCAAATTGCAATCCAGAATGCCACCTGCTTTTTCATTCCCTTTGAAAGTCGGCGCACGTTCATATTCTGCTTTATGCTCGGAAAATATTTTTCATATTCAATGAATTTTTCCTCATCGAAATCGCTGTATATTCCTTTATAAAAGTTTTTAAGGCTTATTGTTGTTGAATTGTGAAAATAGAAAACATCGTCGGAAATATAAACAATTCTCTTTTTGATATCGTTGTTTTCATAAACAGGAATTCCGTCAACGGTTATCTCACCGTCTGCGGCTTTATATATTCCGCAAAGGGTGTTCATCAGTGTTGTTTTGCCTGCTCCGTTGGGACCGACAAGACCGTAGATGCTGCCGTTGTTAATATTCATATTAACGCCGTCGAGCGCATTGAAATCACCGAAGGATTTTACAACATTTTTAATTTCAATCATCCTGTTTTACCTCCTTTTCAAGCTTTTCAATTTCATTTTTCAGCGCATCGGCGCTTTCACCCGCAAAAAGAAGCTTTGATGCCGCTTCCCTGAAGCTTTTATAAAGCTCGTCGGTATTCGGGCGAAAATGCTCCTGGGGCGAAACGAAGGTTCCCTTTCCCGTTATCTTATAGATATAACCCTCGTTTTCAAGCTCCCTGTAGGCGCGCTGAATTGTGTTTGAGTTTATCGCAAGTTCAACCGCAAGCTCACGAACAGAGGGAAGCTGCTCGTTTTCAGCGAGCGATTTTGTCATAATCAGCTTGATTATGCTCTCTTTTATCTGCTCGTAAAGCGGACGGGGGTCGCGATAATTTACAGAAATCATATAATCGCTCCTTTCGTATTCACTGTGCACAAGTGTATTAATACGATTAGTACACTTAGAACATATCACAACTCTTTTTGTTTGTCAATAGATTTTTTCAAAAAATTTCTGCCCCGCATTGCGAGGCAGAATGCTTATATTTAATATTAATATTTTAGGTTGTTCCCGATTTTACCGCAGACCAGTCGCTGTAGTATCTTTTGCCGCCGACATCGCTGAATGTCCTCATTCTGAAATAGTATGTTTTGTCATATTCAAGGTCGGCAATGGGGTCGTCGCTGAATCCGTTGCCAACATACGGCTCATCGTATAAATGCCAGTTCCAACCGTCTGAATCATGAGACCAATCGTCATTATGCGCGCAGGAAACGGTTACTGTGCTGTCATCCGTTCTGAAATCCGAATAAAGCGAATACTGAAGCTGATAGCCCGTACAGTTTTTCACTTTCTTAAAATAAATGTCGAAATATGCGCCTGCATAGTCATCATCCACATTAGTTATGCTTGTTGGGGTTGGATTCCTTAACACACTTCCTTTGGTTGTTACAGTCTTTGCCTTGGACCAGGAAGAATACGCTTTATATCCGTAAAAGTCCTCATTGTAAGTGCGGACACGAACATAGTATTTCTTATATTCTTTTAATCCTTTAACCGTAACGGATGTTTTCGATTTACCGGAAACGGTTTTCTTTTTAACATTCGATGTAAACGAACTGTTTGTAGCGTACTGAATCTGGTATCCGTCGGTCTTGTTTGTCTGCTTTTTCCACTTTGCTGTTATTGTGGTGTTTTTTGAACTCAGAGTTGAAACTGTTGTTCCCTTGGGCTTGCCGATACTTTTAACCGTAATGCTCTTTGTTTTTGTCCATGGAGAGTAGTAGTTTTTACCGTTATATTTTCTGTAAGCACGAAGTCTCACATAGTATTTTTTGTTGTGCTTAAGGCTGTAGTATCCTACATTTCCTCCTGAGCCTTTATTGAAATCACTTGTAAGGTTCTTTTTGAAGTTATTGTCGGTTGCAAGCTGCATCTGACAACCCGTTGTATATCCGTCACTGGAATCCCAGAAGAAACCAATGCCGTAATGAAGCTTTATAATTTCATAATATGAAGGTATGCTCGGCTTTTTTATATTTGGCCCCTTGGTTACAACGCTCTTAACGCCCGACCAATTGCTGAAATAGTACTCGCCTTTATAATATCTGTATGAACAAACACGAACATAATACCTGGTTTCCTGTTTCAGTTCGGTAATCGTTCCCCAGTAGTTGTTATATCCCTCTGCCTGAAATGCTTCTTCATTTTTAGTGAAGCTTTTATTCTCTGCAATATCAATAATATATCCCGAACAATTCTTCGTTTGCTTTTTCCATTTAATATAAAAGCCGCCTTTTTTTGCAACAAGCTTTGTTATAGATGTTGCCTTGGGCTTCTGGACGCTTTTTTCGATTGAGACATTGCCTTTGGGGATTAATTCGCCATAAGAAAACCTGGTAAATTCCGGCTCTTTTGCAGCATAAACGCTTGTTGCAGCGCCAAACATTGTTAAAACTATTGCCATAGCCAAAACTAATGCCGATATTTTCTTAAAAACCTTTTTTGTCATTATACTCATCCTTTCAAATTATACTATAGTATAAATATAACATAGGACTATTCAAATGTCAAAAAAAAATAAGAGGCTGTTTTCACAACCTCTCAGAGAATACTTTTTACTGTTCAACAGGGTAAACAGAAACCTTTTTTCTGCCCTTGCCCATTCTTTCGAAACGAACTGTTCCGTCGATAAGAGCAAAGAGTGTGTCATCAGAGCCAATGCCAACATTGTTGCCCGGATGAATGTGAGTTCCTCTCTGGCGATAGAGAATGTTGCCTGCGAGAACGAACTGACCGTCTGCTCTCTTAGCGCCGAGTCTCTTGGATTCGGAATCTCTGCCGTTCTTTGTTGAACCCATACCTTTTTTATGAGCAAAAAGCTGTATGTTTAACTTGAGCATTCTTACACCTCCGTTATAATCACTTTTATGTTCTCGGGATAATCTTTTTCAAGCTCGGTTAAGTGGAGCTTCATTCCGTTTAAGATATCCTGAGCCGAATCAGCCGAGCCTGTGATTTCAAGCCTCATATATCCGTCATCAACTGCCGTTTGCGCTTCAAGGCCGATTATCTCGGTTACCGTGTTTGCCGTCATATAGCAAGCACTTGAAACAAATGCACAGATGATGTCGCTTCCGCTCGGGGCGCTCATTGAATGTCCCTTGCATTCGAAGCCTTTAAGCAAATCACCGCTCTTTAAAAAATTAATTCTTATCATTATGCTTTGATTGATGTAATCTCAACCTTTGTGTAAGGCTGACGATGACCCATCTTGCGCTTTTCGTTCTTCTTCGGCTTGTATGTGAAAACAGTGATTTTCTTGCCCTTGCCGTTCTTAAGAACCTTTGCGTTAACGGAAGCCTTTTCGCAATCCTTGCCAACTTTGAAGCCCTTGTCGGTGCTTACTGCAAGAACCTTGTCGAAAGTTACCTCAGCGCTTTCATCAACACCGAGCTTTTCGATGTAGAGAACATCGCCTTCTGAAACCTTGTACTGCTTTCCGCCTGTTTCAATAACTGCGTACATAGTATTTGCTACCTTTCATAAGACTCGCTACGATAGGCGTATGTCCGGTTGCAAGTTGCAAGCCCCGAGTTCCGAGTTGTTGGTTTCTCGCTGCGCTCGGACAACAAAATGCTGACATAACTTTGTTTGCCTATAATATGCGGCTTAATGATTATATCATACTTTCGTCATTTGTCAATATATTTTATAATGTGCTTAAAATAAAATTAAACCACAATATATGCTCTTTAAAAAATAATGCTTTACAAATAATAATTTATATGTTATAATTCCTAACGCTGTAAACGAATTACTCGGTTTCGGGGGTCACCTTCCCGCTTCTGTGTTGTTCGCAAAGGCAAATATTATGAAAGGTGGAAATGAAAATGACTCAAGAGAAAAAGCAGGAAATCATCAAGGAATATGCTATTCACGAGGGTGACACAGGCTCAGCTCAGGTTCAGGTTGCTGTTTTAACTTACAGGATCAACGAACTCACCGAGCACCTTAAGGTTCACAAGAAGGACCATCACTCACGCCGCGGACTTCTTAAGATGGTTGGTCACAGAAGAAATCTTCTTTCTTATATCTATAAGAACGACGTTAACGAATACCGTCAGCTTATCGCAAAGCTCGGCATCCGTAACACAATCGAAAGAAACACTGCTGACGCTGAAATCGAAGTTAAGGCAGAAGCTGAAGAGTAAAAAAACGGCAGACGACACATTTTGTGCCGTCTGCTTCGTTGCTTTATTTGTTCATAAAGGAGGAGCATTCAATAGTAGTAAATTGAGTGCATTTTGAAAAAGTGCATTGAATTTATTACTATTGCCCTCCTTTAAGATAAAAATTTTATTTGATTAATTGAGAGGTAATTAAAATGTTTTTCAAGAATTTTAAAGTTTGGGAAACTGAACTTGCAGGCAGAAAACTCACTCTTGAAACAGGCAAGATGGCTGGTCTTGCAAACGCTTCTATTCTCGCACGCTACGGCGAAACAGAGGTTCTTTGCAATGTTACCGCATCCGCTAAACCCAGAGAGGGCGTTGACTTCTTCCCGCTTTCAGTTGACTACGAAGAGAAAATGTATTCAGTCGGAAGAATTCCCGGCTCATTCCAGAGAAGAGAGAGCAGACCCAGTGAAAAGGCAATATTAACATCACGTTGTATTGACCGTCCGATTCGTCCCCTCTTCCCCAAGGATTTAAGAAACGACTGCTCGGTTGTTGCAACCGTTATGAGCGTTGACCCCGATTGTTCACCCGAGGTTACCGCAATGATAGGCGTTTCCGCTGCAATTGCAATTTCCGACATCCCGTGGGACGGACCGATTTCTGGCGTTAACGTTGGTCTTGTTGACGGCGAAATCGTTATCAACCCCGACCTTGAGCAGAGAGCAAAGAGTGACCTTGTTTTAACAGTTGCTTCAACAGCCGACCTTGTTGCCATGATTGAAGCAGGCGCAAACGAAGTTGACGACGACACAATGCTCAAAGCAATCGAAGCTGCTCACAACGAAAACAAGAAGATTGTTGAATTCATAAACGGCATTGTTGCCGAAGTCGGCAAACCGAAGTTTGAATATGAATCCTCCGACCCCGACGCAGAGATTATGGCAGAAATTGAAGAATTCTGCATGGAAGATGTTAAAAAAGCACTCGACACAGATGATAAAAATGTCCGTGATGCTGCGCTTCTTCCGATTTACGAAGCAGTTCACGAGAAGTTTGACGAGCGTTTTGAAGAAAACACCGCAAAGATTGACGAGATTATGTATCTTGTTCAGAAGCACATTGTCCGCGCTTGGCTCAAGGACGAGCACAAGAGAGTTGACGGACGCGGAATCGACGATATCCGTCCTCTTAACGCAGAGATTGACCTTCTTGCAAGAGTTCACGGCTCGGGTATGTTTACAAGAGGTCAGACCCAGGTTCTTTCTGTTGCAACACTCGGTCCTATGAACGACGCTCAGATGCTTGACGGTCTTGATGAACAGACTGAAAAGAGATATATCCACCACTATAACTTCCCCTCATACTCCGTTGGCGAAACAAAGCCTTCAAGAGGTCCCGGAAGAAGAGAAATCGGTCACGGCGCACTTGCTGAAAAGGCGCTCCTTCCCGTTATTCCGAGCATTGATGATTTCCCGTATGCAATAAGAGTTGTATCCGAAGTTCTTTCATCAAACGGCTCAACCTCACAGGGCTCAATCTGCGGTTCAACACTTGCTCTTATGGCTGCAGGTGTTCCGATAAAGGCTCCCGTTGCAGGTATCAGCTGCGGACTTATCACAGGTGATGAAGGCGTATACGGCGACTTTATGACAATGGTTGATATCCAGGGACTTGAAGATTTCTACGGAGATATGGACTTCAAGGTTGCAGGAACAAAGAACGGTATCACTGCAATTCAGATGGACCTTAAAGTTCACGGTCTTACCTTCGATATCATAAAAGAGGCTTTTGCAAAAACTCACAAGGCAAGAAACTACATCCTCGACGAGATTATGCTTCCCGTTATCAGCGAGCCCAGAGCAGAGCTTTCACCCTACGCTCCCAAGATGGTTACACTCACCATCAATCCCGATAAAATCGGCGATGTTATCGGCAAGGGCGGAAAGGTTATTCAGGAAATTCAGGAAGAATATGAATGCAAAATCAATATCGAAGAGGACGGAAGAGTTTACATCTCAGGTCTTGATGCAGAAAAGTGCAACGGCGCTGCTGAGGTTGTTCGTCTTATCGCAACCGACCCCGAGGTTGGCGCATTCTACAACGGTGTTGTAACAAGAATTATGAGCTTCGGTGCATTCGTTGAGATTGCTCCCGGCAAGGAAGGACTTGTTCACGTTTCACGCCTTGATGTTAAGAGAACCGAAAAGGTTGAGGATGTTGTAAACATCGGCGATTCAATCATTGTTAAGTGCATTGAAATCGACGACCAGGGCAGAATTAATCTTTCAAGAAGGGACGCGCTCATCGAGCTTGAGGGAATGACTCCCGAAAACGACCTTGATGAAGAGGAAAACCGCAAGCCCAAGAGAGACGGCAGAGGTCATAATCATCATCACCACAGAAACAATAAAAAAGACTAATATAATATGTATATAAAAAGACTGCTTTGCATTTGCAAGGCAGTCTTTTTAGGTGTTAGGTGTTAGGCTTTTATTTGTCTTCCTCTATACAATGTTTTATAAAGGAATCTTCCTCTGCGGTAGGTTCTTTTCTTTTTGTTCTTCACTGCGCCGAGAGCTTTTCTGAGCTTCTTTTTGAAAGAGGTTTTTTTTGCTGCAGGGGGAAGAACTGTTCCTTCGCCCTCGTCCTCTTCATCATAGTCATCATATTTCTTCTGAATACCGATTATACGCTCATTCTCGGCAGCCTTGGCATTTGCCATTTCCTCGGTTTCTCTTTCTCTGAGCTCGGTTGCCCTTTCAAGCGCTTCCTTCTTTCTTACGCACTGATAGGTCCAGTTTGCAGAATAGTTAATTGAAGCAAGGTCAACAAAATACGGATTCTTTTCGCCTGCTTTGATTGTCATGGTTTCCCTGTCAATATGTATGGGCAGATTTTCCCATTTGATTTCCTTATCGGTGAAGGTGAGCTTAACGAGCATACCCTCGGTTGTGCCCTCCTGAGCTCTCTGATAAGTTGTGTCGAAAATGAAATTGCCGAGTGAATAGAATATGGGTTTGCCCTTATAGTATTCATATCCCTGAACAACATGGGGATGATGCGAAACAATTGCGTCCGCACCGAGATTTGCAATCTTGTGAAGCAGTTTTTTGTTGAACGGAAGCGGACAGTTCAAAAATTCTTCTCCGCCGTGGTAAACAACAACCACCCAGTCAACCTTTTCCTTTTGCTTCATTGTCCTGATTCTTTCATCAAGAATATCAAGGTCAACCTCGCAGAAAGGAGCTGCCCACTTAAAATCATGGGGTCTAAATTTTTTGTATTCAATCGAGATAACGCCGACTTTAATATCTTCGCCGACAATAATATATCTTGATGCCTCGTCCCTGTTTCTTCCTATTCCGATATAGGGGCATTTGTATTCTTCAAGATTTTCACAGCTGTCGATAACGCCGATTCTTCCGTAGTCAAGCATATGGTTGTTTGCAAGCGAAAGAACAACATTCGGAATTGTGTTCTGGAAGAAAGGAATAACATCAACGTCACTTCTGTGGGAAAGTCTTTTTTTGTTGGTTATTCTGCACGCTGTTATCGGGCTTTCCTGATTGATTATGTTTGCATCGTTGCCCTCAAAAAAGCCTTTGATTTCGGGTGCAAGAAGATTTTCGTTTTTATAGCCGTCTTTAAAGAACGCGCTGAAGGAAACGTCACCCGAAAAGCCGATGGTTGTTGTTTTGCTGCTCATCACTTTGTTTCCTCCTTGGGTTCATATTCATTCTTTGCAATTAATTCAAGGCGTTCATTCAGCTCGTCTTCGGTAATTGAGCCCTCCTCAAATTCCGTGTACGCATCATATTCGGCATCCATATTCTTATAGAGATAGAGTCTGCCGTTGAAATTTGTAAGCTGAGCCGAAACACATTGAGGAGTTGCATTTCCCTCAACAAAAATCCAGCCCTTGTCAGTATACGCAAGGTCCCAGCCAACAAGTCTTATCTGCGGAATAACGTGCGAGAGCTTGTTGATAAGCTCAAGAAGCTTATCCCACTCGGGAATCTGGAGTCCGATAAGCTTTGCGCCCGTGTCGGGGTGGAAAAGATGCTCTGCGCCGAGCCAGTCGCGTCCCGGAAGATAGGCAATTCCCGTTTTCGGGTCAACCATAATTGCAAGTCCGCCCGAGCTCATATTGTCGGTATGGCTGCCGCCCATTCCCATACGAAGGAAGCACCACTGAATTTTTGTTTCTCCGCTCGGGGAAAGGAATGCAACAACACGCATTGTGTTTACAGATGCGGGATGAAGGGATTTAATCGGGTCTGCCTGAACAATCAGCTCTTCAACAACACATCCGCCGTTAAAGAGAATAACATCAAACAGCTCCTTTAATGAGCCGTATTTTTTGGAGTTATAGATTTTAACTCCGTGTCCTCCGTAGTCGTCAGCGGGCTTATAGATAAATCTTTCGTGCTTGCCGACAAATTCAACGAATGCATCAAAATCGTTTTCATCATAGATGCAAAGAACATCTCTTTTATAGAATTCTTTGAACTTTTTGTAGGTTTCTGTTTTCTTGTTGAGATAACCGACATAGTTCTGGTTGTTGAATTTTCTGTAGAAAGGATATTTGTTGTTCCTTGTCAGATATGTGATTCTCGCCTCGTGGGTAAGAAGTCTGAAATCAAAAGAGAAATACTCCCTTGTAACCGTTCCGTACATAAATCTGCAGAAAAGAATATCGTTATAGATTCTGCGCACGGTTTTGCGGGAAGAAAGCTCTTCCTCCGTCAGATAGTCGTTCATAACCTTGAGCGCGGATTCAAAACGCTTTTTGGATTTTCCGAAAACAAAAAGAGCAAATCTGTATGTATTTGCTATCAGACGAACGGCAAAGTCGGAATGAAAGCCTTTTTTCTGGCACCATGCTCTGACTTTTTTGGACTGCTTGATAATGGGGCTGTTTTTTTTCATATAAGTCTCCTTTAACTTAATAGCCTCTGAATAACATCAGGAGAATTAATTATTTCTTGATTACTTTATGATAGCGATAGAAATCGCCGAGCTCGCCGTGGCGCTGTCCGCCCCAGAGCTGAATTATATTAACGCCCGAGGAAGTGTTTGCCTCGATTATGCACATTGAATCATCGGTTACAAGAATATCCCATGCAACAAAATTCATAAATGAAACCTTGTTTGCAAGGTCAACAATTTCTTTTTTGATTCTTTCCCAGTTCGGAACAACAACGCCCTTAATCGGTGCATTTGTGTCGGGATGAATCTCATAAACATTGTGATTGTGAAGTGTTTTTGCTTCGGAAAGCTCGCCCGTTTCAATGTCAATTTTTGATATCAGCGCGCCCTCGCTTCCGTTGTCAACGGGAACGGTTTTTGAAGTGCCTATTCTCTGAACGGCAAAGAAAACCTTGATTTTCTGCGTTTTCGGGTCGCGCAGAGTTATAAGCCTTATTGTATTAGCGGTTTTATCAAAAATATCATTGAGATACTGATGCTGATGAATATATTCGGTGAGCATCCAGTTATCGCGCTTTTTGAGCAGTTCGATAATATCTCTTTCGCTGCACTCATCAACGCCGATATAGAATTTTCCGCCCTCATATTTAAAGAGATAAACTCCGATTCCCTTTCCTTTTCCGAAGGGCTTTATGATGAGCATTTTCTCTCTTTTAAGAAGATTGATAATATCCTCATAATTGGTTATTTGGTCATCTTCCGAGGTTATGTGCTTTTTGTTTTTGACTGCAAAGGTTTTTGCAACGCGGACATACTGCCCCATAACAAGCGAGCAAACAACCTTGTTATTGAGCATAAAATCAAACGGCTCGTTGATGTATCTTGATTTATACCAATCGAATTCCGAAAGATATTCGTGCCTGTCGTTATGGTCAAAATCATAAAGGGCGTATTGATCAGCCAGATAACCGCCCATAAGGTTAGCCTTTACCTTTTTATAGAAAGGCACCTTGAAATGATTCTTGGCAAAAACAATACGCACAAAGTATAAAACAAATAATTTCAGTTTTTTGATAATTGCTTTAATGAAACTCATTTTATTTACCCAAATATTTTATGATATAGTCCCCTATGGTCTTGGTTGAAGTTCCGAGGTTTTCGGGAAGGAACTTCTTTTTATAGCTCTCAAGCGATGAAACGGGATATTCTTTTTCAAGCGCCCGGGTTAACTCGTTTGCATTTTTGAAAACGCAGTTCGGCATTTCCTCAAACAAATCAATGTTCAAGCCGTTGTTTTCAAGATACTTCTCATAGTCGTAAACATAGTAGAAGGTTTTAACATCAAGAAGCGCGCCCTCAACTGCTATTGCGGAATAGTCTGTAATAAGATAATCACAAACGCTGAGCAGTTCATCCGATGAAAATTCATCACAAGTTAAGCAATCGGATGTGAGAGTCAATTTCTGATTGGGATGGTGCTTGACTATCAGTGCATACTTGCTGAAATCAAGCAGTTTTGCAAAATCGTCCCAATCGGCGTTCCAGCCTTTTCTGAATGTCGGTGCATAGAGAAGAACCGTTTTGTTTTCAAGTTCGGGATATGCCTTTAATATCTTTTGTCGGTTTTCGTCCTTTGTTGCAAGAAGATAATCTATTCTGGGAAGTCCGCAGTTCAAGAGGACATCCTCGCTTACATCAAAGCTCTCGCAATAGAATTTATTCCATGCCTTGCCGCCCGCAATGATAACATCATAATTTCTGTGCATTGCCATTGCTTTTGCGACTTTCGGGTTTCTTCCGCTCTTTTTGTTGAGCGATTTATAGCCCGACTCTTTGATCTTGCCCATTGCGTGCCATATCTGAACAACCGTCAGGGTTTTCTTGTGTCTGAGCATTGAAACAGCGGGCCAGTATCCGTCGATTACGCAAACCCGCGATGTTGAAAGATGATAGAGACTTCTGAATATGTTTTTAACAAACACAATGTATTCAGAATAGCCTTTTTCGTTTCTCTCATATCTTCTGCAGATATTAACTATATTAATATCGGGTTTCTCGCTTTTGAGATAATCCTGGAGCAGTCTGTAGTCAAGGCTGACATCATTAGTCTGTCGGCTGAGGAAAACAACTTTATTCTGTTTTGAAGGAAGCAGTTTTAAAGGAGCGTAGATGATTATCAGAAGCACCCTTAAAACATATAAAATAAATACTTTCACTTGAGTTCCTCTTGTGTCTTTTTTATTAGTCTTATTTATAAATAATTATATATAAGAGAGTTTACCACATTAGTGATAAATATGTCAATAGATTTATTAATTTGTTGAAAAGAAAAAGGAGTTACCATAAAAAACGGTAACTCCTGAATCAATATTACTTGCATGTTATGCTTTTAACTGATGAATAAGCGGAATAAACCTTCTTTGAGCCAACCGTTTTATATGCTCTGACCTTGTAGTAGTATTTTTTGCCTTTTTTGAGCCCTGTATTCTTATAATTTACGGTTGACGCGCCCTGTTTTAATGTTGCAACTTTGGTGAATCCCGAAGATGAGCTTGTTGAGCGGTATATCTCATATCCGGTTACATTTGCGATTCTTGTAAATTTAACATTGATATATTTGCTTCCCGTTGAAAGAGTCGGTTTCGGAGCGGGAGGAACAACCTTCTTTGAAAGAGTTGAAGTAGGTATACTGTATGAGGTATAGGAAGCTCCGCTTACCTTTTTATATGCAACAACATAATAGTAGTAGGTTTTTCCTGTTGTAAGCCCTGTTTTTGTAACCTTTGTGTTGCTTGCGCCAACAAGATTGTTTGCAATTGTGAAACCGCTTGTTTTTGATGTGCTCTTGTAGAGATAGTATCCGTCGGCAGCAGATACCTTATCCCAGGAAATTGTCTGTCCTGTCGGAGATGCTGCAACAATCTTGAAATTAGCGGGTGTTGCAAGCTTAAGGAATTTTGCAGTGTAGGTAAAGGATGAGGTTGTTGAGGTTGAATACTCGCAGTTTGATGAAAGCTTGTTTCCTTTTGAATCGAGCCAACCCGAGAAATAGTTTCCGTCCGTTGCATATGCTTTCATTGTGTGCTTTGAGCCGTCATATGCAACCTGGAACGTTCCTCCTCCCACAGAGGTTATTGTTGCTGTTTTGCTTGTTTTAAAGGTGTATTTTGCCGATTTAAGAGGATTGCCGTTGGCGCTGAATTTTGCAAGCGATGTGCATCCCGTTGCATTGAAATCGGTTACTGAGCATTTTGAAATATACGCCGATTCAAGCGCCGAATCGCCCGAAAGATTGAGCGAAGTCAGCCCTGCATTTTCGGAAGCGTTGAACCATCTGAGTCCCTTGCAGTTGGAAAAATCAGCCGCACCCGCAAGATTCTTTGCGCTTGAAAAATCTATTCTTTCAAGCTCGCCCGTGAAAACATTTGAATAAATGCTATCAAGATTCCAGGACTCAACCGCTCCGTTTGATTCAAAGGCGCCTTTTGAGCCGAGAACCTGTGCGTTTGTTTTGTTTGAAGAATTCTTCTGATTTAAGAATGCCGACAGCTTCTGAGCGTCATTTTTCTTTGTTATCAGCTTCTTTGAGAAAACGCCGATGGTACAGTGTGAAGAAGCAAACTGCTCGGGCGACGGGTCGAAGAATGTGAAATTATTCTGTGCCTTTTCGCCCTTGTTTCCGCCGAGATAGTAAACCTTTTGTCCGCTGTCGTCGGTTGTTCCGTTTCTGTACCACTTGTTTGAGGTTCCCATATTCGCGTCGGCAATAACCCATCTTTCGCCATCGAAGAATTCAACCCAGTAGTGGTCATCCTCGCGCATTGCAGTTGCGTCGATATTCTCCGTCCACGATTCCTTGGGTATGCTCAGGTGAATTCCGTAGATTACCCTTGTCGGAATACCAATCGCGCGCAGAAGAGCGCACATCAGTGAAGAATAGCCGACACAGCAGGTGTAGGCGTTTTTGCCGTCCTCAATCTTTTTGATATTTGTGTAGGGATTGTTTATTGTTTTAACTGTGTTGACATGTGAGTGGGAATACTCGTCATAGAAAGTATTCTTGCTTACATAGCTGTATATTGCCTTTGCTTTTTCATAAGCACCGGTTTTGTTTGCGGATAATCTTTTTGCAACAGTTTCTATATATGAAAGCTGGGTGCTTGTTAAGGATTTCTTTTCTGAATCGACTTTTGAAGGGGTTTCTGAGCCCGTATCATTAATAACATCATTAAGGCAGTACGGAACATCCTCCATTGTTTTATCGGTGTATAAATTTGGACTATTGTATCTTTCGTCGTTATAGATTTCTTCGTTGTGCTCCTGCACTCCGTAGTAATCAACAATTGACGCTGCGCCGTCATCGGCAATGCGTATTATTGCGTTTCTGTAGCAGTTTCCGCCGTCGCCGTACTTAGTGTGGCTGCACTGCTCATCAGTTCTTGCCCTTGAAATATTGAGATAGTAATCTCCTGCGGCAATGCCGTAGTTATCAAGGTTAATGCATACGGTAAAGCCGTTGCAGGTCTTGCCGTCAACAGTTCTGTCTTCGGGCGCAACATAGCAAAGAGTCTGGAAACTGCCGTTGACCTTTGACAAACCGACCCTGTATTCAACCGCGTTGATTTCGCAGGTGTAGTCAACATTTAAATATGTCTTTTTGCCCTGCGTTTCGGGGTCTACTTCAATGGGCTCGGTTTCCCATGCATTATCGCCGTCGGGATTTTCGGGGTCTTCGGGCTCTTCGGGCTCCTCTGGTTCCTCAGATTCTTCCGGTTCTCCGGGTTCTTCGGGTTCTTCAGGTTCTTCGGGTTCCTCCGGCTCTTCAGGTTCCTCGGGTGTTTCGGGAGCCTTGTCCGTTAAAGACACCAAAACCCTATTTACATTGCTTTCGGGTGCGTTTTCATTAACACTGCTGAATTCATAAGCAGATTTTGTTTTGATATAATCGGAAACATCGACATCCGCATTCGCTGAAAACGGAATAAATCCGATAACCATAATCACCGACAGAAGAACTGCCATAACTTTTTTAATATTTTTCATAACAGTTAAACCTCTTAAAAAGAATATTATTTCATAATTATTATATACCAAGCGGAAACCATTTGCAAGAATTCAATAAATATTGACAAAATCTTTGAATTTGTATATTATAATTTTTAGCAGTAATTTTAGGAGAGTCACCATGAGAATACCCTATAACGACATAAAAAATGTTGCAAAAAAAGCAAATATTTCATTCTCTGAAGCCAACAAAAAAATGATGGCTGCAAGGAAGGAATACGGAATTTCCTACAGCTTGTATTCAAAGCTGGAGCTTTATAAATTATCGGATGAAGAGTTTGTTCAGAGGGCTCAGTCAATCCAAAAAAGGCGCGAAAACATTGAAACGCTTATGAAAAAGAAAAATCTTTCATATGACGAAGCCGTTGATTATGCCGATTTCCTCAAAAATCAGTACAAGCTTTCACTTGAAACCTATATCTCAAACGAGCTTTATAACCTCAGCGACAACCGGCTTGCCGTCTGGGCGGACAAAAAAAGCCTCGGCACAGCGCCCAAAGGAAGAAAGCTCTGGGTTAACAGGGTTGTTGACAAAACGGGCTGGACATATGAAAAAGCGGATGAAAAGATGCAAAGGGCAAAGGATTCCTTCGGCATCACTCCGAAAAAATACTATACAAATGAAATGTATAATATGTCCGAAACAGAGATGGCAACCGTTGCTCTTCGCCTCAACAGAAAGCAGATGCACAGGGACGAGGTCTATGATAAAATCACTGAAATCTGCGGCAAAACCAAGGAAGAGGTTAAGGAAGAGCTTGAAAGAATCCGCGAAAAACAGCCGTTTTTCGTTGTCGGCGTTAACTGGTATTTCGACTACGGAATCTATGAGCTCGACCTTGACAAAGATAATTATGAAGTCGACAGAAGACTTCAGACAACAATCTGGCTCTGGCAGCTTGCCTCAAGAATCAGGGAAAAGCTTGTTGAAATTGAAGACGGCAAGCTCGGATATAACGCCGTATCCGATGAAATTGACGAGTTCTATGCAACCGTTGATAAGGTTCTTTCCGACGGCAAAAGAGAAATGCTGATTGACAAAATCAGATTCTCAATCCCCGAAGTTGAAGCCGACAAAAAGCTTTATCACGATGTTGCTCTTGATATGAGAGTTTGCGAGCTTCTTTTGAAATTCACTCCCGACGAATATGTTTCCTTCCATTTCTACGGCAAGAGTGTTATGGAAAAAACAAGCTACGTTTCAAGTGAAATGAGGGCGCAGGTTATCGAAACCCTCAACCCCCAGCCCGTCAAGGATATGTTCAACAACAAATATTCCGCATATTCGGCACTCAGCAAATACTACGGAAGAGAAATTGTTCTGATTGACGGTGAAAATGCAAAAGAAACCTTTAAGGATTTCTGCTCCCGCCACTCAACCTTTGTTAAAAAGAACAACTACGATGCTCTGGGAAGAGGCGTTGAAAAAATCGAAATCAAGCCCGATACCGATGTTGACAACCTCTATGAAGAGCTTTCGGAAGGCGGAAAGCTGATAATTCTTGAAGAGCTGATTAACGCAGGCGACGAAATCAAAAAACTCAACAGGGATTCGGTCAACACCGTAAGAATCGTTACCTTTGTTAAAAACTACCGCGCTGAAATTTCAAGCTGTTTTATGAAAATAGGAAGAGCGGGCGCATTTGTTGACAACGGAGGCGCAGGCGGAATCCTTGTTCATATCAACTCCGAAAACGGTATTCTCGACAGCAGCGGAATTGATGAGCGCGGAATAATATATGAAACCCATCCCGATAACGGATATGAATTCAGGGGCATTAAGCTCCCCGACTGGAGCGAAGCTCTTAATATTGCAAAAAAAATTGCGCTTGAAATCAAAGATGCAAGATATATCGGCTGGGACTTCACCTACACAGCTGACGGAAAATGGATTGTTGTTGAAGGCAATGCAATGACCCAGTTCTTTGCTCAGCAGGCAACAATCGGACGCGGAATCAAAAGAGAATTCCTTGAACAGATTGGCTACGACGAGCTAAAGCTGATTCACGAAAGCAAAACCGAGGCAGAAGCCGACGACGATGACGAATATCAGTTTGAAAGAAGCGACGAAAAAGAGTTCTTCTTTATGGACGAAAAGGCAACTCCCCAGATGAAGCGCCACTATCTTGAAGAGCGCGCAATGGCAGAGCTGCAGTACTTCCCCGATTTAAGCAATCCGAAAACAATCAACGAAAAAATCCTCTGGCTTGCGCTTAACTACAAGCATCCCGATATCGCAAGAGTGGCGGACAAAACCACTGCAAAGGACTATATTTCCGAAATCATCGGAAAAGAGTATATAGTTCCCACATACGGCGTTTATGAAAACGCTTCGGA
Organism: uncultured Eubacterium sp.; assembly: GCA_905233545.1. Classification (GTDB taxonomy): domain Bacteria; phylum Bacillota; class Clostridia; order Oscillospirales; family Acutalibacteraceae; genus Eubacterium_R. Next base: position 39,869 of record CAJOEV010000002.1, on the reverse strand, counting down.
CATTGATTTCGACGAGCTTCCGAGGTCGTTTGTTGTCAAGCTCAACGACGGCTGGGGCGCATCGAGCGTTAAGGTTATCAACGACAAGGATGCCGAAAACCTTGATGAGCTCAAAGCTGAGCTTACTTCGTGGCTTTATCCATGGAACAACTATTACTACAGAAATATGTGCGTAACCGACGAAAAGCTCGAAAAGCCCGCACTAATAATTGAAAGACTGCTCAAGGAAAACGGAAGGGCTTCGCTCAACGACTACAAAATCTACTGCTGTAACGGCGTGCCGAAATATGCGCTTGTTGTAAGCGACCGTTTAACCAATATGGAAAGCAGAACCTTTGTTGATATGGATTGGAACATTCTTCCCACAGGAAGAAGAGGAAAGCGTTTTTCCGATAATCCGCCCAAGCCGAATAATCTTGATAAGATGATTGAATTATCAAAGATTCTTTCAAAAAAATTCCCGCTTGTCAGAATTGATTTCTATGAGGTTGAGGACAGGGTTTACGTCGGCGAGCTTACCTTTACTCCGGGTATGTTTATGCGCTTCACAACCCTTGAATGGGACAGAAAACTCGGCGATTTCCTTGACCTGACGCCGTATATGAATGCAAATAATTAATTTTGTTTGACAAATGCCCTTTGCGGTGATATTATAATACCAATATTAAAATTATTGATTGGGACAAGGCAGTTCTGACGGATGAAAAAGAGAGCGCCCGTTTGGTGAAAGGGCGACTGAAATCAAAGCTGTTACCACCCATGAGAGTGCATAGGAAATGATGCAACGTATGCCTGCGTTAAAGGCTTTGAGTGGCACAATTATTTGTGCAATTCAGGTGGAACCGTGTTTAAGCACCCTGAAATTCAGGGTGCTTTTTATATTGAAAACCAGGAGGAAACGAAATGAAGATTACATTAAAAGACGGCAGTATTCTTGAATATTCCGAAGCTAAATCGGCTGCGGATATATGCAAGGATATTTCAATGGGACTGTTCAGAAATGCCTGCGCCTGCAAAATCAACGGCGAGGTTGCCGATTTGAGAACAGTTATTGATTCAGACAGTGCGCTTGAAATTCTGACCTTTGATGATGAGGACGGAAAAAAGGCGTTTAACCACACCGCTTCCCACATTATGGCTCAGGCGGTAAAAAGACTTTATCCCGATGCAAAGCTCACAATCGGACCTGCGATTGAAAACGGCTTTTTCTATGATTTTGATGTTGAAAACACATTCTCGCCCGAGGATTTGGAAAACATAACCGCAGAAATGAAGAAAATCATCAAGGAAAACCTTGAGATTGAACGCTTTGAGCTTCCCGTTGATGAAGCAATCGCGCTTATGCAGGAGAAAAATGAGCCCTATAAAATTGAGCTTATCAACGAGCACGCCGACAAGGGTGAAGCAATCAGCTTCTATAAGCAGGGCGAATTCACAGAACTCTGTGCAGGTCCTCATATTTTCAAAACCGGAAGCATCAAGGGCAACGCCTTTGCTCTTATAAGCAACAACGCTGCATATTGGAGAGGCGATTCAAAGGGCAAAGCGTTACAGAGAATATACGGAATTGCCTTCCCTAAAAAAGACCAGCTTGATGAATATCTCCAGAAGCTTGAAGAAGCAAAAATGCGCGACCACAGAAAGCTCGGAACGGAGCTTGGATTGTTTATGACCGACGAGCTTGTCGGAAAAGGAATGCCCATGTTCCTTCCCAAAGGCTACACACTCTGGCGTATTCTTGAGAACTATATTCGCGATAAGGAAATTGCTTCGGGCTATGAACATGTTTTAACTCCCTGCGTTGGAACTGTTGATTTATATAAAACCTCAGGCCACTGGGAGCATTATCAGAACAATATGTTCCCTGCAATGGAGGTTGAGGACGAGGTTTATGTTTTAAGACCAATGAACTGTCCCCACCATATGAGGATTTATGCAAACACCCGCCATTCATACCGTAATCTTCCCGTTCGTATCGGCGAAATTGCTCACGATTTCCGTTTCGAGGCTTCGGGAACGCTTAAGGGAATTGAAAGAGGACGCCATTTCTGCCAGAACGACGCGCATCTTTTCGTAACTCCCGAGCAGATTAAGGAAGAGTTTGCAAATGTTGTTGATTTAATCTTTGAAACCTATAAGGATTTCGGTATAACCGATTATCGCTGTGTTCTCTCGCTGCGCGACCCCGAGGACACTGAAAAATATCATCAGGACGATGAAATGTGGAACACTGCCGAAGATGCTCTGCGCGAGGTTTTAAACGAGCTTGAGCTTGATTATACCGAGGAAATCGGCGAGGCTGCATTCTACGGACCGAAGCTTGATGTTAATGTTAAGCCCGCTGTAGGCGCCGAATACACTCTTTCAACCTGCCAGCTTGATTTCTGTCTGCCTGCTAAGTTCGGTTTAACTTATATCGATAAGGATAACTCAGCTCACACTCCCGTTGTTCTTCACCGCGCTATCCTCGGCTCGCTCGACAGATTTATGGCTTATCTCATTGAAGAAACCATGGGCGCTTTCCCGACATGGCTTGCTCCCGTTCAGGTTAAATTCCTTCCGATTGCAGACCGTCATCAGGACTATGCATTAGAGATGATGGAAAAGCTTCAGGATATCGGCGTTCGCTGCGAAATTGACGACAGAAGCGAAAAAATCGGTTTCAAAATCCGCTCGGCACAGATGGAAAAAATTCCTTATATGATTCTTGTCGGTGACAAGGACATTGAAGCAAACACAATTTCCGTCCGTTCAAGAAAGAACGGCGACGAGGGCGCAACCTCAATTGAGGAATTTGTTGCAAGAATCAAGGAAGAAATAGACACAAAAGCAAGATAACATAGCTGATTTTTTGTTAATTTGTTAGTATTGCATTATATCTGCTATAATGCTAAAATATAGCCAAATAAAAAAAGAGAGGTAAAACTATGGAAAAGCTCAAATATTTTGTAAACGGTGAGTTTAAGGATTCACAGACTGATGTCTGGTATGACCTTCACAATCCTTCAACAGGTGAAGTAACAGGTCAGGCTCCCTGCTGCACCAACGACGAAGTTTTAGAGGCAATTGAAGCTGCAAAGGCTGCTTATCCCGCTTGGAGAGCAACACCTGCAAGAAAAAGAACCCAGATTCTCTTCAATGTCAGAGACCTTCTTATTAAACATATGGACGAACTCACTCAGATTGTTTGTGAGGAAAACGGCAAGACCTGGGCAGAGGCTGCAGGCGATGTCGGTAAAGCTCAGGAAGGAACCGAGCTTGCAACTCAGGCAACCTCACTCATGATGGGCGAAAGCCTTATGGACGCTTCGGCAGGTTTCGACACTGTTAAGTACCGCGAGCCCCTCGGCGTTTTCGCAGGTATTGTTCCCGTAAACTTCCCCGCTATGATTCCTTTCGGATGGATGGCACCCGTTTGTATCGCTTGCGGTAACACAATGGTTCTTAAGGCTGCTTCCCTCACTCCGAGAACAGCTATGAGAATCGCAAAGCTCTATAAAGAAGCAGGCGTACCCGACGGCGTTATCAATGTTGTAACCTGCTCCAGAAACGAAATCAACACCATTCTTGAGCACCCCGATGTTAAGGGTATCACATTCGTTGGTTCAACTCCCGTTGGTCTTAAGATTTACGAAAAGGCTGCTTCAACAGGAAAGAGATGCCAGGCTCTCTGCCAGGCTAAGAACCATGCTCTTGTTATGGAAGACTGCGCTCTTGAGAGAACAGTTGCAGGCGTTATCAACTCAGCATTCGGCTGCGGCGGTCAGAGATGTATGGCTCTTTCGGCTTGCGTTGTCCAGGAGAGCATTGTTGACAAATTTGTTGCAGAGCTCAAGAAGCAGATTGCTTCGGTTAACTGCGGTCCTGCATGGGACAAGAGCACAAGACTCGGCCCCATTACATATGAAAAGCACTATCACGAAGTTCTTGCAGATATCCAGAAGGGTATTGACGAAGGCGCAACACTTGCTGTTGACGGACGTAACCCCAAGGTTCCCGAAGGATATGAAAACGGCTACTTTGTTGGTCCCACAGTATTCACCGATGTAACAGAAGATATGACAATCGGCGATGAAGAGGTATTCGGACCCGTTCTTTGCATAAAGACCTGCAAGGATTTTGAAGACGGCTTGAGAATTATGAACGCTAACCCCTATGCTAACGGCTCTGTTATCTACACCCAGAGCGGTTACTATGCACGCCAGTTTGCAAGATTCACAGACGGCGGTCAGGTTGGTATCAACGTTGGTATTCCCGTACCCGTTGGCTTCGTTCCGTTCAGCGGACATAAGCAGAGCTTCTTCGGTGACCTCCACTGCCTCGGCAAGGACGCTTACAGATTCTTCACAGAGAGCAAATCAGTAACTCAGCACTGGTTTGACGAGGAAGAGAAGAAAGCAAAAGAGGTTGACACCTGGGACGGCTTACTTTAATAAAAAATCTCCCTTCGCAAGAGCGAAGGGATTTTTTATTAGTGAAAAGTAAAGAATGAAGAGTGAAGAGTTTCAGGTGCTTCGCACGGATTATATACTTGCCACTTGCCACTAACAAAAGCAGCGTCGGAAATCCGACGCCGTTTTTTGTTATATGTTCTGAACTGCGATATCCGTGTATTCGGTTATCAGTCCGTTTGAGGTGTTGTGGATAATATAGCCTCTGTAGACTATTTCACCGCTCAGGTTGCCGACGCTTATCGTGAATTGGTTTGCGCCGACGCGCTTTGTTGACTTACATCTGCGCACATTGAAGTTTTCATTAGCGCCCGAATTCTCAAGAACAACATCTCTTTCATCAAGAACATAGCTGTCACTCTTTGAATTTGCAACGAGTATTCCGTATTCAATAATATCATCGAGGTTGTTATAAACAAGCTGTCCGTTGAAAACGGTTTTACCCGATGAAATCAGTGCGTCGCTCTGCTTGATATTGATTGTCGGAAGCCTGAATGCATATTCATCAAACTCAGCCTTAGTTACTGCTTTGAGCGTTGTGCTTTCGGTTGCATAGTAAACGGGATTTGCGCCGATATAAAACGGCCTCCAGTTTGTTCCCGTTCCGTCCTTTATTAGCTCAACCCAGCCGTATGCATTGTCACCGCCCCTGAGCGCAATTCTTGTATTATAGGCAACGGAATTGGAAAATCCCGTTCCGTTTTCAAGTGCCGTTGCGCTGACAGCGCAGTTTGCTTCACCGTTGAAGGTGTAGTTTGCGATGATTTCTGTATCCCCTGAAAGTGTTATTTCATCATCAGGGTATTTTGTTGCGTTGCCGACAGTGTATCCGTCAAAGGTATAGTTTGCAATGGCGGGAGCTGCGGGCAGGGTGTATGAAGAAACGAAATCAATAAGCTGAATTGGCTCATTTGCCTGGTTGTTGTAATGCCTCTTGATTGTGAGCTTATAGGGAGTTGCGCCCGTTCTCTGATGAGCATAAACATTAACATTTCCGATAACAATTGTTGAAAATTTGGTTCCGAAGCCCTGATACTGGGTTGTTCTGCTCATTGTGTTTGTGTTGAAATCCATAAACCACGCGGTTTCCGTATCAGCTTTAAGATTAAGCTTTGAGGAATAGGTTGCACGGTATTTATCGTTTTCGGAATCATATGAATTCGTTGAGTTGTTGAAGGTAACGCCGTCGCCTTCGCTCAGAGTTCCCTGCTTGAGCTTGATATCATACTGCTTGATATTTGTGCTCAGTCCGTTTGCTATAACTCTGTTAACGTCATCAATCTCGTCCTGAGTTGCCGAAACATCAACCGCGGATATCGTTGACGAATCGCCCTCTATGTTCTCATAGGAAATATTTTCTCCGCTGAGTCCCCCTGCAATTCCAAGCAGTCTGGTTTTTTCAGCGTTACTGATGCTGTAGATATCATCATCCGCCTTTTCAACAGTTTCAACAAGCTTTTGGAAAACGCTCAAATCAACACTTGCTTCGGGCTCTTTTAGTCCCTTGACAGCTTCGTTAATCTCGTCTGCAAGATTATCCGCCGCTGTTTCCACGCTCATCGGATATCTTGCAAGCGTTCTTGCGTCTGCACTGAGATATTCACGAACTCTTGCGTTAATGCTCTCAGTAAGCTCGGTGAGCGAAGCATTTGTGTATTTCGCAGTTTTGCCGTTAAGACTCATAAGAATCTCGTTTGCATTGTCATACGCCGCCTTAAGCTTTGATAAATCAACGGTTTCGTCTTTTGCAAAGTATTGCAGCGTGCTGTTGCCCGTCAGGGTAAAGGTGCATTCAGCAGTGTTCACCGAATCATTGGTTGTTCCCGAGGAGTTAACGGACTTTCTGTCCCAACCGTACGGGGTTGAACTTCCCGTATATACCGCTCTGATTTCGGAGCCGTATACAATGTTTGATGTGTCGCCCGTCAAAACGCCGTCAACATAAATATCAACATTGCCGTCCGCAGCGCCGTTCATAATGTGAAGAAGTCCGCTTCTTCCGTCGAGCGAGCTCTTCCACTCGGCAGCACCGCTTTGAACTTCGGGGATGTCCGAGGTGAATTCATTTGTGAAAATCGGTGTTGGAGCACCGCTTGTTTCATAGTCGTAAAGTGCAGCCGCCTCGCCTTCGGAAAGCGCGTGGTTAAAGCACTTGACATTATCAAGGGACAGTGAGCAGGTTCCCCAGTAAGGAACATATGCGCCGAGATAGAGCTTTGTGCCCGCGCTCTTGATGAAGTCCATCATTCCGCCTGCTGCATTGTATTCATCTGTTCCCGAAATCGTTATGTTTGCTTCAAGCGTGCCGTTGACATAATACTTGATGTGGAAATCATCAACAAAGCTAACGGTTATATGCTGCCAGGTCTGCTTAACAACAGAATTGCACTTTGTGTTATAGTCATAGAACAGCCTTGCGCCCGAAAGGCTCGCGTCCGTTCCTGCGTTACCGTTGTTATAGTGAATCTTTCCGTCAGTTCCGATTGCAAGATATTTGCACTCGCCTCTTTCTCCCTGGGCAAAGGTTATTGACTGCGTATCCTCCCAGTAGTCTCCGTTGATTCTCTGGAAGTAGCTTACCGAATAACCGTTACCGCTGTATGTGTAACCAAAAGGTGAAGCGTTTGTTGAAACATAGTTTTTGTCTGAGGCATCATAGCTCCACGGGAAGAAAGCTGTTCCCGTTCTGCCATAGTAATCGCCGCTTTCAAAGTGGGTTGAAATTCCCTTATCTTCATGTCCCGTGTGCGCTTCTCCGCCGAGGGAGTCATCAATATCGTTAATATATCTCGTGTCATTTGTTGCAACGGATGTGCTTCTTTCAACGGGGAATACGGGGCTGTCGTAGAAATCAACCTTGTCAAGATAGCATTCGGTTGTTCCTGCCATTGTTCCGTAAACAGTGAACGAAGCGCCGTAGTAGAGATTGATATCATCATCCGCAAGGAATGAGAATATTCCGTCGTTTCCCGATGAAACACCGTTTGGATAGCCCGAAGCGGCAAGTGAAGTTAAATCATATCTGTCGCTGAGCATTCCGTCGGTATAATATGCAAGCATATGATGATTTGATGTGTTCTTGTAGAAAACAAGGTCAATATCGTGCCATGCTGCTTCGGTTGTGTTTGTATATTCATTATATTTTGCATCAAAATAGCAGTTATTGTTTCCGCCTGCTCCGCCGTTTCCGTCGTTAAACAGAACTATTCCGTTTGCCATAATGATGAAATAGCGGTTGTCGCTTCTGTTGCCCGTTGAGAAATTCATCAGTGATGTATTCCAGTCGGCATCATATGCACAGTATTTTGAAAAGCTGATAGTGAATCCGTCGGATAAATCCTTGCCTGCAAACGGGTTTTGAGCTTCCTTAACAACATTGCCCGAATTTGTATTAACGCTGTAGTGCATATAGGCGTTGTTGATTTCATCTATTGTGCTGTTTACAAGAGCATCATATGAATCCTGGGAATAATATGCATAGTAGGTGTACTTTGTTCCGTCAACGGTTTCGCTTACCGTTACCGCATCGTAAAACTCATCTTTGATATCGTCTATTGCATCAAGGTCATACTGAACTGAATCGCTTGCCTTTGAATCTGCAGCCGCCTCAAGCCTTGTTATGCTGTCGCCCAGCTCAAGCTGGTCAACAAAACGAAGATTGAAATAGATTTTTCCTGCGTGGATATCATAGCTCTCCTGGTTGTTGAGCTCGGTGTGCATAAAGTCGAAAACGCGGTCAAATGTGTTTCTGTCATAGAGTACATTTCTCGGAAGTGCGGAAACAATTGTTGACCTTGCGGTTTCATAGTTTGTTCTGTCCGTATACGTTATTGCTCTGTGGGCTGCAACAAGGTTTTTATAAACCGTGCTGTTTGCATCGGGGCAGGTCAAATCCTTGTAGTCATTGAGAATTGCATATGCGTTTGCAAGTGCTTTCTGATATGCCTCCCATTCATCGGTTGAGGTCCATGCACCCGTTATGTTTTCAGCTTCATAACCGTTTACAAGATTCCTCAGGGTTGATTTATCAAAAACATGAACCTTGTAGTCAACTCTCGGCTGAGCGCAGTATTCATCACCCGAATGGTTAATTCCGAGACTGAACTGAACATCCTCGTCACCGCGGTCCAGATAACCCGTTATCGTCGGCATTGTATAGCCGAATTTCTGAGCGGAATCAGTGTCATATGTGTTAACATGACCGATGCTTTCGGCAACATTGTTGTCGCTTGTTAAATTCCAGCCCAGACCTTTTGAGCCGTAAACCCAGCAGTTTCTCCACCAATAATTGGTTTCGCTGCCGCCCGCACCGAGTCGGGTTACAACCGAGTTCATATGATATGTGTTTCCGTCACCGTCAAGGTGAACACCGCCGACAGTTTTGTTGGCAGTCAAAACGGATTTATCAATATAGTAGTGAGCCGAAGTTCCGTATGTATAAACTGTTCCGCTGCCGCTTTGATTCTGTGCATAGGCGCCTGCGTTTACAATGTTTGTACCGCCCGTTGTGTTTGGGAACGAATCCGTTGAATCGTCGCCCATTTTACCGTCGCCGACAACAAAGAAAGTATCGGCGTTATAGTTATTTGCAAAGCGCCATGCGTTGTTAACGCATACGGGGGAATGAACATATGAATAGTTGCCCGAATAGTATGTCCAGGATTCACCCGTTGAGCCGTCCGCTCTGAAAATGATTGAAATATCCCTTGTCTTGTTGTCCCAGTTTCTGTAGATACCCGCCATTGCGTGAGCTGAAACGGGGTGCTGGGTTACATGAACATATTTTGTTTCGGGAATAAGCCCGTCATCGCTTGAAAGATACATATTAAGCTCGATATCATCATCTGCGCCGTCGGCATAACCGCGCGTAAGACTTCCGCTGATCCTGAAGGTTTTTCTTCCGTTCGAATCCGAAATCTGGGTTGCGGTCAATGTGTTTCCGTAATTATCGTAAACCGTATTAAGCCAGATTGAATATTTGCTGTTTATTGTAACTGTTGTATAGAGCTCACCCTCAAGCGCCGTTGTGTCGGATGAAACATATGCGGAATCGTTATCTCCGTCGGCAACCAAATCGCCCTTGAACATATAGTCCGCAGCGTCCTTAATGCCGATTGTGGATGTGTTGCTGTTTGTACCGTGGGTGTAAATAACATTTTCATAGCCGTTTGAAGCATAAATCTTAACATCCGCGTCCGCAGGGCGCTGGTCGCTTTCATAGATAATCGGCGCTGTGTAGGTTGCAAACATTGCAGAAGCTTCAATATCGTCAATGGAAATCGGAATAACAGAAATCTCGTCAAGCTCAAGCGTGCCGGTTCCGTTGCCAAAGCGTGAACCCGGATAAACAAGGGTTGATTCACTTTCAATAAAATCAACAAGTCCCGATGCGCCCGAAGCCGAGAATTTATATTCACCGTTTAAATAGACTTTAACCGTGCTGTCGGTTATAGAATAGGTGAAATATTCCCATTTATGCGTATCGTCCGAATTGCCCGTTCTGCTGAAGGTTTTTGATGTGCACTCGGCAATGGTCGAACCGTTTCGCTTATAAATAAATGTTCCGTCATCATTGAGAACAAAATAGTTATTTGAATCCTCTGCAAGAGTTACACAGTTGCCCGAGCCCCAGTAATTGCCGTTGATTGCTCTGAAATAGCTTATTGTAACACCGCCGTTAATTGACTCGTTTCCTCCGAGTGCGCTCTTGCCCGTGTTAACATAGTTTCCGGGATTGTTTAAGCTGTACGGAAAATGAACAACACCTTTTCTTTCCTCACTGCTCTGAACTTCAGAGGCAACCCATTCAACATTTCTGTTCTGGTCGCTTCTGCCCGTAACGGGTGTTCCGCCTGCATCCGAAGTGAACGGCTCATAGTACGACGCTTTTGAAATAAACCAGTTTGTGTCGGCATTGTATTCACCCGATGTTACATACGCTATTGAGTTTTCGTTTGCATATGTCTGGGAATAAATGCCCGCTTTTCCGTACATTGTAAGGGAGGAGCAGTTCTGAAAAGCGTTTGTTCCGATTGAGGTAATTTTGTCGGAGGTTGTGAACGAGGTTAAGCCCGTACAATCCTTAAATGCCATATTTCCGATACTTGTTATGTATTTTCCGCTTAAATCCATTGAGGTAAGCGACGAACATTTTGTAAACGCTCCCTCGCCTATGCTTTTAACCGAGCTTGGTATCGTAACGGAAGTAAGATGGTCATATCCGTAAAAAGCATAGTTTCCGATTGAGGTTATTCCCTCACCGATAACAACGCTTGTGATTAAATCGGAGTTATACTGACCTTCATAGAGCGCATTTTTATTCTGGTCGCCCCAGGGAGCCGTTGAGCCTGCGCCGTTTGCTCCCTTTGCATTTGAAAAGGCGTAGTTATTCATAGCACCACTGCCGCTGATGGTTAAAACGCCCGTTTTTCTGTTGAGGTTATAGTAAACATTACCGTCCCAGCCGTCCACAACTGTGCAGACGCCCTCGTTATTTTTAATAATATAACGGCATAAATCCTCGCTTGCAAAGTCCATTGCAAAAATTCCCGAGGGTTTTGTTTTTTCATAGGTATAATACGGATACTGCGCATTAATGTTATTTGCAAGGTTCTTGGGATTTGGAACGCTTGAATCCGAAACGGTCGAGGAATAGTTGATATAGTATTCTCCGTGATAATGACCGAGGGAGAGCATATACTGAGTTGCAATCTTCTTCTGGTCGGTGCTCCATTTATAGTAGTCCTGAATATGCGCCGTGCCGATACCCGTGTTGTTGCTCGTTATATTCGCATAATACGGCTCAGCAAAACTGCCTTCCATATCGTTATATTTGATTTTCTGACCCGATTCGTTTTCGTCAACCCAAACGCCCTGACCTGATTCGCTTCCGATATACTGGTCGAAACGGTTGAACAAAACGCATTTTCCGCGGACTTGTTCAAGAGTCGGAACGCTCTTGCCGAGATACCAGTGGTCGTTATAGTTATAATCTGTTCCGTAGAAATGATAGTTGTCCTGGGAACGGTAGCCGTGAATGTATTCATAAATCGCATTTGTGAAATGCGGAACGCCGTTTCCGCCGTCATCCTCTTTAATGGAAATTAAAACCGTTTCGCTCGGGTGCTCGGCAAGGAAGTTGTAAACATCCTGGAAACAAAAATCAAGATAGTAGTAATTGTCTCCGTTCCAGCAGTCCGTTGAGCCGTGAACGGTTTTAACCGAATGAGAGCTTGCGTCAACCTCACAGCGCACATCAAGGAAGCGCACTCCTGCGTCAAGCTGTTCCCTTATAGTGAGATTCTGACATTTTGAAATTCCGCTTGTAACTCCGAACGGGTCCTCATTATGAAACTTTCTCGCACAGGAGTCGTGAGTTCCCGGCATGGTTATTTCCGTAAGCTTTGTGTCATCACGAATAACGCTCATCCACTCCCATGAGGCAACATTTGATAGCAGTGTCTGCGCTTCGTTATATGCATATGACGAAACAGGGAAGATTGAAACACTTCCCAGAATCAGAGTGATTGATAAAATTATTGACAGTATCTTTTTCATAGCATTAACTCCATTATAAATGGGTAAACTTCCCTTATATATATAATATCACAAATTATAATATGAGGCAAACAAATGTTAAAAGTTTGTTCATATTTAATATACTTTACATAAAAAATTTGTAAGAATATACAAAAAAGGGCGGGTATAAAACCCGTCCCTGCTGAGACTCCGTATCTAAAAAACAATGCACTCATCATCGCCCAGAGTGTAAACCTTATATTTTCCCTCTTCTATTGCCTGTTTTGCATATGGCTCACGTTCGGGGGAATAATGACAAATGAGAATTCCGTCAAAAAAGCCCAATCCGCTGAAATCCGAAAAATCATCGGGAAGCTCGTCAAAATTCTTAACATGCTCAATGTTTTTGCTTGCAATATGCGCTCCTGCGCTGCCGCCGATATATGTTACGCCCTTGTTTAAAACATAGTCCCTTATTAACTTATCAGCGCCCGTTTTTCTCAGCATTTCAAAGGTTTTGAATGTGTTGCCTCCGCCGATGAAAACGCAGTCTATATCAAGGTTTTCAAAGCCTTCGGGGTTATCGTAGTCAAAAACAAATACATTCTTTTTTGCAAAACCGCATTTCTTAAGTCTGTCGCGGTAGGCACGCTTTTCAAGATTTTCGCGCGTGAACTTTTCGTTGACGAAATAAAGAATTCTGCACTCTTTTATATCTTTCGGCAGATTTTCGATTATTATTCTTTTTGAATTTTCATTGGTAAAATCCATTGAACTTAGTAAGAGCATATTATTCCTGCCTTTTATTTAATGAAAACATTTTAGCATATTTTATCATATTAAGAAAGTGATTTTACGCAAAAGCTGATAAAAAACTTAAAAGACTATCTAAAAATTGCCCTTTGCGTTGTTTTCGGCAACGCATTGCTTGCTTTTCTTGTTTCGGCGTTCATCCTTCCGAACAATATAGTTGTCGGCGGAACAACGGGAATTGCGATTTTAATGGGTAAATTTTTACCCTATGACACAGCGCTTATTGTTCTTGTCCTGAATTCGCTTCTTTTGATTCTGGGGCTGATAATCATCGGCAAAAAGCTCTTTTTTACAAGCATTGCAAGCACATTTTTATATCCCCTTTTTCTTTCTTTTATGCAGAAAGTCCCCGATATCTCAACTCTTACAAACAACCGACTTCTTGCTTCGCTTTTTGCAGGAGTGTTAATGGGACTTGCTCTCGGAATGGTTATGCGCGTCGGCTCATCAACGGGAGGAATGGATATAACAAATCTCATTCTTGCAAAGCTGACACACAAATCGGTTGCGGTTTTTGTTTACTTAACGGATTTCATCGTTGTCGGAGCGCAGGCGCTTGTTTCGGATTATGAGAGTATTATGCTTGGAATAGTCGTTCTTGTGCTTGAATCTCTTGTTCTCGAACAGGTTGTGATTTTCGGAATGGCGCAAATTGAGCTCTTTATTATCTCTGAGAAATACGAAGAAATACGAAAAAAGCTTTTGAATGAGCTCAATGTCGGGGTTACAATGTCATATGTCCAGACGGGAGCGCTGAAAGAGGAGAGCAAGGGCGTTATTTGCGTTGTTCAGCCGAGAAAGCTCTACCGCGCAAATGAGCTGATTAAAAGCGTTGACGAAAACGCATTCATAACAATAACAAAAATAAAAGAAGTCCGCGGACAAGGGTTTACAGAGGAACGCAGGAGCGTTCAATTGAATACTGAAAATTGAAGAACGAAAAATGAATAATGTCGGGTCGCTTTGCGACGATTATGCTGCAATTTGTAGCAACAATGTTGCCACAAGTGTTGACTTTTGGCGAAAGTGTGCTATACTAAAACCAGATAATAACACGATTGGAGGTTATACTATGAACAATGTTGTATCTTCGCCGAAAACAGACAGCTTCCGTTTTCGCATAAATCCCGAAGTCCGCAAACAGGTTGAGGAGGTTTATGAAAAAAACGGACTTTCGTTAACCCAGGCTATTAATATTTTCATTCAGCAGTCTCTGAACACAGGAGGTTTGCCTTTTCAGGTTTCTGATGACAATGCTGAATTTATCAAAACTAAATCAATGGAGCGCTTGTTAAAAGAACTCGAAGCGGGCAAGAACTCAGGTGAGGTTGTCGCTGAAGCAGATGTATATAGAATGCTCGGGGTCAGCGAATTATGAAAATAGTTTACCGCCCCGCTGCAATTGACGACATTATGTCAACCGCAGCATACATAGAAAACGAGCTTAAAAACCCTCAGGCAGCGCAGCGCCTGAAAGAGAGAATTCTTTACTGCATTTCTCTGCTTAAAGATAACCCGAATATGGGAACTCCGCTTTCAAACAAATATGATTTACCGGAGTGCAATTATCAGTATATTATTGTAAACAAACAGCTTGTTTTTTATGAAACAAACAATGATACTATCGAGATAGTACGCGTTCTCGACGGTAGAACGGACTACCTTTCACATCTTCTGTAAAAACAATCAGGAGGGCGTGGAATTTAGGGATTTGATAGCCTCAAAATGCATATTTTAGCGAAAAACTGCGTTAAAAATGCTCGGAATAAACAAATTATTCCTGTGCTTTTGCCTTGTCTTTCACAAAAATCTGCAATTATTAGGTGCAAAACAATTTTGAAATAGGAATTTTTCGTTAGAACAATGAACAAACAAGGGTTAAGGCTGACGCCTTAACCCTTGTTTTGAAGCCGTTATAGCGAAAAAGAGCATTTCAAAATCTATTAAATCCCTAAGTTCAACGTCCTTTTCTCGGGGATTTATTTAATTTACGGGCTTTCCGTTTGAGGTGTATACCATTTTACCATCCTTGTTCCAACTGATGTCTCTTGCAAGATAATACATCGTTCCGTCCTGTGTTTTGAATGGCAAAACATCCGGAATGTTTTCAAATTTTGCCTCAGCATCAACAAGATATCCGTTGCTATCAACCAATGCTGCCTTGCTTGAAATTTTTTCTTTGCCTGAAACTGAAACATATATATCAGCATCAAATGTAAAAATGTTACCGTTTTTATCATAAAAGTAAACATTATATGGGTCGGTATATTGCTTTCCCTCGCGGTCATAATAAACTGTTTTTCCTTTTTCTTCATAGCCAAATCGCACATCATCATATAAGCTGTCGTCAAAATCATCTATTACTTCTTCTATTACTTCTTCCTCGTCGGGTGCCCATGGACTATACTGTGTGTACCAGATATCAAAGGCATAAAGAACAATTGCAATTGCAAGAAAAATTATAATTCTGTTTTTTACTGCGCCGACATTATCATATTTCAGCGGAACAAAATTTGTGCTGCCGCAATGGGGACACTTTTTTCTGTCTTTAAGTGCCTTTTTTCCGCATTTAGCGCAAACGATCGGCACCTTTTCGGGCAATATCCTGCGAAATACATAATAAAAACCAACGGGCACAATTCCAAACAGAAATGCTGCACTTGTCCATAGGTTTCCGTATTTTTTATGATTCAACTTTGTATCATAGTTAATTGCTGCCGAAAAAAAGATGTGCGACACTAAAGTTACGCCCATTGAAATCAGCGCCATCTGTGTGTTATCTTTAAAAAGGTTTTTAATAACTTCCATATTACACCTCAAATATCACTATCTATTAATCAGTACCTATTTTTACATAATATGTCAAAAATATTATATAATATTCAAATTAGAAAAGCAACTACCCGCAAAAAACGGAAAGCGCCAAAAATCCCGAAGGCTCGATGCCCTCGGGATTTTTATTTTTGTTAAAGTATTCGATTCGGTGCGCCGTGGTCGTCACACCATACAAATTACTTGGCGCGTTTATGCCCTTTTAACAAAGTCCGGGATTATTCAGCGTCGAATGTTTTCTTAGCTTCTTCCCAGCCAGCCTTGATGCTCTTGAGACCTTTTGCAACAACCTCTTTGAATTCGTCTGTTGCGTCAGCAGCAGCGTCCTGGAGCTTTGCAAGAGTCTCTTTTGCAGCAGCAAGCTTCTCTTCGATTTCTTCCTTCTTCTCGTCCTTTGCAGCTTCTTTTGCAGCATTCTCAGCTATTGCAGCCTGAGCAGCAGCAAGACGAGCAATCGGAACACGGAAGGGTGAGCAAGATACATAGTCAAGACCAATCTTGTGGCAGAACTCAACTGAGCTCGGGTCGCCGCCGTGTTCACCGCAGATACCGCAGTGGAGCTCGGGTCTTGTTGCCTTACCGTTCTTAACAGCCATTTCCATAAGCTGGCCAACGCCTGTCTGGTCGAGCTTAGCAAACGGATCGTTCTCGAAGATTTTAGCATCATAGTATGCTTCAAGGAACTTACCGGCATCGTCACGGCTGAAGCCGTAAGTCATCTGGGTAAGGTCGTTTGTACCGAAGCAGAAGAATTCAGCCTGAGTAGCGATGTCGCCTGCCGTAAGAGCAGCACGCGGAATCTCAATCATAGTACCAACTTCGTACTTCATATCGCTTCCTGCAGCTTCGATTTCTGCATCAGCAGTTGCAACAACGATATCCTTAACATACTTAAGCTCTTTGGTGTCGCATGAAAGAGGAATCATGATTTCGGGAACCATATCCCAATCAGGATGAGCCTTCTTAACATTGATTGCAGCACGGATAACAGCCTTAGTCTGCATCTTAGCGATTTCAGGATATGTTACAGCAAGACGAAGTCCTCTGTGACCCATCATCGGGTTGAACTCATGGAGAGAATCAATGATAGCCTTGATGTCAGCAACGCTCTTGTTCTTAGCCTTAGCAAGCTTCTCGATGTCAGCTTCTTCGGTGGGAACGAACTCATGAAGCGGAGGATCAAGGAATCTGATTGTAACGGGGCAGCCTTCAAGTGCTTCATAAAGCTTTTCAAAGTCGCCCTGCTGATAAGGAAGAATCTTATCAAGAGCTGCTTCTCTGTCCTCAACCTTTGTTGAGCAAATCATTTCACGGAATGCAGCAATTCTGTCTTCCTCAAAGAACATGTGCTCTGTACGGCAAAGACCGATACCTTCAGCACCAAGCTCTCTTGCCTTCTTAGCATCTGCAGGAGTATCAGCGTTAGTTCTTACTTTAAGAGTTCTGAACTTGTCTGCCCATGCCATGATTCTTCCGAATGTACCTGCGATTTCAGCGTCCTTAGTAGCAATTACGCCGTCGTAGATATTACCGGTTGAACCGTCGATTGAAATATAGTCGCCCTCGTGGAATTCTTTTCCTGCGAGTGTGAATACTTTATTGTCTTCGTCCATAACAATGTCGGAGCATCCCGAAACACAGCATGTACCCATACCACGTGCAACAACCGCTGCGTGAGAGGTCATACCGCCGCGTACGGTGAGGATACCCTGAGAAGCCTTCATACCTGTGATATCCTCAGGTGAGGTCTCAAGACGAACAAGAACAACCTTCTCGCCCTTTGCGTTCCATGTCTCTGCGTCTTCAGCTGTGAAAACAACCTTACCGCAAGCAGCACCGGGAGAAGCTCCGAGTCCCTTGCCGAGAGGAGTTGCAGCCTTAAGAGCAGCAGCGTCGAACTGGGGATGAAGAAGTGTATCAAGGTTACGGGGATCGATCATAGCAACTGCTTCTTCTTCTGTTCTCATGCCTTCGTCAACGAGGTCACAAGCAATCTGAAGAGCTGCCTGAGCGGTTCTCTTACCGTTTCTTGTCTGAAGCATAAAGAGTTTACCGTGTTCAACAGTAAATTCCATATCCTGCATATCTCTGTAGTGGTTCTCAAGGATTGAGCAAACCTTTGTGAATTCAGCAAATGCTTCGGGGAACTTCTGCTCCATCTCTGAGATGTGCATAGGAGTACGAACACCTGCAACAACGTCCTCGCCCTGAGCGTTTGTTAAGAACTCACCGAAGAGTCCCTTTGCGCCTGTTGCGGGGTCACGGGTGAATGCAACACCTGTTCCGCAATCGTCACCCATATTACCGAATGCCATTGCCTGAACGTTTACTGCAGTACCCCATGAATAAGGAATATCGTTGTCACGGCGATATACGTTAGCTCTCGGGTTGTCCCATGAACGGAAAACAGCCTTAACTGCTCCCATAAGCTGCTGCTTAGGATCGCTCGGGAAGTCTTCGCCGATCTTTGATTTGTATTCAGCCTTAAACTGCTCAGCGAGCTCTTTAAGGTCATCAGCAGTAAGCTCAACGTCCTGAGTTACGCCTCTTGCCTCTTTCATTTCGTCGATAAGCTGCTCAAAATATTTCTTACCAACTTCCATAACTACGTCAGAATACATCTGGATGAATCTTCTGTAGCAGTCATATGCCCAACGAGGATTGCCTGATTTCTCAGCCATAACCTCAACAACCTCTTCGTTAAGACCAAGGTTGAGGATTGTGTCCATCATACCGGGCATTGAAGCACGTGCGCCTGAACGAACGGATACGAGAAGCGGATTCTCTTTATCGCCGAACTTCTTGCCGTTAATCTCTTCCATCTTAACAATGTACTCTTCAATCTCAGCCATGATTGACGGATTAATCTGTCTGCCGTCTTCATAATACTGAGTACAAGCTTCTGTTGTGATGGTAAATCCCTGAGGAACGGGAAGACCGATGTTTGTCATCTCTGCGAGGTTTGCACCCTTACCGCCGAGAAGCTCTCTCATGTTAGCGTTACCCTCTGAAAACAGGTAACAATATTTTTTAGCCATTGGAATTACCCCCTAAAAAAATAATTACTAATTAATAAGCTATATACTCAAAAGCATATAACATTTTAATGCGTATATATAATAGCACACAGCCCTGTAAATATCAAACATTTTTTGTTAATTTTTTAATCTTCAATAAAATATATTGAAATTTTGGGGAATTTGGTGCATAATGGTTAAAACTGAGTTAAGAATTGAGAATGGAGAATTGAGAATTTTGGGCGGGACCCTTGGAGCGGGCGCCAGACCCTTTTGTCTCGCAAGCTCGACATTTTTGCTAGCGCAGACGCTCCCCTCTGTCACTTCGTGACATCTCCCCGTCAATCGGGGAGTACCTAACAGGGGAATAACCCGCACCCGATTATAATTAGCCGTGCACAGCACCCGGAATTCTCCATTCTCAATTCAAAATTCTCAATTATTTTTCTACGACAGGAGAAAAAACTATGAAAGCTGCAATTATTCTTGCCGGCGGCAAGGGAACAAGAATGAAGAGCGACAGCCCCAAGGTTATGTGTGAGGTTATCTTTGAGCCCATGATAAGCTATGTTTACGGTGCGGTAAAGGAAGCGGGCGTTGAGGATATCTGTGTTATCACGGGGTATAAGCACGAGGTTGTTGAGGAATACCTTAAAAAGCTCGACCCGTCAATTAAAACCGCACTTCAGGAGCCGCAGCTCGGAACGGGCCATGCCGTTATGCAGGCAAGAGATTTTATTTCAAGTCATATGGACGACGATATACTTATTTTAAACGGTGACGGACCTCTTATGGACGCCGACACGGTTAACAAGGCATATCAGTATCACAAGGATAACAACAACGCAATAACCCTTATCAGCGCAGTTGTTGACGACACTCACGGCATTGGTCACATCAAGCGTGATAAAAACGGAACGCTTTTAAGAATCGTTGAGGATAAGGACGCAACCGAGGACGAAAAGAAAATTATGGAAGCAAACGCCGGTGTTTACTGGTTCAAGGGCGAAGAGCTTCTTTATGCAATAAACCACATAACAAATGATAACGCCCAGAAAGAGTATTATTTAACCGACGCGCTTGAAATCCTCATTAAAAGAGGACGCAACAAGGGCGCATATGTATGCGAAAACAGCGAGGCTGTTCTCGGCGCAAACGACAGAATTCAGCTCATGGATTTGAACACCATTATGCGCAGAAACATCAACAATCGCCATATGCTTGACGGAATTGATATCCCCTGCACCGACGGCGTTATGATTGGCAAAAAGGTTAAAATCGGCAACTCGGCGCAGATTCTTCCCAACACAATCATTATCGGTGAGAGCGAAATCGGCGAAAACTGCATTATCGGCCCCAACTGTTATATTAAGGATTCAAAAATCGGAAAGGGCGTTATTCTTGATAACTGCAAAATTCTTGATTCCGAGATTGAGGACGGCGTTGACTGCGGTCCGTTCGTTAAGGTAAGAGCTAATTCAGTTCTTAAAAAAGGCGTTCATATCGGCAATTTCGTTGAAGTTAAGAATTCAGTGGTCGGCGAGGGTACAAAATCCGCTCATTTAACATATATCGGCGACAGCGATGTCGGCAAAGATGTAAACTTCGGCTGCGGAACAGTCACCTGCAACTACGACGGCAAAAACAAAACCCGCTGCAAAATCGGCGACGGCGCATTCATCGGATGCAATACCAATCTTATTGCACCCGTTGAGGTCGGCGAAAAGGCATATATTGCGGCAGGCTCAACAATAACCGAAGACATTCCGGGCGATGCTCTTTCAATCGCAAGAGCAAAGCAGGTTAATAAAGAGGGCTGGGTTAAGAGAAAGAAGCCCTATAAAGAGAAAAAGTGATTCGTGGCTCGTGATAAGGATAAAAAATGGAAACAAGTAAATTTAAAAAGCTGATTTGCCTTTTGATGTGTCTTGTTGTTCTGAGCGCGTTTGCTTCCTGCGCGAAGAATAAAAAAGAGGAGCAAACGACCTCGGCGGTGTTCACCACAACAACCACCACCGAGCCGACAACAGTTACAACAACCGAAAACGAAAAAACAACCTTTGCGGAGGTTTACACCGCAAAGGTATACAAAGGCTTAAGCAAGGACAAATACGGGGAATATCCCTATAAAATTGCATCATATTCAACCTATTATAATGCCGGGGATACGATGAGAACGCAGAATCTTGAAACCGCCGTCAGCAAGGTTAACAACATTGTTATTCCAAGCGGCGAGGTTTTCTCGTTCAACCAGACAGTCGGCAAAAGAACGGTTACCGCAGGATACGAAACAGCAAAGATTGTTCGCGACGGCGAATTTGTTGACGGACTCGGCGGCGGCGTTTGCCAGGTAAGCTCAACAATTTTTGAATGTGCGCTAAGAACAAACGCAGAGATTATTGAAAGATATTCTCATTCACTGACCGTTGTTTATGTTCCCCTCGGCGGAGACGCAACTGTTATGTGGCCCAGCGCCGATTTCAAATTCAGAAACAGAAGCAGCGCTGATTTTCGTATAAAAATGCACTGTGATTCGGGAACGCTCACCTGCTCAATCTATGCAAACAAGGATGTTAATGTCGGCGATATCAAGATTAACATCAAAAAGAGCGGAAAGAATTATATTTTAACCCGAAAGGTTAACGGAGTTCAGAACTACATAACCTATTCACAGTATCAGGAGCCGAAAACGACCACAACAAAGAAGGCAAAAACAACCGAAAAGGACGAAAAAAGCAAGAAATCCAAAAAGGAAAAAACGACCAAGAAGTCCAAAAAGTCCAAAAAAACAACAACAAAGAAATCCAAAAAATCAACAAAGAAAAGCAAGAAGAAAAAATCAAAAAAGAATAAGAAGAAAAACAGTTAACAAAAGCCTGACTCAAAACCGAGTCAGGCTTTTTTATAATCAGAAATCCTTAATGGACTCAATGGAATCCGAAGTTAACTTCATATCATTTTCATAAGAGCCGGAGCGCTCATATTTATCATATTCAGCGCATGCGTCTTCATATTCTTCTTTGCTTACTGATTCATCGTTTATCTTATACTCTTCCATTCCGGCGGCAACTCCGGCTTCGTTTGAAAACAGAGAAACAACCTCTTCGCAGCTTCCCGAATCCACGCGGTAAATAGTTGTGGTGCCGTATCCGTGATAGGTGACATTTGAAAAAATCAAGCCTTCTCTTTCGGCATAATCAATCCCGCCGAATGTTCCGCTTAAATCGCCTACCAGTTCAACCACTTCGGAGTCAACACATGTATATACCCACGCCGCAGAAACATGAGCGTCGCCGTCGCGCACTACAAGCTCGGGAATGTCGTCATCATCAATATATACAAGGCTGAAACCGCAGATATCGGGATTCTCGGCTTCCCTCATATATTTTTTCAGAAAAGCAATATATGCCCTCCGCCAGTCATCGACTGCAGGTTTCGGTTTGGTTGTTGTCCTTGTTGTCGTTTCTTTCTTTCTTTTTCCTTCAAGCTGTTTGATAAGCTTCTGAACACACTCGGCATACGCTTTTGTGCCCTTTTTGTTCGGATGCATCGAATAATCACTGAATGCGCTTGCAGGGTCTTTAACCGAAACGCCCTTCAAATCATATTTCTGATTCGGCATAAGCGGATTTATGTACGGTATGAGTGAATATGCTTCGTGACCGCTGAACGCCTTTTCAACAGAAACAAAATGAATGTTTTTATCATCTTTCAAATCATTTGTTATTATTGAATTCAGTTCACTGTTAAATCTTTTAACCGAATCGGCTATTAACAGCGATTCAACCGCCGTAAAGGTGTTGTTTTTAACGGAGATTGTTGCAACTAATTTCGGATAGCCCGCAACAATAATATGGGTGTCTTTTCCGACGGCATTTCTGACATCGGTGTATGCATCTTTTATTTTGTCCCTTTTTGCAGTTTCTCCGTTTGTACCGTAAAACTTCTTCCAGGTGTCATTCAGCTTGTCTGCAAGAATGAGCGGAGAAAGATATCCGTTTCCTTCAAGAAGACTTGTTGTGATTATATCGCCGAATCCGACATCGTTTCCGCCGATAGTCATTGTTACATAGTCAATCTCTTTGCCCTGACTTTTCAAATCCTTGAGTTTTTTTATCTGCGGGTCAAGGCGCTCCTCGTTGTATACTCCGTCGCGGTCAAATTCCTTTTTTTGCTTGCCGTTGAAATGTTTTGTTTCCGCGCCCGAGGAGGCAACAAAGAACCAGTTTTTGTCTTTTTGATTCTTCATTTCATCTCCGTTGAGAACTAATTGTCCCGACCAGCTTTTTTTAGACCTGTGGGCAAGAAAATCTTTGTTTTCCGACCTGTCCTGCGCGCTTAGTTTTTCATTGTAAAACGGCTCAACGCCCTCTCCCGAGGAATAGGAATCGCCCATGGAAACCATAATTCTGTCACCGCTTGCTGCCTTGGTTTCCTTTGGCGCATACGGAATAAATCCTGCTGCAAGAACAGCGCAGAGCAGTAGTGATAATAATCTTTTTTTCATCATAATCCAAGTTCCTCCTTTGTCAGGCTGTCGAGGGTGTTGGCGTCAACCTGTTCAACAAGCTTAACCCTCATGCTGTCGTCATGGGGTCTTGTGATAAAATAGCGGTTATCCCTGCTGTCATAGCTTGTTATTGTTTCGCTCTCCGAAATAACAACACCGACCTCAGCCTCGCTTTCAAGCTGCATTGAAAACGGCGTTACAAGGAATTGGTCATTGATAATTGAAATTGAAAAAATGTTTCCGTTTTCAGACTGATAAATGGCATTGTACATCGGGTGCTTTTCAGAACTGCTTTTTGAAGCGTCCTGCGCCTCGCTGTAATTGCCGTTCATATCATACTCGTATGTTACCGAAACATCAAAAAATCCGCGTTTTTCAAGTTCTTTAAAGACATCTTTTTCTTTCATAACGCTTCCTGAATCGGAAACGCTGACAATTTTTTCAATATCCGAATTTTCTTCATAATATTTGTCAAGGTCGGGATATTCAACATAGGATGATTCCGAGCTTTTCACTTCGGAATCTTTTTTGTCGAGCACCTTTGTGGTGATTATAAATGCCCCTGCAATAACAAGCGCAAGAACAATAATAAAGATACCACCGAATAAAAATAGTTTTTTTCTGTTTATTTCCATAAAAGCTCTCCTCTCTTATAAAAAATATTATAACAAAATCTTATTGCTAAATCAAATAAAAAAGAGCTGTCCCACAATAAAGTGAGACAGCTCTGTGTTTTGTCTAAAGAGCTTTTATAAGCATTGCAAAATCTTTTGCGTTAATTATTCCGTCGGAATTCATATCAAGAACGGAAACATAGGTTTCATCCCCTGTTTTTGCGTTCATTGAATCCGCAAAAGTGTATTCCTCGTCGAGTCCGCAGCCCTTTGAGCATCCGATATGAACAACTCCATCTTCAAAGGAAGAAACCTGAATGTTGTGGTCATCCTTCCAGATTGCATAGGTCTGAATGTCCTCGGTTATGTTGCTGAGGTTTTCGCTCCACTGAATAAAGAGCTTGCACTGAGGTATGCTCTCAAGCTCAAAGACTGCACTGTCGCCGCCGTTAACAATCTCTTCGCCGAGCTTGTTTGTGAGCTTTGCACTGTCATAATAACGGACAACGAAGAAGTCCCTTGTAACATTAACGCGAACGCTCATATTCTCTGCGCCTTCAAGATTAACATCATAGTAATAGATGATTCCGTCAAGGAACGCTTCGGGGTCGTATGTAACGAAGCTTGAACCGCGGTAACCTTTTACAAAAACAGTTCCGCCGTCAACCTCTTCAACGCTGTCGATTGAGGTTGAAACAACTCTTGAAGGATTGGGAATTGCATAATCAACATAAATCGAGCCGTCTTCCGCAGAGTAGTTTGCGGTTGCTTCAACCGTCTGGTTTCCTATTGCCTCTTCAATGATTTCGCCGACAAGCGGATTTGCGCTGAGGTCAAGAGTTTTAAGATGGTTGTTTGAACAGTTAAGGCTTGAAAGAAGCGTGTTATTCGAAAGGTCGAGCGTTGAAAGCTCGTTCTGGAAAATGCTGAGTGTTTCAAGCAGTGTGTTCTTTGAAAGGTCAATGCTTTTAATCTCGTTTGAATGACAAACCAGCTTTTTCAGCTTTGTGTTGAGCGCAAGCTGGAGCCCCTTGATGTGGTTAGCCGCACAGTTAAGCTCAACAAGCTCTTCATTGCCCAGAAGATTGAGCGAAGTGAGATAGTTACCCTGGCAGGTTAAGCTTGTTAAAGCAACAAGGGGATAAACATTGAGCGTTTCGAGTCCGATTCCTCCGACACGAAGGGTTTTCAGCGCTGTGAAATACTCAATTCCCGTCAAATCAGCGATTTCAACATATGTTGATTCGCCGTATTTCGCCTCGAGGAAGCCCGAAACATCTATTAATGTTACACCGCTTCTCTCTGAGAGTGAAAGATATCCGTTGCCATCGGGGTCAAGATATTCTTCAACAAGCCCTCTCCATACATCATCTTTGAAATTGGTGCTGTTGATTGCAATATCATCGCTGCCGTATGCAAACATCGAAACACCGATACTGCAAACGACTGCGATTGCTGCAAGCAAGGAGGAAAGATATCTTTTGATTTTATTATTCTTAAACATATTCATTCCCTCCTTAGCTTCTTCTTATGGTTATTGCAACGGTTTCAATTGCGGTTGTTCCGTCCGCATTTACTACCGTACAGGTTATTGTTGTTGCAAGAGTTTTAAGGCTGTAGTTTCTTCCTGCGGTTGTTAAATCAACAAAACCGTTTTCATCAACAGAAATATATCTTGATAATGACGATGTCCACTGAACTTCAACGGGTGCCGAAGCGTCTGCCGGATCAGGAACGTATGCAAGCTGAATTCCTTCGAATCCGCTGAATTTATCGCCGTAGCCCGTCTTAAGAAGAACTCCGTTCTTGATTTCCTCGCCGTCCGCAGTCAGCGTAATTGAATCAATGTTGACTATCTGAACGTCCGCGCTCTTGACAACGTTGATTGTATACGAGAATACTTCCGCTCTGTCGTAATCATCAACAGTTAAGAGCTCAACGGTTATTGTTGCGGTATCCGCTTCGTTTGTCTTTGTGATTACCAGGTTGTCACCCAATACTGCGGATTCTGCGCCGTTTTCATTCTTTGTCATCCACTGAGCAGATTTAACCATTGCGCCCTCATTCATTTCATACGAAACGGTAATTCGTGAGTTTTCATCAACCACATAATTTCCGCCGTTTTCAATCACCTTGCCGTCAACCTTGATTGTCGGCTGAGGTTTGACGAATTCGTGACCTTCAAGAGCTGAAATTGCTTCAAGAAGATTGTCGCACGCTGCGTCGATTTCGTTCTGGGGTGCATAAACATTATCCAGAACAGCTTCGGCTTCTTCAATTCTTGTCTGAAGCGCATTTGCGTATTCATCAACATAATTCTTCTGGTCAATCGTCTTTGCCGCTGCAACTGCCGACTGAAGCGCCGTTGTATCACAGGTGGTGTATGCGGTGATTGTGCCCACATATCCGCCGTCAACAGCCGTTACGGTTATTGTTGCTTCACCCTGAGTGACAAAGGTTACATATCCGTCATTGTCAACCGTTGCAACATCTTCGTTTGAAGATGAATACAGACAATCGTTAACGCTGAGCTGCTTTGCCGCAGCACTCTGGTCGGACTGATTAAGGTTAACGGGAATCTTCTTTTTCTGTGCAGGTGCGCCGTAAATCTTGCTGTCATTAAATGTTACCGCTGTTGCGCCGTAGCGAACGAACGAAACATATTTGCTGTCGCTGAATGTGTTGCCGTCCTCGGTTGTAATCGTGCAGGTGATTATTGCCCAGCTTCCTGTCGGCGACAGGTTTGTAACAAGACCGAGGTCATCAACCTGAAGAAGGTCGTTCGATGATGTCCATTCAATTGTTTTGTAAACAGGCTGTTTGTCAGCAGGAAGAAGTTTTGCTTCAAGCTGAAGCTTCTTGTTTGTGAGAAGCGAGTTGCTCGATGTATATCTTATGAAGCCATCGTTAGGCTCGCTGACCGCATCCTGACCGTCACCGATAACAATTTCAACGCCCGTTGCAGGAACGAATTCAACAAGTCCGTTATATGCGGCTGTCAGCGTTTCAAGATAGGAATTAACCTCGCTTTGCTTTGCTGTTTCCGCTTCGATTACCGCTTCGCATTCCTGAACTGCCGCAGCAAGCACATTAAGGCTTGCCTCGGTGTAAACAACTCCGCCCGTCTGACCTTCGATTATCGGTTTGTATTCCTCAACCTTTTCGGCAAGCTCCGAGAAATCCGTCTCAATAATAACATTTGCCGATGAGGTGAAGCCGCCGTCAACGGATACCGCAGTAACAACTGCAGTTCCCGTATCAACAGGAGTAAGTGCGCCGTTTGAGCTTACTGTTACAACGCTTTCATCACTTGATGACCATTCAAGCGCAGTGACATCGGGTCCTCCTGTGAATGAGTATTGAAGTCCCGTTGTCGGGTCTGTTGCAAACATCGTCTTGGTGCTCGGTTTAACAGTAAGCCCCGTTGCAACATTGTCTGCCATAACAACAAATACATCTTTTGAGAACTCTCTGTCGTAGCTGTCAACAGCGGTAATTCTCAGCTTAGCCCAGCCCTTTGCATTTTCGCTTGGTGTAAGCCTGATTTCCGTGTTGTCCGACGGAGATGAAGTCTTGATGTTGTTTGTTGAAACAGTGCTCCAAGAAATTGATTTATAGTTTGCACTGCTCGGGTAAACAGCTGCAGTTATATCAACATAGTTTCTGTTGTTGTTTGACTGATAACCCGATTTTGAAAGGTTGACAGTCAGGTGTTTGTTGGCATTAACAGTTCCGTATTCAACTCTTGTATCCGAGCCCACATACGGGTCGTTATATGTTTCGTAACTAAGGGTGAAGTCCTCAACCAGGATGTACGGATGCTTAATCATCTCTTCATATGAATCAACAACATCCTGAGCAGTCTTGTCAATTTCTGCCTGAGAAAGAGATAAATCGTTAAGTGCATTTACTGCTTTTTCGTATTTGCTTTTGAAATCCTGTGAATATGAATCCTCATAATTCTGATATTCAACATCCTTATAGTTCTCTACCGCGGCTTTAAGAGCACTTCTGTCGCCCTCGGTTGAAACGATGCATTCGCCCGTTACACCGCCGTCATACGATACAGCACGAACTTTTGTTGAACCTGCGCCAACGAAGGTAACAAGTCCTGACTGGTCAATTGTTGCAACGCTTTCATCGTCGCTTTCCCAGTAATAATCCCTGATTGACGCTCTGCCGAGATGAAGAACGCCCGTTCCCGTCGGCTCAACAGTGCAGGCAAGCTGATAGGTTGCGCCCACTGTTCCGTTGATATTGTTATCCGAAAGTCTGAGTGCGGTTACGGGGAAGTACGCAAATGATACCCAGACGGTGTCCGAACACTGATTTCCGTAGTGGTCCGTTACGGTACAGGTAATCTGTCCGTAGCAGGGCTTGTTTGAAGTGGGAACAGCCTCACCTTCCGAAGAAACGGAAATATCCGAGGTTGCGCTCGACCATTCAACAGATTCGTATGAAGCGTTGTTGGGATAGAGCCTTACCTTAAGCGGACGGTCGCCGTTTGTATAGCCGATTCCGTTTCCGCTGACACTTTCGGTAATAAGATTCAGGTCGTACTGATAGAATTCCGAAGTGGGCTCGCCCTCAATATAGATTTCAACAGCAGTCATATAAACATATCTTACAAGCTGATTATATGCAGCCTCAAGCTTTGCATACTCTGCGTCAACCTCTTTCTGGGTCTTTCCGCCCTCGGCAACAAATGCTTTTGCCTCTTCAAGCGCCTGGGAGTAAACAGCCCATGTTTCAGGATAGTATGTTACTGCCGAAAGCTTCAGGTCTGTGTATGACTGAATTAAATTCTTAAGGTGGTCGTAGTTGGTTATAACATTGATATCGCATACAGCGGTGTATCCGCCGTCAGCGGTTGTACAGGTGATTTTACAGTCACCGCCGTAAACATATGTAACAAGTCCGCTTTCACTTACAGTTGCAACGCTCTCGTCGCTTGACTCCCAGAAAACATCCTTGACCGAAGCCGAGGAAATTCCCGTCGGTGAAACGGTTGCAGTGAGCTGGGTTGTTTCGCCTACCTTCTGGTCTCTGAGCGAGGTGTTGTTAAGGCTGACACCCGTTGCCTTGTTTCTTGCAAAGGCAATGTACGCCTTATCGCTTCTGACATTGCCCATATAGTCGGTAACCGTACAGGTTATAACTGCCGAGCAGGGATCGTTTACAGCCGGAGTGCATACACCGTTGTCATCAACCGAAATTTTACTGCTGGATGATGACCATTGAACTTCGCTGTACATTGCGCTTGTCGGCGTAACCTTATAATCGAAATCATAGCTGTAGTTTTTATAATTTGAGGTTGAGCCGACCGAAACGGTTACAAATTTGCTCTTGAGGGGCTTTTTGCCCGTTGCGAGAATATCAATGCTCTTTGCGCTTACAAAACCGCCGAGTCTGTAGAACGCGGTCAGAAGATTCTGTGCATATGTGTCGCAGGTTGTCTGAGACGCCATTTCCTGGTCGTAGTATACCGAGTAAGCAAGGTCGAGCTTTCTCATATACTGCTTATATTCTGTTTTGTTTTCCTCTGTTCTGATTATCGCGGTCTTTTCGCAAAGGTCGATAATGTTCTTAAGATACTTTTTGTTCGGTTTAACAACAACCTTTGCAGTGTCAACAATTGCATTGTCTGCGGTAACGCAGTAGAGTGTTGCCTCGCCGACATCAGTTCCCGTAATAACGGCATCACTGTTATTGTTGCCGAGGTTTTCAACGGTGAATATACCCTCGTCCGAGGAATACCAGTTTGCCTTCGGAGTTGCAAGGTTTGAGCCCGTCAGAGAGCCGTCGTATGTAACGGTGTGCGAAACATTCTTTTCGGTTAGATTAGTAACCTCGATAGTGTCGCCGTCAATTGTGTTTGATGTGATATGGTTGTTTGAAACGCAAACCGTTATAACATTCGATTTAACCTTTCCGTCATTTGAAACGGCATAGATATTGAATGTGTCCGCAACCTCATGACCTGCCTGCTGCTTAACTGTTGCAGTGTGGGTATCGTCCGAAAGGGTGTTGTTATAATAAGAGTTATCAATAACCCATCTGAGATTCTGGTTTGTTGCGTTGCTCGGAGTTACGCCCGCTTTAACAACGGCGCCGTTGCCCATATAAGCGCCCGACCTTGTTATTGTTACATAGTGATAGTCGGTTCCGTTGATTTTAACGGTCTTGTCGCTTGCAATCTTTCCGCCGTTGTTTGCAACGCCCGTAACGGTAATATTTATTCTTTCAACGGGTATTCCCGTTTTAACCTCCTTCGTTGCAATGAACGAAGAAATTTCATAGAACTTTCCGTTTGAAAGGAAATAGCCCGTGTAGGTTTTCAGCGCAATGGTTGAAACACCGCCGTCAACCGCCGTATAGTGTCCTTTATAATCAATCGTTGAAATATCGTTGCTTGCAGGTTCATCTTCGGTTGCCCAGTTATAAATCGGGTCGCCGTTTTCATCAACCTCGTCGGTCATAATACCCCACTCAGTGTACAGATTCTGCGATTCGGCAACTCTTTTCGGATAAACCGTGTAGGTATAGTTCTCGGTACCGTCTATTTCAACAATATCGGCGCCGTTGATATCCGTCTGCGAAATGAAGTTACCCGTTTTACCCACAACGGCAACTTCCCATGTTCTTTCAACATTGTTTGTTGTTGAGGTTGCAGTTATTATAACACTCTTTGTTGAAAGCTGACCGTAGGGACCGCCTGCGTCAAGACCTGTTATAACGCCTGTTTTTTCGTCCACTCTTGCAACCTCGGGGTTGGAAGATGTCCAGACGATATCGCCCATATTACCGGTGCTGGGATTAACATCCGTAACCGAAAGCTGAATCTGTGAGCCCTCTTTTACGGATTTAGCACCTTCGATATTGAAGCTTTCAATCGGCTGTGACTCAACAACATTGAAGGTTATTGAATCGTTATATCTCATCTGAAGGATAATGTTTGCAACAATTTCAACTGCGGTTGCCGTAAGCTGAACGGGGTCAGCCGTTCCCTCAACAACCTTTGCAACGCCGAATGCAACATCAAGCATTCCCGCAAGCACCGCTCTGTTGATATCAAGACCCATGTACTCAATCATTATCTGAGCAACATCGTCAGTGTTGAGCGTGCCCGTATTTTCAAGAGCGTAGAAATAGTTTACGAATTTAAGAAGTCCGTTGATAACGTCCTCGGAGTCGGGAGAAGCAAGAATTGTAACCTTACCCGTATTTTTGAAGGTAACAAGTCCGCCGTCGGTTACGGTTGCAACAACCTTGCCCGACGAGAAGATTGACGACGCCTTAACAGAATACTGAACGCCGTAGTGAAGTCTCTGGGGAGAGGTTATTGCAGAAAGCTGAACGCTGTTGCCCACTGCCTGGGTTGTTGCAATACTTGATTTGTTTGTTATATGTGTTCCGTTGGGGAGAAAATTAGCATACCATTCGTTGTTTCTTACAACATTGACATTGACATGGTCCTCGCCGAGAAGCTCACCGTCCTTCGAGAAAACCTGGCAGTAGATTTTAGTGTTAACCCTGTCGAGATAATCTCTGAGCGAATCAATCAGGTCGCCCTCATATGCGTCAAGATAATCGGCAAGCCAGGATTCCGAGCCGAGCGCCGCCTGTGCAATTGCAACAATTGCGTCGGTATCGAGCGTATCAAGGTCAACATAATCGTTGTTAAACGCCTTTTCAAGAAGCTCACCTACTCTTGAACCGATGAGCGGAATGGGTTTAACCTCGTTATCAATCCACAGCTGAACAACCGCGCCCTTTGATGAGTCGAAGGCTTTAACAAGTCCGTCCTGGTCAACATCGGCAAGTATCGGTGTGTCACTGTACCAGTGGTAATAAGCGTTATCGGGAAGATAGCTGTCCACAAGCTCGTGCTTGAGCTGAAGCTTTTCGCCCTCGGTCAGAGTGATTATGTATTCAACATCCTCGCTTCCCTCCTGATATGTCGGCACCATTGTGTTGGTGTCAGAATAGAAAATCTGAAGGTCGACCGTGTCGATAACTCCGCTGTCTGCGTACGCCGAAAAAGCAGGAACAACTGATGTTACTGCCAAAAACGCACACAGCATTAAACTGATTAATTTTTTTCTCAATGAATTCTTCATGTTTCTCCCTCCGAAAAATTCTCGCTTAAATAGAAAAATAAATATGAACATTTTATATCTATTTTATTATAAACCTTTTAATGCAATTTTTCAATGCCCTTTTTTATTACATTTGATAAAATTTGACTAACAAAATTGACCGTTTCAACTAATGCAATCAATATGTTGTGTTTTTGTTTTCGATATGCTATAATACTATGCACATATGCAGAATTTGTAAATTTTAGAAAATTAATATATTAGGGAGGAATTTCAATGACAAAATATGTTGTTGTTTTATATGACGGAATGGCTGACTACCCCGTTCCCGCACTCGGCGGAAAAACACCGATGATGCTTGCAAAAAAGCCGAATATGGACTTCCTTGCTCAGAGGAGCGAGGTCGGACTTGTAAGAACGGTTGCCGAAGGACTTAAACCCGGCTCGGATGTTGCAAATATGAGCGTTATGGGCTTTGACCCAAGAAAATTCTATACGGGAAGAAGTCCGCTTGAGGCTGCTTCAATCGGAATTGATATGAAAATGAGCGATGTTTCGCTGAGAACAAACCTTGTAACTCTTTCCGAGGACGATTTGCCCTACGAAGAAAAGACAATCGAGGATTACTGCGCCGACGACATCAGCACCGAAGAGGCAAAAATCCTTATTGAATACATTCAGGAAAAACTCGGAAACGAGGAGTTCACATTCTATCCCGGAGTAAGCTACCGCCATTGCTTAATCTGGAATAACGGAACAACAGAACTCGGCAAAATGACACCTCCCCACGATATTACGGGAAAGGTTATCACCGAACATCTTTCAACAGCCGAAAACGCAAAACCTCTTATCGAGCTTATGAAAAAATCCTATGATTTGCTCAAGGACCATCCCGTTAATATCGAAAGAAAAAAGAGGGGCAAGCGTCCTGCAAACTCAATCTGGCTCTGGGGCGAGGGCACAAGACCCGCTTTCGACAGTTTTGAGAGCATTTACGGCAAAAAAGGCGGTGTTGTTTCGGCAGTTGACCTTCTCAAAGGACTCGGCTTCTGCGCTAAAATGGAGGTTGCCGAGGTTGAGGGCGCAACGGGATATATCGACACCAATTTTGAGGGCAAGGCAAACGCTGCAATCGAGCTTCTTGAAAGCGGCTGCGACCTTGTGTACGCTCACTTTGAGGCTCCCGACGAATGCGGTCACAGAAACGAGCCCGAAAACAAAATCCGTTCGATTGAGCTGATTGACGAAAGAGTGCTTCCGATAATTTTTGAGGGATTAAAAAAGTACGATGACTATAAAATCATGATTCTTCCCGACCACCCGACTCCGATTGTAACGCGCACCCATGCAAGCGACCCCGTTCCCTATCTCATCTATCACAAGACGGGCGAAATTGAAAGCGGTGTTGAAAGCATTGACGAGGAAAGCGCAAAAAATACGGGAATTTTCGTTGATTTCGGACCTTCATTAATGGGAAAATTTCTCTCTTAAAATACAAAGGTTGATAATTCTTGACAAATGTGTTAGTATAATATAAATCTGAAAGTTTGCAAAATGATATATAGGGCTTTGCCCGATGTGATATTCGCAAACAGATTTGCGAGTGATATTTTTTTACGCTGCAAAAATGTGATATAACCGAAATTATGTTTCGGTTGTCTGAAAGGGGGGGTAACGGTATGAGAAAGCAGGGAAGCTACTTCGATGATGACGAAAGCAGTATTGAATCCATAATTTCGTCGTTCGACGCTGCAAGAGATTTGAAGAAAGAAGAGATTGACCAATCTCTCAGAGAAATCGAAGCGTCTAAAAGAGTCGAAAAAGCGCGCGCTCAAAGAACTCAGAAGGCACAGGCAAAAAAAGAAGTCAAAGCGCCGAAGAAAAAAGCTCCTAAGAAAAGCGAAAGCAAAAAGAAAAAGCCCGAAAACCGCTTTGAAACAAAAAGTTTTATTGAAAAGGTTAAGTCTTTCTCCGTTTACGAAGGTAAAAAAATTGCCGCCGTTGCCCGCGACATAAGAGAGAAGGGTCTGGGCGAAGAGTTCGACCGCCTTTCAAAAAAGAAAAGAACAAGGGTAACAATCAGTTTGATTGCGGTATTTCTTGTTTTCTGTGTTCTTTTGGTTTCAACAACAGTTCTCGGAGTTAAAAAAGAGAACAAACGAATTGACAAATTCAATGCCGACGCAGGCAAGGTCTGCGCTCAGTACATAACCAAATACGGCAACTGTTCATACGAAAATCTCAAGAATTCATACGGAATTTCGGGATTTAAGATGACGGGACTCTGCTTTGTCAGAGAAATTGATTTTGATAACGACAATGTCGGCGAGCTTATGCTCTGCTACGACGACGGCGGAGTTTACTTCACCGAGGTATGGGGCTACAACAAGGACAAGGATTTTGTTTCCTTCTATCACGAAGAGGCAAACCACACCGACAGAATAAGGGACGACGCATTCGCAACTCTCTATTTCAAAAACAACAAATGCTATATCGGTCAGCATACGGGCAAAAAGCTTCAGAATGTTGAGCTCTATGAGCTTGACGGAAGCAGTTTCAAAAAAACCGATATGACCGCAACATACACACGCGACGGTGCAAACTACTCAATTAACGGCAAAAACCGTTCAACCGCGTTTGAAAGAGTCCGTCTTGCTGTTCTTGCCGAGGAAAAAGCGGCAATAAACAGCGAAAAAATGTCCAGGCTGATTGAGAATTATCTCGGCTCAACAAGCACGGATGACCTTGTTGCAAGCGCACGGAATATTAAGAGCGCCTACTATTCAATCGTTCTGGATTACAACCAGAAATACGGAAAAGCCGAATATATCAAAGGCAAATCAAACGCCTTTATCCGCGGTCTTGCGGTTGTTGATTTGATTGATTTCAACGGCGACGGAACAGACGAGCTTCTTCTCATCTACAGAAGACCGATTAAAATCCGAAACGAAACGAAAAACGGCAACTATGTTCCGAAGCTGATAGACAGATACTATATTGAAATATACCGCTACAACGGAACGAAAGCCGTTCTGGCATATAAGAACGACAGTATTTCAAACAGCCTTTCGGATGAGGTTGACAGATACTTTATTATAAAGAGAAAGAATAATAAAGCGTACTACTGCTTCAACGCTTTCGCAATGCAGGAATCGGGAAGAATTATAAACGCAAACTCAACCGTTTATAAGTTCTCGAAGGGAAGATTTGTTCAGCAGACAATCTCGTCGTATAAATCAAACTACGGCTATGCCGAGTATTATATCGACGGTTCCCAGGTTTATGCATCAACCTTCGAGCAAAAGGGATATCAGGTTCCCCTGTTCGACGGAAAGAACAAGTATGACGACCAGGTATACACAGTTACATATCTTCAGAGAAAGCGTCTGAAAGCGGACAAAATGGATATAAGGGTTGAGGACACAATCAACAACATCAAAAAGCTTAACGCCTCCTATTCGGGAAGGATTGAATAAAAGACAGCTCAAACGAGCTGTCTTTTTCAGTTAAGAGTTAAGAGTGAAAAGTTAAGAGTTTTGGGTCGCTTCGCGACGATTTTAATTTTCTCTTGACAAATGAATATTCTGTGTTATAATGAATAACGCTGACGGGAGCATAGCTCAGCTGGGAGAGCACCTGCCTTACAAGCAGGGGGTCACAGGTTCGAGCCCTGTTGTTCCCACCAAAGAAGGACACCATTACGGTGTCCTTTTTTGGTGCTTAATTGGCTCGAACCTGTGTTGGGACGCGGAGAATTTGCCGTGCAGCGGCAAAGCTCGACGGAGAAACAGTCCGGTGGACTGTTTTGAAGCGTCCCTGTTTCTTTGTGAGCCCTGTTGTTCCCACCAAACAAAAGAGAGATACCACACGGTATCTCTTTTTTGTTTCTTGAGTATTTCAGCTCGAACCTTTTTTCAAACCTCATAGGCTCTTGATGTTGTTTTGCCTTCGACTATGATTTTCTGAACTCCGTTCTCATAAACAATTATTTCTTTCCCGGCAAGCGCCGAACTTCGAGGCTTTATTATTGTTGAATAAAACCGAATATGAAGCTCGCCGCTTTCTTTGTCATAGTCATATTTATATTTTTTGATAAAATCACCGCTGCTGAGCTGAACAACGGTAAACTTAACACAGCCGTCACCGCGCTCTGTCTGCTCAAGGAAAACCGATGTTGCTTCCATCTGAGTTGACACAGCGCTTATAATAACCCCTGCGATAAGAACAATGATAACAACGGCAAAACACATAATGATTATTGTGCGTTTTTTATCCATAACTTTTGTTCTATCTATGGTCTGCTTGCTTTAAGCGGTTTTGCTCTTTCACAGTCGCTTCTTTTTTCCATATTATAGCTTAAAGAAGCAGGATTTCTGAATATAAGGGTTCCTCTTGCCGAAATATTGTCCCCTGTTGCGTCGTTCCACATATCAACGGCATATGCCGAACAGTTATAAAGCTCTGACCATTTTGAATTAACAATTGCATCATATTCCATTTTTTCAACAGAAGAAGCAGTTATGTTTTTGCAAAGCGAACGTTGGTCATCCGGAACATAACCTTCATATACATTGTTGAAATTATATAGTTCGTTGTTTATCCAAGTGCCTTTCAGCTTGTCGGGAAGCCAGCCTGCCCAACCGCCAATTGTTATTACCTGGTCGGGATTCAGGTGGATTTTGTTGTTTTTCGGACCGTCGGATCTTGTGTCGTCCTCTTTGGCAACTTTTGCATATGATGTAACATTTATTCCGAATAATTCAACATCATCTTTAATAAAGCTTGTATATGCAATAAATGCATGACCCGAGAAATTACCCGAACTTTTTGGACCTGTTCCGTATGAGCAAATCTTTATTGCACCAACAATTCCGCCTTTTAAGCCGATTGACCATGGCGCAGTATCGCTCTTGTCATTGATTCCGTCATCATCCGAATCTATTAATGTCGGGTCTGAAATAGCATCATAAACAGTGATTGTTTTTTTACCAGCATATCTTGAAAATGGAATTCCCCTTGCCGCCAGTCTGAGTTTTATGAATGGCGTTAAATCCAGTTCCTTTTTCTTTCCAAGCTCTTTATAGTCGGAAAGTCCGTCGCCATCGGTGTCTTTTGTTGATGACGAGGTGGGTATTGCGGGTAGCTTAACATATCTGTAGCCGTGCTGAAGAATTACCCATGTTCCATCGGATGTTTCTTCACCGATTAAGCTTGCCAGATTCAACAGGGTGCTTGCAAAATCACTGTTAAGGTTTGCAAAAATACCGCCCGTTGTTTCATACAGATTCTTATATGTGCTGTTAAAATATGTGGGAGCAACAACACTGACGCAGATTCCGTCATTCTTTAAGCGGTTGATTTCCTCCTGCATTGAATTGATTCCGTAATTGTTTGCAATCTTATATGAATCATCGGTTATCAGTATTACAAACTTATTTGCAGTTTTGCGGAAATCCAGAAGTCTCGATGTTTCAAGTGCATCAATGTCGCTTTCAGGAGCATCTCCGCCGCCATATGCGCTAAGCAACCGCACCTTGCTGATAAAATCATCAACATTGGAATACCAGTTTTTATA
Source organism: uncultured Eubacterium sp. (assembly GCA_905233545.1). Taxonomy (GTDB): domain Bacteria; phylum Bacillota; class Clostridia; order Oscillospirales; family Acutalibacteraceae; genus Eubacterium_R. The sequence goes on along the minus strand of CAJOEV010000002.1, from coordinate 2,440 downwards.
ATCGTTTGAAACGACCCTGGTTGAATTTGAGCCATCTTCCTCGATATCCTTGAAATCTACCAATGCATAATTTGCTTTAACATTATATTCGTTTGAAAGGGTTAGCGAAAAATCGGAAACATTTTCAATAACATTGTTTATAGCGTTGCTCATCGAACCCGTTGTGTCTATTGCAAAAACGATGTCTGCCTGACCGCTGATTTTTGCATTAAGCGGTGATGCTGCAAAAGGTTTTGAACTGTAGGAGTGAATAATACCCTCTTCAATGTTGATTCCCATATCATCCAGGAATTTGTCAACATCAAGAACCGAATAATCTCCGCTTCCGTTGATTTTGCAGCTTATTGCGTTGGAGCTTACCGAAGATTCCGAAATTTCAAAACTGCCCTCGTCATTAAGCTTAACAATGCTCAGCGGGTCTTTTGAACCGGTGTAATCCGACAAATCAAAGCTGAGCTTCAATCCTGAAACATAGCTGTCATCGCCTTCAACACAAACGGGCTTTCCGATAATTGAACGGTTTTCTTCCAATATGGTTTCGGTGCTTTGTGAAATATAAACATTGTCTGAAATGTCTCCCTTTGCCGAACCTGAAACGCTTGGAACTGCTGAATTCTCTTCTAACAAGCCTTTGCTGATTGCGCTTTCTTCCAATTCCTGATTTGTTTTAACATCAGCATCGTTGTGAACGCCGTCGGTCTTTGCATTAAGAGGATTGAATCCGTTCTTAACCTCAAACTCATCGGTTAAACCGTCGCCATCGGTGTCTTGCCTGGTAGGGTCGGTTTTATAGGTTTTAACTTCATCGTAATCTGTTAAGCCGTCCATATCCGTATCGGAAGAATAAATATCGGTGTTATATGTGTTAACCTCTTCGCCGTTTTTCAATCCGTCACCGTCCGAATCTAAATTCGGATTATCGGGAACATTAATATCCGTGCCCATATGATAGATTTCTTTATAATCAGAAAATCCGTCACCGTCGGTGTCAAATTCTTCATATTTTACATAAATGGTCATGTCCGAATGAACGAGAGTATCGAAATCATATTCGGCTTTATAATCCGAATCCGCATACCATCCTTTAAATGTAAGATAATCTTCATCCGGATCATCGGGTTTTTGAACTTTTTCGCCGTCCTTAACCGCCTGATCAGGTATAACGATCTCATATTTTGTTTCAAACTCAACAGTATGTCTGGATTTTGTTACTGTAACCGTGCAATAATACTTGTGACCGCTTTTAACCTTGGCGCAGATTTTTGCCGTACCGACTCCTGCGCCAAGAACAGTTCCGTCCTCAGAAACCGTTGCAACATCTGTGTTGTCCGATGTCCATGTAACGGTCTGTGTGTTGCCCTTGAGCTTAAGTATTGCCTCTTCGCCGTAGTCAAGAGTTATGCTCTTGTCGCTCATCGAGGGCTTTTCAACAGTTACCTTGCAGGAATATGTTCTTCGCTTTGTATCTTTAACCTTAATTGTTGCCGTACCTTTCTTCTTAGCGGTAACAGTTCCTTTTTTTGTAACTGAGGCAACGGATTTCTTTGTGCTCCAGGTCTTTTTGCGCTTTGCGCCTCTGAGATAAACAGTCTTTTTATCTCCGACTGCAAGAGTTATCTTGCTTGCGCTTAAACAGGAATTAACCTTAACCTTACAGGTATATTTCTTTTTGTTAGTTCCTGTGATAGTTATGGTTGCTTTGCCCTTTCTCTTTGCTGTAACAACGCCCTTTTTTGATATTGTTGCAATCTTTTTGTTGCTGGTTCTGACAGATTTTATCGAAGAACCGTTAATCTTGAGCGTATAGGTTTTTCCGCTTTTGAGAGTCAGCTTGGTTTTGTTGAGAAAAGGTTTTTTTACCGTAACGGTGCAGGAATATTCTTCTTCGTTGATTATAGCAGTAATCGTAACCTTTCCCGTCTTTATGCCTTTAACAACACCATCCTGAGTGACGGTTGCAATCTTTTTGTTCGATGATTTCCATATTGTTTCATCGGGAGTATTGCTGATTTTAAGGGTAATTGTTTTTCCGATATAAACAACAGTTTTGCCATCCTGATATTTGATGAATTTTTCGGCGGTTTCAACGACTTCGGGATCTGTCTCCCAATCTGCAAGCGCCGTAATGCTTCCGGCGCAAAAAACGCTTGAAAACATCATCAGAATTGCCAAAAGAATTGCTATCGGCTTTTTAAATAAAAACATTTTTATCTCCTTTCCTTTTGTGCGCCCGTAAAATCATAGACAGGCGAAAAAATGTAAAAATATTGCCAGTTTTAGTATAACAAAATTATAGTACCAAGTCAACAAAATCGTTCAAATGTATAAAAAGGACACCCCTCGGGTCAATGTCATTAAGTTAAGAAAAACCTCACACAGAAAATGTGTGGGGCTTTTTCTTTTTGCAAAAAAAGTAAAAAAGTTTTCAAAAAAGACTTGA
>CAJOEV010000001.1 GCA_905233545.1 uncultured Eubacterium sp. | reverse complement strand
TACATCCAGATCGCCCACGCATGAAGTCATTCCCAATGTCAGGGAAAGCGCTGCCACAGGCAGCAGTGTCTTCGTATATTTAGTTAGAATATTCATATCTTCAATGTCTTTATACTGTCGCATTTTGTATTTCCTTTCAGTGCTGTGCAACGTAATCAATTAGATCTTCAACAAATTTCGTGATCTCGAAGACGCGGCCTCCTCTACGCTGCCGCTTGACTTCTTGTATAAGAGAATAATACTGTAGAAAGTTTACTAAATTGTACTTACGAGAAGGCAAGATGTTCTCAACGTTGTATCCAGAGTAAGAAAGCATATCGTCTATCGTCCCGACGCCGCCATAGATCTGCGCATTGACAAGAACCTTCATCCATTCAGAATTAAGAGAAGGCGGCCCATTTCTTAGACCATGTTTAAGCAGATACTTATATGCTCCATCGAAGGTGTACTTCGTCCAATCTGGTGTAGTGACTTTCACGTTTTTGTACTCCATAGAAAAATCCGTATCAACACGGTCTAATAGCGAAAAATCGTATTTTTCATCTACGTCTAAAATAGCGTTGAAGGCTCTAAAGAAAGTATTGATCTGACTATCTAATGTTTGCATCTAAGCCAATTTCCTTTAGATCTTCCTTCGTGCGTTCAATCAAGTCGCTTTCGCCATCGTCTCCAGAAAGCAGCCACTCGATCCGCTGCAGATAGATCTTCGCACGCTTGATTGTGTCAAGCATCTTCTTCATCGTTTCAATCGTTTCTGGAGAATAAGTTTCGCGCTCAATTCCATTATTGTGGCTTTCAATCATTTCATTGATCGTATCGCTGTAGATTTTCCACCACTCGTCACGGGCCTTCTTCGTTGGGAGATCGCGTTCCTTGACTTCGCCGTATTCGCCCTTGGATACTCCGAAATGAACGAGCTTTTTCGGCAGAATTCTGTATAATGCTCCGAGAAGCTTTGCCTGGGCTTCACTGGGCTGAAGGGTTTCACCCGTGTATTTGGCGAGTGTTGCTGCGTGGCGTCCTTCGTCCTTTGCCGCTTCAAGATAGAGCTTTTTCCATTCGGGATTCTTTGTTATCTGAGCAAACCTGCGATACATTGCAACCGCGTTTAATTCACCCTGCTGAAAACCTAAAAATGCTTTTTTGTCCTTGGGATTCATATGTGTATTCCTCCTTTTTAACTGAGCATATTTTCTATTTCTTCGAAATTTTCAAGCTTTTTAAGTGCATTCCAGAAGGCTTCTCTGAATTCTTTTTCTTCTTCTCTGACAGCCTTTTGTGATTCTTGAATTTCCGTCCCGCTTAGTTTCCTTGCACCTTCCCACCTGAGATGTGCAGCAGCATTTTCGCTCTTGATATTCAGCTGCATATATCTTTTTCCGACTGAAAGCAGTTTTAATGAATCCTTGCCATCAACAAGTCCGCTTGTAATAATACCGTAGGTATCATACAGTGTGTCGTTTGCTATCGGACCGATAATTACATCCGTTTCGCTGAAAATATCGGGATATCCCGCACGGTTATTTGAAATATATTCAAACCACTCCATATCGAGCGAGAAATGTTTTACCGTAAGCCCTGTTAAATCAAGCGTATACTCATTAATAATTGATTTTCGGTCGTTTGCCCATTTTTGAGAAAACTCAGGATTATCTGAAAGATAAAATCCGCCGCCGAAATCCGCATTCCTTCTGCCGTAATTTACATCGGGATTAATCAATTCCAAAGCGCTTGTATGATATAGCTTTAATTTTTCCATAATACACTCATATGTTAAATTCATAATTTTGCACAATATAATTGCGTGCAATTTATTTTATTATATCACACTTTATCCTTGCTTTCAAGCATATTGAAAAAAATATTACAATCCTGTTTTTCAGTCACATCTGCTGAACTCTATCCCTATTGTTTCAGTTTGAAATCAGAAACGCTAATGCTCCTGAACAAAGCTTTGTTAAAAGTACGCTGAATTTCTCTGTTGAAATATCATCTTTTGTGTTTTTTTCAATATATGAATTAAGTATTCCGCTTACAACAAATTCCACAATATATTCATTGTTTATATTACCTTTATTGCTGTTTTCCAGGCGTTGCATTACGGCATTTTTTATAGCTGATTTGACCTTGGCATAAAGCTCGGATTGATTAGAATTCTGAATAAAATAAGCAACAAGCTCCTTGTGATCCTGTGCCTTTAAGTTGAGCTGGGTGAAAAAATCCATAATATCCGTTTCTTTCATAGTGTCCGGCACAGTTTGCATTATGCTGTTGAGAATATCGATTATGTCGTTATCCAATTCATTTTTAGCATCGTAAATAGAGCTGTAGTGAAGATAAAAGGTTTTTCGACTTATATCAGCTTTCTCGGTCAGCTCTGTTACAGATATTTTGTTAATGGATTTTTGATTTAACAGTTCAATCAAAGTATCCTTTATCAGCTTTTTTGTTTTTCTTACTCTTCTGTCTTCCGACATAATTTACACTTTCCTCTTGTCTGTGTATTATTATATAATCATCTTTGTATTGGTTATTGACACCGTGATTACACAATTGTATTATAATACACAGATGGGTATTAGTCAAGTGCCAGGACCCTGCAGTTATGAGAGGAAAAACAAGCGATGAAGAGAGCGAATAAAATAAAAATTAATTTCAAATATAGTTTCTATCAGTATGTTTGGATTTTTATTGCAAGCTGTTATATAGGATACGGTATTGAAACAATCTGGTGCCTTATTAAAAACGGATTTATTGAAAGCAGAAAGTCGCTTGTTCTCGGACATTTAAGCGTTGCCTACGGTATGGGGGCATTATTGCTGACTCTTATTCTTGTTAATTTTGAAAAAGCACCAATATGGAAAACCTTTCTTGCAGCTTTTATCAGCTCGACTGTGGTTGAATACATATGCTCGTGGGGTCAGGAAACCTTCTTTCATTCCGTCGCTTGGGACTACAGCCACCTTCCTCTCAATATCAACGGAAGAGTATGTTTGCTTTATTCATTTTTCTGGGGTGTCCTGGGTGTTGCCTGGGTAAAACTTGTGATTCCTCTTTTTACAAAGATTTTTGATAAAATGCATATCCCGTTTGAGCGAATAATAATATGGGCATTTGTGGCTTTCTTTATATTTGATGCCTTTTTGTCCGCCTCTGCCGCTGTCAGAATGAATGAACGCAAAACTGATGCCGAGCCGAGTAATCGGTATGAGCAGTTTTTGGATGAGCGTTATGATGATGAAACTATGAAAAACATTTATGCAAATTCAAAAAGCATTTAGTTTCATCATTGATAATATCTTCTCTCCCCTGAAAAAGAGACTTGCTTTTTCGCAAGTCTCTTTTCTATATTCAGAGTAAAGTTTAGTGCAGTTTCAGATAAAGTGAAGGTAAACACCTTTTCTCTGATGCAGTTCTTTATCAATTATCTCTTAGAATAATATTTATCCACTCCGCCGTAGCCTTTAATAATTTTGTTCTGACGCGTTTTTTCAATAAAGTTATTAAGCCGCTTTTCAAATTCTTCGGGACGGTTTCTTGCTGCATCAATATATGCAACGCGTATGCGTTTGTAGGAATCGGAAAAATTCAGATAGTTTTGATATACGGTTTCGTCCTTTTTTATTTCATCTATAATGTCTTGCGGAAAAACAAATGGCGTTTCAATAAGCGGGAGAACACTTTCGCGCACTTTGGGATGAATAAGATTATTCTCATCAAGCCATATTAAGCGTTCAATATTCGGCTGGGAATACGGGCTTCCCTTTCGTCTCGGTGTAAAACGCTGCGCCCTGTGAAGCTCGTCAATATGCTTAATCGTGCTGTCTATCCAGCCAAAGCACAGTGCCTCTTCAACGGCGTCATTATATGAAAGGCTTTTTTCTCCCGATTCTTTCATCGGAAACACGAACCATATTTCATTCGCTGTTTCAAAATGACTGCTCAGATATTCGCGCCATTCTTCTCTTTTGTCCGTGTAAAACAATTCCATTTCAGAACCTCACAATTCAGACTATAGTATGAATTCCATTGTTGTTGATTTCGGTTTCATTTGCATTTTATTGTAAAACGCTTTGGCGCTGTCGTTGCCTTCCCATACATTCAGCGTTATCTCATAGCAGCCGAGTTTTTTTGCTTCTTGCTTAACATGCTCAAACAACTGACTGCCAATATGTTTTCCTCTTGCGTTGCCGTCAACACATATATCGTCAATATACATTTCCTTGCGGGGAATCATATTGTGGGAATCAATATTCCTGACTTCGCAAAGCGCAAATCCGATTAAATTGTCGTTGTCATCAACCGCAACATAGGTGCGCCTGTTTTCATTGCTGATAATTCCCACAACCTCGTTTTCGGTATATTTCGTTGTACCCGTTTGAAAAATATCAGGGCGTATTTCTGCGTGCAGTTCAAGCACCTGTCTTAGCAGGCTTACAATGGGTTTTGCATCTTTATTTTTCGCGTTTCTTATTCTCATCAGTCAATCTCATTCCAGTCTATTTTTTCGGATTTATAATAGTATTCTCTGTCGTGATCGGATACTTGTCTTGAAATTCTGCAAGGATTGCCGAAAGCAACAACATTGTCAGGGATGTCCTTTGTGACAATACTGCCCGCGCCGATAACAACATTTTTGCCGACATTGACACCGGGAACAATAACAACCCCCGAACCAATCCAGGTGTTTTCGCCGATATAAACATCCCTGTTATACTGCAGTCCTTTTGCGCGAAGTTCGGCATCAATCGGGTGGTTTGCGGTTGCAATCGTTACATTGGGACCAAACATAACCTTGTCGCCAACATAAATATGTCCGTCATCAACAAGCGTAAGATTGGAATTTGCATAAATATCGGAGCCAAAATGAACATGGTGTCCGCCCCAGTTAGCGTTAAAAGGTAGTTCAATATAATTGTTTTCACCGCACTCGGCAAAAACCTCTTTCATATACTGCTCTTTTTTCTCAACATCGGATGGCTTGAGCTGATTGAATTTATACAGCTTATCCTGAAAAGGAAACTGCTCGTCGAGTATTTCCTTTTTTCTCGGGTCGTAAAGCATACCCTTTATCATTCTTTCGTAATGTGTCATAATTTCTCCTTTATTCAATGGTATAGCCTTCGCTTTTAAGAACGACTTCTGCTTTACCGAAGTTTTCGTTTTTTACAAGAATATAATCGGTGTTGTAAGTCGAAACAACGAAAATGCCAATCCGATTATTTGCAAGAATAGTTGATATCTTTGAAAGAATCCCGATAAGTGAAAAATCGAGCTCTCCGTCAATATAAAACGCTCTCCAACCATCTTCCCGTGCTACCGTATCGGAAGGTGTATTTGCACTCGGACAAACAAGTGATATTTCATCATCAGTTTTCCCTATAAAATAAAAACCCTCATCAATGTTCAAATCCTCCGTGGACGAAACTTTACATACTGTAAGCAGTTCATCAATCTTTTTTAGTATCATATTATCTCCATATATCAAAATCCATGTTTTCAGCAATAACAATGCTGTTTTTCGATTCATATCAATCACCTGTAAATGAACTTACCGATTCCAACGCCTGATTTGCTCAGTCTGCAATAAGAAAATTCTTAACACGGTTTTTCGATAATTCTTTTTTCTGAGTACATCAGATTATCATTTTGACTTAATCATTACCCAAAACATCTTTAATAACTGCTTTAAGGGTTTCGGCGGATTTCTTCAAATCCTCCTGCTCTTTTTGATTGAGTTCAATCGGCACACTTGTTTCAACTCCGTGCTTGCCGACAATAGCAGGCATACTGAGCGCCACTCCCTCAATGCCGTAATTGCCCTTTTGAATACTTGAAACAGGCAGAATTGATTTTTCATCGCGCACAATTGCCTCGCAGATGCGCTTAACGCTCATCGCAATACCGTAGTAGGTTGCGCCCTTCTTTTCAATAATCTCATAGGCGCTGTTTTTTACTTCATCCGCAATCTGGTGCATAGCCTTATTATGATTGAAATGTCCGCGCATCTCGCAAAAGCTGTTAAGCGGAATACCCGAAACGTTGGCACTACTCCATGCGGCAATTTCGCTGTCGCCGTGTTCGCCTATAATGAAGGCGTGAATACTTCTTGAATCAACGCCAAGATGCTCTCCAAGCAGGTATTTAAGTCTTGCTGTATCAAGCACCGTTCCCGAACCGAAAACTCTGTTTGAGGGAAAGTCGCTGAGCTTTGCAGCCGTATAGGTCAGTATATCAACAGGATTGGCAACAACAAGCAATATTCCGTCCCTGTTGTATTTTGTTACATCAGGAATAACAGACTTGAAAATAGCAACGTTTTTCTTTACAAGGTCAAGGCGGGTTTCTCCCGGCTTTTGTCCTGCGCCTGCGGTGACAACAATGATAGCCGCATCTGAAATATCCGCATAATCGCCTGCATAAATCTGGATGGGTTTTGCAAATGGAAGGCCGTGACTTATATCAAGCGCTTCGCCCTCAGCTTTGTTTTTATCTCTGTCTATTAATACAATTTCCGAAAAAAGTCCGCTTTCCATCAGCGCAAACGCTGAGGCACTACCTACGAATCCGCAGCCCACGATTGCCGCTTTTCTTGAATTGATTTCTACCATAGTTATCACGCTCCTTAATCATATTATAACACGCTTTAAGCAAAAATGCTATGACCTGAGCCATAGCATTTTGTTTTTTAATCAAATTATTTAAAACCTGTTGTTCTGCATTTATAAACTCTCTTTGAGGATTTGCATTACTTCATTCTCATTGAGTGTTTTGTAGCCGCCTTTAAGAATAATTGTTGCGTTTGCTATATCGGGAATCATTTCCTCTGTTGCGCCGAGTTCGGAAAGGCTCATAGCCAAACCGAGTTCCTTCATCCAGCTTTCAAGTTCCTGCAAGCCCTCTTCGGCAACCTGCATATCGGTTTTGCCGTCGGGGTTAACATTCCATACATTTTCGGCAAATCTTTTGAACTTCGCTGTGCCGTATGGAAGAATGTGTCTGTAATACGGAAGTGAAACCGCCGCAAGTGTCATACCGTGGGTTGCGTCCGTTACCGCGCCTGCTGCCTGGCCGAGCATATGCACCATCCAGTCGGTGGTTTTGCCCTTTGCAATCAGTGTGTTGAGCGCCCATGTAGCAGTCCACATAATATTTGAGCGAGCCTCGTAATCCTGAGGATTCTCGTTTGCAATACGGCTTGAATGAACAACGCTTTTCATCAGCGCTTCTGCTATATAGTCGCTTGTGTTGTCGTCCTCACCCGAAAAATACTGCTCACAGATATGATTGAAAATATCGTAAATTCCCGCAACCATCTGCCAGTGGGGCAGAGTAAGCGTATATTTCGGATTGAGAATTGAAAAGCGCGGCATAATCTTTTCGTCGCGGAAAACATGACCGATTTTGAGCTTCATCTCGGGATGGGTGATAACCGAGCCTGCGTTCATTTCGGAGCCTGTTCCTACCATTGTGAGAACACATCCGACGGGGAGTGTTTCGCAGTCGGGTTCTTCAAAATCAAGATAGTATTTCTGCCACGGGTCGCCGTCACAGTTTACGGAAACAGAGAGCGCCTTGCAATAATCGCAGACCGAGCCGCCGCCGACTGCGAGAATCAAATCAGTTTTATGCTCTCTCGCGATTGCAACGCCTTCGTTCAGCTTATGAACAGTCGGATTCGGCATAACGCCCGAAACCTCAGTAACAGTCTTGCCCGCATCTTTAAGAATGGCAACAACCTCGTCATAAATTCCGTTCTTTTTTATTGAGCCGCCGCCGTAAACAAGAAGCACGTTATCGCCGTACTTATTAAGTTCGTCCTTCAGATATTTCAGCGAGTCATCACCGAAATAAAGTTTTGTGGGATTGCAGTAAGCAAAATTACCTAACATTGTTTTATCCTTTCTAAATCCATTTTTTGTTTATCATTACCAAACAAACGCAGTGACCTTATATTTCAGCATTCTTATTGATTATTTGCTTTCAATTAATCTTCTGATTTCTTCGTGAACTGATTCTATTTCATCATGAAACATTCTTGAAGAAACCCTAAGCGCTCCGCTTCCGAGAATAATAAGCTGTTCAAGTGCATCCGAGGTTACAACACGCACCTTATGGTTTTTTGCAAGCTTATGGGTCACCTTTTCGATATACATATCCGCCGTTTCGGCTTCCTTGGTATATACTATATTAACATTGTTAACCTTTTCAATTTCCCTGTTACCCTTGACCTTATAAGCGTCAAAAACAAGAATAACCTCGCATTTTTTGTAGCCCTGATAGTTGCTTAAAATTTCAATAAGCTTGTTTCTTGCGCCTTCGATATTATCCTTTGAAAGCTCACGAAGCTCATCCCATGCAAAGATAACGTTATATCCGTCAACAAGAAGGTATTCCTCGCCGTCATACTTTTTCGTATCCCTGCGCTTATAGTTTTCCTTTTTATCGGGAGCTTTTGTATGAAAACTGCTTACCCTGTTATAGTTTTTCGGCTCAATCTTGCCGAACATTTTTTCATACATTTCCATAAGCTCTTTATCAAGCGCAAAAATATCCTTCGGCTTCTTGCTTCTGGCGGTGCTTCTTACCGTAAAGCTCTCCTCAATATTCTGTTTGGGAGGGCTCAGAACACTTTGAAGATGCATATGGCTTTTTACTTCATCCCATTTTACATTATACCCTGCGCCGTGGGAACAGAAAACGGAATCAGCTGTGTTTTCGATATCGGAATCGGGATTGTATCCCCTGCTTTCAATTACCTCTTCGGCATTGTGGCAAACATCATAACCGCAGAAAGTACAATAAAGCTTGCCTTCGCCGTGAGTATACTGCATTACCTCTTTTGAATAATCGCTCATGGTTGAAACGGGAGCTTTGCCCTTGATAACGGTATTTTCGCCCATTATTTCCGGGTTTTCAAACTCGCCGTACATTCTCTGAATATCCGAAAGCGCACGCCCAACATTGTCATTCGGGACTTCAAGAGAAAATTCATAAATCGGCTCGAGAAGAATGCTTTTTGCGTTTCTCAGTCCGTGGCGCACAGCCCTGTAAGTCGCCTGGCGAAAATCACCGCCCTCGGTGTGTTTTTCGTGCGCTCTGCCTGATGCGAGAGTTATTTCCATATCGGTTATCGGAGAGCCCGTTAAAACGCCGATATGCGTTTTTTCATAGAGGTGAGTAAGAATCAATCTCTGCCAGTTTTTATCGAGCAAATCCTCTTTGCAATCGGTTTTAAAGGTTAAGCCGCTGTTGCGTTGCTTCGGTTTTAATATCAGGTGAACCTCCGCATAATGCCTGAGCGGTTCAAAATGACCGACTCCCTCAACTGTATCTTCAATTGTTTCCTTGTAGTTGATATTCCCCCGTCCGAAATCAACATCCAGATTAAAGCGCTCTTTGATTATTGATTTTAAAACCTCAAGCTGAATATCACCCATTAACTGAAGCTGAATTTCTTTTAGGCGCTCGTCCCAGACAACCTTAAGCTGCGGGTCCTCGTCCTCAAGAATTTTCATATTTTTGAGAGCTGCATTTATATCCGCGTCCTCGGGAAGTTCGATTTTAAAGGTTAACACGGGCTCAAGCACCGGAAGTGCGGAATCATTTTCAAAGCCGAGACCGTCACCCGATTTCGCAAAGCTTATGCCTGTTACCGCACAAATTGTTCCTGCCTTAGCTTCGGAAACGGAAGAAAACTTTTCGCCCGAATATATTCTTATCTGATTAACCTTTTCACTGTTTTTATTGTTTTCGCTTTGAAGAATGTCACGGACTTTAAGCTCACCGCCGGTTATTTTCAGATGAGTCAGCCTGTTTCCCTTATCATCTTGCGAAATCTTATAGACTTTTGCACCGAATTTTTCGGGATAGTTTTCCTGATATGTGAACTCTGATAAGCCATTTAAAAATTCGTCAATATTTTCAAGTTTCAGCGCCGAACCCAAGAAGCATAGAAATGCTTTTCTTTTTTTGACAGCACTTCTTATTTCGTCATCGCTTAATGTTTCGTTTTCTGTGTATGCCTCAAGAAGCCGTTCATCGCAAAGGGCAAGGTTTTCAATAAATTCCTCTTTATTTTCGGAGTATTCAACACATTTTTCGCTAAGTCTTGTTTTAAGCTGATGAAAAACAATATTCTTATCGTATCCGTCCAAAAAAAGAGTCAGTGTGTGGCTCTGAACGCCGTCGGTTCCGCTGATAACAAGGATTGCATAGTCGAGCACCTGGAGCGTTCTTTCGGTTTCAGCCGAAAAATCGACATGCCCCGGAGTGTCAAGAAGGGTGAAGCAGGTATCTTTGTAATTGAGAATTGCCTGCTTTGAAAAAATGGTTATTCCCCTGTCCCTTTCAAGATAGAAGGTGTCTAAAAATGAATCTCTGCGGTCAACTCTTCCGAGCTTGCTTATGTTGCCCGAACAATAAAGCATTGCTTCCGAAAGCGTTGTTTTTCCCGAATCAACATGCGCGAGTATGCCAACAGTTATCTGCTTCATTTTTCCACCTCCCAAAGTTTTTGTTTAGTATAGCACATATGCTAAGAAAAGTAAAACGCCCCGAAGGTTATGCCATCGGGGCAGAAGCTGTATTTATTTAAAAACTGTTTTAAAGGTTGTTATTCCATTCTCAGAATAAGCACAGATTGTTGCATTGTGGCTTAATGCAATATTTTTTGCAATTGCAAGACCGAGTCCATAGCGGTTGTCATTTCTGTTTCTCGATTCATCGGCACGGTAGAAGCGCTCGAATATTTTTTCTTCCTCTCCTTTGGGAATGCCCTCGCCCGTATTTGAAACAGTTAAAACCGTATCCTTATCCTTCTTCAGCTCAACGGTGATTATTCCGCCTTTATCGCTGTGCTTGATTGCATTATCAAGAAGAATTGAAACAAGCTGGGTTATTTTGAATTCGTTCATTTCGATTTCAATGTTTTCATCAATTGAATAGTCAAGTGTTATGCCCTTTTCAAACATTATTCCTTCAAATGTCAAAACGGATTTTTCAACGAGCTTTGAAAGATTTCCCACTGCAAACTCGCTTTTGTCATCAACCTCTTCGGATTTTGCAAGCTCAAGCAAATCGGAAATCAGCTTATTCATTCGTTCCGACTCACTTTTGATATTTTCAAGCCATTTGGTTTCATCGGGATTGCTTTCAAGTGCCTCGCTGCTTGCCATAATAACCGCAAGCGGAGTTTTCAGCTCATGGGAAGCATCGGCAATGAACTGCTTTTGCTTATCAAAACTCTCCTGAACGGGCTTGATAATCCACTTTGTAAGCTTCAGTGAAATCAAAAGAATCAGAAGTTCAAGAATAATGAGCATACAAAGCGAAACCAAAAGGGTTTTTAAAAGATTTGAATTGGTATTTTCATTATCAATAATAACAAGCGTTGAGTCATCTGTCGCGTCCTTCTTCAAGAATGGTTTTTGCTATTTCTTCAATCTCTTCATCGGTTGTTTCATCGCTTGAATGATTGACTATTTCGCTTATTGAATTATCATCATCCAGATATACGGTGTAAACAACATTATCCATATATCTGATGTTTTTCATAATGTCTTTTTCGTCAGGCATACGCGGAGGTGTACTTTTGTAACCTTCTGCTGATTCAAAAAATATCTTCGACTTTTCGTCCTTATCAAATCTTTCTATCTGCGTGAAATTACGAACTGTTTCAACACGCTCACGGTTATACTGCTGAACATTATAAGCCGCAAAAACACTTGTTGTGAAAATTGTAAGAATCAAAAATATAACCCAGAAAACCTTTTTTCGCAGTTTATCCATTAGCTGTCTCCATTCTGTAGCCCATTCCGCGAACGGCTTTAATGTTTACATTTGAGCCGACTGCCTTAAGCTTTCTTCTGATGAATGAAAGATATGCTTCAAGGTTGTTTGACTCAATTTCGTTATCATAACCCCAGACCTTATCGTAAATCTGTTCTTTTGTGAGAATACGGTTCGGATTGTTGATGAAAAATTCAAGAAGCTGAAATTCCTTGTTGATGACGTTTATATTCTCACCGCTCGAGGTGCACAAAAGCGATGAGGTCGCAATGTTCAGTTGTAAATCGCCGAATTCAATATAGTCCTTTTTTACACTCTTTTCATCCTGACGGAGCTGAATATTAACTCTTGCGATAAGTTCATCCATATGAAACGGCTTTGTTAAATAGTCATTTGCACCGCCGTTGAGTCCGATAAGCTTATCCTCAAGCATTGATTTTGCAGTGAGCATAATAACCTTCGAGGTTATTCCCTCCTCTCGTATTTCGGAAAGAATTTCAAATCCGTTCATCTTAGGAAGCATAACATCAAGAATTATTAAATCGTATATTCCGCTTTCAGCATTATAAAGTCCGTCCTCACCGTCCAGTGAAACATCAACCTCATATTTCTCTTTTTTCAGTCTGTTTGCAACAAGCTCAGCGAGCTTGTATTCATCTTCAACAACAAGTATTCTCATAAATCCACCTCAATCAATAATATATCATAAATACACATTATGTGCAATTATCTGTTAGCAAAATATCCTGCTCCCCGATACAATAGAAGAACAGGATATTTGCAAAGAAAGGAGAGTATGTTTTCAGCTGAAAAAGGTTTTCCCTATCAGCTTGACTGAATCATAACTCCCGAATCTTAAACGAAAATTAAAAAAACACCCAAAAAAACAAATTTTTGAGTGTTTTTTCTTTTTTATACTCTTGCCCACTTCTCGGCTTTGAATTCTCCGTTGTCGAAAATGTAGGCGTTAACATAATCGTTATTATCCGTACATTTTTCAATGAAAATCAGATATCCGTTTCCTTCACCGTAGTCAACCAGTCTTGCAATTTCGTCTGTGACTCCGATTCCGTTTAAACGGGTGTTTCCGTTGGGAATAGTGCATTCATAATTTCCGTTACTATCGCTGTTGAAGTCAATTCCATCGCCCATACTATCCCCTTCAAAATATCTGGAATGGTAGGTTGAACCGTCAATCTCATTTAAGAAATTATCGGAAATATTAACACCTGATTTTTCAATAAACATTCCCGAAAAGCTCTCTCCGCCGCTTACACCTTCGCTGTGAATAAGCTTTTCTGAATCAAGATTATACAAATCAATGCTAATCGTCGAGCCGTACGGACTGTAGCTGAACGACACCACGCCATCGCTGTCAACCGTATAAGTTGAATCGTATGATTCGGAATCACTCATATCATATTCAAATGTTATTGTAACATTTCCATCTTCAGAAAAGGTGTAAATTGCAGAAGAATCTCCGACCTCGGAGCCCAATGCAAGCCATTGAGTTGCACAGAGTTTTTCAATAAATAATTCTGTTTCGTCGCTTTCATTGTTTTCTTCTTCTGTATCGGAAGCAGAATCTTCTTCATTATCCCCATCCTGAGTTTCTTCTGAATAATCATCACTGTCCGAATACTCCGGCGCTGTGTTGTTTGATACAGCCCAATAAACTCCTGCACCGCCTGCTGCTACGACAAAAACTATTGCCAGCAAGACAATCATCCACTTTTTGATTATTATTGCGCCCAGTCCGAAAGGTAATTTTAATCTCATAGTTCTCCCTTTAAATCATCAATCGTAATTTCTCTGCCACTGATCGAAACTATACTCACCGTCTATGAAAATATATGCGTTGAGCAGATTCTCGTCGCCCGAATCTTCTACAAAGATTCTTATATCTTCTTCATAAGATTCTTCGTCAATCATTTCGGCAATGCTGTCCGTTCTGTCAATAACGGTATAATCAATAATGCCGTCATCGCCGGGACCGGTCCCAAATACTATTTCAGCATGCAAAAAGTCCCTATCTTCGGAAGAATCCTGATAAAAACCTACGCTGCCATAAGTCAGCTTTTCATAAAGAACATTGGTTTTCCATGATGTTGATTCAAGGAAGTCCATTGAAAAATCACGTTCATATCTTCCCTCTGCAGTCTGACTTATAAGCAATCCTGCATATTTATATTTGCCGTCTTCAATTTCAATTCTCAAGATGTCATCGGAATCCATCTGATAAACCCTAAAGGTTTCTTCGCCGATACTAAACTCAATACAGTTGCTGTCAACTACACTGTAGTCTGCACTGTCATCTTCTCCCTCATAGCTGTGATAGCTGCCAATTATCCTCTGAGCTGTTCCGTCCTCTGAGAAGTTGTATTCGGTAATAGAATAGTGAGTAGCATTGCTCTTATAGCTGCCCGCAAACTCTGACCAAGTATCCGAACAAAGCTTTTCGGCAAATGCGCTGTCGAGCTCGCCTTCGGGTACTTCCGGCTCGTCCGGCTCATTTGATGTTGTTTTAGGCTTTGAAGGTGAAAGCGGAGCAACATTTGAATCAATTGGCAATATTGCTGATAAATCAATAGCCAGAACATCCTCAATATAAACCGTGTTCTTTTCGTTTTTGTATTTTTCAGAACCGCTTTCAAACACTTGATAGTAGAGATTATTATCAGTATCAACCATTCCCTCTTCAATATAGGAAGGCGTCTCAAGTCGCTTTTCATAATCGTTCGGGGATACAGTTTTCATATTCTCATTGAACTTATAAGAGGATATAAAATACGCTTTAAATAAGCCCATTTTTCTTCCGCGCCCTGTAAGAACGAGATAATCAGTATCGCCAACCGTCGCAAATGACGCACCCTGAACATAATGCGGAATCTCTATTTCAACCCCTGTTTCTTTGGCTGTCCCGTCAGAGTTAAGCTTTATTTTTCTGAGCTTTGCCTGATTAATAGTTGTATAACTTCCTATCCAGAGATAACCCTTAAAGAATTTGCAGAATGAAACGTTATATTCGCTGTTCTCATCCTCTTCAACTCCTCGAATCCATGCCGAGATTGAATGAATTTTTTCGCTTTTAGGATTTTTTACTGATGATTTTACGTCCTTATCCGAAACAGTGGATTTTCCTGTATTAATTGCATCATCAACCTTTGATACGGGGAAGGAGCATAAACGCTTTGTACTTGCAATCCATATGTATCCGTTAGCATATTCAATTCCGCCCATATGACTGTTTATATCAAGCGTAATTGTTCCGATATGCTTTGAGTTACCGCTTGAAAAGATTTCAATAATCTGGGGCTTTCCGCCGTCTCTTTTATCATATCCCGAAACGAGAATATAATCATTATACTTTGTTACACCCTGCGGAACATACTGGTTAAGGAATTTGTAATTCCCCGCAGGAACATCTCTTAATGAAACACACTTATCAGTTACGATTGCATTGTTTGTTGTCTGATATTTTTTCGGAAAGACTTTTCTGTAGTCATTGCCTGCAAAAACAATCATCGGCTGAACAATCAACACAAATGCTAAAATCACTGCTAAGAAGCTTTTAGTCTTTCTCGTTTTCATAATCTACTCCTCACTACAAATTTCTTCATAACACTGCTCATCATATCCCGCATCTTCAATCCTGTATTCAATGCCGAAATATGTTTTTTTGCACCTGTCACAGGTGTGAATATGAGTTATTAAAACAGCTGTAAAAAGCACTACAACCACTAGAAATACAGTTAGTATTCCTACTAAAACTCCGGTGTTAATTTTCGGTTTTGCACTTTTGGTTTCTGCAGTGTATAAACCCTGATTAGGATACTGCTGATTCCCGCTGCCGTTTGTTTCATCATATGATGTCGGAATAATCGGCTGTGAAGCTGAGTGAGAGTCAACCGCGTTATTCAAATCATCCCTTGAAGCTACCAAGCCATTATTATCCGGAAAAATCTTGCTCATTTCCCTCTCTCCTTTTTTCATTTATACAATATTCTTTGTTTATGCAAATTCATACAGTGCCATATCTCATTTGTTAAACAATTCGATTATTCACCGTTCCAGAGATATTTTTCAAGATTAACTCTGCCGTCTTCAACTTCAATTCCCTCGTTTTCAAGCATGAGAATCTGCATATTCTTTCCCCCGAAGGCAAAAGCCGAGGACGGCTCACCAAAACGGTTAACAACGCGAAAGCACGGAATACTGTCAGGGTCGGGGTTAACATGAAGCGCATAGCCAACAACCCTGCTCCAATGAGGATTCCCTGCAAGAAGAGCAACCTGACCGTAGGTTGCAACCTTTCCGCAGGGAATCTTTTTTACAACTTCGTATATCTTTTCAAAAGAATTCTGCATATTATTACCTATTGGTTGATTTTACAATATTTGGTTTCACTCCCGAAAATCGGTAAGACGATTTTCTCACTCCCATTCCACCGTTCCCGGGGGCTTGCTCGTTATGTCGTATACTATGCGATTTACGCCTTCAACCTCGTTTGTGATTCTGTTTGAAACCTTTGCAAGAATATCATAGGGGATTCTCGCCCAGTCAGCAGTCATAAAATCGTCGGTTGTGACTGCTCTTATCGCAATAAGATTTTCATACGTTCTGTGGTCGCCCATAACGCCGACGGTTTTGACTCCCGTAAGCACGCAGAAGAACTGTGCGAGATTGCTTTCATAGCCGTTTTTAGCCATTTCATCCCTTAAAACAGCGTCAGCTTCCTGAAGAATTTTAACCTTTTCTTCATTGACTTCACCAATAATTCTGACTCCGAGACCGGGTCCGGGGAAGGGCTGGCGCCATACAAGTTCTTTCGGTATTCCGAGCCTTTCGCCAACGCGTCTTACTTCATCTTTGAAAAGGTCTGCAAGCGGCTCGATTATTCCGAGGAACTGAACATCTTCGGGAGTTTTTACGCGGTTGTGGTGAGTTTTGATAACATCCGCATCGCCCTTGCCCGATTCAATGCAATCGGGATAAATTGTTCCCTGGGCAAAATAACCCTTGTCGCTCTGCTTCCTGATTTCGTTCCAGAAAACGTTGAAGAATTCTTCGCCGATTATTTTTCTTTTCTGTTCGGGCTCGCTTACTCCTTTGAGCTTATCCATAAAGTGCTTCTGACAGTTTACGCGAACAAAATTCATATCAAAAAGCGTTGTGAATGTTTTTTCAACAAAGTCGCCCTCATCCTTACGCATTAAGCCCTGGTCAACAAAAACACAGGTGAGTTGTTTTCCGACTGCTCTTGAAAGCAATCCTGCTGCAACGGAGGAATCAACTCCGCCCGAAAGTCCGAGA
The DNA here is from genome assembly GCA_905233545.1 of uncultured Eubacterium sp. GTDB lineage: Bacteria > Bacillota > Clostridia > Oscillospirales > Acutalibacteraceae > Eubacterium_R. The sequence continues at coordinate 125,648 of CAJOEV010000001.1, read as the reverse complement.
ATAACATTTTTATCGCCAATCTGCTCGCGAAGCTTTTTGACCGTATCGTCAATAAAGCTGTCCATAACCCATTCGCCCTTGCATTTGCAGACTTCATAAAGGAAGTTATAGAGAAGCTGATTGCCGTATTCGCTGTGGGTTACTTCGGGGTGGAACTGAACCGCATAGATGTTCTTTTTTGTATTCTGCATTGCAGCACAGGGGCAGTCATCGGTTACACCAACAACCTCAAATCCATCTGGAGCCTTTGAAATATAGTCCGTATGGCTCATCCATACAATTGATTTTTCGGGAATATTGTTGAAAAACAGTGAGCTTTTTGCTCTGACCTCGATTTTTCCGTATTCCGAAACGGGTGCGGTTTTAACCTCGCCCCCAGCCATCCAGGATATAAGCTGACAGCCATAACAAATGCCTAAAATCGGGACTCCGATATTAAGAATTTCTTTGTCGTAATGGGGTGAGCTCATATCAAAAACCGAGTTCGGACCGCCCGTGAAAATTATTCCCTTATACTTTCTTTTTCGGATTTCATCAAGGGGCGTTGTGTACGGCAGAATTTCCGCATAAACCCTGTGGTCTCGCACACGCCTTGCAATAAGCTGATTATATTGACCTCCGAAGTCAAGAACTAAAATCTTTTCCATAAGTCTCTCCTAAAGATTAATATACATTATTATAACAAATTTCTGCCGTTTTTCAATATTATTCGGTATAAATCGGCGAGGTTACGGCAAGGGGCATCTCTTTACCGTCGAGTGTACCCCAAAGTTCAGCTCTGTACCAACTTTTCGGGTTTAAATTAAGCTTTATTTTCGTTTCGTTTTTGCTTGCTTTATAAATACATTCGCTTTCATTTGTAACTATTCTGATTTCGTCAAATGAAATTCTGTTAATGCTCTGATGCCTTGCATAAATATCGCAGAAAAGGTTGACTGAGCACTCACCCGACGGAATGGTTTCGCCGATATTATAAGTTTTCCCGTCTTTTTCAACCTCAAAAAACAACTTCATTCCGAGAGAAGCAACGGGTCTGCCGTTCATGATTGAACTCAGCGCATTTTCGGCGGTTGGAGTTCCGTCAAAATCAATATAAGTGCAGCCGAAATATCCTTTTGTTTCATTTGAATGCCAATCGCGTCCGTAGGATGCCGCAATATGATAGCCCTTATCAAGCAGAGTGCTCCAGAATTCAAGCGCTTTTATATTCTCTTCATTATCCTTTGAAAAGCCCTCGTGAAAAATTTCGATATAATCAACATTTTCCCACTTTTTAATATTAAACTCAAATCTTCCGCCAGTGCAAAACGGTGAGCCGAGCTGAAACGGATGGGCAATGCCGATAACGCCTCCGTTTGCTTTAACCTCATCAAGCTTTTCATCAATATTATCGGGCGTTGAATCGCGCCAGTCGACATATTTCCTTGCGCCGAGAATAAGGATATGTCCAAAATAGGTTGTCCATTCAATTCCCGGAATCGACGGAATAATACTGTTATTCAGTTCACTGCAGCCGCTGAACGTATTGTGGTCGGTCAGAGCAATCAGCGACAGGCTGTTTTCTTTTGCAGCGTTTTGGAGCTCGGTTACGGTGAATTTTCCGTCGCTGTGGCAGGTATGGCAATGAAGTTCACAGGGTAAAAAGCTCATATTTCCTCCTCAATTTCAATGCTGTATTCAATCTCACAGCCTGCAAAATGAACGTTTAAAACCGCGTTCCATTCTCCGCTTTCAAGGGGCTTGTTGATTATCCCCGGGGTGCTGTTTTCACTTGAAACAACAATGGTCTGCTCATTCGGGTGACGGTGGCAAGCGCCCCTGAATTTTTCGTTCTCGTCAAAGGACAGCGTTAAAAGATTTCTGACAGGCAGGAATTCCGACGGGTGTTCGCTTTCGGTGTTGTATTTTTTCAGTCCGTCATCAATAAGCCTTAAAGAATGTGCTGCGTCCTCAACATTTTTCGGATAATATGAAAAATAAACAATAAGCTTTTTTGCACTTTCACTAACAAAAAACTTATGGCTTATATTTGTTTTGCTGTTTTTCTCGTTGATTTTTCCTTTAGCGGATAAGATATTCATTTCTATCCCTCAAATAATATTTATAATGTTATAATGCGCTTTCTATTGAATATTGTCAATAAAAATGCTATAATTTTGTCAGCAAATACAAGGTGATATTTATGAGCATTAATTTAAAAAACTGGATGAAGGATATCGATTCCGATAAAAAACTGTTTTCACTCAACATTCCCGGAACGCACGACGCTGCGGCGCGGTATGTTCAGTATGCACATATCGCAAAATGCCAGGATTTAAGCATTTTCGACCAACTTTGCATCGGCGTGCGCGCACTGGATATAAGGGTTACGGCTGAAGAAAACAAACTTCTTATGATTCACGGCGTTGCAAAGGTTTTCTGCACGGCACGCAAGCCGAAATTGCATATGGATTTGGAATATGTTTTAACACAGATATATGCTTTCCTTAAAGAAAACCCGAGCGAAACGGTTATTTTCCAGTTTAAAAACGACTCGGGCAAAGATTTTGAAAAAAGCTTTGATATTCTTTTCAAAAAATATATCAAGCCGAATAAAGACAAATGGTATCTTAAAAATACATGCCCCACTCTTGGTGAGGCAAGGGGCAAAATAGTTTTAATCCGCCGCTGTCTTATGGATGAAAGCAGTGAAGAGTACACCAAGAAAAACAGCGGAATTGATTTTTCCTCCTGGGTTGAGCAACCCGAGCTTACTCCCGAACCGCTTGTTCTTGAAACAGGCGCAGAGGACGGCGCCGAGTTTGTTATTCAGGACAGATTCAAATACCATGCGGAAGACAAATGGGGCGCATGCATAAAACCGTTTCTTGAAAAGCTGACGCCCTTTGAAAAGCAGTATGTTATCTGCTATTTCTCAACCGCAGGCGGAATTGCAGGTCCTAAGAAAAATGCACAGCTTCTTAACGATGCATTTGTTAACTTCCCGATCAGGAGGGGAATCAACCTCGGAACAATCTATCTTGATTTTCCGAATAAAAAAATAACAACAAAGATTATAGAGAGTAATAAGTGTGAAAATTCACACTAATTACTGATTGTATTGCCCGCTCAGTTTGCCGCGATGCGACAACGAGCGATGGCTGAATTCACATTAACGCCTTGTCTGCCCTGCAAGGATTGTTATTGATGTGAAATATAAAGAATTATTTTCGGGCAGAAAGGCTATGTGAATTATTATGAAAAATAATATGATTATCGGCCAGTCGGGCGGTCCGACCTCAGTTATTAATTCAAGCCTTGCAGGTGCAATTGAATACGCAATTCACAGCGATAAAATCGATAAGGTTTACGGAATGATAAACGGCGTTGAAGGGCTTTTTGAAGAAAACATAATCTGCCTTTCGGATATGTTTACGGAAATGCCCCAGGAAATTCACCGTCTTAAGCATTCACCCGCAATGTTCCTCGGCTCTTGCAGATACAAGCTCAGTCACACAAAAGAGGAATACGACAAACTTTTTGAAATTCTTAACAAATACGATATCGGATATTTCATTTATATCGGCGGAAACGATTCAATGGATACCGTCCTCAAGCTTTCGCGATATACAATGGAAAATGACATCGATATAAAAATTGTCGGCATCCCGAAAACAATAGACAATGATTTGGTCGGAATTGACCATTCCCCCGGCTTTGGCTCAGCTGCAAAATATATCGCAGCCTGTGTGCGCGAGGTTGCATACGACACGAGTATTTATTCAATAAAGAGCGTTCATATTATCGAGGCAATGGGAAGAAATGCGGGTTGGCTTACTGCTTCTTCAGTTCTTGCAAGAGCTGAATATATGCCTGCGCCCCACCTTATCTATCTTCCTGAGGTTCCGTTTTCCGTTGAGCAGTTTGTCAGCGACGTTAAGAAAAAGCTCGAGGAATACAACTCGGTTATCGTTGTTGTCAGCGAAGGCATAAGGGATAAAAACGGCGAATATATCTCCGCAAACTCAGCAACAACCGCCGACCAGTTCGGTCATGCAAGACTCAGCGGAGCCGCTGCATATCTTAAAACCGTTGTTGAAGAGCAAATAGGATGTAAAGTCCGTGCCCTTGAGCCGAGCGTTCTTCAGAGAAGTGCAGGACATATTATTTCCCAGACCGATGTTAACGAGGCATTCAATCTCGGAACTGTTGCCGCACGCGCTGCTGAAGAAGGACAAACGGGCGTTTTTGCAACTCTTAAAAGAGTTTCCAACAAGCCCTACAGCGTTCAGTACGGAATAGAGGATGTCAAGGTTATTGCCAACAAGGAAAACAAGGTTCCCAGGGACTATATCAATGAAGAGGGCAACGATGTAACGGATAAAATGATTGCCTATCTCAGACCGCTTATAAGAGGCGTTGCGCAGACACCGTTTCGAAACGGACTCCCCGATTATGTTGACATACGCCATCTTGATGTAAGAGCTCAGAAATACAAAAACAAAGAAGGATATTAATGTTCTACAAAATAGATAAAGAAATTACTGAGATTGACATTGAAAGTATTGATGAAAACTGCATAACCGCAGGCTTTATCAGCGCACAGGAGCTTTTAAAAATCGGAGAAGGCTTCGGCTTTTCAAAAACAACAATTGATTCATGCCAGAGGGCAAACAAGTATTTTCGAAGCGACGTTGAAATTCACGACAGCTATCTTTTCACGGAGCTGAGAATTGCAAATCCCGATGACGGGGAAAAATTTGACTGCGTTGCGCTTTATATCAAGAAAAACCTTATTATCGTTGTTGACGTTGAAGACTACGATTCATCAACGAATAATAAATTTCTTTCAGCGCTTGGCAGATATCCTGCTGCAGGACTTACAATTGAAAAGCTGATTTTTGCGTTTATCGATGCTTTGATTTCAAACGATTTCAAATATATCGAGGACAAGGGCAACGAAATAACCCTGCTTGAAGAATCGGTTATAAAGGACAGTGTTAAAGACGATTTTTCTCTTGAGCTGCTTCAGCTGAAAAAAGAGCTTTTGACAATGCACAATTACTATGAACAGCTTCTTGATATAACCGACGCTATTGAAGAAAACGAAAACGAGCTTTTTGACGATGACAAGCTCATCTATATTATGAACGTTTCGAATAAAATCTCACGTTTACGAGAGGATACGGATTCGCTCAGCAGGTCGGTAAATCACCTTCAGGACGCATATTCCGCCTCACTTGATATCAAGCTCAACAACGTTATGAAGCGCTTCACGGTTATAACAAGCATTTTCTTCCCGCTTACCCTTATTGTCGGCTGGTACGGAATGAATTTCAAGGCAATGCCCGAATTTGCGTGGAAATACGGATACGTTTTTGTCATTGCGCTTTCGGTTTTAGTTGTTTCGGTTTTAATGCTTATCGGAAAAAGAAAAAAGTGGTTTTAAAATGAAAAAAGAAACTTTTGAACTTCTTGAAAACTATATGCTTTCGTGCATGGATAACAACGCCCATGATAAAGAGCATATCTACAGAGTGCTTTATACAGCGCTTGAAATCGCTCAGAGCGAAACAAATGTTGATTTTGATATTCTTATTGCAGCATGCCTGCTCCACGATATCGGAAGAAAAGAGCAGTTTGAAAATCCAAAGCTCTGCCACGCGGAGGTTGGCGCTATAAAGGCATATGATTTTATGATTGAAAATGGTTTTGAAGAAAACTTTGCCGCTGCTGTTTCGGAATGCATAAGCGCCCACCGTTTCAGAGGAGACAATCCGCCTAAAACAATTGAGGCGAAAATACTTTTTGATTCGGATAAAATTGATGTTGCAGGAACAATGGGAATTGCAAGAACTCTCTACTATAATGCTTTTCTCGGCGAGCCCCTTTATAATCTTGATGAAAACAGAAATGTTCTCAACGGTGAAGACGACAAGGGCGTTTCATTCTTTCAGGAATACAAATTCAAGCTTGAAAAAATCTATTCAAAGCTTAAGACCGAAAAGGGCAGAGAAATCGCCGAAAGCCGAAGAAAATCCGCGCAGGATTTTTATGAGAGTATGCTCAGTGAAGTATCAAAAACATATGAATCAAAAGAACATTTAAAAAACTATTTAGTATAGTTGACCGAGCACTTAGGTTTTGGTATAATTAATCAAATATTATTTATGGAGGGACAACAATGAACAGTAATGTAAGACCCGAAACAATGGAAAGAATAACAACTCCCGAGCTTGCAAACGCATTTATCGACGAGCAAATCAAAGAGATTAAAGAGCAGGTTGGCGACAAGAAAGTTCTTCTTGCTTTATCAGGCGGTGTTGACTCATCGGTTGTTGCTGCGCTTCTTATCAAAGCAATCGGCAAACAGCTTGTTTGCGTTCATGTAAACCACGGCTTACTCAGAAAGGGCGAGCCCGAGCAGGTTGTTGAGGTTTTCAGAAATCAGATGGATGCAAACCTTATTTACGTTGACGCTGTAGACCGTTTTCTTGACAAACTTGCAGGCGTTGCAGAGCCCGAGAAAAAGAGAAAGATTATCGGCGCTGAATTTATCAGAGTTTTTGAAGAAGAAGCAAGAAAGCTCGACGGAATCGAATTTCTCGCTCAGGGAACTATTTATCCCGATATTCTTGAAAGCGACGGCGTTAAAGCTCACCACAATGTTGGCGGACTTCCCGAGGACCTTCAGTTTGAACTTGTTGAACCTGTTAAGCTCCTCTTTAAAGATGAAGTCAGAGTTGTCGGCAAAGCGCTCGGACTTCCCGATAATATGGTATACCGTCAGCCCTTCCCGGGACCCGGTCTCGGCGTAAGATGCCTCGGCGCAATAACAAGGGACAGACTTGAGGCAGTAAGAGAAAGCGATGCAATTCTAAGAGAAGAATTTGCTAAAAACGGACTCGAAGGAAAGGTTTGGCAATATTTCACCGCAGTTCCCGATTTTAAATCAGTTGGAATTGATGAAAACGGCAAACGCACCTTCAAATATCCCGTTATAATAAGAGCAATCAACACAAAGGACGCCATGAGCGCAACGGTTGAAAACGTTCCGTTCGTTCTGCTTGAGCATATCACAAACAGAATCACAAGCGAGGTTGAGAACGTTAACCGCGTTCTCTTCGACCTCACACCCAAAGCTCCGGCTACAATTGAGTGGGAGTGAGAAAACCGTCTTGTCCGGTTTTCGAGAGACGAGCTCCAAATCTTTGATTTGGTGAGAAACAGTCCGGTGGACTGTTTCGTCGCGAGTGAAAAACGCTACGCGAAATTAGTTATTAGTTTATAACTGTTAACTATTAGTTTCAAAACCAAAAACAGCAAAAATTCGGCAGATGTTTACAGATATTGAATTTCTGCCGAATTTTGATTTATAAGGAAAACACTTATGAAAAAAAGATTACTTCGCACATTCAGTATTGTTCTGGCAGTAATTATCTCGCTCAGCGTAAGTCTTTCGGTTACTTCGCAGGCATATGCAATTGAAGGAAAAGACAAGGAAATTGAAAGCAGGGTTGAAGAAATACTGAAATCAATGACGCTCAGCGAAAAGATTGCGCAAATGCTTCTTGTATCCATTCCAAAGCAAAAACCGCAGGCAACTCAGGAAAAATGGCAGTTTGGAGGATATATTCTTTTTGCGGACTCATTTGAAAAAAGCACACCAACCAAAATTCGGAAGAAAATCAAGGGCATACAGAAGGTTTCAAAAGCCAATATGTTTATTGCCGTTGATGAAGAGGGCGGAACAGTTGTACGTGTTTCAAAATTCAAGCAATTCCGCAAAACGCCATATAAATCTCCCCGCGAGGTATACAAAGCAGGCGACTGGCAGGGCATTCAGGACGACGCAAGATGGAAATCCAATTTCCTTAAAAACCTTGAAATCAACACAAATCTTGCTCCCGTTGCCGATGTTGCATACAGTAAAAAGGATTATATCTACAGCCGTGCATTTTCAACGAGTGCAAGCAGTACATCAAAATTCATTAGGCTTTCCGTTACCGAAATGAATAAAAGAAACTGCGTTTCAACTTTAAAGCATTTTCCCGGATACGGAAACAACGGCGATACCCACAAGGATGTTATTGTTGATAAGCACAGTAAAGAAGATTTTGAATCAAAAGATTTAAAGCCTTTTGAGGCGGGCATAAAAGCGGGCGTTCCAATGATTATGGTTAATCATAATATTGTTAAATGCTTCGACAGTAAAAACACCGCTTCAATGTCCTACAAGGTGCATAAATATCTGCGTGAAGAAATGGGCTTTGACGGAATAATTGTAACCGACAGTTTAGGTATGAGCGGAGTAAAGAATAAATACGGCAGCAAAGAAGAAATCGCCGTTAAAGCTGTTAAGGCAGGTAATGATATGCTTTGCACCCCATACGGAATAACAAGCAGAATTGCTATAAGAAAAGCCGTTATGGACGGAGAAATCAAAGAATCCCGCATTGACAGCAGCGTTCGCAGAATACTTCGAGTCAAACTGAAATACGGAATAATTAAATAGTTTTATATATAACGAAGCCCCAACCGTTTCGGTTGGGGTCTTGTTGTTGCTTATTACTTTGTATGTTCATCAAGAGTTAAATAGTATGCGGGAAGGAAGTGCTCATTGAAGAACTGAACCTCAGGAAGATTGATTTCTTCAATCTTTTTTTCCTGGGCTTTAAGAGCAATTTCAAACTCCTTGTTGCCCATTCTGTATTCCTCAATGCATTTGATGAGCGCGCTGATTTTGTCCGCCGCTTTAACCAGCTTCCATAAATCTCTGTCCTCTTCATTTTTTTCAAAAAGAGATGTGTATTCGGATTTATAATCATCGGGAAGCATTTTCAAAAGGCGCTCACCCGCAACAGCTTCAACCTCTTTATATACATTTTTGATTTCATCGTTATAGTACTTAACGGGGGTGGGCATATCGCCTGTTATAACCTCGGTTGTATCGTGGTAGAGCGCAAGCACGGCAACTCTTTCGGCGTTATAATTTCTGCCAAACTCCTTGTTGCCGATAAGCGCCAGTGCATGAGCAATAACAGCCACGGAGTGACTGTGTTCTGCAATATTTTCACTTTGAGTGTTCTGCATTAACGCCCAACGGTTAATCAGTTTCATTCTGTTAACCATTGCGAAAAAATTATAATGCTCTTTTTCCATTACTCTTCGTCCCCTAATATATCAAGTGAAAGCTCCTCAAGCTGAACATCATCAATAAACGACGGTGCTCCGCTCATAAGTTCGCTTGCATTCTGAACCTTCGGGAATGCAACAACATCCCTGAGGGAATCAGCACCGCAGATAAGCATTGCAAGTCTGTCGAGACCAATGCCCATTCCGCCGTGAGGAGGCGAAGCATAGTGATATGCATCAACAAGGAATCCGAATTTTGCATCGATTTCCTCCTGCTCCATTCCGAGAAGTTCAAACATCTTTGTCTGCAAAGCGCAATCGGTAATTCTCATTGAGCCCGACGAAAGCTCGGTGCCGTTGAGAACAAGGTCAAACGCCTGAGCATTAACCTTTGATTTATCGGTGTCAAGATACTGAATGCTTTCTTCCATCGGCATTGTAAACGGATGGTGAGCTGCAACCCAGTCCTGAGCATCCTCATCATATTCAAAGAACGGCATTTCGGTTATCCACAGATAGTTCCACTTGCCCTCGGGAATAATTTCAAGTTCTTTTGCAATTATCAGACGAAGTGCACCCATAATCGTGAGCGCTTTTCTTGTTTTGTCGGATACGATGAAAACAACGTCGCCCTTTTCTGCGCCGAGCTCATTAATAAGTGCGTCGAGCTCGCCCTCTTTAAGGAATTTGTTGAACGAACAGTTGGGCGCTTCATCAGCCCAGCGGATATATGCAAGTCCTTTTGCGCCGATACCCTTTGCATGCTCGGTTAATTTGTCTATTTTCTTTCTTGTATAGTGCGCTGCGGCGTTCTTTGCAACAATCGCCTTAACGCTTCCGCCGTCGGCAATCGCATTTTTAAATACAACAAAATCGGTTTTATCCGCCCAATCGGAAATATCCTCAATGAGCATATCAAATCTCGTGTCGGGCTTATCGGAGCCGTATTTGTTCATTGCCTCTTCAAAGCTCATTCTTGTGAACTTTTCGGGAAGCTCAACGCCGAGAGTTTCTTTCATAAGCTTTCTGATAAAGCCCTCTGCCATATCCATAATATCATCAAGCTCAACAAAGCTCATCTCAAGGTCTATCTGAGTGAACTCGGGCTGACGGTCCGCTCTTAAATCCTCGTCCCTGAAGCAGCGCGCAAGCTGGATATATCTGTCAAATCCTGCAATCATACAAAGCTGCTTATATATCTGGGGTGACTGAGGAAGCGCATAGAATTTGCCCTTATGTATTCTTGATGGAACAACATAGTCCCTTGCGCCTTCGGGAGTTGATTTAATCATCATTGGGGTTTCAATCTCGATGAAATCATTATCATAGAAATAATCCCTTGCAATTTTTGCAATTTTGTGGCGCATTAAAATATTGTTTGTAAGTTTTTCGTTTCTGAGATTGAGATATCTGTATTTAAGGGTTGTTTCGTCGCCTACAGTATCGCTGTTTTCAATAACAAACGGCGGTGTTTCTGCCTTTGATATAATTCTGAAATCACTAACCATAACCTCGATATCGCCCGTCGGGATATCGGGGTTTTTGCTCTCTCTTTCGGCAACTGTTCCGACTGCTGCAACAACATATTCGGGGCGTACGCTGTGAGCCTTTTCAAAAATCTCGGGGTCAGTTTCGCTGTTGAAGGAAAGCTGAATGATTCCGCTTCTGTCGCGAATGTCAACAAATATGAGGTTACCGAGGTCGCGCTGTCTCTGGACCCAGCCGTAAACAGTTATCTCCTGACCGACGTTACTCATATCAAACTCTGCACAGTATGCAGTTCTTTTAAGTCCTTTTAAGCTATCCATTAGTTTTCCTCCAAACCGAAAAGAGAATTAAAATCCAAAACCTCGCCGTTAATCTCAAGGTCCTTGAGAGATTCGTTCATACTTACCGAATAAAAGCCCGAAACAAAGGTTGTTAAATCAATATCGGTGCTCTCACCGCTGTTCATATTCTTGAGCTTTGCCCTGCCCTCTTCAACCTCACTGTCACCAATAACGATATTGAATTTTGCGCCGAGCTTATCGGCATATTTCATCTGTGCACGAAGCGACCTTCCGTTTAAATCATAGATAACCGAAAAGCCCTCGTCGCGCATATCCTTTGCAATTTCTACCGCTTTGAGCTGAGCCTTTTCGCCAAGCGCGGCAATGAATAAATCGGGGCGTTCGGGCTCGGGGAATTCACAGCCCTGAGCTTCCATAACAAGCTGAAGTCTTTCAAGTCCCATTCCAAATCCGAGTGACGGTGTTTTTGCGCCGCCGAGTTCTTCAATGAGTCCGTCGTATCTTCCGCCGCCGCAAACGGTTCCCTGCGCGCCGATTGAATCGGCAACAAACTCGAATACGGTTTTAGTATAGTAATCAAGTCCGCGGACAATCTTTGGGTTAACCTGATATTCAATATTCATAGCATCAAGGTACTTTTTAACCTTTTCAAAATGCTCCTTGCATTCATCACAAAGATAATCAAGAACAACAGGAGCGTCCTTTGCAATCTCCTTGCAAGATGGTACCTTGCAGTCAAGAAGGCGCATCGGATTTCTGTCGAGCCTTTCTCTGCAGTTTGAGCAAAGCTCGTCCTGCTTTGATGAAAAGTACTCCTTGAGCGCACTGTGGTACGCCTTTCTGCATTCGGGACATCCGATTGAATTTATTTCAAGATGAAGCTCCTTAACTCCGAGCTCATCAAAAATCTGCTTTGCAAGAGAAATAATCTCAGCGTCGGCAATTGCTTCGCTTGCGCCGAAGCTTTCAACTCCGAACTGATGGAATTCGCGCAGTCTTCCTGCCTGGGGCTTTTCATAGCGGTAGCACGAAGTTAAATAGCAAACCTTCTGCGGAAGAGTTTCATTGCTCAGCCCATTTTCAAGAAATGAACGCGCTGCGCCCGCTGTTCCCTCGGGACGAAGAGTTATAGACCTTCCGCCCTTGTCGTCAAAGGTATACATTTCCTTCTGAACAACATCGGTTGTGTCGCCTACTCCGCGCTGAAAAAGCTCGGTGTGTTCAAAAACGGGAGTTCTTATTTCCTTAAATCCGCAATTTTGAGCAGCGGTTAAACAGGTTGCTTCTATGTATTGATTTTTATAAACTTCATTTGGCAGAACGTCCTTTGTTCCTTTAATCGCCTTAGTTAATAACGCCATAAAGTTCTCCTATACTTTGGTTTTTTACAAATGTAGGGGCGGGTTTCCACGCCCGCCCGAGTCCGTATTTATAATTAAACGGGAGGGCGCAGAGACCCTCCCCTGATTATTGAGGCAGTCATTTATCTGTTATAACGCGGATTAACAATCTCGCGCCATTCAAAATCCCCGCGTTCAATTCCTCTTATCAACGCTTCTGCAGTTGCAATATTGGTTGCATAAGGAATGTTGTGAACATCACAAAGTCTCAGCAAATCGTTGTCATTGGGCTCGTGCGGTTTTGCGGTAAGCGGGTCACGGAAGAATATCAAAAGGTCAATTTCATTGCACGCAATACGGCTTGCAACCTGCTGTCCTCCGCCTTGAGAACCGCTTAAAAAGCAATTGATATCAAGGCCTGTTGCCTCTTTAACAAGCTTGCCCGTTGTTCCCGTTGCGCAGATATCGTGGCGGCTGATAATACCGCAGTATGCTATACAGAACTGAACCAGTAATTCTTTTTTTGCATCGTGTGCTATAAGAGCAATATTCATACTTTCCTCCAATGCTGAGATATGGGTTTCGTGGATTTCTTCATTTTAATAATAACACAAATGTCTATTATTAATCAAGTAATTTTTTATTATAATAAGATTCCGTCTTTCTGAGCCTTCTTTTCATTGGTGTTATGCGAGTAATAATAATCGATAATTGATGATGTTATTTCCGCTGTTGACGAACCCGAGCCTGCCATTTCAATAGCCGTTGCAACACTGACCTCAGGGTTGTCGTACGGAGCATAGGTTATAAGGAATCCGTTGTTATGCTTGATTCCTTTAACAACGACGGTTGATGTACCCGTTTTGCAGGCAACTTTTGTGTCGAGCTTGCTGAAAACATTTGCAGGACCGCCACCCGTTGCAACCATTCGCATACCCTGCTGAACAATCTCAAGGTTCTTATCCTGAACATCAATCGTTTGAACAATATTAATTCCCGTTTCGTTGACAACATCGGTTGAATTCGAAATTGTCGATTTAACAAAGTGCATCTGATATCTTGTTCCGCCGTTTGCAATTGTTGCACAGTAGTTACAAAGCTGAAGCGGTGTGAACAGGTTGTCCGACTGTCCGATTGCCGCCTGGACCGTGTCACCCGGCGCCCACAGCATATCAAATCTCTTTCTGTATTCAGGACCTGCGAGAATTCCCTTTGCCTCGGGGATTTCAACTCCTGTTTTCTCACCGAGTCCGAACATAGCTCCGTAGGAATTCATTTTTTCAATTCCGAGCCTTTTTGCACAATTGTAGAAGAAAACGTTACAGGAATCCCTGAGTGCACCTCTGACATTTTCACCTCCGTGAGCAGCAAGACACTTGAACACATGACCCGCAACCTCAAGATGGTTTGTGCAGTTGAAAACCGTTCCCTGCGTTATTGCCCCCTCTTCAAGAGAAGCAACCGCCATCATCGGCTTAAATGTTGAACCCGGCGCATATGTTCCCATTGCAAAACGGTTATAAAGCGGAGTCAGTCTGTCCTTGGTCAGCTCGTTATAATGGTCGTAGTAATCATTCAAATCAAATGCGGGATAACTTGCCGCAGCAAGAACTTCGCCGTTATTGCAGTCCTCAACAACTACTGCACCCGTTGAATTATTATAATCAACGCTCTTGCAGATTTTTTCAAGTTTTTTCTGAGCAAGACGCTGCAAATCCTTGTCAATTGAAAGAATAATCGTGTCGCCCTGAATCGGCTCCCTGGTGACTTCTTCGCTTACATTGCCCTTATCGTCAATGGTAACGGTTTTTTCACCCGCAGTTCCTCTGAGATACTGTTCCATCGAGCCTTCTATGCCCGATTCACCGATTTCGTCATTAATTCCGTAGCCCTCATTTTTCAGCTGCTCATATTCCTCGGCATTAATCTTTCTGACTGTTCCGAGAATATGGGGCGCGAGGGTTGAATCGGCATATTCCCTGTAGGCAACAACCTTAACATTTGCGCCCTTGTATTTTGAGCTGTCCTCTTTGATAAGCGCAACGGTTTCGTCCTTTACATCCTCGGCAATTGTTACGGGATTTGATACCGAAAACAAAAGTCTTGTCAGCTCATATCTGACATTTCCGATTTCAAGAACGATTTCAATTCCGTATTTTTCAAGATAGTCCTCGAGCTCATATTCTTCAATCATTGCGTCAAAACAGTTCTGAGCAGTTGCATAGTTCTGGAGATTGAACATGTCTTTGCTCTTCATTGTTTTTATTGCACTTTCGAAGTTTTCATCATCCTCCTCGGTGAAGAAAACAACCTCGTTTTTCTTGTTGAGCTTTAGAGGAAGATTGTGAACATATTCCTCGCCGTTTCTGTTGAAAAGCTTTATTAAGTTGAAAACTATTCTGTTTCTTTCGGAGTTTTCTTTTGTTGAGGGAAAATACGCCGCGTCGAGAACAACGCTGTTGCCCTGACGGTTGGTTACAAGGGGATTACCGTTTCGGTCAAGGATTTCGCCCCTTGAGGCTTCAATAGGAACTTTATAGGTTTTAACGGTATTATTCTGCGCTGAATAGTATTCATTATTCTTTATCTGAATATCGTAAAGCTCAAACGCAAATCCGAAAACGGTTAAAGCAACAAGAAAAAGAGCAAAGCTTGTTCTTGCGCTCTTATATATCCTGCCCACGGCAATCACTCCTTTCTGTAAAAATTAAAAATAGCGGTTATTCTGTGCTAAATTTTTTCTTCTTTGTTAAGCTTAAGTTTTAACGGGTTGATGATATAGTAAAGAATCGGCATCATCAGTGCTGTGTAAACAAAGCATGGGAAATAGAAGGTTAAAAAGCTGACGGCGCTTCCGTCAACCCCTCTTCTGAGAACGAAAAACAGCCAATAACAAATCACATACAAAAATGAAATAACAACATTTGAAACGAATTCAAATTTGAAAGTGTCTCTGAAAATAAAGGTTTCAAACGCCGAAACAATATAGCATAAAACCATAAGGAATACACAGTTAAATCCCATATGCTGAGCGCTGACTATATCCCAGAGCAAGCCTGCAAAAAGCCCTAAAAGAGCGGAGGTTCTTTCGTCCTCACCCAGCCCGATAATAACGCAGACGGGTATGATGAAAAAACATCTTGCGCTGCCGATTTCAAACCATAGCCCTCCGACATTCTGCAAAAGAGCCGCAGCAGCGATAAGAAGACAAAAAACCAGATATTTAATTGTTTTTTCTCTTTTTGTAAGTTCCATTTGGTCTCCGCTTATTTATCAAAATCAGTTAAAACAAAACAGGATGTTATATCGTCTATATCCGCACCGGGTGTAATAACCGCATAGGATGAAATATCGGTTGTTTCATCGGCTATTTCATCAACGGTTCCGATAATAAGTCCTTTGGGAATGCTTGTGCTTATACCTGCAGTGCAGATAATCGAGCCGTACGAAATTTCGGTTGACGTGCTCAGATTTGCCATTTTGCACTTGCCCTCTTTTGCAAGTCTTGCATTGCCCGTAACGAAAGAAATTTCGTTTGAAAGGATTTCATATGCCGAAACATTGAAATCGGGGTCAAGAACGGTTTTAACAACACTGTAATCGGGATACGCCTTATCGATAACGCCGATAATATATTTACCGTATAAAACAGCATTGCCCTTTTTTATTCCGCTCATCATTCCCTTGCTTATAGTAAACGACTTATATATATCTGCGCTGTCCCTTCCCGTAACGGAAGCCTCGGCGAATGTGAAATTCTTGTTCTCTTCTTTTAGTTCAAGAAAGTCCTTATATAATTCGTTTTGATTTTTCAGGTTTTCGTAATCGGCAAGCTGACTTCTCAAATCCCCTATTTCTTCATTAAGAGAAGCTATTTCCTTCTCATATGCAGCATTTCCGCTTGCATTTTTGGAGATTCTTGAAAAAGTATTGCTGATTTTCTGAGCAACATAGTGGCACGGCGCAAAAACTGTTCCGATAACTGCTGACTGAGCAGTTTCACCGCGTCCGTTTGCAGCTGCGATAAGCGCACCGACCAGCAAAAACGCAAGTATTGAGGTTATCAGCTTAAATCTGCTGCTTTTAAAAATATCTTTCATTTATCTTGTCCTTCTGAGTTTGATTGATGTTCCTTTTGCAACACAGCCCTCGGGCTCTTCGGGTGAAATAACGGGAATATGGATTTCGTTTTCAATTACTTCACGAAGTCCTCTGAGTTTGCTTGCTCCGCCCGTTAAATAAATTCCGCGTTCAATGATATCGGAGGAAAGCTCGGGAAGAGTTACCTCAAGTGTTTCCTTAACTGCTGCAACAATTAAATCAACGCTTTCCTTTAACACATTTCTGACATCCGAAGAGCTTATTTCAACTCTTGCGGGAAGTCCGTCGGACAGGTTTCTTCCTCTTATTTCCATTGTAGCTTCGCCGTCATAAGGCGCTGCTGAACCGATTTTTATTTTTATATCCTCGGCTGTTCTTTCGCCGATGAGAAGCGAATGTTCTTTTTTCATATAGTTAACAATCGCTTCGTCGAAAGCATCTCCCCCGATTTTTATGCTCTTGCTTGAGGCAATTCCTCCGAGGGATAAAACCGCGATATCACATGTACCGCCGCCGATGTCAATAATCATTGAGCCCGTTGCTTCAAAAACGGGAAGCCCTGCGCCCAGAGCGGCAGCCATGGGCGATTCGATAAGCTCAACATCCTGAGCGCCTGCTGAACGAACAGCGTCCTCAACCGCTCTTCTTTCAACCTCAGTTACATCGGAGGGAACGCAGATAACAACCTTGGTTTTGGTGAAAACACTGCGCTTGCTTGAACGGTAGATAAAATCGTGGAGCATATCGGCTGTCATATCAAAATCGGCAATAACGCCGTCTCTTATAGGTCTTACTGCAACAATTGAACCCGGAGTTCTTCCAATCATATTCTTTGCTTCGCTTCCTGTTGCAAGAACTCTTTTTGATTTAACATCAACCGCAACAACACTGGGCTCATTTATGATAATATGCCCTTTTTTATCGGTTAAAACTGTCGACGAAGTTCCGAGGTCAATTCCTATTTCTCTTGAAAATATCATTTTTTATCTCACTTTCGTGTTATTTTAGAATATCTGAATATATATTATATAATATCATTCAGTCAATCTCAATATATTATTTAAAAATTTACAAAAAAATAAAGCGGATAAAAAAATCCGCTTTATTATAGTTTGGAGTGTGGAGTTTATGGTGCTGCGCACAGCTATTATAATTGACCGAACGAAGTGAGAAACCAACAACTCGTAACTCGGAGCTCGTAACTCGAAACTTCTATTTTGTCGTTACCGTTTTGTATGCCGACCAGGCGCCATACTGTTTTACGGAATTTTTAAGTTTATAACTTCTTACGCGAACATAGTATTTCTTGTTCGCCTTAAGACCTTTAACCGTTTTGCTGAAGGTCTTGTTGCCCGTAACGGTTATTTTCTTTGCGTTTTTGAAATCGCTTGAGGAGCTGTATTGAATCTGATAGCCCTTTGCAGCGCTGAGCTTGTTCCACGAAACCTTGAAGCCGTTCGATTTAGCCGAAACCTTTGCTCTGAGCGTTGACGAACTATAAAATCTTACAGCGCGCTTGAGCGCAACATTTGAATTCCAGGTTCCAGTTTCGTCCTCGCCCTTATAGTCAATACTAATCTTTTTCCAATCGCTGAGAGTTCCCGAATAGTATATGCTTCTGAGCTTTTTGCATCTTGAAAACGCAGCTTCTGCAATGGTTTTTAGTGACTTCTTAAAGGAAATTGCAGTTAAGTTTTTGCAGTTTGAAAATGCTCCCCATTCAAGCTTTTTAACTCCGTAGGGGACTTCAATTCTCTTAAGTGACCAACAATCCGCAAATGCATATGAACCGATTGTCTTAACACTTTTCGGAATAACCGTTCCCGCACAGCCGAGAATGAGCTTGTTTGTTTTGGTTTCAATAACTGCGTTGCAGTTATCCCTGCTGTCGTATGTCTTATTCTTTGATGAAACCTTGATTGTTTTAAGGCTTTTGCAGTTACGGAATGCGGACGACTGAATTGAAGAAACATTTTCGGGAATTGTTACACTCTTTAATGATGAACATTTATAAAATGCAGAGCTTTCAATTTTATCGATTGATTTGGGAAGCTTTATGCTTGCAAAATTCGAGCAAAGCGCAAATGAACTGCTGCCGATTTCCGTTACTGAGCTCGGAATTTCAATGCTCTTCAAGCCCTTACAGCCGAAGAAAGCGTCCTGACCGATTTTAACAACGGTCTTGGGAATAACCGTATTCTTGCATCCAACTCTGAGAGTGTTGTTTTTTGTTGTAATAATCGCGTTGCAGTTATCCCTGCTGTCATAGGTATTGTTTTCTTCATCAACTGTTATGCTTTCAAGACCCGTACAGTTTGTGAACGCGCTGATTTTTATTTCCGAAACATTTTTGGGGATATGTATGCTCTTAAGTGATGAACACTTGCCAAACGCCGTAAACCAGATATTTTCAAGTCTTTCCGGGAGATCAATACTCTTTAATGATGTGCAGTTATAAAAAGCGGAGCTTGCGATTGTTTTAGTATTCTCCGGAAGAGTAACATTTTCAAGCGCTGTGCAATTTTCAAAGGTGCCCATCTGAACATATTGTAAATTGTCTGAAAGTTTAACCTTTTTAAGCTTTGCGCAGTCCGCAAACACGCTTCCGCTCATATATGTAACGCTGTCGGGTATTGACATTTCGGTTAAATCCCTGCAAGCAATCTTGCCTGAAAAAGCCCTGTTCTCAATGCCTGTTACGGTATCGGGAATAACTGTGTTTTTACATCCGAGAAGAAGAGTATTGCTATCGGTTTTAATAAGTGCATTGCATCCGTTTCGGCTGTCATATACCGTGTTGTTTTCGTCAACAGATATGCTTTCGAGCGAGGAACAACCCGTGAAATAATATGACTCAAAAGCCTTTCCGTATCTGTCCTCTTCAAAATCTTCGCTGAAAACTCCGAAATTCTTTCCGAAGTGAAGACTCTTTAAACCCTTACAATACTTAAATGCGTCTTCCGAAAGCACAATAACACTGTCGGGAATAACGGTATTCTTGCATCCGAAAACAAGATATTTGCCGTCCTCAGCCATAATCGCATTGCAGTTATCACCGCTTGAATAGGTTTCGTTATCCTTGTCAACAACGATTCTTTCAACATTGGGACAATTCGAAAAAACGGTGAACCAGAGATTCTTTACGCTTGCGGGAATATAAATCTCCTTAAGGTTTTTCATATCATTAAAAACGCCTTCATCAATGGATTTAACAGTATTCGGAATAACCGTTTTGTAACATGCTAAAATAAGCTCGTTCAGACGCTTATAAACAACGCCGTTACAGTTATCACGGCTGTCGATAACCTTATTTTTCGGGTCAACGGTTATCTTTTCAAGCTTGTAGCATTTTTCAAACTGATTTGGGTTAATTGAATAGTTATCGGTAAAGCTTTTAGGGAATGAAACGCTCTTAAGATTTGAGCAGTTATAAAATGTATAACCCTTTCCAAAGCCCGTTATACCGTCTTTAATAACAACCTTTTTAATCTTGCTGTTGTTTGAAAACGGCGATTCAACGAACCATTCATCGTCATCCTCATACCATTTCTGGTCAAAGATTTTACCCTTACCGCTTATGGTCAGGGTGCCTGTTTTTGAATTGTAGGAATATTTTGCATTCGTTCCGCAAATTCCTGTGCTGTCAAGCGCAATTGCATTAAAGCTCACTGCTGAAAAAGCGCTCAGCAACATAATTAATGATAAAACTATTGATATTGCCTTTTTCACTTTTACCATCCTTTCATACAATAATTATAGTAAATATGCTCATTATCGTCAACGGTAATTATGCCTTGCACTTATAAGACGATTCAGAAAGTCAAAAGGTTCATTTTTTCGAAAAAATATTTAAGCTTTTCAAGTCAGCACTTTCTGCTGAATATTTGGGAGGGCACGGAAGCCCTCCCCTAAAACCTAACACCTAATTTCTCAACTCAAATTCGTTGTGAAAGTATACCCCTGCTGCCGTATATCATCAATTACCTTTCCGAGAATATTGGCATTTGTTTTGCTGACAGCGTGAAGAAGTAAAATCTCGCCCGGGTGTGTGGACTCGCATATTCCTTTGAACGCTTCGGTTTCGTCGGGCTGGCTTTCCGTATCCCAATCGGAATACGCATACGACCAAAAGACGCTCTGGTATTTCAGGTCTTTTACTATATTAAGGCTCTGCTCTGAAAACTCACCCTTCGGGAAGCGAAAATAACTCATTGTATAATTATATTCATCTTTAATATAATCATGGAGATAGTTTATCTCCTCCTTCGCCGTTTCAATATCCAGCTCATCCATTGAATAGTGGTGCCAGCTGTGGTTTCCCACTATATGCCCTTCATCAATCATTCTTTTTATCAGCTCGGGATTGTCCTTTGCAAAATCATAGGTAACAAAAAATATTGCCTTAACATTCTTTTCTTTCAAAGTGTCAAGAATTGCAGGAGTAAAGCCATTTTCATAGCCTTCGTCAAAAGTCAGCGCAAGAGTTTTTTCATCACCGAGCAGCCATTTTGCATCGTATTTTCCGAAGGTGTTCTGCAACCCCTTCGGCTCCTGCGGCTGGGTGTGATTTTCAATCTTTCCGAAACCCCAGACAACCTTGTTTGTTGAAAGCGAATCAAGCCCTGCAACCGCTTCGGCAGTCGGCGTTGTTGTATTTTCGGGTATTGTTGTTTCAAGTGCAGTTGTTGAAGTTGTATTACTATTCGTATTATTTTGCTTGCTGTTCTGATTAACCCCTTTAGCCGCACATCCGCTTAAAAGGCAGAGACATATAATTGGTATTAATAATTTTCTCAAAATAAAAACCTCCCTTTTCTATTTTCTGAAAAAGGAGGTTTAATATTATTGTTAAATTATGCGTTATTTTCTATTGATTTCATTTTGAGATATGCATTTATGAAGCCGTCGAGGTCGCCGTCCATAACTGCGGCAATATTTCCCATTTCAAAATTTGTCCTGTGGTCCTTAACCATTGTGTACGGCATAAAGACATATGAACGAATCTGTGAGCCCCATGCAATTTCCTTCTGGTCGCCCTTGATATCCTCAATTCTCTCAAGGTTTTCGCGTTCCTTGATTTCAACAAGCTTTGATTTGAGCATTCGCATTGCAACCTCGCGGTTCTGGTGCTGAGAACGCTCAATCTGGCAGGACACAACAATACCCGTCGGAATATGGGTTAAGCGAACTGCAGACGAGGTTTTGTTAACCTTCTGTCCGCCCGCTCCCGAAGCTCTGTAAACATCCATTTTGATGTCCTCTTCCCTGATTTCAACATCAACATCGTCGTCGATTTCAGGCATAACCTCAAGCGAGGCAAACGAGGTATGACGGCGTCCCGAGGAGTCAAACGGAGAAACGCGCACAAGGCGGTGAATTCCCATTTCTCCCTTAAGATAACCGTAGGCATTTTCGCCCTCGATAAGAATTGTTGCGCTTTTAACTCCTGCAACATCACCGTCGAGATAATCAAGGGTTGAAACCTTGTATCCGTGGCGTTCCCCCCAGCGGTTATACATTCTGAAAAGCATTTCAGCCCAGTCCTGAGCCTCTGTTCCGCCTGCGCCTGCGTGGAAGGTGAGAATTGCATTATTATCGTCAAACTCTCCGCTTAAAAGTGTTGAAAGAGTTAAGCTTTCAATTCTTTTTTCAATATCCTCAACCGAAGCTCTGCAGTCATCAAGAAGCATATCGTCGTCCTCTTCATCTGCAAGCTCAATCATAACAAGAGAATCATCGAAATCGTTTTTCAAATCCTCATAGCTCTGAACCTTTGCTTTAAGAGAGCCGATTTTTTGCATGGTTTTCTGGCTTTTATCCATATCATCCCAGAAATCGGGCGCAGCGCTTTCCTTTTCAAGAGAAGCAATTTCCTCTTTGAGACTATCTATGTTGAGCGCTTCTTTAAGATTCTGGATAGGTTCTTCGCTTTGAAGCAATCTTTGCTTTAATTCTTCGTATTCAATCATCGGTTTACTCCATAATTAATCATTTCCACAATTATATAATATTATGTATATTATTGCAAGTTTAAAAACAATTAAACAAATAATTGATTTTTTGTTATATTATAAGTATAATATATTCTGAACATAAATATAAACTTTAACATATAAGGAGAATGCCATGCGTTTACCTGAAAACGCCTTCTGCCCTGTTTGCAACAAGGTTTTTGAAGAGGGCGACGATATTGTTTTCTGCCCCGAGTGCGGAACTCCGCATCACAGAGATTGCTACAAAGCTGTGGGTCACTGTGTTAACAGAGGGCTTCACGCTTCGGGCTACAGCTACTATGATGATATGAAACCTCAGGAAGTTAATGAAACCGAGGAAGAGGAAACTCCCGATTCCCTTGCTTCCATATTTGAAAGCTTCAAAAAGGATGAAAAAGAAGAAAACGAACAGTCAAATCCGATTTTCTTTCCGAGCATTCCCGAATTCGACTCGGTTTATGATAAGGACAATGAAAAAATCGGCGGTGAAAGTGTTTCGGACTTTGCGGTAACTATAAGAACAAATATTCCGAGATTCATCAACATATTTAAAGAATTTGAATATAAAGGAAGAAAAACAAGCTGGAACTGGGGCGCATTTTTCTTTGGCTCGCTCTATTTGTTTTTCAGAAAAATGTATAAGCAGGGATTTGCATTCCTCTGTGCATTTGTTGCGGTTGTCTGGGGCAGCTGTTTTGCAATGACAAAGCTCGCTCCTAATTATGTTGAAGCTGCAAAGGGCTTTGCACAGCTTTATGCTCAGAATAAACTCACAACACAGGATGTTGAAGCGCTTGCAAAAATTCCGGATATCTCAAAGGTGAGTATTATTCTTTATGTCTCAATAGCAATTATTCTTGTTATCAGAATTATTCTTGCTCTTTTTGCGGACAAGTTTTATAAAACAACCGTTTGTGATTTCATCAAAAGCGTAAACAATCAGCTTAAAGACGGTGCTTCATTTGTTCAGACTCCTATGTTCTCAGCTCAGAACTCTGAAATGACCCAGCTTCAGATGAAACGATATTATCTTGCAAGACGCGGAGGAACAAGCTTCTTTATGCCTCTTATGGCGGGCTTGGCAATTTATTTCTTATCATCACTCGCATTATCTACACTGTTCTACGGAATAGGATTATAAGGAGGATTTTTTGTGAAAAAAGTCAGAAAAGCAATAATACCTGCTGCAGGTCTCGGAACAAGAGTTCTGCCCGCTTCAAAGGCAATTCCAAAGGAAATGCTGAATATTGTTGATAAACCTGCTATTCAATACATTGTTGAAGAGGCTTTTAACAGCGGAATTGAAGAAATACTGATAATAACAAACAGGGGCAAGGGAGCCATTGAGGACCATTTTGACCACGCCTTTGAGCTTGAAACAAAGCTTGAAGGAGCACAGGGAAAAGAGGATATTCTTGCCTCCGTTAAACAGTGTTCTTCATTCGGAAACATATATTTCATCCGTCAGAAAGAGACGGGCGGACTCGGTCACGCCGTTTTATGTGCAAAAAACTTTGTCGGCGATGAACCCTTTGCAGTTTTGTACGGCGACGATGTTATGATTGCCGACACACCCGTTACAAAACAGCTTATTGATGTTTATGAAAAATATGAAAAAGGCGTTGTCGGCGTTAAAGAGGTTGACGATGAAAGTGTTATGAAATACTGCTCTCTTAAGGTTGAAGACCTTGAGGACGGTAACTATCTCTGCACCGATATGATTGAGAAGCCCAAAAAAGAAGAGATTATGAGCAATTATTCAATCCTCGGAAGAGTTATTCTCCCCTCTTTGATTTTTGAAATCCTTGAAAGCACTCCAAAGGGTGCGGGCGGTGAACTTCAGTTAACCGACGCTATGAAAGCACTCTCACGCCGTGAGGGCGTTATTGCCGTTGATTATGATGGCAAGCGCTATGATATGGGAAACAAATTCGGAATTCTTCAGGCGAATATTGAAGTCGGACTGAATCACCCCGAAACCAAAGAACAGCTTAAAGAATACTTAAAAGAATTATATCTGAAAGAAGAAAAAGATTAATGCGAAACAATATTTTCTATCAGCCGCCGGGTTATAATAATACTGAGCAGGCAAATGCCCGGTATCAGGCGGAAATGTTTTATAAAAACAAAAGAAGAATCCAGAAACACGAATTGATTAAAACGGGACTTGTTATCGGAGGAACGTTGGTTTTCAGTCTGATTATTGAAATTTTTGCTGTTTTAGGACTTCAGCTGACACCGTATTATTCAGCGTTTAACGATTCAACACTGTTTCAGTATGCATTCAACATAATTGCTGTTGACTTGTTAGCGCTTCTTATTCCCTTTTCCATTATGTCACTCGTTTTGAGAAAGCAGTATGAGGGCAATTTAATACCGAATAAAGCCCTCGGAAAGCTTCCCGCTTTCGCATGGGTAAGCTTTGGAATGGGATGCTGTGTTGTTGCAAATTTCATAGCCGCTTTTGTTATTTCATTGTTCAAGCAATTCGGCTATAAGCTGATTCAGCCTGAATACAACGACCCGACAAGTGCTTTTGAATGTGTTGTTATTGTTGCTTCAACCGCGATTGCGCCTGCAATTTTTGAAGAATTTGCAATGCGTTGCTGCACACTCGGTGCACTCAGAAAATACGGCAAGGGATTTGCTGTTTTTGCTGTCAGCATTGTTTTCGGTCTTATTCACCAGAATGTCATTCAGTTTGTTTTTGCATTCTGCGTGGGGCTGATTGTAGGCTATGTCACAGTTGTTACCGACAGTGTTATTCCCGCTATGTTTATTCACGGACTGAATAACTCAATATCCGTTACAAATACCATAGTGAAATTTGCAGGGCTTGCCAAAGCTGAAGAATCTATTACTCCTGCAATGTATATTCTGTGGAGCGCGCTTGGAATTTGGGGAGCAATATATCTCATTATGAAGAAAAAGCTCATCCCGAAGCGTCAGAACAAGCTCAGAGAGCCATACTCGCTTTCATTCGGTGAAAAGCTTTTATGCCTTGTTCCCGGATTTTTTATTCCGTTTATAATAATGGTTTATTTCACAACTCAATCAATTGTTCCGATAAAATAAGATGAAAAATACTTATATGGAAAAAGCCATAGCGCTTGCTGTGGAAAGTGAAAAAGAGGGCGAAGTGCCCGTCGGCGCCGTTATTGTTAAGGATGGCGAAATTATCGCAACGGGTCGAAATCGCAGAGAGAATGAAAAAAACGCCCTGCACCATGCAGAGATTGAAGCAATAAACAATGCCTGCAAAAAGCTTGGCGGATGGAGACTTTTCGGCTGTGATTTATATGTTACTCTCGAACCGTGCCCGATGTGTGCGGGCGCAATTATCAATTCAAGAATAAAAACCGTTTATTTCGGCGCATATGATAACAAGGCTGGCTCCTTCGGCTCGGTTTCCGATTTCAACCGTCTGCCCTATAATCACAAGCCCGAAATCATCGCAGGAGTTATGGAAGAGGAATGTTCCGGGCTTTTGAGTGACTTTTTCAAAAAACTCAGGAATAAAAAATAACCGATGCAGTTTAATTACTGCATCGGCTTTTTGTTTTTATAAAAGTGAAGCAACAAGGTCGCCCATTTCGGAGGTTGTAACTTTCTGGAAACCTTCCTCGTAAATATCGGGTGTTCTTGCTTTTGTAAGCGCCTCGTCAACTGCTTTTTCAATCGCATCGGCAGCCTCGCTTTCACCGAAGGTATAGCGAAGCATCATAGCGCCCGAAAGAATTGTTGCAAGCGGATTTGCCTTGCCCTGGTTTGCAATATCGGGAGCCGAGCCGTGAATCGGCTCATAGAGTCCGAATGTGCCCTCTGCAAGAGAAGCCGAAGCAAGCATACCGATTGAACCGCTTATCATCGAAGCCTCATCAGAAAGAATGTCACCAAAGATGTTTGAAGTAACAATTGTGTCAAACTGATTGGGATTGCGTACAAGCTGCATTGCACAGTTATCAACATACATATACGAAACCTCAACCTCGGGATAATCCTTTGCGGTTTCTTCCATAACCTTGCGCCAGAGTCTTGATGAATCAAGAACATTCGCCTTGTCAACGCAGGTTAATCTCTTATCACGCTTCATTGCGTATTCAAAACCTGCAACAACAATTCTCTTGATTTCGGGATAGGTGTAGCGCTCGGTATCAAACGCGCCGACAACGCCGTTTTCTTCATATGTTCCTCTGTCGCCGAAATATATTCCGCCCGTAAGCTCGCGGACAATAAGAATATCAAGTCCGTCGCCAATAATCTCCTCCTTAATCGGAGAAGCGCTTTTAAGCGGAGCAAAAATCTTTGCAGGACGAAGGTTTGCAAAAAGACCTAAGTCCTCTCTTATTGCAAGAAGTCCTTTTTCAGGGCGGTTGCTGCCTGGCTGGTCGTCCCATTTCGGTCCGCCGACTGCTCCGAGAAGAACTGCGTCGCTTGCCTTGCAAGCCTCAGCCGTTGCCTCGGGATACGGAACGCCCGTTTCATCGATTGCACATCCGCCGAGGAGCTGATAATTATAGTTGAACTTAAAGCCGAATCTGTCGCCCGCCTTGTTGAGAACCTTTATAGTTTCATCAACAATTTCAGGTCCGATTCCGTCGCCTTTTAAAACCGTTATTCTGAATTCTTTCATCGTTTTTCTCCTTTTAACAAATATCGAAGATACCGGGCATTGTAGAATCGCGGAATGTATCGGGCTGGTCGCGGTTAATCGCGCAGATAATTCCCTTCATTGAAGCATAGCTGATATTATGGCTTACGCCGATTCCGAAAACATCCTTGCCCTCAGGATTCTTAAGATGTATATAGCTGATAGCCTTTGAATCCGAGCCTACTGAAATAGCGTGCTCGCTGTAGTCAATAAACTCATATCCGGTAATTCCGATTTCTCTGATTGCAGTGAAGAATGCGCCGATGGGACCGCTTCCGTCTCCGCTGATGCTTATGGGTGCGCCGTCCTTATAGGTAATTGTTCCTTCGAACTTAACCTTTGAAAGCTCCTCTTCCTCAATCTTTTCTTCATATACCTTGTAGTTGCGGAGTCTGTAGGGACCTGCAACATTTCTGTATTCCTTCTGGAATAAATCGAAAACCTCTGTTGCAGAAAGTTCCTTTCCCTTTTCGTCGCACGCCTTCTGAACAACAGCGCCGAATTCGGGGTGCATTGCCTTCGGCATTTTGATGCCGTAGTTATTTGCAAGGATGAACGCTGTTCCACCCTTACCCGACTGTGAATTTATGCGAATAATCGGCTCGTATTCTCTGCCAACATCTGCAGGGTCAATCGGAAGATACGGAACCTCCCACATATCGGTTTTGCTCTCTTCCATATAGATTTTGCCCTTGTTGATGGCATCCTGATGAGAGCCCGAGAATGCAGTGAAAACAAGCTCGCCTGCATACGGATGACGAGGCGGAACCTGCATTTTCGTGCAGCGCTCGTATACTTCTTTAATCTTGTTTATATCATGGAAATCAAGCTCGGGGTCAACGCCCTGAGTCCACATATTAAGTGCAAGAGTAACAACGTCAACATTACCCGTTCTTTCACCGTTGCCGAAAAGTGTTCCTTCAACTCTGTCGGCTCCAGCCATAAGAGCAAGCTCGGTTGCAGCAACACCCTCGCCTCTGTCGTTATGGGGATGAAGCGAAATAACAGCAGCTTCTCTGTTGGGAAGATGACGGCAGAAATATTCAATCTGGTCGGCATATCCGTTTGGAGTTGAACACTCAACAGTTGAGGGAAGGTTGAGAATAATCGGGTTATCCTTTGTAATGTGAAGCGCTTCCATAACCTGACGGCAGATTTCAACCGCATTGTCCATTTCGGTTCCTGTGAATGATTCAGGTGAATACTCAAAACGGATATTCATATCGGGGTTGTTCTTCTTTTCCTCTTCGGTCAGCTCGTAAATAAGATTTGCTCCCTTTACGGCAATGTCAATAACACCCTGCATATCTGTTTTGAAAACAACCTTTCTCTGAAGGGTTGAGGTTGAATTGTAGAAATGCACGATAACATTCTTTGCGCCCTGAATTGCCTCAAAGGTCTTTTTGATAAGATGGGGTCTTGCCTGAACAAGCACCTGAATTGTTACATCGTCGGGGATATAATGTCCGTCGATAAGAGTTCTTAAAATCTCGTATTCTGTTTCGCTTGCAGACGGAAATCCTACTTCAATTTCTTTAAAGCCGACATCAATAAGAGTCTGGAAAAACTCAAGCTTTTCCTGAAGATTCATTGGGTCAACAAGGGACTGATTTCCGTCCCTCATATCAACCGAACACCAGACGGGAGCCTTCGTTATAACATTGTTCGGCCACTGTCTGTCAGGAAGATTAATCGGCTTAAACGGTGTGTATTTTTCATAACCTTTTTTCATAATTCTTTCTCCTTTACATTTTTGTCATTGAAGGTTGAATCTTCAATGCCCAAGTTATACTGCGTCAGGAGCATAACAAAAGCCCCTACACAAATGTATAGGGGCGTTAAAAACGCGGTACCACCCTATTTCAGCGGTTTAAAACCGCCCTTTAGCATCCATCAATGCCTCAACCGATAACGCGGTTAAGCGTATGCACCTATTGATTTCTATTCAGTACATCAACTCCGCAGAGAGCTATTCATTCAACACCCTGTATCGGCTTTCACCAACCGCCGACTCTCTGAAACTAAAGTGAAAAATCTTTTTCTGCATCAAAGTCTTTAAATAGGTTATATTTAATTTGTATTAGTATTATAACAAATAAAAATCTTTTGTCAAGAACAAAATATAATCGGAGCAAAGCGACCCGAAATTCTCAATTCTCAACTCTCAATTCTCAATTATAAAACAGAATATCCGTAGCTGTTAACAATTGCCATAACAGGTGTTCCCTGCTGACAAAGCGGACAGTTGTGGCTCTGGTATGCTCTGTACTCGGGAATTTCTCTGCCTGAAAAGATTGTGTTTACATGAACACCGCTGATTTCATCAACGGCACTGAAAACGCTTGAAACTCCGATAACCTTTCCGCCGTAGTATTCAACGCTTTCCATTGCGCGCTCAACAGTTTTACCGCTTGTTATAGCTGAAATAAGAACAATAACATTTTTGTTCTTAATCATTCTTACAAGGTTATCGCGGAAAATCATATTTCCGCTTGAGTCATATTCGCTTCCTACAACATAGATTTCACGCTTTGAATCATATCTGTACATATTCGGGCGCGAAAGCTCGTGGGCAAGATATGCACCGAGCGCCTGGGTTTCATATAAACATAAAACCGTATCCGCCTGAATTTCATTTGTATTATAGTATTCGGCAAGAAGCATAGCCGTGTCAACTGAAACATCGTGATTATGCTTAACATCCGAAGTTCCGATATAATAATTAATGTGGTTATTTGCCGAAACAAAATGCCCCTTAACAAGATGAATGAAAACATTTTCATTTCTCGGGCTTGTAAGTTTATAAACGTCGTTCAAAAAATCACTCCTTTAATATAAATATAATTTTACTATAATTATCAACACTTTTCAACTCCGCCTTGATAGAAAAAAACGCACTGTTTTTTGTATATAATTACCAAAGGTGTTTGATTTATATGTCGTTATATGTTATATTAACTGCGAAACGAAAGAGGTATATCTATGAAAATTGGAAATGTTGAATTCAATAACACAGTTTTTCTTGCACCGATGGCAGGAATTGCGGACAGAGCCTTCCGTGAACTTTGTCATAATTACGGCGCGAGCTATACCGTTACCGAAATGGTCTCTTCAAAGGGACTTACCATGGGCGATAAAAAAAGCAAGGAGCTTTTAACCCTCGGCGATGAACACCCGACAGGAGCTCAGATTTTCGGTGATGACCCCGAGATTATGGCTCAGGCAGCTGTTAAATGCCTTGAATATAATCCCGAGATAATTGATATAAATATGGGCTGCCCTGCTCCGAAGATTGCTATGAATGGCGGCGGAGCAAGCCTTATGAAAAAGCCCGAGCTTGCATACGATATAACAAAGGCGGTTGTTGACGCCGTCCCCGTTCCCGTTACGGTAAAAATCCGCTCGGGATGGGATGAAAACAGCATAAACGCCGTTCAGATGGCTCAGCTCGCCGAAAAGGCGGGCGCATCTGCAATAGCAGTTCACGGAAGAACCCGTCAGCAGATGTACAGCGGAAAGGTTGACCTCGACCTTATATATAATGTTAAAAAAGCCGTTTCAATCCCCGTTATCGGCAACGGAGACATAACGGACGAACAAAGCGCCGCAATTATGCTTGAAAAAACAAACTGCGACGCGATTATGATTGGCAGGGGCGCTCTCGGAAATCCCTGGATTTTTCAGAGAATAAACGCATACCTGAATGATTGCCGACTCATACCCGAGCCGACTGTTACCCAGAAAATGGCGGTTATGCTAAGGCATATTGAAAAGATTATTGAATACAAGGGCGAATACACAGCAATGCGCGAAGCCCGTCACCACGCCGCATACTACACAAAGGGAATGCGCGGCGGCGCAGCGCTCAGAAAAGAAATCTGCTCTTTTGAGCATTTTGAACAGCTTGAAGAAATGGCAGTAAGAATTATAAAGGAACAGGGATAATGCAGCTGAACATAGTTTTAATTGAACCCGAAATACCCCAGAACACGGGCAATATTGCGCGCACCTGCGCCGCAACGGGCGCAAGGCTCCACCTTGTGGGACCTATGGGGTTTCATATAACGGACAAACAGGTTAAGCGTGCAGGGCTTGACTACTGGGATAAGCTTGATATAACCTACTATGAATCAACTCCCGAGTTTTTTGAAAAAAACAAGGGCGGGACATTCTATTATTTCACCACGAAAGCCGAACAGGCACATTCCGAGGTTGAATACCCCGACGGCTGTTTCCTCGTTTTCGGCAAGGAAACAAAGGGACTGCCCGAGGAACTCCTAAAGCAGAACCACGATTTCTGCGTGCGCCTGCCGATGAGGGGCATTATCAGAAGCCTTAACCTATCAAACGCCGTTGCAGTCGGAACCTACGAGGTTCTGCGCCAATGGAACTACCCCGAGCTTTCATCAAAAGGCAAATTACACACAATGGAGTGGTAGAATAATTAAAAATGAAGAATGAAAAGTGAAGAGTTGCGGTTACTCGCTGCGCTCAAACAATAAGCATTAATTGACCGAACAAAGTGAGAAACCTTAACTTTTAACTCTTCACTCTTAACTTTTCACCAAATTAAAAACCGAGGAGCAATCCTCGGTTTTTGTTATTCTGATAAAAGCATTCTGTCGTTATCGAGCTCTTCGCCTGCATTGTCCTTGAACTTTTCAAGAAGCTCGGATTTGTGAAGGGCTTTCTTTTCTTCGCCCGAAACATCATAAATGATTTTTCCGTCGTTCATCATAATCAGTCTGTTACCGATATTGATAGCGTCCCTCATATTATGGGTAATCATAATTGTTGTGAGGTTGTGCTCCTCAACAATCTGCTGAGTTATATCAAGCACCATTTTAGCGGTTTTCGGGTCGAGAGCAGCGGTGTGCTCATCAAGAAGAAGGAGCTTCGGCTTTTTAAGAGTTGCCATAAGAAGCGTTATTGCCTGACGCTGACCGCCCGAAAGAAGACCAACCTTTGTTGTTAATCTGTCCTCAAGACCGAGTCCGAGGCTTGCAAGAAGCTCTTTATACTCTTCTCTTTCTTTTCTGTGAATACCTGCACCGAGTCCTCTGTGCTGTCCGCGTCTTGCGGCAAGAGCTAAGTTCTCTTCAATCTGCATATCGGCAGCGGTACCCGTCATCGGGTCCTGGAAAACTCTTCCGATATACTTTGCTCGCTTGTGTTCGGGATATTTGGTAACATCCTCACCGTCGATTATAATGCTTCCGCAGTCAACGGGATAAACGCCTGCAATCATATTGAGCATCGTTGATTTACCTGCTCCGTTACCGCCGATTACGGTTACAAAATCGCCCTCGTTAAGAACAAGGTCAACACCTGTGAGCGCTTTCTTTTCGTTTATTGTTCCGGGGTTAAAGGTTTTGTGAACATTTTTAATCTCAAGCATTATTCTTTAACCTCCTTTTCTGCCTTGGGCATTTTAACATGCGTTTCGGCATATTTATTTTTCAGATACGGTACACCGAGGAATATTGCAACTATTATTGCTGTGAGAAGCTTTAAGTCGTCGGTATTCAGTCCGAGACTGATTACAAACTGCATTACTATATAATAGATAATGCCGCCGAAGGCAACAGCAAGTAATCTCAAAGCGAAATTCTTGAAAATCTTTCCGAAAATAACCTCGCCGATAATAACTGCCGCTAAGCCTACAACAATTGCGCCTCGTCCCATATTGATATCCGAAAAGCCCTGATACTGTGCGAAAAGTCCGCCTGCAAGAGCAACGATACCGTTTGATAAAACAAGAGCAATAATTTTTGCAATGTTTATGTTAATACCGTTTGCTTTTGCCATATTATGATTGCTTCCCGTTGCACGAATGGAATGACCGATTTCGGTGCCGAAGAACCAATACAGTATTGCGATAATCGCAACAACAAACAAACTGACAACAATAATTGCCTGCTTAATATTTGTCATACTGGCAATTAAATTATAGTTATAAGCCGAAATGGGCTGATTCGATTTGCCGAGAATTCTGAGGTTGATTGAATAAAGTGCAAGCTGTGTTAAAATACCTGCCAAAATCGGCGGAATTCCAAGCTGAGTATTAAGAATACCCGTAATAAGTCCTGCAACGCAACCCGCCGCAAAAGCAATTATCAGCGCTAAATAAATATTGCATCCTGCAATCATAGACATTACAAGTGCCGCACCGCCTGTTGCAAAGGTTCCGTCAACGGTCAAATCGGCAAAATCCAAAACTCTGAATGTTATATAAACACCGATTGCCATAATTCCCCATATAAGTCCCAGTCCGACAGCACCGGGCAAAGCATTCACAAAGGCTCCCATAGTTTTTCCTCCGTTTCAAAACAAGATTTAAGAGCAATAAGTTACCTTATTGCTCTTAAAATATAATAAGATATTGATAGTATACTGTAACGCCTTTAAATAGTCAATAAAAATTTAGTCGGCATCCTCAAATTCATATTCTTCGTATCCATCGGGAACTGTTACATTGTACTTTTTAACCATATCCTCATTGTAGTAGTAAGTGAGGTCTGTGGGCTGCCAGATAGGCATTGTTGCAGGGTCTGCACCCTTTGTTAAGATTTCATAAGCCATTTCGCCTGCGTGCTCACCGATGTCCTCATATGAGATTGAGAATGTTGCAACAGCGTTTGTGCTCTTGAAAATACCTTCCTCACCTGCAATAATCGGAACATTAGCTTCCTGACATGCAGTACCGATAACCTGTCCGTTTGAAGCAGCTGTATTATCAGTAGGAATATAGATAACATCTGACTCGGAAGCAGCCTTCTTTGCTACTGCCTGAATGTCGTTTGAATCTGCAAATGAATAGAATTCAGTTTCAATGTTTGATGTTTCAAGAGCCTTCTTGATTCCTTCAACCTGGAAGAGTGAGTTAGCTTCTGCAGAGCAATAAATGCATCCAACCTTCTTTGTTTTGGGGAAGAGCGTTTTAATCTGATTTGCCTGCTCTTCAAGAGAAGCAAGGTCGCTTACGCCTGTAACATTAATGCCTGTCGGATCGCCAGCGCTCATTTTGATTTCAAGTGCGGTTCCGTAATCGGTTACAGAAGTACCTACTACAGGAATTTTGCTTGATACGGTTGCTGTTGTTGCAGCCTGAAGTGCGGGTGTTGCGTTTGCCATAATAAGGTCATAACCATTTGATACAAACTGATTTACTATAGTATTGCAGTTTGCGCTTTCGCCGGATGCGTTCTGCTCGTCGAATTCGATTGTGATATCGTCATCCTCGGCAAGTTCCTGAAGCTTTTCTTTGAAGCCCTTAGTTGCCGCATCAAGTGCTTCGTGCTGTACAAGCTGGCAAATACCTACTTTAAAGCTCTTTGCCTCTGCATTTGCTGCAGTTGTTGTGTTTGCATCGTCTGTTTTTGCTGCGCAGCCTGCAAATGCGCCGCCTATCATAACAGCTGCAAGTGAGGTTGCCAGAACTCTTTTTACTATTTTGTTCATTGCGAATCTCCTTTAGTTTTTATTTTTTTGATTGCAAGAAACAGTTTAGCACATAAAAGCGCTAAAGTCAACAAAAAATTTTTTCAAAACAATAATGATATACGATAGGTTATTTCAAACTGCGTTTTTTGCTTGACAAATACAAGATATAGGTGTAATATATAACCGAATTTCTAAATAGGGAATTCGTAAATTTTGCATAAAACTGTACCTTTTCTGATGAAATTTGACTTTTAATGTAAAAAATCTACACAGAAGGAGGTGCTATTGATATGATATGGTATTTTGTAGTCGGCATTGTTTGTGCAATCGTTTTCGGCTTTCTAGGCGCAGTTATTTCAGCCGTTATAAAGGATAAAAAAGCTTTAAATGATAAGAATTCGGCAGCCCAGGAAGCAACAAGAATTATAAACAATGCATTGTCTGAAGCTGAAGCAACAAAAAAAGCTCAGTTAATTGAAGCAAAAGATGAAATTCACAAGCTTCGTTCCGACGCAGATAAAGAAATCCGCGAAAGAAGAAACGAAGTTCAAAGACAGGAAAAAAGACTTAATCAGCGCGAGGAATATCTCGATAAAAGAGCTGATTCACTTGAATCAAAAAGTGAACATTTAAGCGAAAGACTTAAAGAAGTAGACGAAAAATTACTTGAAATCGATGGCATCAAGAAAAGCCAGTTTGACATGCTTGAGAGAATCTCAGGGCTCTCTCAGGAAGACGCTAAAAAACAGCTTATGCAGTCACTGGAATCCGAGCTTGATATTGAAAAGAGCAAACGCATTCTTGAATATGAGCAGATGATTCGCGATCAGAGCGACCTTTTGGCAAGAGAGGTTATAAGCACGGCAATTCAGCGCTGTGCAGCAGACCATACAGCAGAAACAACCGTTTCGGTTGTTCCCCTTCCCAGTGATGATATGAAGGGAAGAATTATCGGAAGAGAAGGAAGAAATATCCGCTCTATCGAACAGATTACAGGCGTTGAACTCATTATCGACGACACTCCCGAAGCTATCACCGTAAGCTCCTTTGACCCCGTCAGAAGAGAGATTGCGCGTCTCACTCTTGAAAAACTTATTCAGGACGGAAGAATTCATCCGACCAGAATTGAAGAGATGTTTGACAAATCGAAGCGCGAGGTTGAGGCAGTTATTAAATCAGAGGGTGAAAAAGCCGTTATCAGTGCAAACTGCGGTTCAATTCATCCCGAACTTGTTAAGCTTTTAGGTAAGCTTAAATACAGAACCTCATACGGTCAGAGTGTACTTAAGCACTCTCTCGAGGTTTCATACATTGCAGGTCTTATGGCAGCCGAGCTCGGCGCAGATGAAAAGACCGCAAGACGTGCAGGACTTCTTCACGATATCGGTAAGGCTCTCGACCACGAGATGGAAGGAAGCCATATCGCTCTCGGCGTTGAATACGCAAGAAAATATAAAGAAAACGAAAACATTGTTCACGCAATTCAGGCGCACCACGGCGATGTTGAATGCAAAACAATCGTTGCCGCACTTGTTCAGGCTGCCGATGCAGTTTCAGCAGCAAGACCCGGTGCAAGAAGAGAAAATGTTGAAAACTATATCAAGCGCCTTCAGCAGCTTGAAGAGATTTCAACAAGCTTCAACGGCGTTGAAAAGGCTTATGCAATCCAGGCAGGCCGCGAGGTTCGTGTTATGGTTAAGCCCGAGGTTATCAATGACCAGAAGATGCCGTTAATTGCAAGAGAAATTGTTAAAAAGATTGAGGAAGAAATGGAATATCCCGGACAGATTATGGTCAACATCATCCGCGAAAGCCGCACTTCCGACATTGCAAAATAATTTATCAATAATTTTCAGATTAAAAGGATGTTATGCAAAAAGCAAAGCATCCTTTTTTGTATGTTAAATTTACCAAAAATGCTTCCATATTATTTATATATAATTAATTTATATTTAATTGACATTGACCTGTAAGATTGCTATAATGTATTCTATATTATAATGCAAATATGGAGGTCAACAATGGAAGAAACCAGAGAACTCGACATTGATTTAGGCAGAATAGTTTATATGATGCGCAGCAAAATAGTTTTTATTATAATCATAACTGTTTTCGGCGCAATGCTGTCAGGCGCAATCACACACTTTTTTATCCCCCCGACATACTCGTCAACCGCTAAGTTCTATGTTCAGAACTCGGAGGACACTGTAGCAACAAGCTCTTCAATCAATCTGCAGAATCTTGATGCAGCAGAAAAGCTTGTTAATTTCTGTATCTATGTCATCAAAACTGATACTGTTATGGACAAGGTTGCAAAAGAGGTCGGAATGAATTCTTCAAAAGAGCTCAGAAGTATGATTTCGACAACCGCTATTGAAGACACAATGGCATTTCAGGTCACAGTAAGCAGTAACGACAGGAATCTTTCGGCAAATGTTGCAAATGCCATTGCCGAAATTGCTCCAGATGAAATAGTGCGAATTGTTAACGGCGGCGGTGTTTCGGTAATAGATTATGCAAAGGTTCCCAATTCCCCCTCTGCACCAAATCTTAAGAAAAACACCCTTATAGGCGCACTTGCAGGATTTATTCTTTCGTTTGCGGCATTCTTCATCTATGAAGTATTTGACACAACTATTACAAACACCAAAGACCTTGAAAGAGTTTTCGAAATCCCGATTCTCGGAACAATTCCTCAGCTTGAAAGCATTGAAAACTCCGAAGATGATTCAAATGAAATCATTCCCCCTGCTGACACAGGTGTAAAGCCGAGCAGCACAGTGCTTGCAAACATTCAGTCTATGAAAGGAGATGCAAAGTAATATGTTAAAAAGTAAGAAAAGAAAACTTGCTGAGAGAAACGAATTCAGCAAATCAGACCCGAAAAAAATTCTTTGCGCAGATTCTTCTTTCAATGTTAAAGAAGCATACAACTCAATCAGGACAAACCTTCTTTTCCTTCAGCAGAGCGAAAAATGCCCCATCTTTGTTGTAACAAGTCCAACAGCAAACAACGGTAAAACCATTAACGCAATCAACCTTGCGGTAAGCTTTGCGCAGATGGGAAAGAGAACGCTCCTTATTGACTCGGATATGAGAAATCCCACAATGCACAGAATGTTTTCAATCCCTTCAAAAAACGGTCTTTCCGAAATCCTTGCAGGAATGACGGATAATATTTCCGTATCTAAAACGGGAATTGAAAACCTTTCAGTTTTAACCGCAGGAAAAATTCCTCCCAATCCGGCAGAGCTTCTTTCATCAAACAGAATGGATAAGCTTCTTGACTTCGTAAGAGAACATTATGACTGCGTCTTTATCGACACACCTCCGATTAATATCGTAACAGATTCAACTCTTTTTGCTCAAAAGGTTACCGGCTATCTTTTAATCATAAAAGCCGACACAACCAATATCAACGATGTAAAAACCACCGTTTCGAATCTTGAGCAGATTGAGGCAAATATTCTCGGTTTCATTCTCAACGATATCAATTCGGATAAAAAGAAATATTATTCTTATTACAGAAAATACAGCTATAACTATAACTACAAATACAGCTACGGTTATAGGAAGTAAACTCAGGTGATTTAATGAACAAACGAGCAAAAATTCAGTTTTGGTTTGAATTCTCAACTGATTTAATATGCCTTGTTTTAGCTAATTTAATATCGTTTCTGTTCTTTAATAATGTTTTTGTCAAGCTCGTTTACTATCCGATTAACGACTGGGTAAGCTTCTACTCACTTTTGTTTGTTGCTTTTGCAATAACGGCGGGCGGATTCTACAGTAAGCTTGATATACATAAAAGAAACAGATGGGCAGAGTTCGTTTCAGTAGTTAAAAACGGTGTGCTCACATATCTTGTATTCTTTGCGCTGCTTCTTTTTATTAAGAATCCCGTTTCGCAGTCAAGATATATGATATTCACATCACTGTTACTGTTTTTAGGCTTTTCCAATGTCAGCAAGTATTTTCTCAAAAGATATTTAACAAGACAGTTTACAACGAGCAGAATTGCTTCAATTGTCGGAGTTATAACAACGAGCGATATTGCCGAAGAATTTATTGAAAGCCTGAAAGAAGACTGGTCAATGAGAGTTTCGGGAATAGTTTTGCTTGATTCCTTCTGCGACAACGGTGTTTTCAAATACAAAAGCAAGCTTGAAGAAAAAACTGCAGGAAGAGCGCCCAAAAAAAAGGAAATCTGCGATATTCCCGTTATTTCAACAGATGAAAGCTTTATGGAATGGATTCGCAGTGCTCCTCTTGACGAGGTTTTCATCAATGTAAACTATCAGGATGCAATGGAAATTCAGCCCCTTGTTGAAGAACTTGAGGATATGGGAATAACCGTATGTCTCAGGATCCCCTCCCTTACAAGAATACTTGATGAAAGCAAGTTCGACAATATCCGTTTCAGAGTTCATGCAGGTTATCCCACAGCAGTATTCGAAGCGGCTTCAACATACCACAACAGCTTGCTTGTCGGAAAACGAGTATTTGATATTCTTCTTGGATTAATCGGATGTATTATTTCACTTCCGATAATTGCAATCGTTGCAATACCTCTGAAAAGGGAATCCGAAGGTCCACTGATTTTCAAACAGTTAAGAGTCGGAAAAAACGGCAGACTGTTCAACATATATAAGCTTCGTTCCATGTATATTGACGCCGAGAAAGAAAAAGCGGCTCTTATGGCTGAAAACAAAATGGACGGTCATATGTTCAAAATCGATAACGACCCGAGAATAACAAAGGTCGGAAGATTTATCAGAAAGTACAGCATTGACGAACTTCCCCAGTTCTGGAATGTTCTTAAAGGCGATATGAGCATTATAGGAACAAGACCTCCCACAATTGAGGAGTTTGAACAATATGAAAGCAGACATAAAAGACGTCTTTCAATGAGACCCGGTATTTCGGGTATGTGGCAGGTCAACGGAAGATCGGACATCATTAATTTTGAAGAGGTTGTTGAACTCGACTGCAAATATATCGACGAATGGTCACCGCTGCTTGACTTAAAAATATTTTTAAAAACCATTGTTGTTGTTTTAACCCACAAAGGAGCCAAATAATGAAAATTGCCATGATAGGCCACAAAAGAATACCGTCAAGAGAAGGCGGTGTTGAAATAGTTGTCGGCGAACTTTCCGAAAGGATGGTTAAGCGCGGGCACAGAGTTGTTGCCTATAACAGAAAAAGTGAACATATAGCTGGAAAAGATATTCAGCAGATAAATGACTGGAACGGAGTTGAAATCAAATGGGTTAAAACTCCGAATTCTTCAAAGCTGAATGCGATTGTCTACAGCTTTTTAGCAACACTTAAAGCAATCGGAAAGGGTTTTGATGTTATCCACTTTCACGCTGAAGGTCCTTCCTCCATGGTGCTTCTTGCAAAGCTTTTCAGAAAAAAATGCATCGTCACAATTCACGGGCTCGACTGGCAGCGTTCGAAATGGGGCGGATTTGCAACAAAGTATCTTAAGTTCGGTGAAAAAACGGCTGCTAATCATGCTGATGAGGTAATCGTTTTATCAAAGAATGTTCAGCAGTATTTTTTGGATACCTATGGCAGAGAAACCGTTTTTATTCCAAACGGAATATCAAAGCCCGAAATAAAAGAAGCTAATATTATCAAAGATAAATACTCGCTGGGTAAAGATGATTATATTCTTTTCCTCGGCAGACTTGTTCCCGAAAAGTGCCCCCACCTTCTGGTTGAAGCTTTCAAGGAGCTTAACACAGATAAGAAGCTCGTTATCGCGGGCGGTGCAAGCCACACAAGCGAATATGAAAATGAACTTCACGAGCTTGCAAAGGACTGTGACAACATAATTTTCACGGGCTTTGTTGAAGGCAACGAGCTCGATGAGCTGTTTTCAAACGCTTATATCTATTGCCTTCCAAGCGATTTAGAGGGTATGCCGATAAGCCTGCTTGAAGCAATGAGCTACGGCAACTGCTGTTTAACAAGCGACATCCCCGAATGCACCGAGGTTCTTGGTGAATACGGAGTAAGCTTCAAAAAATCCGATAAAGAGGACTTGAAGGCTGTCCTTGAAAAGCTTATAAGCGACAGCAAATCGGTTCAGGAATACAAAGATAAAGCACAAAACTACATTTTAGAAAAATATAACTGGGATGAGGTTTGCGATAAAACGCTTGCCCTCTACCAAAAGTGAGAGATAGTAAATGAAAATTCTTATTGTTAACAAATTTCTGCATCCTAACGGCGGGTCGGAAACTTATATATTTAATCTTGGAGATTATTTGAAATCCGTCGGTCACGAGGTGCAGTATTTCGGTATGGAGCACGAGGGCAGATGTATTTCAAACAACCTTGAGCTTTATACAAGCGATATGGATTTTCATGGGGGCAGCAAGCTCAAACAGCTCACCTATCCCGTTAAAACAATTTATTCAACAGAAGCAAAGAAAAAAATGACAGCGGTTCTGAACGATTTTCAGCCCGATGTTGTTCACATAAACAATTTCAACTATCAGCTTACCCCAAGTATAATTTATGCAACTGAGAAATACAGAAAAAAGAAGAACCGCAATTTAAAAATTGTTTTCACAGCGCATGATTATCAGTTTCTCTGCCCAAATCATATGTTTTTTGATATGAACGGCAATGTATGCGAAAAATGTATCAGCGGCGATTTTATCAATTGCACAAAGAACAACTGCATTCATTCTTCAAAAGCAAAAAGCATCATCGGAACAGCGGAGGCAACGCTTTATAAAAAGCTGAAAACATACAAGTACATTGACACAATTATCTGTCCCAGCAAATTCCTTAAAGAAAAAATGGATACCAATCCGATTTTCAGGGACAAAACCGTTGCAATACATAATTTCATTGAGAAATTCGATGTCCCTGAATGTGAAAAACAGGATTATGTTCTCTATTTCGGAAGATTCAGCAAGGAAAAGGGCGTTAATCTTCTGCTTGAAGCAAAGGATGTAAACTTTGTATGTGCAGGCAGGGGAGACCTTGAGGATGAGCTGAACAACGCACCCAACATAACAAACCTCGGATTCAAAAGCGGATATGAGCTCAGGGAGCTTATTGCAAAAGCAAAATGCTCGGTTTATCCAAGCATATGGTATGAAAACTGCCCCTACTCCGTTATGGAGAGCATTATGCTCGGAACGCCCGTTATAGGTGCAAATCTCGGCGGAATCCCCGAGCTTATTGAAGACGGCAAAACAGGTTTGCTTTTTGAAAGCTCAAATGTTGATGAACTTAAAAAAGCAATCGAAAAGCTTCAGGATGATTCCCTTGCTCAAAGAATGCATAAAAACTGCATAAAGAAAAACTTCGTCTCTGTCGAAGAATACTATGACGATTTAATAAAAATCTATACTCAATAAGAGGTTATTCAAAAATGGCAAAAAAATTAAACGGAACCATTATTGTTACATACAGATGCAACGCGCGCTGCACAATGTGCAACAGATACAAGGCTCCGTCAACACCCGAAGAAGAAATATCAATAGAAACGATAAAAAAGCTGCCTGAAATGTATTTCACAAACATTACGGGCGGTGAGCCTTTTATTCGCGATGACATAAAGGATATCGTCCGCGAGCTTGATAAAAAGAGCGACAGAATTGTAATTTCAACAAACGGCTTCTTCACCGACAGAATAATCGACTTGTGCAAGGAATTTCCGCATATCGGAATCCGAATCTCAATTGAAGGACTTGAAGAGACAAACAATGCAATAAGAGGGCTTGACGACGGCTTTAATAAAGGAGTCAGCACGCTTAAAAAGCTTGTTGAAATGGGTCATCCCGACGTTGGTTTCGGAATGACAGTTCAGGATGCCAATGCAAAAGACCTTGTTCCGCTTTACAAAATAAGCGACGAGATGAATATGGAATTTGCAACCGCGTCGCTTCACAATTCCTTTTATTTCGTTGAATCGAATAATATTATTAACGACAGAGAGATGGTTGCAAAGAATTTTGAGGATTTAATCAACGAGCTCCTCAAATCAAATTCACCGAAAAAATGGTTCCGCGCATATTTCAATCACGGACTTATTAATTATATCTACGGTCAGCCCCGTCTTCTCCCCTGCGATATGGCGTTTGACACATTCTTCATCGACCCCTACGGCGATGTTGTTCCCTGCAACGGAACAAAGGATAAGGAGGTTATGGGCAACCTCAACGAACAGAGTTGGGACGAGCTCTGGAACAGTGAGCAGGCTGACAGAGTTCGCGAAAAAGTTCGCCACTGCGACCGTCAGTGCTGGATGATTGGCTCGGTATCCCCCGCTATGCACAAATACATTTGGGTACCCGCTGCATGGGTTATCAAGCACAAGTTTTTAAGATATTTCAAGGATAAGAAATATTCAATGTTTGAAAATCAGATTTGCAGGGATTTAAAAGACGGCAAGGTCACAAAGGAAGAGCTGGACAAGCTTTCAACCTGTGATTTTGATGCAGTTGTTAAAGACGGACTTTCCGAAAAATCAAGAGCGGCAAAGGTGGATATATGACGAACAAACAACGCTATATCATTATGCTTCGTATGATGCTTATGAGCACAAAGTCTAAGCGCACCGCATATCTAAAGAGTAAAAACATTTTCGGCAGTTTCGGCGATGGATGTGCATGGTATGCAAAAAAGCTTCCCAGCGAACCTGAAAACATATTCATTCACAACAATGTTTATATTTGTGCCGATGTCAGATTTATAACACATGATGTTATCAACGATATGCTTTCAAAAAACAAAAACTATCCCGAATTTGCAGATGCTCCTCACTGTGCCGATAACTATAAAGGAAATATTGAGATTTTTGACGACTGTGTAATCGGTGCAGGAAGCACCCTGATGTATAACACAAAAATCGGACCGAATTCCATTGTTGCTGCAGGCTCAGTTGTCACAAAGGATGTGCCGAGCGGAGAAATATGGGGCGGAGCGCCTGCAAAAAAAATCGGTACAGTGGACGAACTTGTAAAAAAAAGGATGTCAATAAATGAGCAAACGAAAAATTGAACTTGATGAAATCCAGAACCTTGAACTTGAAATACTTTTGGAATTAATTAAGTACCTTGAAGAAAACAATATTTCGTATTGCACCTGCGGAGGAACAACCCTGGGAAGCATTCGCCACAAGGGCTTTATTCCCTGGGACGACGATATAGATATACAGATTCCCCGTAAGGATTATGACCGTCTGCTTGAAATCAGCAAGGATGTTTTAATCGGAGGATATATTGAAATCAAGCGTCCCGGT
This sequence comes from uncultured Eubacterium sp., assembly GCA_905233545.1. Lineage (GTDB taxonomy): Bacteria > Bacillota > Clostridia > Oscillospirales > Acutalibacteraceae > Eubacterium_R. Next base: position 81,945 of record CAJOEV010000001.1, on the reverse strand, counting down.
CAAAAGAACTATGCATATCAATATGCAAAAGCCTGTAACACCAACACGGTTATTAATGAACAAAACATAACTGATACACGATATCAAACAGGCATTTTTGTTGACATTTTTCCGCTTGATAATTTTTACAACAGTGAACTGAGAAACAGAGCAAGAAACATTCGTGTTTTCTTTCTGATAAATATGCTTAACACCTCGCTCAACAATAAGAATCTAAGCAAAAGATTCAGCCCTGCATGGTGGTTTAAGCAATTGCTTTTTATTCTTCAGTTCATTCCTGCAAAACTGATGGGCGCAGAACGCATAGCACTTCGCATTGATAATATGGGAAGAAAAACAAAAAATCTTAAAAGCAACTTTGTAGGTTGTCTTGTTTTTTATTCACCTTATAAAACAACAGTTTATAACAGAGATGCCTTCAATGAATTCATTGACGGTGAATTCGAGGGCAATACTGTTAAAAACCCGATAGGATACGACCACTATCTTACGGCGTCTTACGGGGATTATATGAAGCTCCCTCCCGAGGAAGAGCAAATTATGCATGGCTTTGATGCATGGTTTATTAATTGATTTAAGGATGTTTTTATGGATAAACTAATCAGCGTTATTGTTCCTGTTTATAATGTTGAAGCATATCTTGAACGCTGCGTTGACAGCCTTATCAATCAGGAATATCAAAACATTGAAATAATTCTTGTTGATGACAAGTCGACCGATTCTTCACCTGAAATATGCGATAATCTTTCAAAAACAGATTCAAGAATCAGAGTTATTCACAAAGAAAAAAACGAAGGACTCGGCTTTGCAAGAAACACGGGAATCGAAAACGCAAACGGCGACTATATAATGTTTCTTGATTCGGATGATTATCTGGATTTAAACACCTGCAAAACAGTTAAAACCACGCTTGAAGAAAACGGCGCCGATATTTGCTGTTTTCTCAGCGCTCAGGTCTACGGTGAAGATATAGTTTATGATTATCCGTTTGAAAAGCCCCTTGTTTTTGAGGGAAAAGAAATTGCCGAAAAATTCTTAACAGGCTGTCTTGCTCCAAAGGAAAACGAGGCGAAATTTGAAATAGGGCTCGGACTCTCGTCCTGTATGGTTATTTACAGGGCGGAATTAATGAAAAATAACGACCTCAGATTTTTCTCTGAAAGAGAATATCTCAACGAGGATATGCTTTTCAGAATAGAGCTGTGCAAATATATTAACAAGGCTGTTGTTTTACCCGATAATTTCTATTTTTACTTCCATAATTCAGGGACACTTACAACCAAGTATAAACCAAACCGTTTTGAAGAATCGCTGAAAGTTTTTTATAAGGCAAGCGAACTCTGCAAACCGTTTGAATGTAAGGAGCTCAACAAAAGAAACGATCGCTATTTTATGATAAACACCCTTGTATCAATAAAACATGAGGTTGCTCATAACGGCGTTCGCTCCGTTAAAACAATTCAGGCAATCTGCAAGAACAAAACTCTTGAGGATGTTTTAAACCGCTATCCGACAGACGCCCTTCCAAAAGCACAAAAAATCTTTTTCAAACTGATTAAATCAAAATCAGCTTTTGCAATTTTTGCATTAACAAAAATCAAGCTTATTACTGAAAAGAAACCCATGCCTTAAGGAAAGAAATATGGTAATCAAACAAAAACACTTAATTGAATTTCAGATTTACTATCTTCTGATAGTTGAAATGTTAATAGATATTCTGCATTTTCCGGAAATTATCAGATATGTTCTTGATGTTAATCTGATATTTATGTTTTTTATGTTTCTTCCGAAAATCAGGAATATAATCAATGATAAGGATTCCAACAAAACGCATTATTATATAATGGGGTATATATTTGCCACCATTGCCTTTTCAATTATCCGAAGAACTCCCTTCGGTCAGGTTGCGTGGGCTGCAAGAAACAACTATTTTTACTTTTTGTTTTTCTTTATTTGCGCCTATACTTTAAGCCTTAAGGATTTCAACAGGATAATTAAGAATGTTGTCAAGCTTCAGGCATTCAATATAATATGCATTTTATATGAATATATTATCCTGAGAAAAGTCGGAGATTACGCAGGCGGTATGTTTGGAACTACAGCGGGCTGCAACGGATATCTTAATGTTTACCTGTGCATTATAACTGCGTTTGTTCTTATTCAGTATTCAAACAAAAAAGCTTCTCTTTCATATGTTGCATACATCGTTGTCAGCTGTATGGCTGTTGCCGTTGTCAGCGAGCTCAAATTCTATTTCATAGAATTCATAATTATTGTTCTTGTATCGGTTCTTCTTTCCAGAGCAAATGCTAAAAACGCTTTGGTTGTTATTGTCGGTATTGTAGCATTGTTTATAGGAATTCAAATTCTGACCGCCGTTAACCCCTGGTCTGCGGATTTGATGTCTGACTTTGACAGTATAAACGAATACACAAAAACAAACTACGGCGGAACGGTTATTGCAAGAGCAACCCCGTTTTCACAGATAAACGATTATTTCTTCAGGGATAATGTTTTCTACAATCTGTTTGGCTTCGGCTTCGGCGCTTGCGAGGACTCGGTTTCATTCAGCTGGGCAAACAGTGATTTTGCAACTCTTTACAGAGACCTCGGATACAGAAACCTTTCTACCTCCATGGTGTTTGTTGAGCTCGGATACACGGGAATTGCTGCATTTCTTACAATATTTGTCCTTCTTTTCACAAATATCCAGAAACTCAAGCAGAAGGCAACCGAAAATAAAAACTTTTATGTTTTTTCACAAACCGTCTGCGTTATTGCAATAGCTAACATATGGTATAACTCAACTATAAGACGCGAAATTGCTTTTTTAACCTTCTTCTGTTTGAGCGCTTTTATAATCTGCGCAAGAGAAAAAGCACTCAAAGAATTCGAAGAAAAGCAAAAAGAACTGCCCCCGGAAAAGAAAAGCTACTTCAAAAAGAAAAACAAAAGAACCCGGAGCAATATATGATTCCAAAAATTATTAACTACTGTTGGTTTGGCAATAACGAGCTTCCCGAGTCTGTTTTAAAATGTATTGAATCGTGGAAGAAGTACTGCCCAGATTATGAAATCATTCAGTGGAATGAAAATAACTACGACTATAAAAAACAGGCATACACACTTGAAGCATACGAAGCTGAGAAGTGGGCGTTTGTCTCCGACTTTGCAAGGCTTGATATAGTCTATAACAACGGCGGAATATATCTTGACACTGATGTTGAGCTTGTTAAGAATCTTGACAGCCTGCTTGAAAATAAATGCTTTCTCGGAATAGAACAGCCCTCTCATTACATTAACACAGGCATAGGCTTCGGTGCCGAAAAGGGCAATGAAGCAGTTAAAGAAATGCTTGATGAATACGCGGGCGCTCACTTTAAGCTTGCAAACGGAATATATGACACAACTATTCCCTGCCCTGCAAAAAACACCAAGCCTTTTTATAAATACGGCTTCAATCTTGAAATAGACAAACCCGTTAACCTCGGCGGAGCAATGGTTTATCCGCCCGAATACTTTTGCCCGTTTGAAAGAAAAATAAACGAGCTTAACGTAACCGAAAACACATATTCAATTCATCATTACGATTCAAGCTGGGTTTCAGATGATGAAAAGGAATTATACAATAATGTTAAAGAATTCGGAAAAACACATTCTCCGATTCAAACCAATATATATAAAAACAAGCTTGAATGCAAATTCAAATACGGCAGCTTATCCCCTCTAAACGTTATTAAGTTCATAGGATTCAAGATAAAGAAAAAAATCATAATGAGATAGGATTTAATTGATGGAAAATGTAGTTTTTATTATATCTAAAGACGCGCTCTCAAAAGATGCGCTCCCCGTATATAATAATACATACTGGAAAACTCCTAATATTGATGAACTTGCTCAAAAAGGCACGGTATTCACAAAATATTATGCTGCTGCAGGTTCAACATGGATGGCAATGAGCGCAATGATGGCTCAGCGTTACACTTACCAATTTGAAAACAGAAAAACCTACATCCAGGTAGCTCATAATGAATATCCAAGTATATTTGACCGTCTTCACAGCGAAGGTTGGGAGTGCCATGTAATCTGGAACTGGGATTGGCACCGTGACGCAGATATGTATTCGGGTGAATTCGGAAAAGAAACTGTTTTTCATGATTTGGATGTTGCTCAGCCCTGCGGAAGCCATCATAAAAACTATAAATCAAAAATCGAAAGAAACGATGATTTATTAAGGGAGTCACTTGACAAAATCTATCATGAAATCGACTCAATTGACTATTCAAAAAAGCAATTTGTTTTTATGCACCTCCCCCATGTTCTTTTGGGAAGGCGCTGTTATATGGATGATATTGACATCCATGATGAGATTGTCGGTTATGTAAGAAATAAAGTCGGAGACGACAGCATATATATCACCTCCGACCACGGACATATGAATCTGAAAAAAGGAATAACGGGTTACGGATTTGATGTGTACGAGCCGATAATCAACATTCCTCTTATCACACCGAGAATAAACAATCTTAAAACCTGTGACGCACTTATAAGCGAAATAAATCTTTGGGATATTGTTTTTGAAAAAAGCATTCCCGACAATGATTATGTTTTGTGTGACACGGCATATTATGCTCAGCCGCAGAGAAAGCTTGCTGTTGTCAATAAAAGATTCAAATATATATATAACCGTGAAACAAAAACCGAAGAACTCTATGATTTGCAGTGGGACCCCGATGAGAATTTCAATATTCTTGAAGAATACATCTATGAAAAAGAAAGAGCAAGCTGGGTTACCGTAAACGAGCTGTATTTTTATCCATATAATAAATTTGCACTTGAAGAAGTCAAAAAGCTCAGAGAAATAAAAGATAAAATCTGGCGTGAGCCGGAACTTATTGAAGGACTGAAAATTAAAACCCGAAGAAAAATCGGTATCATAAAGAAAAGAATGTTTCAGAAATAGAACGGAGTAAAAACTTGAAACGCGAAACAAAGCTAATTAAAAACACGGGAATAATCGGGTTGGGAATGCTATGCACCAAGGGCGTCAGCTTTTTGCTGCTGCCCCTTTATACTTCGTTGCTTTCAACATCCGATTACGGAACTGTTGACTTTGTTTTTACTCTTGTTTCTCTTATTGCATACACCCTGACTCTTCAGTTTGAACAGGGCGTTTTCAGATATCTGATTGATTGCAGAGACAATAAAGAAAAGCAGAAGAAGTATATTACAACCACTCTGCTCTTTATTGCTTTTATAACGGCTGTCGGCGTTCTTATAACTGTAATAGTATGTGCATCTGTAAGCTACGGCTACACCCTTTACCTTGTTTTTAATGTTATCGCCGTTGTATTTTCATCCATTATCTGCCAGATTGCAAGAGGACTTGACAAAACAACTATATACACAATCGGTAGTTTTATTTCCGCATCATCCCAAATAGTTTTTAATGTTGTTTTCATTGTCGGGTTAAAATGGAATATCGGCGGAATGCTCACCGCATTCATCCTGGGCAATCTGCTTTGCATTTCATTTGTTGCATATAAGTGCAGACTTATATCCTATTTTAGCATTAAATCCTTTGATAAAACAATTTTAAAAGAGCTGTTAAAATACTCGCTTCCCCTTGTCCCTAACACACTTTGCTGGTGGCTGATTAACTGTTCGGACAGATTTATTATTGTCAGATTTCTCGGCACCTCCGCAAACGGAATATATGCAATTGCTAATAAATTCCCCACTGTGTTTTCAGCTTTCACAAGGGTTTATCAGATGTCGTGGGCAGAAAACGCTGCTGAATCAAGCAATGCAGAAGACAGGGATAATTACTATTCAAAAATAATGAATCAAAGCATTTGCTTTATTATTTATATGTGTGCAGGCGGACTTGCTCTTCTGCCTTTCATATTCAAATATCTTATTAACAGCAATTATTCGGAATCGTACTACAACATATTAATACTGCTTGTTGCAGGCGTGTTCAATTGCTGGTCAAACCTCTATGGCTCGCTTTTCGGTGCATTAAAGCACACAAAGACAATTGCAGTTACAACTGTTTTTGCTGCAATAGTTAATGTCGGTTTAAATCTGCTTTTCATAAATAAAATCGGATTATATGCCGCTTCGTTCTCAACTCTTGCCGCATACATAATTGTTACTGCTATAAGACATTTTGAGATTATCAAAAAAGCAAAAATAAAATATCGCGCAGGCGATTTGCTTCTTGCTTTTGCAACAATGGGCGTTGCAGCCATTTCATATTGCGCGGGCAATGTTCCCGTTTCAATCGTTGTTGCAGCTGCCGTTACGGTAATAATTCTGATAAAGAACAAGAATCTTATTATTCCTATTATTAATAAAATCAAGGAAAAGATATGAAAGAAAGCATATTAAAAAAAGGATACGGGTTAATAAGAGACACTTTCAAACATCTGAAAGTATCTGATATTATTCTGTTTGAAAGTATAAACGATTTTGACGGAAGCTCTCTTGAGATTTATAACTATCTTATTGAAAACGGATATGATAAAAAATATAAATTAGTCTGGTCTGTAAAAAATCCCGAGAGCCTGAACAATAATCATTATAATTCAATAGGATACCTGGAAAAAAGCTTTAGAAATCTTTTTTATGAAAACAAAGCAAAATTTGTTTTTTATGAGGATTTGCCGCCCGTTGCAAGATTCAAAAAAGAACAAACAGTTGTTTATCTTACCCACGGCTGTCCTTTTCTGAAAAACTGCAAAGGAAATATCAACATCAATGGCAAATGTGATTTTTCACTGTGCACAAATGATGATGTTGAAGATTTTCTTTCAAACCAGTTATGCGTTGATAAAAGCATTTTCTTTGTTTGCGGACTGCCAAGGAACGATGTTCTTTTCAAAGAGCATAACGAGCTCACAAAAATAACCGACAAAGAATTTAAAAATGTTATTCTCTGGCTGCCGACATTCAGGAAAATCGGCGACAGGATTGACAGCAAAAAAAGCTACTATCTCGATATTCCGACAATTGAAAATGAGGAGCAGTTAACAGAGCTTAATGCTCTTGCAAAAGAACATAGCACATTAATAATTATAAAATTTCACCCCAGGGCAGAAATCAACTCAGCTGAAAAAGAATACTCAAATATTATTCTGCTTAGCGATAAAGAGAAAAAAGCCCTTAGTGTTGAAACCTATCCCCTTCTCACTCAGACAGACGCTTTAATCAGCGACTATTCTTCCATAGCATTTGACTATCTTCTTCTCAACAAACCAATAGGTTATGTTACCGAAGATATGAATGATTACAGCCTGGGTTTTGCTTTTGATAATGTTCTGAATTATATGCCGGGAGAAAAAATCAATTCATTTGACAATTTGGGCAAATTCATTGAAAACATTTCAAGCGGTAAAGACGATTATAAAGAAGAGCGAAATAAGGTATGCACCTGGGCAAACAAATATCAGGATTCGTATAACGCAAAGCGCGTTGTTGAAAGATTTATAGAAAAATAAGGATTACGGTTTTATCAGCCGTAATCCTTTTCTTGTTTATATTATTTTCTTCTTATAACATCAACCATAAGCTTTTCAACCTCTTCCCTGTTGATGTTCGGCATTGTTTTTGTTATAGCATCCGCACATCCTCCAACAAGGAAGGTTACCTTAACAACCTCGTGGTAGTTATCGTTGATATTGATATTATTAGCTTTGCATATTGCGTCAACCATATTTTCCTTCAGTGCTTTGATTGCGTAATCATATACAAGAGTGTTCTTGAATTTTTCAAAGTATCTTGTATTTTGCTCAACAGCATCAAGAATTTCGCTTACATTTTTTTCGGGCGAAACTGAAACATTTGAATAATCAATATCCTTGCCAAGTGCAACAATCTGAGATGAAAAGAAATCAAAACATGCCTGAAAGCACTCATCAATGCTCTTATAGTGAAGATAGAAGGTGCTTTTATTTATGTCCGCTTTCTGACAAAGCTCAACAACAGAAATTTTATCAATATCCTTCTGAGATGCTAAATCAAGAAACGCGTTAAAAATCGCCTCTCTTGTCTTTACTATTCTTTTATCCACAATACCACCCTTTTAATAATTCTGAAGGAAATGTGCCAGCGGTATGATATCATAATGGTGAAAAATAATCAACTATTTTTTATGATTTGTTGATTTAGTTTATATTTTGTTTATTTAATTAATTTGAGTTGTAAAAAAAGTCACTTTATAGTATAATGACTTTGATTAAGTGTCTATGATTGGAGGAGTTGTATGGGTAAACGCTGTTGGCTAAACAATAAAACCGTTGTTGTAACGGGCGCATCCAGCGGAATGGGCGCAGGAATTGCCGAAACGCTTATCAAAAACCACAGCTGCACTGTTATCGGTATTGCAAGACGCGAAAAAAATATGCTTGAATTTGTTGACAAACTCGGGAATGAGTATAAAGACAAGTTTTCATACCAACTTTTTGATGTTTCATCAAAAGAAAGCTGGGATAATTTCGCTTCTGACATAAAAGAAAAAGGAATAAAAGTTGATATCCTTGTTAACAATGCGGGAATTCTTCCAAGATTTGCAAGCTTTGAAAAGTACTCCGAAGAGGAAATAAACAATGCAATGAATATTAATTTCTATTCAGCTGTTTATTCCACCCAGGCAATGCTTCCCATTCTTCTTGAATCAGATGAGCCCGCAATTATCAACATTGACTCGGCAGCAGCGCTGATGACTCTTGCGGGAACTTCAATTTATTCCGCTTCAAAAGCAGCTCTCAAAAGCTTTACCGAAGCGCTGCGAATGGAATACAAAAGAAAAATGTATGTTGGCTTGGTTTGCCCGGGATTTACAAAAACAAATATTTTCCGCAACCAGAAATCAGGAACAAATCAGTCTGACCAAAAGATTATTGATATGTTTTCAACCGACTGCGATAAAATGGTTCGAAGAATTATGCGCGGAATCAGGCGTAAGAAACCGATGCAGGTTCGCGGAACGGATGCCCATCTTATGTCAGGCTTCAACAGAGCTTTCCCCGTCGGCGGTTCAAAGCTTTTCAGCTCGGTTATGGAAAAGGCAAAAGCAAACATATTTAATGATGTATTTAATATATAAGGAGTGTGTTATATGGAAGACATAACAAAACAAAAGCATTTAAAATTTAAAGAAATCCTTGCTTATTCACTCGGTCTCTTCGGATTTCAGGCAATAGTCGGACTTCTGTTTACATATCAGGCAGAATTCTCAGGCTCAATCCTCGGAGCAAATGTTATTGTTGTTGCAATTCTTGTGTTAATCGCAAAAATTGTTTCGGCAGCAGCTGACCCCGTTGTCGGAAACCTTGTTGACCGTTCAAAAAGCAAGCTCGGCAAATTCAAATCAATGATTGTTTATTCGATTTTGCCCCTTCTTATCACAACTGCAATAATCTTTGTTAAGGTTCCTTTCAAGGGCGCAGGGCTTTATGTCTGGATTTTCATAATGAGCCTTATATGGTCAATCGCAATGACAATGGGCGATGTACCTTCACAGGGAATTGCTGCAGCGTTAACACCCAACCCGACAGAAAGAACGAATGTTGTTTCAATTTCAAACACTGCAAAGCAAATCGGCTTTTCAGCCTGCGCTGTTATTGTTCCTATTGTTTGCCTCATCGTTCCCGAAGGCTCAAAGGTTATCGTTCCAAAAGGTCAGCAGGACGCTCCTATGATTGACAAGGAATTCCTCTTTGTTGCAATCCTCACAGCAGTACTCGGCTGTGCATTGTTTGCACTTATTCCGCTTGTTAATAAAGAGAGAGTAACAAATACCTCGAGCGGTACAATCGGATTCAAGGATATGTTTGCAGCGCTCAAGGCAAACAAACCGTTTATGCTTGTTATCATTTCATACTTCCTCGGCTTCGGCAGACAGATGGCGATGGGAATTCAGGTTCAGACCTCAACCATTATTTTCGGAAGCCAGAACCTCGTTGTTGTTCTTGGAATTGTTACTGCAATCGGTTCAATGATAAGTATGGCAATCTGCCCCTTCCTTATTAAAAAGCTTGATGAAAAGAAAACCTACATCATCCTTTCTCTCTGGGGATTTGTTGCATCAATCTTCTCATTTATTATCGGTTATTTCTTCTTTGATAACCCGGATAACACAGTTCTCAAAATCCTGTTCTTTGCATCCCTCTTCCTTATCGGCTTACAGTTCGGTGCTGTTACCCTTATGCCGATGATTATGACCGCAGACTGCGTTGATGCATATGAATACGAAACGGGCAAGAGAATGGAGGGCGCATGCTATGCAATCCTCACCTTAACAATCAAGGTTTGCCTTGCACTCGGCATGGCAGTAGGTCTTGTTTTCGTTGGTGCTTCGGGCTACTATGATTTACTCGACAGCGGTGCATTCACCTCAAAGAGCAAAGATATTATCTTCTTTGCATACACTGCTCTTCCCGGTATACTCGCACTTCTTTCAATAATCCCGATGCTCAAATACGACATCGTAGGAGAAAAGAAAGCAGAAATTTCAAAAGCACTTGCAGAGAGAAGAACAGAAAAATAAAACAAAAAAGAGCTCCCTTGTTCAACTGAACAAGGGAGTTTTTTATGCTGTTTATTTAATCTTTACAAGCTTGACATACTTATCAAATCTATAGGAATAATTTTTGTAAACATAATTATCAACAACAATATAGTTCTTATAGAAAGCAAGGCTGTCGCCTGCCGAATCATATTTTGAGTTGTATGAATTATAGTTCAGCGAGCTTCCGTTAACCTTTGCAAATCCATTGCCTGCGCCCGTTCCGGTTGTTAAATAAATATTTGAAGAAGAAACCATAATGCTGTGAATCGGATCATAAACATAGAATTTTTTAATCTTGCTTACCTTCCTGGTGCTTACATTAATCTTATAAACATTGCAGATATTATCCCAGTCACCGCTTAGTGAATAGTAGTAAAGATTATTGCCTTCCATATTGCAAAGCTCTTTGCCCTTCATGCTTTTGCTCCCGACATTGGAAGTCTTTTTAGTTTTTATATTATAGCATTTGAGCTTGCCATCCCTGATGAAATACAGCTTGTTTTTATATGCATAAAAGTTTGATTTAACAGTCTTTGCAATCAGCTTTTTATTTTTGCCTTTAAGCGAAGCAGAATAAAGTCTGGTATATTCAATTGTGACATATCCTTCTTTGCGTTTAATAAGATTATAGTAAATCTTACCGTTGTAAACAATAAAACTTGCATCGTATTTTTCATCAAACGAAACAATCGTCTGCTTGGAGCTTCCGTCCTTTTTGCATCTCATTATTTTGTTTGCGCGAACATAATATATATAGTTGTTATACATAAACAGATTATCAATACTGCCTGAATCCCATTTTATTGAAGCAATTGTTTTGCCTTTCTTGGCAACATAGCCAGAGTAATTCAGACAAAATGTTCTGCTGTCAATATTGTAAAATGATTTAACATTCCCTGAAGTGCCGAAATTAAAATCACTGTTCTGTGCATTATACTGCTGTTTCTGAGCATTATATTTGCTGTCAGCTGCAAAAGCTGAACTTGCTCCGATGCTGAGTGAACAAACAGAAATAACTATTGCCAATAATATACTGATTATTCTTTTCATAACAATACTCCTATTAACTCAATCCCAAAACGGTTTTATTTAGCTTTGAATCGTTAAATTTCTTTGTTATCTTTCCGCCAATCCAAAGGCAAACAGCGGACAGTGCTACATCCATTATAACTATCAGTGTAACAAGTAAAACATCCGAACATTTGCCGAAAAATGTTTTGCCGAAAAGAATTGCAAGATTCTGATTCAGATAAAGCGGAAGGCTGAGCTTTCCAAGATATGCAACCGTTTTTGAATCAAGCCATTTTACATTTTCAAACGGGAAGGTAAAGCAGAGAGTCAGCGCAATAAATATTACCATCACTGTATATATCTCATATCTCTTCGGACTGCGGCACATTGAGTAAACACATATAAAAACATACATCAGCACTCTTGCGATTTTTGCCTTGTTTGCGTCCTTAGCGCTCCAATTGCCTCTTTTGAGTGCCTTGACGCAACAATACATAAACATTCCGACATTCAATCCTGCTGCCGCACGCCACATACAGCGGAATCCGAGACCTCCCCATATGGTTGTTCCCGAAAGGGTCTGATAATTCTGTATCAGCCATCCGTAAATCAGTGCTGCGCTTATTGGTGCAATAGCCTTTGCGTAAACTTCGAAATGCTTTTTTGCAACAGGGTACATTGCTGTCATAACAAGAATCATTGCCGAAATATACCATTCAACACCGTTTATATCAAAGAAACGGATTCCTGTGCGCGTTATCAGCAGCGCCCCGGGGATGACATCAAGCCATTTGTCAACCGAGGTTATCTTGTTTATTATCATATGTGAAACAACAAGACCGATAAAGGCAATGATATGATACCAGAAAATTGAAAAATACTTTTTCCAGATATACCTGATTGTATCGCTTCCGAGTGAAACGGTACTTCTGTTTTTATCTATGCCCGCTGCCATAAAATAGCCCGAGAGCATAAAGAAAAACTCAACCATAATATACCCTCTCGGAGAGAGGGCAAATTGATAGTTGTTAGCTGAAATTAAATTAAAAATATCTTTGTTACAGTGAAACAGAACAACAAGCAAACAGAATATGAATCGCAGGAGTTCTATTTCACCGTTTCTTTTTGTCTTAGCACTCATTACTCTTCCCAGGGGGTTTCGTTTGATGTGGGTGTTTCTTCGGCAATCGGTTCCGAAGCAGGCTGTTCTGCTGCAGGTGCTTCTTCGGCAATCGGCTCTGAAACAGGCTGCTCAACTGCAGGTGCTTCTTCGGCAATCGGCTCTGAAACAGGCTGCTCAATTGCAGGTGCTTCTTGAACGGGTTCCGAAACAGGCTGCTGAGCAGGTGTTTCACCGTAGCTTGAAACAGGGTTTTCAACAGGCTGATATATGTTGTTCTGCTGTGCAAATGGTGCATTCTGAACAGGGGGCTGATAGGTGTTCTGCTGAGGAACCTGATATGTTCCGTTGAACTGAGGCGGTACAGCTCCATTGTTTGCTGCCATAGCGAGTTTTTCTTTTTCCGAAACGAAATCATACTCACTCATCATGCCAAGCTGGAATGCTCTGAGCTTAAAGTTTTCGTAATAAAGAGCCTTTGTTGTGTAAACATACGGAAGAACATATATTCCTGCAAGACCGAATGTGATGCATTCAAGTAAATACCAGCCGAAAAAGCTGAGGTCAAGAACAAAGAGTTCGCCCTTGTGTCCGTCGGTCATCTTTTTACTGATTGTAATTGCTTCTTTCCATGAAAGCTGCGGATTTTCAACCATAATAAACGATGTGAAATAAACCTTATAGTAATATACAATACCGGGAATTATGAAAAGAAGCGACCAGAGAGCCGTGAAAAGTGACTGAAGCAGATTCAAAAGGAATTTGTTCCAGTAGTTGTTGTTGAAAGTTTTTGAGAAAACATATTCAAATTCTTCATTCCAACTCATATTCTTGCCCTTGATAAGCTCATAGAAAACACCGACAAGAGTTATTGAAAGAGGTGCAAGGAAAAGAAAAAGGATTCCTGAATATGATGAACTTCCGAGAGCTGTTATTGCTCCAAGTCCGCTCTTTTTCTCTTCAGGTTCCGGCTGAGTTTCATTGCCGAAACTCTTTGCAAAATCTTCAAAATCGTCCATATTGTTGAAGCTGTCGAAATCATATTCATCAACATCGTTAAGACCGGAGCCATTGCTTGAAGATGATGAGGAAGAAGATGCAGTTGCATCTGAAATCTCATCATAAACATTTACGGATGAAGAAATAATGTTTCCGCCCTGTGTTAAAAGGGTAACAACAATAATAACAACAAAGAATTTGAAAACATTTCCTTTAATTAATTGTTTTGCCTGTGATTTAATCAGTGCTCTGTCAAGATTCATTTTAATACCTCCTCAGGAATGATAATTAATCAGAATTCTAATTTCTTTTCAATAAATGCCTCAAGCTCGCCGATTGGAAGACGAACCTGTTCCATAGTATCTCTGTCTCTGACTGTTACACAGTTGTCCTCAAGAGAATCAAAGTCATATGTAATGCAAAACGGAGTTCCGATTTCGTCCTGACGGCGATATCTCTTTCCGATTGAGCCTGCATCGTCATAATCAACACTGAACTTCTTAGCAAGGTTATCAAATACAGCCTCTGCCTGCTCATTCAGCTTCTTTGAAAGCGGAAGAACTGCAGCCTTAAACGGTGCAAGAGCAGGATGGAAGTGCATAACAACTCTTGAGTCGTTCTTTTCTTCATCAAGCATTTCCTCGTCGTATGCCTCGCATAAAACTGCAAGGAAAAGTCTTTCAACGCCGAGCGAGGGCTCGATAACATATGGGATATATTTTGAATTTGTTGTCTGGTCGAAGTATTCAAGATTCTTGCCCGAGGTGTTGATATGCTGAGTTAAATCATAATCGGTTCTGTCAGCAATACCCCAGAGCTCGCCCCAGCCGAACGGGAAAAGATATTCAAAGTCTGTTGTTGCCTTTGAATAGAATGAAAGCTCCTCGGGGTCGTGGTCACGAAGGCGAAGATTCTTTTCGCTGATTCCGAGTGAATACAGCCAGTCACGGCAGAAGCCTCTCCAGTAAGCAAACCATTCAAGGTCAGTTCCCGGCTCACAAAAGAATTCAAGTTCCATCTGCTCAAATTCACGAACTCGGAAGATGAACTTACCGGGGGTGATTTCGTTTCTGAAGGATTTACCAATCTGAGCAACACCGAAAGGAATCTTTTTTCTTGTTGTTCTCTGGATATTTGCAAAGTTTACGAAAATACCCTGAGCGGTTTCGGGACGGAGATAGATTTCGTCCTTTGTGTCCTCGGTTACACCCTGGAAGGTTTTGAACATTAGATTGAACTGACGGATATCGGTGAAGTTATGGGAACCGCAATTCGGACAGGGAATGTTTTTCTCCTTGATGTAATTGCTCATTTCCTCATTGCTCCATCCTGCAACATTGGTGCCGTCGAAGCTTTCGATAAGGTCGTCTGCTCTGTGGCGGGTTTTACAGTCACAGCAGTCCATAAGCGGGTCCGAGAATCCGCCGAGATGTCCCGATGCAATCCATGTCTGGGGATTCATAAGAATTGCGGAATCAAGACCGACATTAAGTTTGTTTTCCTGAATGAATTTCTTTCTCCATGCAGCTTTAATATTTGTTTTAAGCTCAACGCCGAGCGGACCGTAGTCCCAAGTGTTTGCAAGTCCTCCGTAGATTTCGGAACCGGGATAAACAAATCCCCTTCCCTTACAAAGCGCTACTATTGCGTCAAGCGTTTTCTGAGTGTTTTCCATAAAAAATAAACCTCCATAGTTTTATGGAGATATTATACTATTATATTTTTAATTAGTCAATATAATAAAGGGCTGCAAAACACAGCCCAATTATTATTTCTCCCTGATTGCCCTTGTTTCAGCCATACAGCAGCATATCATATCGTCAATACCCTTTGAGCTTGCCTCAAAGTCATACGCTCTTTGAGGTGCAACGCCGATTGAAGAAGCAGTTTCGACTGAATCGATATTTGCACCGAAGAACATGAATTCCCAGCTGTATTTGCTCTGCTGATGCTCAATCATATCCTTGATTTTTTTCTTTGTGAAATCCTTGCTTGCATTCTCGTAGCCGTCGGTTGTTATTATGAAAATAACTTTTTCGGGACGCTCTTTTTCGGGAGTTTTTGCAAGTCTTGCACCGACATCAAGAATGGTTTTGCCGAGCGCGTCATAAAGCGCCGTCAAGCCTCGAACATAGTATTTTTCGTGGTCGAGATATGCCTCGTTGATTGAAACACCGTTGAACAAAAGCTCATACTTATCATCAAACAAAACGGTTGTTATTTTCGTTTCGCCGTCGTATGCCTTCTGTTCATCAAGATACGCATTGTACGCACCGATTGTGTCGCCTGTCAGATGTCCCATTGAACCTGATCTGTCGAGTACATAAATAATTTCTGTTAATCCTTTTTTCATTGTTTTTCATCCTTTCGTTTTTGAAATATTGTTTTCTGTTTGCTTCTGTGATACAATCATATCAAGAATTGTGAAAGGATTGGTCTCTTTTGATGCGACATTTTTCAAAAAAGCTTGGCAATGATTTTTTTGAGGATTTAAAACAGTATATAGCCTCGTTCAGCGAAATGCATTCAGATGAACATACCGAAACCGTTGACGCTGCGCTCAGTGCAATGGATTCTTATTACGATAAAACAAGACCTGTTCAGTCTCTTTATGCACCGCAGGCAGACAGTATGCCTCCGGAGGAATCATATGCAATAAAAATTCCCGATAAAGAGCCCTCGTTTTGCGATAACCTTTTTGATATTATTGATGAAAAAGGCTTAAAGGACAGCACGGTTTACAAAAGAGCGGATATCGACAGAAGGCTGTTTTCAAAAATCCGCAGTGATGCAAACTATCACCCCGCAAAAAACACTGCAATAAGGCTCTGCCTTGCGCTTGAGCTTGATATCGTTGAAACCGAAAGGCTTCTCGAAAGTGCGGGCTACTGCCTCTCGCTCAGCTCAACCTCCGACCTTGTTATAAGATACTGCATTGAGCATAAAATCTTTAATGTTGTTTCAGTCAATGAAGCAATAGATTACTTTTCCGGAAAACTTATATGATTAGCAGATAGTAATAAGTCGCTTCGACTGCTGCCAACCGATAAAAAATGCTGCCTCGCATTTGCGAGACAGCTATTTTTTATCTTAAAAACGCCGCTATTCCGACACCCAGTCCGCTGAGTGCCATTAATCCGGCAAGCACAATTGCCGTTATTTTAACCCATCCGTTATACATATTTTTACCTCTTATTTCATAAACTCATCGGCAGCTTTGATAAGCTTTCCTGCAATGTCGTTTGCAGAAGCTCTGCTGTCGCCGACTGCGGTTATATACGCCTTAATCTTCGGCTCGGTTCCGCTGGGACGAACAATAACCTTGTTGCCCTTTTCAAGCGCAAATGCAAGAACATTTGACTTGGGAAGTTCGATTGTTTCTTCCGTACCGTCGGTGAAGGTTGTTTTGCTTGTTTTGTAGTCTGAAACAGCAGTCACTGCATAGCCTGCAATCTCCTTCGGCGGATTTGCTCTGAGCGTATCCATAATTCCTGCCATTTTTTCCATTCCTGCTGCACCCTCAAAGGTGTAGGACTGAACATCGTTATTATAGTAGCCGAACTCATCATAAAGCGAATTCATAACATCAACAAGGTTCATTCCCTTTGTTTTATAGAAAGCAGCCATTTCGCAGATAAGCATTGAGCCGACAACTGCGTCCTTATCCCTTGCGTGAGTTCCTGCAAGATAGCCATAGCTCTCTTCAAAGCCCATAACAAAATCGCTTGCTCTGCCTTCGCTTTCAAGATTTGTGATAAGCTCGCCGATATATTTGAAACCTGTTAAAAGGTTTTTGAATGTGCAGTTATACTTCTTTGCAATAACCTCTGCCAAATCGGTTGAAACAAAGCTCTTAACAGCGATTGCGGAATCAGAAAGAATTCCCTTTTCCTTCTTCTGAGAAAGAAGATAGTTAAGAAGCATTGCGCCGACTTCATTACCGCTCATAAGAACAAGCTCGCCCGATTTATCGGGAACTGCAATACCAACACGGTCGCAGTCGGGGTCGGTTGCAAGAAGAATGTCCGCCTTGATGTCCTTGTTCATCTCGAGACCAAGCTCAAATACCTGCTTGATTTCAGGGTTCGGGAACGGGCAGGTCGGGAAGTTTCCGTCGGGATTTTCCTGCTCGGGAACAACGAATACCTTTTCGATTCCGATTCTGTCGAGAATTGCGCGTACGGGCTTGTTTCCTGTTCCGTTAAGAGGAGTATAGATAACCTTTAAATCCGCCTCTTTAACAAGTTCGGGATTAACGCACTGCTTCTGAACTTCGTCAAGAAATACGTCGATAACATCCTGACCGATGTATTCAATAGTTCCGTTTTTAACAGCCTCATCAAAGTCTGTTTTCTTAATACCAGTGAAATAGTCAACCTTCTGGATGAAGTCATATGTTTCAGCTGCCTCTTCGTCGGTCATCTGATATCCCTTGGGGTTGTAGCATTTATATCCGTTATACTTTGCGGGGTTGTGCGAAGCGGTTAAGATAATTCCGCTTGAGGTTTTGAAATGACGGATTGCAAAAGAGAGGCAGGGAGTCGGCTCGAGTTCATCATAGATATAAACCTTAATTCCGTTTGCTGCAAGAACCGAAGCAGCCTCTTTGCTGAAATAATCGCTCTTTATTCTTGAATCGTAGCCGATTGCAACAGAGGGATTTTCATAGTTCTTGTTGAGGAAATCAGCAAGTCCCTGGGTTGCTCTTCCGACGGTGTAGATATTCATTCTGTTTGTTCCTGCGCCGATAACTCCGCGCAGTCCTGCTGTTCCGAATTCAAGGGAGCGATAGAATCTGTCCATAATCTCATCGTCGTTGCCCTTAATGCTTTCAAGCTCAGCCTTTAAATCAGGGTCGCCCGTTGCTTTTTCAAGCCACTCATTATACAAAGCGTTAATATCCATAATATTTCTCCTTTTGATAGTGTTGGGGTTTTGTCATCTTCTATTTTAATATTATTATTTTCTGTTGTCAATATTTCTGTTTTAATGTATAATGAATTTTAGAAACAAATTACTTATTTTGGTGATGAATATGTTTGCAAAAGTTAAAACACAGGGAATTATGGGTCTGAACACCTTCGATGTAACAGTTGAAGCGGATTTAAGCTCGGGACTTCCGCGCTTTGATGTTGTCGGTCTGCCCGACGCTGCGGTTAAGGAAAGCCGTGACCGAGTCCGCGCCTCAATCAAAAACTGCCGTTATGAATTTCCCATATCCAGAATAACCGTTAATATCGCGCCTGCGGACATCAAAAAAGAGGGCTCGTTTTACGACCTTCCGATTCTTATCGCCGTTCTTAAAGCAAGCTCCCAGATTAAAGCAAATATTGATGACTATTCATTCATCGGCGAGCTTTCGCTTGACGGGGAAATCAGGAGCACAAACGGCATTCTTCCGATGGTGCTTCAGGCGAAGGAAAACGGAGTCGGCGCAGTTTTCATTCCCTTCGATAATGAGCGTGAAGGCTCGGTTGTTGAGGGCATAGACGTTCTTCCTGCAAAAAACATAAAAGAGGTTATCGACCACCTTTCGGGCAAAAAGCTAATTCCTCCTGCATTCAAAAAGCTTGAAGACGAGGAGCTCTTTGAAAGCGATGTTGATTTTTCGGAGGTCAAGGGACAGCAGAATGCAAAGCGCGCGCTTGAAATTGCCGCTGCAGGAGGACATAACTGCTTAATGGTGGGTCCCCCCGGAACGGGTAAATCAATGCTCGCAAAAAGACTGCCGACAATTCTTCCCGAAATGACAATGGAAGAAAAGATTGAAACAACAAAAATTTATTCGGTTGCAGGCGAGCTTGGCAAAGACAGAAGGCTAATTTCTCAGCGACCCTTCCGCTCACCGCACCATACTGTTTCAGCCCAGGGCTTAACAGGAGGCGGAACAAGCCCGAAACCGGGTGAAATCAGCCTTGCCCACAACGGCGTTTTGTTCCTTGACGAGTTTCCCGAGTTCGACAGAAGGGCAAAGGAATCCCTTCGTCAACCGCTTGAGGATAACAAGGTTACAATAACAAGGGCAACGGGAACAATCACATATCCCTCAAACATTATGGCAATCGCCGCAATGAATCCCTGCCCCTGCGGATTTGCGGGACATCCCTCAAAGCCCTGCACCTGCTCGGAGGCGGCAAAAAAGAGATATAAGGACAAGATTTCGGGTCCCCTGCTCGACAGAATGGACATACATATTGAAGTTCAGAGCATTGAATACGAAACCCTTTCAAGCAAACAGAAGGAAGAAACAAGCGCCGAGATTCAGAAGAGAGTCAACAAGGCACGCGCTGTTCAGAACGAAAGATTCAAAGGAAAAAACATAACCTGCAATGCAAAAATGACCCCGAGGGCAACAAGGGAATACTGCATACTCAGCGAGGACGCAGAGGCGCTGCTCAAAAAGAGCTTTGACGCGCTTGGACTTTCACCCAGAGCATACGATAAAATTCTTAGAATCGCACGAACAATCGCCGACCTTGAGGGAAGCGAAAAAATCGAACTCCCCCACATTGCGGAAGCAATTCAGTACAGAAGCCTGGATAGGAAATACTGGAGGTAGTCCGTGGTCCGTGGCTCGTGGTCCGTGGGCCGTGAAACAACCTAAAACCTAACACCTAAAGAAAGGAAAACACTATGGAACAATACATCGAAAAAACAATGAAAAATCTTGAAAAAAACGGCATGAAGCCCTTCTACTGCGAAACAAAGGAAGAGGTTTTGCCGATTATTGAAAGCCTTATCAACAAGGGCGAAAGCGTTTCAAACGGCGGAAGCGAATCACTTAAAGAGTGCGGAGTTTTCAGCCTTATTGCAAACGGCGATTATGATTTTATCGACAGAACGGGGCTTCAGGGCGAAGCAGTGCGCGAGGCATATCTCAGAGCCTTTGGATGCGACACATATTTTTGCTCATCAAACGCAGTAACCGAGCGTGGCGAGCTTTATAACGTTGACGGCAATTCAAACCGCGTTGCAAGCATTGTATACGGTCCGCGCCAGGTTATTATGGTTGTCGGCAAGAACAAAATTGTTCCCGACATCAACTCCGCAATTAAAAGAGTTAAAGAAAAAGCCGCTCCGCCAAACTGCAGAAGGCTGAACCTCGATTCCCCCTGTGCAAAGCTTGACAAATGCGTTTCGCTAACAAAGGACGACCCATATATGTGCGACGGCTGTGCAGGCGATTCAAGAATCTGCTGCAGCTATGTTGTTTCGGCAAAACAAAGACATAAGGACAGGATAAAAGTTATCATCGTAAACGAGGACTTAGGATACTAAGACTGGTTAAAAAGCGCATAAAGACGCCAGATTAATACTTTGATTAAAGAAAAGCACCGCGGACATCGAATCCGTGGTGCTTTAATCATTGTTTTTATTAATGTTTATAAAGCACTGCACAAGAATACTCCCTATAAAAAAGCAATATGAACAAATATCTTTTATAAAAGCATTTAGTATTGTAAAATATTTTTAGTTATGGTATTATATTTTTAGTATTAGATAACGAGGAAGAATAATGAATACTGAACAGATGACAACGTCAGATTATTTAGATAATATATTAACATCTGCTAATAAATATTTAAATGAAACCTTTTCCCCGGAACAAATAGGTGTTTTGAAAAACAAAGTTGATGACATAAAAATGCAGAATTTATCTGTTGAAAGAGCTATTGACAAGTGGGTGAAAGAATACATTTATTTTATTAAAAACATTTATCAAAATGAAACTTCAAAAAACACAAAAAACAACAGATTATCAAGTTTTATAGATTCCAAGGACGATGGAATTAAACTGATTTGGGGAGATTGCTTATCTGTTTTAAAAAACATGAAATCTGAATCTGTTGGACTTATGGTAACATCGCCACCCTATTATAACGCCAGAGATTATTCTCACTGGAATAACTTAAATGATTATCTTGATAATATGCGAGAAATAATTAGAGAATGTTATAGAGTGTTAGATAATCATAGAGTATTTGTATTCAATGTTGGAGATATTTTTGATAACGATAATCTAAGCACAAAATCAGTTTGGGGCAAAAGAAGAATTCCTTTAGGTGCTTATTTTACAAAAATATTTGAAGAAGAAGGATTTACTTTTGTTGATGATTTTATTTGGGATAAAGGTGAAGTTCAGAGTCAAAGACAAAAAAACGGTGACAAACCTTACCCATTTTATCAATATCCAGTAAATTGTTATGAACATATTTTTGTGTTCCATAAACACAGAGTTGATAATTATAGATACCCTTGTCCTATATGTGGTTCGTTAAATGTAAACGGAAACGCTTATTCTGAAATTGGTGTAAAAAGCTGGGAATGCAAAAACCTTGATTGCTTTAAACGAAGTAAATCAAACAGAGGAAAACGATTTTCTCTAAAATCAATTATTACACAAAACCACCAATCAGAAGATTTAGTTATTGATTCAGAGTTAATATCAAAATGGCGTCGAGATATTGTTAAAATATCACCAGTAATTAAAATAAATTCTAAAGGAGAGAACACTTTGGGACATACCGCACCTTTCCCCATAGAAATACCTGACTTTGCTGTAAAAATGTTTTCGTATCCTGGAGAAATTGTTTTAGATCCATTTGGAGGAAGCTTTACTTCTGTTATCGCTGCTGCACAAAGTGACCGAATTGGACTGGGCATAGAACTAAATAAAAGTGAATTTAGAGAAAGCAGTTGCGCTAACATAAGAAATAAAGTTATTAATAAAAATATATCGGAGTTTGATTATAATGGAAGATGATGTAAAGAAATTAGTTATTGGACTATATGGTGAAATGCAATTATCAATGCGCTTGCATGAACTCGGATGGCAAGTCCATAGGGCATATATTGATGAAGGAATTGATTTTACAATAACAAAATATTGGTGCCCTGAATGTAAAAAATATTCAGAACAGTATATTAGATATGATAGTTACAAAGGTCAAAACAGAAAATGTGTTACCAATTTGTGCAACTCATGCAAGAAAACCGAATTAAATGTTATAACAAGACACTTACAGGTTAAAACGTCCGAAGGTATCCCAACAAAAAAAGCTAACGAAAAGAATTTCAGTTTTCACCCTAAAATTAGATACGATATGGGCGATACTGTGTTTTATGTTTGGATTGCTGTTTTTCCTTCAAAAATAGGGAAGATATGCCATTTTTACATTTTCAACACTAAAGATGTCTCTCTTTTTGATGATACAACACTTGATACATATCAAATAACTGACAATCAAAAAACCACATTGAAAATTCGTGACACTGGCGAAGTCATAAATAAAGGCAAAAAATATAGCTATTCTTGTTTTAATGATAAGTTTTATATGAATTTCGAAGCGCTTGAATAACATGTTTCAACACATAATAAGCTTAATCTGAACTAGTAATTATTACAGCACCTATTTTGCAAATTCATAACAAATCAATAAATAGTATAAGCCTCGGCAGAACCGAGGCTTATACTATTACATTAAAATATTCGTAATAATGATAACTAGTATCGGCGATAGTGCAAGTGGTATGTATATCGCCTCCGATAAAGAAATTAAACAGTGTCGATATTTATTAATACTTGCATCTTTATACGGACTTATGTCCATACTAAAATTTATCTCCGATTCATTCATTATTCTTACGCTATCGTATAACGACTTAAACAAACGTTCGCGCTGCAAATAGTAAGAATCCAATAACCAAAAAGCAATTATTGGAAGATAAGCCATTAAAAAGAACAAAGGGTTTGACTCTTTAGCGGCTAAAGCAAACACCCCTGTAACAAGAGTTGTCGCCCAACCTTTCATAGAAAAAGAGTTTTTACCCATTCTCTCAATAATTATCTCAATCATTTTCAAGTGTTCAACTTTTTCACTCACAATATTAAACCTCCTTATGAATATCGTAGTCTTCCTGGTTACTTTGAATCTTGTAGGCTTCCTCTATATATTGTTCCATGTTATCTTTAAACTCATCCCATTTAACGCATTTCATATAATTGCATTCCCCTTTATATAAAACTCGACCATAACCACATTTTTCTTCTTCGAAACTAATAATGTTAAACAAATTACTTGCCATAATTGAAAATATACTATTCGAATAAGAATTGAAACATCTACAACCTGCTTCGCAACAATTCTTATCGGTTACAAAGTAGCTATAATCTCCATTTTTATCGGGAAGAATCACAGCAAGAAGCGCGTTTGTTCTACTTGTTATAAGGTCACCATTTTTATTTTTTCTTTTCATTTCCTTTAGTGAATATGATATTTCTTGAGGTATCCATTGATATTTTTCTTCAATTCCCTGTTCTCTCATGCCCTTGGATACCATTATTATTGTTAATGTACTATCATATATTCGGTTTTTAAGTTTTTCCCAAATAGTATCATTTGAGAGTTTAGATAAATCTTCTCCATCAGATTCGCCTTTATAAATATTATCAGTTTTATCATTTAAAGCATTTTGGATAATGGTTACATAATCTCTAACGGTATACGTTTGTGTACCATCAGGTCCATATGTGTTATCCACATCACTGTCGCCGTATTTATAGGAAATAAATATTTTTTTACCCATTAGATTTTCCTCCAAGCTAACTTGATAATTCTATGGATTAGGGCGAGTTTCCTCGCCCTGTCCACTTTTTAGTTAGGGGTTGATCTTCTATACCCTCTAACTCTTGTGCCGTCAGACTTTTTATATCCCTTTACGGGAACAATCTTTTTATGCTGAACGCCACGTTTACTTGATGATGTTTTAGCCATTTTTGATCACTTCCAAAATATTTAACATCGCCATTATGTGCGATTTAACCTTTCCGAGCAACAATATCATATTGCAAATACCATTTCGTTATGCTATTATTGTCTTGTATCGGTAACAATTGCAGTGTTTGCTTTTGTTGCTCTGCACGCACCGAGCTGACCACTCGGTGCATTTCATGACGATATCATCAAAACAATTGCGAACAAGCTCTTAAAAAAACACTATATATCGTGTTTTTTTCAGAAGAGTTAATCCGCAGAATACATTATATTGATTTTATTCAGTTTGTCAACCTTTACTTTTATTCACCTTTGTTCTCCCAATTCGAACATTTGTGCAAGATGCACAGCTGCTGTTACCGTTTTGTAATAAAATGTTTAATTTATTTAACATTTTTTCAAATAAACTTTGTGTGTAAAAAATCGGTTTAATGTTTTTTTGTTCAAAATAGAGAAAATGACAATAATGAAAAAACGACTATCATATGGATAGTCGTTTTTTCATTTTATCTCTTGTTCCAGGTTTCTGAAAGTTTCGGTGTCGAAGAATTCGGTTATCGAAATTTCGAGACCGTCGCAAATCTTTTTGATTGTTACAACGCCGGGGTTGTGGCTTTGGTTATAAATAATTGATTTAACCGTTGTGTACGGTATACCCGAAAGAGTTGCAAGCTTGCAAGGGGTTATATTTCTTTCATAACAAAGCTCAAGAATTCTTTGCTTTGTTGCTTCTGCCATATTCAAAAAAATCACTCCCATCAAAATCAATCATAACAATTTCAATGGGAATCGATAGACTATATATAATAAAATGTTACAATATATCGTCCATTGCTTTTGCGGTGCAGAGGGCAATAAACAACTGTGGAGGAAGGTCGTATCCTGCGGCATTTATTGCATTTTTCATTTCTTTTTCAACCTCCTGAGGAGTTGTTTTATATTCCTTTGCAACCGTTTCAAGAAGCGTGTTATAATCCATATCCTCACCTCCTTTCAACATTAATAGTACAATATATCGTCTATCATATTTTGTCGAAATCTGCGGTGAAATTCGTGGTTCGTGATTCGTGTATCGTGTTCCGTGATGTTACCGAAAGGCATTCCACACGGGCGATTCGTGAATCGCCCCTTCCGGCACTGCTTTTGGCGCATTTTTGCGCCCCGAAATTCGTAATTCGTAACTCGTAATTTCTCGGGAGGCTCGGGAGAGCCTCCCCTACGATTGTTCGCCAAAACGCATTTTGTGTAGGTGTCATTTACAAATGACCCACAGAGAAGTGTTCGTTTCATTTATGCGGTGTTGTAACGGAAGTGTTATCGCAACAGGAGGCTCGGGAGAGCCTCCCCTACAATTGTTCGCCAAAACGCATTTTGTAGGGGCGCGTCTCCCGACACGCCCGAAACTATGCAATAAAAAAACCTATTCACAAGGAACAGGTTTTTCAATGATTATTCATTTTCTGATTTTTCCGATTTAACAAAAACCGAAACGTACCAATAATAAAGCGGAATGACTAAAAGAAGAAGCCATGTTGCTTTCCATGCGCCCGTTGCAAAGCTTATAATAAGATAGAGCGAAACGCATATTTCGGGGATTGGAAGAAGCTGTAAAAACGCTTTCTTTGTTTTAGCCTTGCAGGCGGTTACAATTCTGTAGTAAATCGGAATTGTTATAAAAATAATCCAAAGCGGATGCCAGATATCAAATGCAAAAGACAAACCGCAGTAAAGAATTACAACAATAATGAAATACGGGAATTTCATCAATGCCGAAGCAGTTTTCGGATAGATTCCGTATTCGCTTACCTTTGCTGCAACATTCTTAATCTTTGATTTAACATTATCATCTTTTTTTGGAGCGTTGCTGTCCATAATTTTTCCTCCTAATCTATTTTCACTTATATTATAGCTTTTATTCCCCGTTTTTTCAATACCGTAAATTACAGAGTTTTTGCTGAACTCCCCTTGTTTTCTTTAATGGTTTATAATATAATTATACATATGTATATGGAAGAGGTGCTGTTATGAATCAGAAATATAAAAATCTCTTATCCCCTGCAAAAATCGGCAGCGTTGAACTGAAAAACAGAACTGTTATGGCTGCTATGGGAATGAGCCAATCCGATAACGGCTTTGTCAACAAGGCGGTTTTGAATCACTATTCCGAAAGAGCAAAGGGCGGTGTCGGCGCGGTTATTGTTGAAGTTACATGCGTTGATTCTCCTCTTGGCTTAAATACAAATGGAATGCTGATTATCGACGACGATAAATACATACCGGGTATGACCGAACTTGCAGGAGTTATCCACGAAGGCGGCGCAAAAGCTTTTTTGCAGATTTCCCACACCGGAAGGGGCGCAAGAAGAAAGATTATCGGCGCTCAGCCCGTTGGCCCAAGCGCTGTTGCAATGCCCTATTCCTTTATGATGGGGCTTGAAAACGAAACCCCGAGAGCACTTGAAATTGATGAAATAAAAGCAATTGAAGAAAAATATGCTCAGGCGGCTCTGCGCGCAAAAAAAGCGGGATTCGACGGCGTTGAAATTCACTGTGTCGGCTACTATCTCGGTCAGCAATTTCTTTCTTCAACAGCAAATATCAGAACGGATGAATACGGAGGAAGCCGTGAAAACCGCATGCGCTTTCATCTTAATATCGTTAAAAGAATCCGCGAGCTCTGCGGAAAGGATTTTGCAATAATTATCAAGCTTTCCGTTGTTGAGCAGGGCAAGGACGGCGGAATAACAATTCCGGACGGAATATATTTCTGCAAAAGATTTCAGCAGGAGGGCGTTGACGCAATCGAAATTCTTGCAGGAAAATGGTCGGGCGAAGCAGGCAAAAACGAAAAGCCCGAATCCGCATATCCCGATTGTATGGCAGTTCCCCTTTCACAGATAATGAAACTTGGCGTTTTTCTTGAAACTGGTAAAAAGAAAACTATTCCATATATCGCAGGAGGAAGGGCTCAGAATCCCGAAGCAGCCGAAAAGGCGCTTGCAAGCGGAAAATGCGATTTCATTTTCCTCGGTCACGCCCTTCTTGTTCAGCCCGACCTCGTCAATTTGATAGCCGAGGGCAGAGAGGATGAAATCCGCCCCTGCATCGGCTGCGGTCACTGCATAGACCAACAGCTTCAGCACGGCGGCAGAGCAATCTGCTCGGGCAACGCCGTTCTTGCAAGAGGAGATAATGACTACAGCATTAAGCCTGCTGAAAAAAAGAAGCACGTTGTTGTTATCGGCGCAGGTGTTGCAGGAGTTGAAGCTGCAAGAATTGCTGCCATAAGAGGTCACGAGGTTGATATTTATGATGAGGCAAACGAAATCGGCGGCCAGATGAATCTTGCCTGCAAGCCTCCGTTTAAACAGCATCTCGGACTTTTAAAGCCCTATCTTGAAAGACAGCTTGATTTGACAGGCGTTAATGTTCATCTCGGAAAAAGAATAACAAAACAGGATATTCTTGTTATGAATCCCGATGCGGTTGTTTGTGCAACGGGAGTTATTCCCTCCGTTTTGAAAATGGATGGAGCAGACAGAGCGATTAACGCAAACGATGTTTTAAGCGGCTGCAAAACAGGCAAAAACGTTGTTGTTATCGGCGGCGGCTCAATAGGCTGTGAAACAGCTGAACTGCTTTGCAAACAAGGCAAAAAGGTTGCAATAATCGAGCTTATGGAAACCCTTGCAGGAAACACCGGAAAAACCGCGCAAACCATACTTGTCGGTCACTTAAAGCACAGAGGTGTTAATATTCTCACAAACTGCAGGGTTGAAAAAATCACTCCCGATGAGGTTTATTACAGGAATAAAGACGGCATTCTTGATTCAGTAAAGGCAGACAGCATTGTAACCGCAATCGGAAACCGTCCGAAAACAGAGCTTTTCGATTCTCTGAAGGGAGAAATTGATGAAATATATAATATCGGTGATTCAAACGGCGGAGGAATTATTCCAAATGCGGTTTATGATGGCTACACAGTCGGAAACAAAATATAAAAAGGGGCAAAAGCCCCCTGAAAGATTAAAAAGGTTGCCGTACGGCAACCTTTTGTTTTTATTTATTTCTGTAAATAATAGCTTCTCTTTCCGGTCCGTTTGAAACCATTGTTATATTGCAGCCCATTTCCTTTTCGATGAACTCAACATAGTCCCTTGTTTCCTTGGGAAGCTCGTCGTAATTCTTTATTCCTCTTATATCGCAGTGCCAGCCCTTAAAGGTTTTAAGAACGGGCTTAGCCTTTTTAAGCTCGGGAGTTACGGGGAAATCCTTGGTGATTTTTCCGTCGATATCATATGCAACGCAAACCTTGATTTCCTCAAGATATGAAAGACAGTCAAGCGCTGTCATAACAACCTGGGTTGCGCCCTGGCAGTCTATTCCGTACTTTGAAGCAACGCAGTCAAACCAGCCGACTCTTCTCGGTCTGCCCGTTGTTGCACCGAATTCGCCCTTGTCGCCGCCGTGAATACGAAGCTCCTGAGCCTCGTCGCCGAAGATTTCGGAAACAAATTCGCCTGCACCGACTGCGGAAGAATATGCCTTTGTTACAACAACAATGTCCTCAATCTTATGGGGCGGAATGCCTGCGCCGACTGCGCCGTAGCCCGCAAGAGTTGAAGAAGATGTTACCATCGGATAGATTCCGAAATCGGGGTCCTTAAGTGTTCCGAGCTGACCTTCAAGAAGAATGTTTTTGCCGTCCTTAATCGCGTCTGCAAGATATTTATGAGTGTCGCAAACATAGGGTGCAATCTTCTCTTTATATTCCATACAGGTTTTATAAAGTTCCTCTTCATCAAGAAGTGGCTTGTGATAGATATGCTCAAGCGCAAGGTTTTTAAGAGTGCAGATGTTGCTGAGCTTTGCTCTTAATGTTTCATCATCAAAAAGCTCATTGACCTGAATTCCGATTTTCGAAAATTTATCCGAGAAAAACGGTGCAATACCGCTTTTTGTTGAGCCGAATGCATTCTTGCCGAGGCGTTCTTCCTCGTATTCATCAAGCTTGATGTGATAGGGCATTAAAATCTGTGCTCTTTCCGAAACAAGAAGCTTCGGATTGAGTCCTGCCTTCTTAACCTGCTCAAGCTCGTTGATAAATTTATTGATATCAAGCGCAACACCGTTGCCGATAATGCAGGTTGTGTGCTCATAGCAAACACCCGACGGCATAAGATGAAGCGCAAATCTTCCGTGTTCATTGATAATTGTGTGACCTGCGTTTGCACCGCCCTGAAAGCGAATAACAATATCGCTCTGCTCGGCAAACATATCGGTTATTTTGCCTTTTCCTTCGTCGCCCCAATTGGCTCCTACAATAGCTCTTACCATATTTATATCTCCTCTGTTATTGAATACTGTATATTATCGACGGGCGACTCCCCGCCGGGCGACTCCCAAAATTTGTTTCGGCTTGGAGCGCCGACAAATTTTGACCGCTACGAAGCTCTTATTGCTCCCTTCATCTGCCACCGGCAGCGGTCGCAAACGAGCCATCGCCCCAATTGGCTCCTACAATAGCTCTTACCATTTTAATATTCTCCTATTAATAATAGATTTATTACCCAATTAGTTATTTTACAATACTTCATTGAAAAATGCAATATGCTAAGGTATAATATCAGTATAAAAAATAAGGATGTGAGCAAATGAAAGCATTTTTAGCAATTAATCACTTTCTAAAAAGTGAAAAATTTGATGAGCTTCACAGTCACATAATCAAAAGTGCAAAAAAGCTCGGCGTTGATATGGAAATCAAAACAAATCAGGAGCTGATTTTTTCGGATGAAAAGCCTGATTTCGTTCTTTTCTGGGATAAGGATGTCAACACTGCGCGCCTGCTTGAAAAAAGGGATATTCAGGTTTTCAACAGCGCTTCATCAATCGCGCTGTGCGACGATAAGGCAAAAACCTATCTCGCTTTAAAGGACTTTGTTCCCCAGCCCGAAACAATCATTGCGCCCCTTGCTTTCACCGAGGTTGACTATACCGAATTTGTTCACCTTGCCACACAGGAGCTCGGTTTTCCGCTTGTTTATAAAGAGTGCTTCGGCTCTTTCGGAGAGCAGGTTTTTCTGTGCAGAAATGAAAGCGAAATCCTCTCTCACATTAACGGCAAACCCTTTTTGCTTCAGGAATTTATAGCTGATTCCGAGGGCGAGGATATCCGAATTGAAGTTGTCGGCGGAAAATGCGTCGGCGCTATGAAAAGAACAAACAAAAACGATTTCCGTTCAAATATAACCAACGGCGGAACTGCCGTTCCCTATGAGCCGACACAGAGTGAAATTTACCTTGCCCAGAATGCCTGCAAGCGCCTTGGCTTGACCTTCGGCGGAGTTGATATTCTGAAGGGCGGATATGTTTGCGAGGTCAATTCAAACGCTCATATTATCAACCTGCTGAACACTACGGGTATTGACGCCTCCCCGATGATTATCGGGCATATTATTGATGAATTGTTATGAATCCGATTTTAATCTATTCAAAAGAAGAAGCAAAACGAAACGAGTTTGTTGTTAAAAAGATAACTTCCCTGCTCGGCGCTCAGCTCAAAGAGCCCGATTACAAAGGGGACGCGAGCTTTGTTATCAACCGTACTAATGATTACAAAACAGCTCAGTATTTTGAAAACAGGGGCATTAAGGTATATAATTCCTCCGCGTTTTCAAGACTTGCAAACGATAAACAGCTTTGTTATGACTTCATGGAGAAAAACGGCATTGAAATTCTGCCGACAAGATACAGCATACCTCCATTTGTTAAAAAGCCGAAAGACGGTCACGGCGGAACGGGCGTTGTTATGTGCCAAAGCGCCGATGAATACAACGAAAACATGGTCTGCCAAAAGCCTGCTTCCGACCTCGGACGCGACCTTAGAGTCTGGGTTATTAACGGCAAAATCATCACCTCAATCCTGCGCGTAAGCAAAACGGATTTCCGCTCGAATTTCTGTCTCGGCGGTGAAGCAATTCCTTATACGCTGAGCAGCGATGAAGAAAAGCTTGTTAAAAAAATAATAAGCCTCCTCGACGGCGGCTTTTACTACGGTATTGATTTTGTTTTTGACGGCGGTAAAATCGTTTTCAACGAGCTTGAAGACACCGTCGGCGCAAGAATGATTTATGAGAAAACGGATATTGATATTATTAAAATCTTTTGTGAAGAAATCAAACTGTCCGCTGCTCACTGACCACTAAAAATGAACTGTCTCGCACAAGCAAGACAGTTCATTTTTTCTATTTAATCGTCGCCCTGTGAAATGTAGAGAGCTGAGGTATCAATATTTGTGTTATCAACATACCAGCTCTTGCCGATTTTAACAACATAGAGCTCCTGCTCGGCAACAGTCTGATCGTGCTGTTCTTTAACAGTAAGCTTTACTTTTGCAACGGAAGTAATATCGCCTGCGCAGTCAAGCTTTGCAAACGCGTCAACCATTGCGTCTTTTTTATCATCCTTTAAGCCGAACTGTTCAGCCTTTGTTGTTCCGCTTTCAGCAATTGGCTTGATTCTTGCTGCATATTCATCAACATATTTCTTTGCGTCGGCTTCTGAAAGCTCCTCGCATGAAGTAACCTCAGTTGTAAGCTTATAAATGGGCTTTTCCTCTGTTACTGTCTGCTTTTTGCCGTCAACAATATTTTCGGTTTCAACCTTTTCAATATCGCCGAACATAAGCTGATATGCACCGATTTCTTCTTCCTGTAAAACTTTTTTGTTGTCAGGGGTGAAGGTTCTTTCGGTACCTGTTAAATAGTTTGCATACGACTGAACATTTGCTTCAAATGCACCGAACATAAATTCCGTGCTCATATAATCGTCGCCGTAAACAGCCTTGCGGACCTCAACAAGTCTTGAGAAATACTTGTCAAAAACAGCGTCGTAGTTGTCGTATGTATCGGTTTTGATAAGCTCGCAATAGTATGAATACATTGTGTTGTATACGTTGTCAATTGCGTTTTGCTCTTCCTTGGAGCCTGTGCCTACGAAATCAGCCTGCTTAACGTCTTCGCCGTCGTTAACGTAGGGAGCCATATAAGCGTCAATAATGAAGTTTCCGTATTTCTGGTTCTTCGAAAGAAGAGTTACTTTGTATGCATTATATCCGTCGCCCGTCTGAATAATTCCGTCAACGTATTCCTGAGCAACCTTCTCGGGGGAGAATGCAGTATACTTTGTCGAAACTGCAAAGATTGTCATAATGACAAGAACGACTGCAAGAATAATGCTTGTTGCAACAGCATAAACGCCTGTGTTTACGCCTTTTTTCTCTTTGTTAGCCATTATCTTCCCCTCCTTACTCCGAAATTTGTTCGCCGTCTTCGGTTGCTTCAACTGCCTGTGCTTCAACAGCCTTTGCTACCTCTTCGGCAAGTGTTTCTGTTTCTTCCTGAGTACCTTCTGCAGCTCTCTTTTCAAGGAGTGCGGCAGTTATTCTTTCCTTCTTTTCGCCAACCATATCATAGAAGAGAACGGGTACGAACTGAAGAACAACGAATGCTGCAGGAATAATTGTGTAGATCGCAAGGAATCTGTTAAGAGTGTGGTCTGTCTGGGTTGCATAAGCAACGTTTGCGCTCTGTGAGAACTGATAGCCCGACCATGTGTAAACAAGAACGGGTGCAAGCCACTTTGTGAGTGCGGAAGCAATCTTCGAGAACAGACCGTAGCCCGCATAAGCAAGACCTTCCTGGCGTTTTCCTGTTTTGTATTCCATTTCATCAATACAGTCTGCAATCATAATATTCGGCGTAACGTTTGTGTTACCGTGCTGAATACCGCAGAAGAAATTGAGGATTAAGAACGGAACAATAAGAGTGCTGTTGAAGCCGATTCCTCTTGATATGAAATAAAGAATTGCAAGTGAGGAAGCGCCGTAGCAGCAGAAAAGAATGAATGTTTTCTTTGTTGAGAACTTCTTTAAAACAAGGTTTACAAGAAGTGTTCCGACTGCTGTTCCGATACCCATGGGAAGCATAAGAGCAAGCTTGAGTCCCTTTGAGCCAAGAAGATAAACAGCAATGTAAAGTGAAACTGTTCCGTAAACTCCGCGTCCGAAACCGAAGAGCTTTGTTAATGAAACCATCAATAAATTCTTGTTTGTGAAAACAAGCTTGATTGACTCAATAAGAGAAACCTTTTCGGTTGTGTAAGGAACACGCTCTTTGTTGTTTGCAAAGAATATCATTACGAAAATAACCATTCCGAGCGCACAGATAGCGGTTGAAATAATAAGGTCAATACCCTGACCCTCAGCATTTTTATACTGCTGCTGTCCCATAATAGCCTTCATAATTGCAGGAACAACAATGATAACAACCTGACCGCCTGACTGGCCTACTGAACGAAGGAAGGAAGCGATTGAAATTGCACTTGACCTTTCACTCGGGTTGGGTGAACAAAGTGCGCCGAAGCAGTTCGCAGGTGATTCAACTGCACACGAAATTGCAATATACAGCGAATAGATAACGAACATCCAGATGGTTGCGACCATGAACGATGAGGTATTCGGAGCCATAAATACAAGCATTGAAATAACTGCAAACGGAATAGCACCGAAGCCAACCCAGGGCTTAACCTTACCGAGTTTTGTTCTTGTTCGGTCAACAAGGATTCCGATAATAAGCTCCATAACTGCTCCAACAAAGCCTGCTACACCGAAAACGGATGCAACAACCGTTGCGAGCTGAGCCGAATCAAAGCCCTTGCCCTTGAATGCGAAGTCTGCAAAGAAGGTCATCGTGTAGTCGGGCATCCAGCCTGAAAGCAATGCAACGCCGAATAAACCGACACCGAAGGTGACAATCTCTGATGGCTTCATGTACTTCTTTTCCGCCGGTGCAATATTTTCAGGTGCAACAGCGGCTTTTTTCTTTGCCATAAAGAAAACCCCTTTCCAATATAAATCACTTTATTATATCAAAGTATTTAAAAATATACAATAAAAAATTAACACAATTAAGAAAATTTATTGATTTTAACATTATCAAAAAGAAAAATCCGCAATAACTGCGGATTTTCAGGTGATTGCTACAGCAAATCATCAAGCGTTTTTGAATTAAGAAATTCCATTATTACTTCATTGAGCTCATTCCACATAGGGCGCGAAAGACAGCTCCCCTCTTTTGTGCATTCCTTTTCACATTCAACACAGGAAACGGGAGCAAGGGATTTTTCAGTTAAGGCAAGAATCTCACCGACTGAATATTCGCCCGGTTTTCTGTTAAGCCGATAGCCGCCCGATTTTCCTCTTGCGCTGTCGAGCAAACCGCCCTTTGAAAGCTTTGAAACAATCGCTTCAAGATATTTCATGCTTATCTCCTGGCGCTCGGATATATCTTTAAGTGAAATATATGAGCCGTCGTCATGCTGAGCCAAATCAAGCATAACGCTCATTGCGTATCTTCCTTTGGTTGAGATTATCATTTGTTATCCTCTTCTTTGCTGAAAAATTCCTGTGCAATGCGAACGCTTTCCATTGCATCCTTTGCGTAATAATCGGCATCAATGCGTTTTGCATAATCCCTTGTTAAAACCGCTCCGCCGACAAAGACCTTTGCATTTGTCTGCTCATGGAGTAACTTTATGGTCTTTTCCATATTGACAACTGTTGTTGTCATAAGAGCTGAAAGACCAACAAATCTTACATCATTTTTAATTGTTTGTTCAACAACCTTTTCACATTTAACATCTTTTCCGAGGTCGATAACATCAAAGCCGTAGTTCTGCAAAAGCACTTTAACAATGTTCTTTCCGATATCGTGAATATCGCCCTCAACGGTTGCTATTATTATCTTCTCGCCCTTTTCCTGGGCATTTCCGCTTGATATCATTTTCGCCTTTATTTCATCAAAAGCTGCCTTTGCGGAATCGGCGCTCATAAGAAGCTGGGGGAGGAATACTCTGTTTTTCTCGAATCCGTCCCCAACCTTGTCAAGCGCAGGAATAATATACTCATTTATTATTTCAAGAGATTTTTTTCTTTCAAGAAGCTCCTTTGCGCATTTTGCGCTTTCTTCCTTCATTCCCTTAACAATCGCATCAAACAGCGATATTTTATTGATTAACTGAGGTGTCTGGGCGTCTGTCGGAATTGCCGAGGCGATATAATCGGTGCAGCTTTCATCAAGTCCTGCAAGCGCATTATAAGAATAATACGCGTTCATCATTGCAGCTGATTTCGGGTTAATGATTCCGCCGCTGAGTCCAGACTGAAGCGCCTGAATATAGAAAGTTGAATTAACAAGCTCCCTGTTCGGCAGTCCGAAGCTTATGTTTGAAACTCCGAGAACTGTATTAACACCGAGGGTGTTTTTAACATAATCAACAACCTTCAAGGTTTCAACAGCATTCTGAGAATTGGTTGAAACGGTCATAGTAAGCGCGTCGATTACCAAATCCTTTTTATCAATGCCGTATTTCGAAGCTTCATTTATCATTTTTTCTGCAAGCGCAATCCTGCCCTGTGCCGTTTCGGGTATTCCGCTCTCATCAAGGCAGAGACAAACAATAACGCCGCCGTACTTCTTTGCGAGCGGAAAAATCTTTGCCATTGACTCAGCCTTTGCATTGACCGAGTTAATCATTGGCTTGCCGTTATATATTCTCAGCGCCTGCTCCATAGCCTCATAGTCGGATGAGTCTATCTGAAGCGGAAGAGGCAAAACAGCCTGGAGCTGAGAAACTGCGGTTTTAAGCATTTTCACTTCGTCAATTTCGGGAAGTCCGACATTGACATCAAGAATGTGTGCTCCGCAATCCTTCTGTGCAATACCTTCGCGGATAATATATTCAATATCGTTGTCAATAAGCGCCTGCTTTAAAAGGCGCTTGCCCGTCGGGTTTATTCTTTCGCCGATAATGACGCTCTTTTTTGTAAATTCAACAGCCTGGGAATAGCTTGTTACAACGGTTTTATTCTTCTTTTCGGGGATACTTGCTTTGATATCCCTTGTTTTTTCAATAAGCGCTTTGATGTGGTCGGGAGTTGTTCCGCAGCATCCTCCGAGATAGGAAACGCCAAGCTCGGCAATCTCCTTCATATAATCCGAGAACTCATCGGGGTCAACATTATAGATTGTTTTACCGTTTATAGCCTCGGGAAGTCCTGCATTGGGGCTGACCGTTATCGGAATAGAACAGCACTCACGAAGTTTTTTTACAAGCGGAATCATCTGCTTGGGTCCGAGTCCGCAGTTAAAGCCGATAACATCAACGCCGAGACCCTCGCACATAGCGCATGCGGTTTCAACATCCGCACCCGTTAAGAGTCTTGCGTTTTCATCAAAAATCATTGAAACGAAAACGGGAAGCGAACAGTTTTCCTTTGCGGCAAGCACTGCTGCTTTTATTTCATATGTGTCGCCCATTGTTTCGATTAAAACCAAATCGGCGCCGTCTTTTCCCGCACGGATAACCTTTGCATATGCTTCAAGGCAATCATCAAAATCAAGGGAGCCCATGGGCTTTAAGAGCTTGCCCGTCGGTCCGATATCAAGCGCAACCTTTTTGCCCGCTTTTTTTGCAAGCGCAACACCCGCTTTTACAATTTCCTCATAATTTTCGTATTTCAAAGGATTTGCACCGAAGGTATTTGAGGAAATGATATCCGCACCTGCTTCGGCATATGCCCTGTGAATTTTCAAAACTCTTTCGGGGTCGGTAATATTCAGTTGTTCGGGAAGCTCACCTGCTTTCAGATTGAGCATGGTTCCCATTCCGCCGTCAAAATATTTAATCATTCTAATTACCTGCAATCGGGTGCGGGTTCCCCGCCCGAAATTCTCAATTCTCTATTCTTAACTCTCAATTCCAATAAACGCCGTAACACTCTTGCCGGGCAGCATTTCGCATGTGTCAGTCAGAGTTATGCCGATTCTCTTTGTGAGCTCAAGCAACTCAAAAAACTTTTTCTGTTCGGTTATATCAAGGTCGAAATACCCGGGTGAAAACCTTTGACGCAGCGAAACACCGTGCTGAGTTTTTATCTCTTCTTCAAGAGAGTCACAAACCTCTTCAATCTTCTGTGCTGCAGCCGCCTGGAGCGCCATTCCCATTGAAAGATTGCTTAAAACAGAGAGATTAATCATTCTGTCACACTCTGCGCCGAGAGTTGCACCGAAAGCAACAACTCTTTTACAGCCCGAAAGATTTTCGGCAAGTCGCTTGCTTTCAAAAACAAAGCCGTTAACCTCAACCGTATCCTCGCCAACTTCACAATCAAAAATCCTGTAAAGCGTTTTCGCTTGAACGCCGTTTTCGATTTTTTCAATCGCTTCATCTGCAAGAGAAAGAATTGCCTCGTCCTCAGTTTTGCTGTTTGTGCGCATATAGCGCAGAACTTCCTGTTTATTCATAGTTCTTTATTATGTCCGAAAGTCCATTCATAATATGCGCGGAAACCTCGGGCTTGTTCATTGTGTAGATGTGAATATTATTAACTCCGTTTGCCATTAAATCAATAATCTGCTCGGTTGCATAAACAATACCCGCCTGCTTCATTGAGTTCGGGTCATCACCGAAGCGCTCCATAATCTTGAAAAACTTTTTCGGAACGCTTGAATTTGAAAGTTCAATACTTCTTTTAATCTGATTTGCATTGGTTATCGGCATTATTCCCGCAATAATCGGAACATTTATTCCTTTTGCAAGGCAGTTTTCTTTGAATTCAAGAAATTTTTCATTGTCAAAAAACATCTGGCTGGTTAAGAATTCCGCACCGCATTCAACCTTGAATTTGAGATTGTTTATATCATCCTCTTTACTCTTACTTTCGGGATGGGTTTCGGGATAGCAGGCACCGCCGATACAAAAATCGCCAAGCTCCCTGATTTCATTAATCAGCTCATATGCATATCTGAAATACTGCTTATCGGGAAAAACAAAACCTTCGGGAATATCGCCTCTGAGCGCTAATATGTTTTCAATATTGTTTTCTTTAAGCTCGTTAACAACCTTATCAACCTTTGCCTTTGTTGAAGTAAGGCAGGTTAAATGGGACAGCGGAGTAACGCCGTTATCCTTAATCTCATTGGCTATTTCCTGAGTGAAACCAGACCCGGTTCCTGCTGCACCGTATGTAACGCTCATAAAAGAGGGACGAGCCTTGCTCATCTCTCTTACAACATCCTTTGTGTGTTCGATTTTATCCCACTGTTTCGGAGGAAAAACCTCGAAGGAAACAGTAACTTCATTGTTTTTCAGAATCTCGCTGATTTTCATAGAATCATCCTAAAATAAATATTATTAGTAATTATAGCATTATATCCTACTTTGTCAATAGGATTTGTTTAACGCAGAATAATAGTTAATATAGAGTTGCTTTTGCTGTTAATTTCGCAAGTAAAATCACCGCTGTATATCTCATCAAGCTTCTTATCAGCCGTTGACTCAATGATTCTTGTTTCCTTAAAATCTCCGCTGATTTCAAAAGTTCTGTTTTCTCCCTCATTAACAACAACAAGAACTGTTTCGTTTTCGGGAGTTTTAAATGCGGAAATATTGAAATCGTTATTATCCTTAGTCGGTCTGAAGCCGATATCAAGCGCAAAAGAGCCGACGGGAATATATTTTGAATAATGTGCAAAGCCGTAGTATCTTTCGTTGATATACCACTTTGTGAAATTTGGATTTGCGCTCATCATTGCATCGCTGTAATCAAAGCCGTCGTCCTTAAGTGCAATGCCGTTAACGGCAACCCATGATGTCCAGCTTTCGCTTCCTGTGAAAATCATATCCTGCCCGATAATTCTTGCAGTTATGAGCGCGCCCTTGAAGTTCTTTGTGTGGCTTTTGTTAGGAAGCTCGCACCATTCACTCATATCAAATCTTATATCGGGATTCGGTTTTGCAAGGCGCTCGAAAAATTCATATCTGATTTCGGGACTGTTGTCGCTGTGGTAGGAATGGAATGCAAAAACTCCGAGAACCTCCATAATTTTTTCATCCTCAAGCATTGCTTCAAGATATTCAACTGTTTTGCCGAGGAATTCTCCGCTTTCGGGAGCATAGAGCTTAACGGGGAGCTTTCTTCTGATTATCTCCTCAGCGAAAAGGTGAAGTATTTCGATAACCTCTTCGGTTTCGTAGTGACAGCCCTCCTGCCAGACATAGTTTCCCCCCCATTTCCACTGGGGCTCGTTAATCGGACTGATGTAGTTAACAGGAAAACCTTCGTTTAAAAAATGCTCGGTTACATCAAGAAAATAATCAACGAAAGATTTATATTTTGATTTCGGAATATTGCAGGTGTGATAGAGCAAACTTCCCGACGCCTGACCTGTTGAGGTTTGGGAATAATGAGGCGAATTTGCAAAGAGAACAAGAGTGTCAATATTGCCCAAATCAAGGCATTTTTTCATCATTGTTACTGCATTTTTGTCCCTTGAAAAATCCCAGCTTGTTTCTTCGCTTTCCCTGTCATAGAGCATAAAACTTTCGCTTCTTCTCCAGGGGTCTTTTACCCTGTAGTTTTCGGGATCGGTACCGCCGCCGACATTATAGCGATAGATATTGAGCTTCAGCCCGTCATCACCGTAAAGAAGCTTTGCAATTTCGTTCTGGGTTTCTTCGTTGGAACAGTATTGGCTCCACCAACAAGCCGATGTTCCCCATCCCCTGAGCTTTTGAAGTGTTTTTGCATCTTTCAGATTAATCTTCATAAAGTTCTCCGCCTTTACTTTTAGATTTTAGCTTTACATTGTGCCTTTTATAGTATAAAATTATACAGTAGTAAAGTCAACTAAAGCGGAGAAAAAAATGGATTTAAAAAACATAAAGCTTGCGGCAATTGATCTGGACGGAACTCTTCTGAGTGACGGCAAATCACTATGCAACGGCGCAAAAGAAACAATACTTGATGCACATGAAAGAGGAATAAACATTCTTCCGATAACGGGAAGGCCGTTTCACGGAATACCCGAATGTGTTAAAGAACTTGGTATTGTGGATTACTATATCACATCAAACGGCGCACAGATTATTGACGCAAATAACGGCAACAGTGTTTATTCAAATGCTATTTCGAATGAAAAAACAACCCGAATAATGGAAATTTTACGCCGCTTTCCATGCCTTTTCGAGCCGTTTTGCGACGGTGTAGGATATTCGGAACAGCATATTTTTGATTTTTATATGAGCCGTTTCAAAGGCACTCCGCTTGAAGAATATTTTTTGGCTTCCAGAAAAATCTGTTCGGGTTACGATAAAATCTTCTCAGACGCTTCAAAATGCGCCGATGAATTCTTCATCACCTGTCCCGATGAGAAAACAAGAAAAGAACTGATTAATGAAGTTGAAAAAGTCGGTAATATTCAGTTTTGCACCCACCGAGACCGCTTTCTTGAAATCAGCGAAAAGGGTGCAGATAAAGGGATGGCGCTCAATGTCATCTGTGAGCATATCGGAATTGATATTTCAAAAACCATCGCCTTTGGTGACGGAGAAAACGATATTCTTATGCTCAAAGCTGCAGGAATAGGCGTTGCTATGGAAAACGCCGAACCGAGACTGAAACAGTATGCCGATATTATTGCAAAAACCAATAATGAAAACGGCGTGTGCGAGATATTAAAAAAATGCTCTGTCTGATTGACAGAGCATTTTAGTTTTTATCAACTATTTATTCTTCTTTCTGTAGATTATCATTGAAATCATTCCAATAATACCGCCGATTGTGTTCATCATCATATCGGTCATTGTGTCGAAAAGTCCGAGATAACCGTATTCATTATGGTATTTTGAAAGGTCAAACATTGCAGTTTCTTCACCCGGGTTTGCAAGCTGAAGATTTGTTCCGTGCAGTGTGTCCATAAGAAATTCATAAAACTCCCAGCCGACTGCAATCGTAAGCGCAAACATAAGGCTGAAAATCGCTGCAAGAGTAACGGCACACTGACCTTTTTTTCTCTGAATTATCACCGCAAAATCATATCCGAAAACCGCACAGGCAAGTCCCGAAAGGATGTGCATTAATTCGTCAAACCACATAAACCTGTCGAAGAATCCGAGATACGAGCCGAAAACAATTCCGACGAAGATTATTGCATTCAGCGAGGTCTGGGCAATCGGAGGGACCTCTTCAATAAAACTTCCGTTGCCTAAAATCTGGAACAAATCCCAAAGATGAGTGAAAATCCAGCAGAATATGCTCTCCCATCCCATAACAATATTATCGTGACCGCCCTTGATAAACGAATATGCAGCACAGATAAGCATCGCAATTCTGACAATAATCCAGAAAACGAGCTGTGCTTTGGGAATCTGATTTATCGGGTCTTTTTTTATCTTATAGCTCATTAAAGTGCCTCTCTCATATTTAATCTGCATATTATATTACCACATTAAAGCAATAAATCAACATTCTTTTTTTAATTTTATACGACAAAATATTAATAAATTATAAATTTAGTAGACATTTGTTTGTCTTTTGTTTTATCTCCGCTATAATAGTAGCGATAAAAAAGGCTTATGCCTGTCAGGAGGAAAACATATGAACAAGCCGAATGCACCGTGGCTTAAATACTACGGCGACGATATTCCCGAATCAATTGAATATCCCCAGGGCTCAATGTACGAGGCAGTTAAATATGCCTATGAAAACCATATTTACAACAACGGTTACGGAAATGCGTACGAATTCCAGGGTAAAGGAACAAAATATCCTGAGTTTTTCCGCAAAATCGACCAGGTTGCAAAAGCATTTATGGCAATCGGCATTGGCGAGGGCGATATGGTTACAATTTGTATGCCAAATGCTCCTCAGGGAATTGACGCATTCTATGCGCTCAACAGAATCAGCGCTGTTCCCGCAATGATACATCCTCTTTCGGCTGCAGGCGAAATTGCATTTTATGTCAGCCACACAGAAAGCAAGGCAATCGTTGTTCTTGATTTGTTTTATGAAAAGGTTCTTGAAGCACTTGAAAGTGTTGACCATCCGGTTAAGGTTATTGTTGCAAGAATTAAGGATGAGCTTCCCTTCCCGCTCAACCTTCTCTATCCGTTAACAGTTAAGGATAAGCCCGCTCCGCTTCCGAAGGACAATGAAAATATCATTTCATGGACTGATTTCTTAAACGGCGGAAAAACCGTAAGCAAGCTCCCCGACAAATTCCCCGATAAGGACGACACTGCAGTTATTCTTTTCAGCGGCGGAACAACGGGAACATCAAAGGGAATTGAGCTTACAAACCTCAATATGAATGCCCTTGGCTATCAGGTTTCTCAGAACGCAGGCTTTTCCATGAGCCATCTTAAGATGTTTTCGGTTATGCCTCTTTTTCACGGCTTTGGTCTTGGTGTAGGAATACATACTGCGTTAGTTTGCGCTGCGACCTGCATTCTTATTCCCCAGTTCACAATTAAAACATACGCAAGGGATGTTTTGAAATACAAGCCGAATGTTATTGTCGGAGTTCCGACTCTTTTTGAAGCTCTTCTTCGCTGCGACGGCTTTGACGGTGCAAACCTTTCATTCCTCAAGGGTGTTTTCTGCGGCGGCGACTCACTTTCCGTTGAGCTTAAAAAGAAGGTTGACACCTTCCTTAAAGAGCATAACGCTCCCGTTCAGATTCGTGAGGGCTACGGAACAACAGAGTGCGTAACAGCTTCCTGCCTTACTCCCTATGATTTCTTCCGCGAGGGCAGTATCGGAATTCCTTTCTCCGATGTTTTCTATCAGATTGTTGACCCCCAGACAGATAAAGAGCTTCCCTACGGTACCGAGGGTGAAATCTGTATCTGCGGTCCCACTGTTATGAAGGGCTATCTCAAAAACAAGGCTGAAACCGCTTCAACACTCAGAACTCATGACGACGGCAATGTATGGCTCCACACGGGCGACCTCGGAACAATGGATGAGGACGGTTTTATCTACTACAAGCAGAGACTTAAGAGACTCATCATCGTTTCGGGTATCAATGTTTATCCCTCACAGGTTGAGAATACAATAGACGCTCATCCCGATGTTCTTCTCTCATGCGCTATCGGAATTCCCGACCCATACAAGATTCACAAGGTTAAGGCTTTCGTTGTTCTTCGTCCGGGTGTTGAACCGAGCGATAAGATTAAAGAAGAAATCCTTGATCACTGCAGAAAGAATATTTCAAAATACGCAATGCCCAGGGAGATTGAATTCAGAACAGAGCTTCCGAAAACTCTTGTCGGCAAGGTTGCCTACAGAAAACTTGAAGAGGAAGAAGAAGCAAAATATAAAGCAAAAGAAGAAGAAAATA
The DNA here is from genome assembly GCA_905233545.1 of uncultured Eubacterium sp. Lineage (GTDB taxonomy): Bacteria > Bacillota > Clostridia > Oscillospirales > Acutalibacteraceae > Eubacterium_R. The sequence goes on along the minus strand of CAJOEV010000001.1, from coordinate 38,226 downwards.
AATAACATAAAACAAGCTTGGCTTTTTGCCAAGCTTGTTTTTTTAGATATATTATTTTACACCAAGAGTGTTTTGGGTATTCTGAAAAGTATTCTTTCCCTGCTGAATATCGCCTTCCAATTCAGCTCTGAAATATTCACAATGCTTATTACCTTGATAATTATAATATCATTACAATCTTGAACCAATGCTGAATTCACAGGCAGAACTGTCATAAATCAGTTCGTATTCAGGGTATTCATGGCCTCCGCCGTCAAGGAATTCATTTTGTGTGGTATAAAAAGTGCCGTTATTTTTCTTATTAAAGCCTTGAAATCCGTCCGTGCTCAGTTTCTTGGGCTTGCCGTTTTTTACGCTGTAAACATCTGTCCACCAGCCCGAGCCGTAGCCTCCCTTATCATTGCTGAAAAATCCGTGTGAATCGCTTGCTTCAAGATATTTTACCGTGTCAAAATAACAGCTCAGCTTTGTCTCTTTGTGCATAAGCGTAATATTGCCTTTTGAATCAATAAAATATACTTCCCACGGCGTTTCACAGTATCCGTATTCATCTTCGGTGGCTGAAACAAAAAACGCCTCGGATGTGCCGTTTTTATCATAATCGTGGTATTCAAACCGAACAACATCGCCTATTTTATCATCTGCAATATCCCTTAAATCAGACTTGGAATGATTTGAACTTTTAGTAGTTGTTTTCTTCGGCTTGGTTTTTCTTGTTGTTTGCGTTGTTGTTTTTTTCTTCTTTTTGGTTGTTTTCTTTGTAGTCTTTTTTTCGGTGGTTTCATCTTCAAATTCATAATCGCTGTCGGTTTCATCTTCCGAAGTTTCTTCCATAACAACAGTTTTGTTGTTTTCTTCATCAGAATCCTTTTTATGCTTAATCAGTAAGGCACCGACTGTTCCCATAACAATTACCAGAACTGCGCAAACAACAGCAATAGCAATTATTGCATTAGTTGAAAGCCCTGCTACCTTTTTTTGACAATCTACTTTTGCACCGCATTTCGGACAGAAGATATCGCCTTCTTCCAATTCCGTCTTGCATCTTTCACAGTACATATGATTCTCCTTTTGATTATCTGTTTTGGAAATATGAATCAACACCCTTTACAATACCCTTTGCAATCTGGGTATGGGTTTTCTTTGATATATCGGACGCTCTGTCGCCGACTTCAACATCAACTGAGGGAACCTTTGAATATGAGGTCTGAGTGTAGTCAAGAGGCATATTTCCGTCCGAGAAGATTTTAACCCCGCTTTCTTTCTCGGCTTTGATAATAGCCTGTCCCAACGCTTCGGTTTTCTCCCATGTATCGCATACGGGATACATTTTGCGGTAGCTTTTTACATTGGGAACTCCGACATAGAATAAGCCTTTGTCGTTTTCAGTTGCATCATAGTGAATTGAAATATGGCAATCGGCATTGTTGTTAGCCAAAACCGTTCTTGCAATATTGTCAAGCTGAACATCCGATTCTTCCCTTATCATCAGAACATCATAGCCCTCGGCAAGAAGTTCGTTTTTGAGAATCTTTGCAAGTCTGAGATTTGCAGTTGCTTCGGAAACGCCTGCAAACAAATCTGTTCCTTCGTTAACGGAGGTTGCCTTAACAGCGCCCTCCTGGGTGCTTCCGCCCGTTACCTTCGGAGTTTTGTCGGGATGGCAGTATGTAAATTTAGATGAACCGCCCTTTGTTCCATGACCTGCATTAACGCAAACGGTTATATCTTTTCTGTTTTCCTGAGCATAGTACTTGGTTACGGAATCGGTGTGAATAATCGAGAAATCCGCAAATTCCCAGCTCTCATCCCATTTGATTGTTTCCTGAGTTTTCAATGCTTTCTGTGTTTCGGTTTCTTTAACCGTTTCGTTTTCAGTTACATCGGATACTGCCTGTGTTGATGAAACAGTATCTGTACTTTGCTGTGTATCATTATTTTTTTCAGTACTGCCGCATCCTGAAAGAAATGCTGTTATCAGCACTGAAATCAAAACTAATGTTATTACTTTTTTCATGTTTTTACCCATTATAATCCCTGATATTTAACTAATGTTGCAATATTCTTTCTTTCGGTACTGTTGAACTGCTTCTCAACATTGGACATATTTGACTCAGTCGGATGATACCAGGTCTTTGTTATGAAATAGTTATAATACTTAGCTTTTTTGAAAATATAACCGTGGCGTGCATATATTTCATTTCTGATTAAGTCAATTTCATCATTGGGCAGTGTGTCAAGATAATCATATGTAATAAGCTCAGTATCACTCGGGAAGAGATAACCGTCGTCATAATCATCATCATGAACATAGATATATGATGTTGGCTGTTTTGTTGCTTTGGTTGACGGCTGAACCTCTCTGATGATTACAGTTTTTCCGGGAGCTTCAGTTGTAGTTTCGGTTGTTGTTTCGGTCACTTCTTCTGAATAAGGAACTGTTGTCTCCTCTTCCTTGTTACCGGAAAACATTCCGCTTGTTACTCCATATGTTACAAATATGCATACAAGCGCAACAAGCACTATTGCAAGAACAACAATAATAATATTCTTCTTTTTGTCTGCCTGACTTCCTGCCTGACCCCCTGTCTGACCTCCTGAATATGAATCGCAGTTCGGGCAGCGTCCGTTGGCATCAAGACGTTCTCCGCATTTTCCACAAAATCTCTCATTCATAATAATATACCTCCAACAATAATTGATTAAAACAAAATCAGTTAGTTTTATTCTATCATCTAATTATATACAAGTCAATAATGTTTAAATATATAAAACACTTGTATTTCTCCTGTATGACTTCACGCTTCATTGTGTTTTTCTTTCAATCAACTTCTTAACCACTCAAATAAGCAATAAACGGACACCGCTTTAGTGTCCGTTTTCAATCAGTTTTTAATGGTATAATATTTTTAATCTATATTCTGACATAAACCGTCATTTCATTTTCTCCCCTGTTCGCCCAGCGGTAATAAGGGATGAATTTTATTTTGCACGGGGTTTCATCGGCTTTTTGGTATTCACTGTAGAGTTTTTCGTCCTCTTTTTCTCTGAATCCGTCGGCAAGAATAATATCGCCATCCTCAGTAAAGCTTCCTTTCGGATTGACTCTCAGCATCTGAAGGTTTTTGCCGTTGTCAACCTCCTCGATACAGTAGACAAACGGTCCTTTTGAAAGCGCCGCTTTGCCGACATTGGCGCGGACTCTGTTTGAGCATTTAATCAGCTTTGCTTTCGGCTTGAAATCAAGAGCAATTTCACTTTTTTCAGCAATATTTATATATGCATATCCATCCTTGATTTCGTATGCATTGGAAATCTCAAAGCCGTCGCACCATTCCGGAATACGAAGCGCAAGCTTAATCGGTTTTTGGGGATTAATAAAAATATTAACCCTGCCGTTGACAGCGTAAGATGAAACAATTTCAAAATCCGCATTTTCGCTTTTAACCTTTGCGCCGACATACTGATTAATAAACACTGTTTCATCATTCTGAGCAAAGCAGTATTCACCGAGTGATGAAATAATTCTTGCAAGATTCGGAGGACAGCATGCACAGCCGAACCATTTCTGCCTTACGGGACTGATATAGCGCTTTCTTGAATCCTTTTTGCACGCTTCGGGGTTAACCTCAAGCAGATTTGAGTAGAAAAATGATTTTCCGTCCTCCGCCATTCCCGAAAGAATAGTGTTATACAGAGCTCTTTCGGCAACATTATGAAAACGCGAATCGGGGTTTATTTCAGCCATTCTTCTTGCAAAGAAAACAAGCCCGATTGAAGCACAGGTTTCTGCATACGCCAAATCATTCGGCAAATCATAATCAAATGAAAACGCCTCGCCGTCAGCCGTTGCGCCTATTCCGCCCGTTATATAGAGCTTTTGGTTTTCAATATTATTCCAAAGACCGATACAGGAAGAATACAGCTCGTCATCATTATAGTTTTTCGCAATATCAGCCATTCCGCTGTAGAGATAAACAGCTCTGACCGCATGACCGACTGCTTCCCTCTGCTCCCTTACGGGGAGGTGTGCCTGTTCATAAGTATGGTCGCCTTCCCCGGTTTCCTGATTTCTTTCGACATCAAAATAACAAGGCTTCTTCCCTCTTTCATCTATAAAGAACTTAGCCTCGTCGAGATATTTTTTCTCACCTGTTAAATCATACAACTTAACAAGCGCCATTTCGGTTATCTCGTGACCTGGATAGGCTCTTTTTTTGCCGTTATCCCCTCCGAAGGTTTCACATATTAAATCGGCATACCTGCACGCCGCGTCAAGAAGCTTTCTGTCGCCCGTTGCATTGAAGTAAGCAACAGCGCCCTCAACCAGATGTCCGAAGCAATAAAGCTCGTGAAAATCGCGGATGTTTGTGAACGCCTTTGAAGGATTGTTGATGGTATAATATGTGTTAATATAGCCGTTTTCAAGCTGAGCATTGCAGATAAGTTCAATTATCTCCTCGGCTTTTTTCTTAAGCTCATTATCGGGATGATTTGAAAGTGAAAAACCAACCGCTTCAATCCATTTATAAAAATCGCTGTCCTGAAAAACCCATCCGTGAAAAGCGTTTTCATCGGAGTTTTCCTCATTGTAATACCACTTGTCAACAGGATATATGGGTAATTTTTTACCCTCTCGAATAGCCTCGGCAGCCTTAGCCGCTTTTTTGAAATTTGAAACGCAATAGCTTTTTTCAGCGCCCTCAATCCTGTCGTGAAACGCCTCATACTGATAGGGAATAACCTCGGTGCGAACAAGCGAGATTATCCTGCTCCAGAACGGGTCGTTTATTTCTATGTTTTTCAGTTCAATATGTTTTGAAAAGTTTTCTTTATCCATAATTAGTCGGTGTGAAATATGCATTTCATTATCCTCTTTGCCACAGCAATGATATTCAGCCCCAGCCTTGAGGGATGAATTTATATCGTAGAAAATCTGAATTCGGTTACTGTCTTAAATTCCTCATTAGCCTTTACATATCTTACGGGGAATTCGGGAATATTCACCGAATCGGGATAGAACTGCGTTTCAAGCGCTGCACCCCGGCGGTATTTAACTGCGCCGTTTGCTTTGCCGTCTGTGCTGTCCTTTGCCATCCATCCACCCGTGTAAAGCTGAACACCCGGCAAATCCGTAAACACTTCAAGCTTTCTTCCGCTGTCTTCATCAATAAGCTCTGCGGCAAATCCGAAAACATTGTCGCCCTTATTAAGACAATAGTTATTATCATATCCTATTCCGGGAATAACTGCGAAGAACGGCTCGTCGATTTTTTCACCGATTTTGTGAAGATATGTAAAATCAAGCATTGTTCCTTTAACATCTGCAAGCTCGCCCGTCATAAGCTGGTCATCGTCGGACACGGTGAATTTGTCCGCATCAATTCTGAGAAGGTGATTCTCAACTGTTTTTTCGGGGTTTGCACTGAGATTGAAATAAACATGATTAGTCGGATTTGCAACCGTATTTTCGTCACAGAGAACAGAATATTCAACCCTTAGGGTATTGTCCTCGGTAAAGGTATATTTAACTCTCATTGTGAAATTGCCGTTAAAGCCGTCCTCACCATCGGGTGAAAAACGCTTGAAAACAACGAAGTCCTCGCCTGTTTCTTCAACATCCCAAGGTGTGAACGAAAATGTTCCGCCGCCGTGAAGAGTCCAGGTTTTCTGGTTGATCGTTGTGTTATACTCTTTTCCTTCAAAAGTAAATTTTCCGTCACGGATACGGTTTGCCCATCTTCCTACAACAAAGCCCTGATAACCGCAGTTGGGATTTAGATAGCCCTCCACGCTGTCAAAACCGAGAACAACATCCTCAATCTTTCCGTTTTTATCGGGAACGCAAATTGACTGAATTCCTGCGCCGAGATTAATAAGCGACACCGAAGCTCCGCTTTCGTTTGTTATTTTCAATAAATAAATAGTTGTGTTTTCATCAATTTTGCCGAAAACTGATTTTTCAACCGACATGGTTTTTTGCTCCTTTTTTAGTGAAATTAGTTCGCAACTATTATATATTAAGTCTTAATTAATTTCAATACTCTTGACTTTTTAATTTTTTGAGATATATTATTATAGTGTTTTAGAAATAAAAGAAATGTTATAAAAGGAGCATTCATATGGAATATGTTGTTTCAATAATGAGATATATAGCCCCTGTTGCGGCAGCATTCATTTTGCTGACCTGCATTGTTTCTCTTTTCAGAAACAGACCGAGAATCCATGTTCTCGCAAGGCTTGTTGACCAGAACGACGGCTCAATATTCGAAATCAATCACTGGGAAACCTCAATAGGAAAGGTTAAATCAAACGATATTGTTCTTCCGCTTCCGTCAATCAGCCGTTTTCATGCGGTTGTTGCAAAGAGACGCAAGGATTGGGTTGTTTTTGACACCTCGGCAAGAACAGTGGGCGTTCTTGTTAACGGAGAACAGATTGAAAACCGAAGAATAATCGAAAACGGCGACATAATAACAATCGGCTCCATTGATTTAAAATTTGAATGCGACGAAGCGCTCTCACCAAAGAGCAAACGCCAGATAAGACAGCAGGCTAAACAGAATGCAGGCGCTCCGAATGTTGCATACGGCGTTCTTGTTGATATTTCAACCAAGCGCCCTGTTTATATCAAAAAGCAGGATATTCTTGTTGGCCGCGGAGCTGACTGCGATATTGTTCTTAATTCCGAAACCGTAAGCTCGCACCACGCAAGAATACATAAAACAAGTAAGGGCTGGGCTTTAAGCGACCTTGATTCCCACAACGGTACCAAGCTCAACGGAAGATATATTAATCAGCCCCAGCTGATATTTGATGAAGATATGCTGACCTTTGGCGACAAAGTGTTCATCTTCTACGATAAATAATGAAGAAAGGAGATTATTATGAGTTCTAAAAACAGAAAATCACCCAAAATAAAACCCGTAAACAATTTCCTTTTGCTCATTGTTTTATCGGCATTTCAGATTATTACGGGATTTATATCCGCCTCCTGCGGAGAAGAGTTTGAAAACAAAGCAATTATTTCACTTCTCTGCCTTGTTGCAACCGAATGGGTTTATGTTATTGTTTTCTATACAATTTTTCACAGAAGAAACTTTGAGCTTGAACTTATTGCATTTTTCCTGAGCGGAGTCGGGCTTGTTACAATCGGAAGCGTTTTTCCCGATTCGGCATATAAGCAATATTTTATGGTGCTTGCAGGTTTGATTGTATTCATCATTATGGTATTTCTTCTGGGAAATGTTGATTTATGCATGAAACTGCGTCTGCCCGCTGCAGCTGCTGCAATACTTCTGCTCCTTGTTAACATAGTTATTGCAAGGGCAACAAACGGCGCAAGAAACTGGATAACCATCGGCGGTATTACATTCCAGCCCTCCGAGCTTGTTAAGATTGCATTTATCTTTGTCGGTGCGGCAACGCTTGAAAAAATCCAGACATCAAAGAATATTTTTGCATTCATCGGATTTTCACTTGCCTGCGTTGGCTCACTGATAATTATTAAAGACTTCGGAACCGCGCTTATTTTCTTCATCACCTTCCTCATAATTGCATTTATGAACTCGGGTGATATCAAAACAATAATTCTTGCTGTGGCTGCCGCAGTTATGGGCGGAGCCATCGTTTTAAAATATAAATCATATGTTATGCGAAGATTTGCCGTTTACCGCCATGTCTGGGAATTCCCCTATGACCAGGGACTTCAGCAGACAAGAGTTCTTGTCGGAATTGCAAGCGGCGGACTTTTCGGAGTAGGCATAGGCAACGGCTATGTCCGCTATGTTTATGCGCCTGTGTCCGACAGTATTTTCGGCGTAATCTGTGAGGAATGGGGATTCATTTTCGGAATTATGCTCGTTCTCTCTTTCGTATGCATTGCAATAAGCGCGCTTGTTAATTCAATTGCATCGCGCTCAACCTTCTATTCAATCGCTGCGGTTGCAGGTGCGGGAATGCTCCTCTTCCAGTGTGCATTGAATATTTTCGGCATAACCGATATTCTTCCTTTAACGGGTGTTACAATTCCATTTGTCAGCCTAGGAGGAACCTCGATGATAAGCTGCTGGGCTGTTCTTGCATTTATCAAGGCAGCCGATGTGCGCACCTATAATTATCTGGGAGGTGCAAAGAAGAAATGAAAATGATTACAAGAAGAGGAATTTTCCTCTGGATTTTATCCGCACTTTTCATTGTGGGAATAGTTTTTCTTACTGTTTCTTTTGTTAAAAACGGCGACGACTGGGCTATGAAGCGCTATAACCGCCATCTCTATTCAAACGGCGAGCTCATCGGTGCAGGAACAATAACCGACTCCAAGGGTGAGGTTCTCGCACAGACGGTTGACGGAGAAAGAAAGTATTCCGAAAGCCAGACAACAAGAAAATCAACACTCCATGTTGTCGGCGACCCGAAAAACTTTATTTCAACCGGTGTTCAGGCAGCGTTTGACTCAAAACTAACGGGATATAATCTTCTGTTCGGCGTTTATAACATTGAGCGCTACGGCAGAGGAAACGATATGAAACTGACTATTGACAGCGAAATATGCAATGCCGCATATGAAGCGCTCGACGGAAGAAAAGGAACAATCGGAATAGTTAACTATAAAACAGGTGATATCGTATGTTCCGTATCCTCCCCGTCGTACGATGTTAACCATGTTCCCGATAATCTCGATACAAGCGAATACTACGAGGGCGTATATATCAACCGCCTTCTTTCAGCGCATTATGTTCCGGGCTCAACATTTAAGCTTGTAACCGCTATCTGCGCTATTGAAAATATTCCTGACATATATGAAAGAACATGGGAATGCCACGGTGCATATCAGCCCGAAAAGGGTGTTGAAATCAAGTGTAATGCAAACCACGGCGGTTCAATCAATTTCAAAAATGCTCTCGCAAAGAGCTGTAACTCCACTTTTGCCCAGATTGCAATAGAACTCGGAGAGGATAAGCTCAACGAAACCGCAAAAGAGCTTGGAATCGGCTCGAAAATAAAAATCAGCGGTGAAATTGAAGCCTTCCCCGGTAAATTTGAACTCGAAAACTCCGCGTCCGACCTTCTCGGCTGGACGGGTATCGGTCAGGGAGAAACAAGAATTGCTCCGATAACAATGCTTCGGATTGTCAGCGCAATTGCAAATGACGGAGAAGCTGTTTCATTCAATATTGTTGACGATTTCGCTAACCAGGCAGGTAAAGCGCTCAACATAACCCTTCCGACCAACAAAATCACTCTGATGAGCAATGAAACCGCCTCTCAGATTAAGAGTATGATGAGATATAATGTTGAGGAGCAGTACGGTGACTACAACTATGAGGGACTGAATCTCTGCGCCAAGAGCGGAACCGCTCAGATAGACAGCAACGAAGACCATAATATTGCATGGTTTACGGGCTTTATGGATGATGATGACAATCCGTATGCATTCGTTGTTGTTGTTGAAAACGGAAATTCGGGAAGCAAAACCGCAGGACCGATTGCAAACAGAATATTGCAGAAGCTTGTGGACTAAATAAGAACCAAACTGCATATATAATCTTTAGGGGCATTAATCCCCTGTGATAAATAAAATGCCGACCGCAGGTCCCGACAACTCGGAACTCGCAACTCGGCACTCGAAACTAATAAATTGGTGATTATATATGCGCGTTCTTACATTCAAAGCAAAGCCCAAAACAATTTTCGGCACAATCCTTGCAATAACGGGAATAATCGTTATTCTTCTGACCTTTGTTTCAAATCACTCCTCGAAAGCAGAGCAGACCTCTGCCGAGCCGATAAGCTGTGCAACAAAGGAACAGAGGGCTGAATATTTAACCTCGCTCGGCTGGGAATTCAGCACTGAGAGCGAAAAGGAAATAACCATTCCCGAGGTTTTCAACGATGTATATAACAACTATAATTCCGTTTTAAAGAAACAGGGGTTTAATCTTGAAGACCACAGGGGCAAAACTGCAACAATGTATACATACAGCATAACAAACTATGGCTCGTCGAATGATATTATTGCAGATTTAATCGTTGCCGACGGAGTATTAATCGGCGCCGATTTATGCGACCCTTCGGCTGAGCACGGCTTTTTGAAAGCACTCGAAAAAAATGACACGACTTGATAAACTTATAGCCGATAAACTGAATACAACACGCTCCGAAGCAAAACTGCTCATAAAAAAAGGCGAGGTTTTTGTTAATTCAAACGCCATTTTCTCCCCTGATTTCAAATGCAGTGAAGCTGATGAAATAACCGTTTCGGGCAAAAAACTCAGCGCGGATAAATTCGTCTATATTATGATGAATAAGCCAAAGGGATTTGTCTGTGCAAGCGAGGACAGGGATGAAAAAACGGTTGTCGAGCTTCTGCCCGACGATATGAAGATTAAAAACCTCTTCCCCGCAGGCAGACTTGATAAAGACACAACGGGTTTTGTTCTGATAACCAATGACGGCGAATTTGCCCACAGTATTCTGTGCCCGAAAAAGCATGTTGAAAAAACCTATCTTGCACTTCTGGACAAGCCTGTTGAATGCAGTGTTATCAAAGACTTTGAAAGCGGAATGGAGCTCGGCAAAGAAAAGCTTATGCCTGCAAAGCTGAGCACTGAAAACGAAGAAAAAACGCTTGCAAAAATTGTTATCAGACAGGGCATTTATCACCAGATAAAAAGAATGTTTAAAAAGCACGGACTTGAGGTTTTGGAGCTTAAAAGAATAAAAATCGGCAATTTGCCCCTTGATAAAAATCTGAAAGAGGGCGAAAGCCGATATATCACTCAGGATGAGTTAAAACTAATAAAAGAAGTATAACAGGAGGACAAGCTATGCTTAACAAAAAGAAATTAATTCCCGTTTCTTTAATAACGGGTTATCTCGGAGCAGGAAAAACAACTGTTTTGAACCACGTTCTTGCAAATCAGGAAGGATACAAGGTTGCTGTTATCGTCAATGATATCGGCGAGGTTAATATCGACGCTTCTCTGATTGCAAAGGGAGGAAATGTTACCCAGGCTGACGGTGACCTCGTTCCCCTTTCAAACGGCTGTATCTGCTGCACGCTCAAGGTTGACCTTATGAATCAGATTATCGACCTTGCAAAATCAAAGAAATTTGACTATATTCTCATTGAAGCTTCGGGTATCTGTGAACCCGGTCCGATTGCGGGCTCAATCTGTATGCTCGACGGAACCGACAAAAATGTTAAGCTTCCCGGTGTTGCATATCTCGACAACATAACAACCGTTGTTGACGCAAAGCGTATGGCTGACGAATTCGGCTCGGGCGCTGACCTTCTCAAAGAAAATCTTGACGAAGAGGATATCGAAAACCTTCTCATCCAGCAGATTGAATATTGCACAACAATTATTCTCAATAAGATTGACGAGGTAAACGAAAAAGAAAAAGCCGATGTGCTTGACGTTATCAAAGCGCTTCAGCCCAAGGCAAAAATCATTGAAACAACCTTTGGTAATGTTGATGTTGCAGACATTCTTTCAACAGGCAGATTCGATTACGAAAAAATTCTTGAAAGCGCAGGCTGGATTCAGGCTATGGAGCAGGAGGGCGAAAACTCCGAAACTCATCACGACGAGCATGAAGAACATGAACACCATCATGATGAGGAACACGAGCATCACGAACACCATCACGACCATGATGAGCACGAACACCACGGTCATCATCACCATCACCACCATCATCATGAGGAGGGTGAAGCTGAGGAATACGGAATTGCAACATTTGTTTATCAGAATGTTAAGCCCTTCAGCAAAACCAAGTTTGAAAACTTTGTTTTCGCTAAGTGGCCGAAAGAAGTAATCAGAGCAAAGGGACTTTTCTGGATTAAAGAGGACCCCGACACCGCCTATATCTTTGAGCAGAGCGGAAAGCAGAAAACTGCAATGGACGACGGACTCTGGATTGCCGCCTTCCCCGAGAAGGACAAGAAGCAGATTCTTGATATGAATCCCGACATAGCTGCTGCATGGCACCCCGTATACGGTGACAGAGTGAACAAAATCGTTTTCATCGGCAGAAAGATGGATAAAGAAGCAATCATCAAAGCACTTGATGAATGCATCGCTGAATAATCGTTGCGCGTTCTCGGTTACTCACTTCGCTCAGGCAATAAAAAACAAAGCCACAAGGAAAATCCTTGTGGCTTTTTTATTGGCGCGTCAGTTTTGCGCCCCGAAAACTCGGAACTCGGGGCTCGAAACTCGAAACTTTTAATATGCCGTCAGGCAATCGGTTGTTATGAAGTTAACGCCCAAATCAACAACGCGCTTCATTTTTTCGGGATAATCGCAAGCCCAAACGCCTAAATCAAGTCCTGCTGTAACGCATTTTTTAATCATTTCGCAATCGTTTTTGTAGTTTTTATCAAGGTCAACGTCGAAATCAATTCCGCAATTGCCGATTTCAAGCGCAGTCTGAATATGCTCATCCCTTATATCGTCAACAACCAGAAAGAGCTTTGCTTCGGGCTTAAGCTCTTTAATTTTTCTGAGACTGTCGGCATTGAAGGAAATAAACACAGGCTCAACGCTTGTGCTGTCGATAAGCTTTATCAGCTCGTCAAAATACTCAAGATTGTTTTTGCCCTTCAGTTCAATAACCGCTTTCATTGAGTATTTTTCGCAGACAGCGAGATAATCCTCCACCTTGCATATTTTAAGGTTGGGGTATTTTTCGATATTATGTCCGTTATTGAAATCATATTTCAGCAGCTCGCTGTAATCCGATTTTTCAATATTCCTGTTTCCGTTTGTCATACGGAGAATATTCGGGTCATGGTGAATTACCCAAACGCCGTCCGCCGTTCTGTAAACGTCGCATTCAGCACCCCAGAATTCTGCTTTTCCAGCTTCTTCAAATGCAGGAAGCGAATTTTCGGGCGCAACTGCTCTGAAGCCCCTGTGAGCAATCAGCTTTGTGTCATCCTTCATATATTCAGACACTTTTGCAGTCTTATAATCAACAAGTTTATAGTATTTATTATAACTTTTAAGTCCGTATCCTATTCCCACTCCGATTGCAGCGGCACTCAGCACCGTGCACACGGCTATTACTGTTTTGATTACTGTTTTCCTGTTCATTGTTCTTCTCTTTCAAATTTTATCTTCTGGGTTTTTATCTCTTCAAAGGTGTTGTTCTCCGTCCAGTGACCGTTTATTCCCTTCGCTTTGCAGCCGAGAACAAAATGGAGCTTTGCAATTCCGAAATCAATGCTCTGGTCGGAATAGGGCTCTTCAACATGGGCGCTGAGAATTCCGTTTTCATATCTGAATTTAACAGGACGTCTGTTCACTGCCGAGGGAGCCATTTCAACGAGCTTCATTGCGTATGAATATTCCTCGCTTAGCTTTTCGTCACAGCTTTCAAACATATCCTGATAGGTTTTGCTGCGCTTGTGAGTTGCCTTATACATAGTTTTTTCAAGAGTGTTTTTGCGCTCCCTGGGATAGCCTATTGTAATAACGCAGTAAAGGCGCTTGTTTCGCGGAAGATTTGTCATCTCATAAGCCTTGTTTTCGTTGTAGCTGCCTGAAACCCAGCAGGTTGCAAGTCCGTGATAAACGCACTGCAAAACAATGCTCTCGCCGTAATATCCCGCATCCTCCATTGATTTCTGGGAATCGGGTCCGCAAACGGCAATCATTGAAAACTTACCCTGAAAAATCCTGAATGCAGGAGTTGCGTCGTCAATGAAAATCAAATCCAAATCGGTGGACTCGTTTACCGCTTCGACCATTTCCTTAATAACGCTTTTTGTTGCCTCATCAAGATGTCTGTTCTGATACGCCCTTCTTGAATGGCGCATTTCAATCGCTTTGATATATTCCTGAGTTTTCATTATTACACCCTTAATAAATGTTGTAGAATTGAGATAAATCGGATTATCTTGGCGAGGGAGCTGTATAAATATACTGCCCCGAGGCAAATAATTCGATTTAGCCAATTATACCACATTTAATATTCAAACTCAATATTATACTTTCTTATCCATACATAAATCTGAACAATGTAAGCCAGAACCTGGGGCGTGCGCATAAGCTGACCGTACCACGGCTCTTTCATCGATTCGGGATTTTTCATTAATTCTTTAATAGCGTCCGTGTTCAGCATCTCATAAAGCGGACAGGATTTATCGCTGATAACAAAATCAGCCATTTTGCAAACCTCGCTGAGATAAATCGGGTTGAAGGTTTTCGGATAGGGGCTTTTCTTGCGCCAGGTAATAATCTCGGGAAGCTCGTTTTCAAACGCCTTTCGGAGAATCCCCTTTTCCCTTCCCCCGAATGATTTTATACTCCACGGCATATTGTATGCATATTCAACAATTCTCCAATCGCAAAACGGAACGCGTACCTCAAGCGAGGATTCCATGCTCATAACATCTTTTCTGACAAGCAGCGTCTGCATAAACCAATCAAGGTTGAGAACAAACATCTCGCGCATTCTTGCTTCAAGCGCTGAATCGGTGCTGAGCTTATCGGCTCTTGCAACTGTGTTCAGATACGCCGAATGAGCGTATTCCTCGCCCTCGGGAAGAAATCCGTCTTTGAGAATGCTTCTTCTTACAGCCGTTGAGCGCGACCAGGGGAATGTTTCTTCAAAGAGTATTTCACTTCTGTGATACCAGGGATATCCGCCGAAAATTTCGTCCGCGCACTCACCCGAAAGCGCAACGGTGTTGCTTCGCTGAACTTCCCTGCAGAAAAGCAGAAGCGATGAATCAACATCGGTAAAACCGGGGCAGCTGCGCGCAATCGCCGCATCAATTAGCGCATCCGCAACGGACACATTGTTCAAAACTATGTTATGATGCTCGCTTCCGATATAATCAGAAATAAGATTTATATAATCGGAATCCTTGTTAGGCTGAAAACGGCTTGCTTCAAAATATCTGTCGTTGTCGGCATAGTCAACCGAATAGGTGTGCAGTGTTCTGCCCTCATCCCTGTAATAATCTGAAGTAACCTTTGAAATAATCGAAGAATCGAGCCCGCCGCTTAAGAAAGTGCAAAGCGGAACATCGGATACAAGCTGACGGCGTATTGCGTCGGTAACAAGAAAATGCGTTTTCTCCTGGGGGCTGAGCAATCAGTTTCCAGTATTCGCGAATACTTATATCCCCGCCCCTGAAATACATATACGACGCAGGGGGAAGCTCCTTAATATCCCTGAAAACCGTTTTTCCGATTGTTTTCGCAGGACCGAGCATGAATATCTCGTTCAGCCCCTCCCTGCTGCAAACAGGCTTAACACCCTTAACATAAAGCAAGCTTTCCATTCGGGAAGCAAATGCAAATGTACCGCCGACATATGAATAATAAAGGGGCTTTACGCCGATTCTGTCCCTGCACAAAAAGAGCGATTTTTCTTCATTATTATATACCGCATAGGCAAAGATACCGTTGAACTTTTCGGCGCTCCTCTCATGCCACATATGAAAAGCTTTCAAAACAACCTCTGTATCGCAATCAGTTTCAAACTGATAACCTAAACTTTCAAGCTCGTGCCTTACCTCAGCCGTGTTATAAAGCTCGCCGTTATAAACAATTGTATACGCACCGAAGCTCATGGGCTGAGCTCCGCGCTCAACATCAACAACCGCAAGCCTTCTGTGAATCAGCACAGCTGATTTTGAAACATACTCCCCTCTTGCATCGGGACCTCTCATCTTCAATGAATTGCTTATTTTCCATATACTTTCGCGCTCATCTCTTAAATCAATACTGTCACTGAGTATTCCTGCTATTCCGCACATCATTTTTCACCTCAGGATTATCATATGCAAAAATAAAAAATATGTATTGATTTTCGAAAAAAAGTATTGACTATTCATATTTCTTGTGATATATTATTAGGGCGTTAAAAATACGCTGGTGTAGCTCAGTTGGTAGAGCAGCTGATTTGTAATCAGCAGGTCAGGGGTTCGAGTCCGTTCACCAGCTCCAATAATATGGGCAGATTCCCGAGCGGCCAAAGGGATCAGACTGTAAATCTGACGTCAACGACTTCGATGGTTCGAATCCATCTCTGCCCACCACTGAAACCACTATTTATAGTGGTTTCTTTGTTTTTATGCCACAACATGTTGTGTTTGTTGAGCGTGATTGCAAAAATTGATATTCACTTCTAAAATACACAAAAACTAATATCAGTCCAAAAAACGCCCCTTTAAATCTGCTGAAATAGATAAATAATCAGCAGGTCAAAAAAGGGGCATTTTTGGCACATGACCACTTATTGACCACTTATCTGACCACTTATGAAATAAATATTTTCAAAATGCTAACTCTTTTTTAGGTTTTTGATAGATTTTTTGAAATGATTTGTCTGTTATTTTGCCCTGAATAAAGAGTTTTCAAACTTTCTGACCTGCTGATTCGGCGCCAGCCAGTCAAATAAACTGCTGATGGGTTTTCAGCCAGTCAAAAACGGTTGAATTTTACATTTTGAGCATTATATTATTTTCGGCAATTCTTTTTTATCCATTCTTTGAGTTCATCTTTTGGTATCAGTTTCTTCCTTCCTAGTTGTAGTACAGGGAAGGTTTTATCTTTTTCTACCATATAGTATAAATGATTGGGGGATACTCTTAATAGTTTCGCTACTTCAGGAATAGTGAGTTCCGGCGGCATATCTTCAAAGTCTTTATACAGCGCAACTTCCTTGGCATCTTTCACTTCATCTTTTATTCTCATCGCAAGAGAGAACCCTTCTTTGAATATTTCTTCCTCTACTATCAGCGAAAGCACATCACTTTCTTTTACATACTTATCAAATAGATATTTTTGTAGCTCCGAAAGACTTGCTTCAAATTCATCTCTAATGTCGCATACTTGTTTCAATGCCGCCTTGTAATCCTCCCGTTCAGCAAGCTTTTCAAGTTCGCACGGGCGTATGTTTCCATTGTATAGATTTTCAAGTGTTGTCATTGTATCACTCCTTTGCAACACAACAACTATCACAAACCAATCCAAAAGTCCAGACAAAAATAAAGCGCTGCACTTTCGTGTAGCGCTAAAGTATGCTATAATAACAAATGTATAATATTTAATTATTAACAATTAGTTATTAGTTATCTTTCTATATCAGCCTATTTAGACTCAAAAAACTTTTCCCCTTAGAATAAAGCTTTTATCCATTCAGCCAATTTATTTGTTAAATCTTCATAATTGTCCCATACAAGAATTTGTTTTTGAGCAATATCAAAATGCGGTTTTAAATACTTTTCAAATTTGTTTAATTCCTCTTTAGAATAATTTCCATAATCTCCATTAAACACATCAGCTTTGCATGTTATAATAACTTCCTTCCCCAATCCTAATGCATAACCTGCTTCGTAATATGCACCATAATTGGGATCCGAAATATCAAGTATCAAAAAACGACATTCACGGATCAGCCTAAACATTTCCGGAACAATTTGTTTGTTGTGTATTATTTCATCAAGAAATTCAGGAGAAAACTCGGCTTCAATAATGCCTTTGCGAATAGCTTCTCGCGTTTCTTTTGTATTGTCATTAAATGCCATAGAAACAAAAACATTTTTATTATTTATATTATGTTTTTGTAATTCATCAATTCTTTTCTGCCCCTCTGGAAGAATTTGAAATCTTGTATTAATGCTGTCAACTAATCTGTTATTTTTTAAATAATCTAATAAATAGTTTGCTTGTTCTAATAATTCTTTCTGGTTTAGCTGTTCATCCTTGTCGTTGAACCGATTTACAAAGCAGGCAGATAAAGCCTCTTCAAAGGATAATTCTATAACATCACCCATATGTTTTTGTCTTTTTGAAAGGCCTAACAAAAACATATCAACTTTTTCGCTAAAGGTATCAGGAAACCATGATTCTACCATACGATTATTTACATTTCCGCAATGATATAATGCTTTTTTATGAACTTTGTACACATTATCATCTGTAATCATATTAAAGAAATGTTCGTCTTCTTTAGAATATGTTTTAAGTTTGCCATTATAATAAAGATATGACGCTAGTTTGTTCTTGTCTTTGGGTTCTTCATCATATAAATCATCATTACGAACATACAAATAACCACAAGTATTGCAGTTTACATATATATGATTGTTTCCATAATCCATTGTTTCTGCAGAATTACCGCAAACAGGGCATTTGTTTTTATTTACTATCATAATAATAAACCTTTCTAAAAACTTCTTACCAACATTTTTATAAACCTTGCATAACTTCAAATCAAATTTTTCTACATTCTTACTAATTAGGAATTTGAATTGGTATAATATATTTATTATCTTTTTATCTTCTTAAACACAAAAATATACTCGTGTTTGAACAGATAGAAATCGCTCGCTAACGCTCTATAACGCCAGATAGCTTTTTGATTTGCTTTGCCCTTGGTTTCTTCAAAGTTCTTGACAAGAATCGCTTTTAATTTAAAACCACGCATTTGGAAAAGATTCAGGCAATAGAATCCAAGGGGAATAATTTCACTGTTTGCGTATTTGTCGCCAATAACAACGGCGCAATATCTGTTCTTCTCAAGATACTGTGATGTATTGTCTATGACTTGTCCGAACGATTCAAGAAACTCGCTCAGAGTTTCGCAGTTAGACAAGTCATTTTCGTTTTCACTAAACTTAATGATGTCCCAATATGGCGGATGATAAATAATGAACTGTACTTTATCTGTACCAAGTGATTTAAGCTTTTCTTCTAAATCAACCGTTCTGCTATCTCCAACAATTATTTTTCCCTTCGTTTTAGGATTCTTTTCTTCAAGCAACAGTTCTTGTGACTGCTTAGCGATTTCTTCCTGAAGCTCTATTCCAATAGAGTTTCGTCCAAGACGTTGCGCTTCTATTAAAGCAGTACCGCCCCCAGAAAAGGGATCAAGAATCCAGTCGCCTTTTTTGGTATAGCGTCTGAATAACTGATTTGGTATTTGAGGAACAAAATTTCCGTGATAACTTGCATTATGAACACCTGATTTATCTCTTTTATCAAATATCCATAATGAATCTGTGAGTATATCATCGTACTCTTTCCAGTTTTTCATGTCTAAATCATTATATTTAGCCATACTAACATCCTTAATCTTTTTTCTTTAAATGCTTTCTAAATTCAATAGGGTCATACCAAAAGCAACCAACACATCCGGTTTCATCACCTCTATGCTGTGAATCGCCATAATAGTAGGAAATAGGATATCCCAATTTCTTTGCATCATAGCGAATTCCCGTTCTGCGGCACTCCTTGCAGAACTGTCTTTTAGCATCATTTGCTGCTTTGCTTAACGGCTGAAAATCTTCCATTTTCTGTGAAGAAGTATTCATAACCTCGGCATCGTTTTTCCAACCGTTTTTATGATCAACTTCCGGATTGGAAGTTCCAAGAACCACACATCTCTTTTGTCTATAATGATTTTTAATGTCAGTACGAATTGCCTGGCTACCTATCCATTCTTCTTCGCCTCGAAATCCATCCAGTTTAATTCGGTCAACACCGTTTCCGGGAGTAATGGATTTGTCAAATTTTACAATATATTTCTTTGCAATAGACGATTCTTTGCGGCACCAGGAAGCGCCGTTTTGAAACATCAGTTCTGCGTATTCTCCAACAAACTCTGATTTTGAAACCCAACGGCTGATGCCGTTTTCATCAGGTTGTGCCAATTGTTCAAATAAATATGGTTTCGTTCCTTCTTTAAAAGGTTTCATATTATCCCACCTTTAATACTTGATGAGATAATTATAACAGAAAAAAAGTAACTTCTCAACAGAGAAGTTACTTTTTGATTAAGCAGTGTAAATATTCTGTTGTTTTGTCAGCTGAATAGTTTCTGTTTTCATCAATATCAGCCTTGAATCTTTTGTAGTCTGTGCTGAACTGCTGATACTCACCATACTTTTCCATAGTCTTACGAATAGTATTGAAATCCATCAATCCTTCATTATTGTAACTAAGGAATATGTAATTGAATTCCGCATTTCTCAAAACTTCATCAAACGCATCAACTACCGTTCTCTTAGAACAGAATGCACTTTTTTGTTCTGTATAATCTCTGAGTCCTGTTTTTCCTCTTAGTACGGGATTGTCATATAAAGCAATCGTTTCAAGCACATGATAGTTTGTACAATACTGTCTTGCGTTGTATGGGGGATCCATATAGAGTATGTCTCCACCGATGCCCTTTATCAAATTAGTGATGTTATCTTTGTATGCTTTGCTCTCTTTATCACCATCAATTATCGGAAGCAATTCGAGTTCAAACTCTTTCGCTGCGGACTTCTTCACTTTCTTGAGGAACGCACCATATACAGATGCGGTATTTGCATACTTGTCTATTGAGTTAATCAAACTTGCTAACAGGAAGTAATATTGCGATTCATCTATTTCTCCTGAACGCTTTAATTCATTCAACTCAATCCTAATTGCGTCGCACTTTTTGCCGTTCTCATCAGTAAAGTACTGTCTTCCGCTTCCTGAACCTGCACAGTAGTTTTTGTATATAAAACCTTCTGTTCCTTTAAGCTCATTAAGATAATCTAATATCTCTATTTTTACCGGAGGAACATTCTGAATGAGATGACGGTTTAATACGAAACTATATTCTTGTATGTCGTTAGCTATAACTCTATAGCCTTTTCTTTTGAATTCGGTGCCAACTGCACCCGTTCCGGCAAACAAGTCAGCGAACACTTTGCCTTGGGTTTCAGTTCCTACAACATCGGTAATGGTATCTGTCAAGAATCCCATTAATGATTGTTTTGATCCAATATAGTTCACGCCATCACCTCTTTTCTATATCTACTATACCATACTTTGTATCAGATATCCAGCATTAAAAAACTCTTGTAAATGAAATGTCATTTTCAGTTTTTATAAATTTAATATACTCTACTGGATTTAAACTAACGCAGCCATTAACTAACGGTTTGTCGACATTGAAAGTGTCACAAGCATTTTTGAAATTTGTTTGTCCCGGGCAATTTCTTTTGTATGCATCAGCAATAACTGTAGGTATTATTTCCACTTGCTTTTCAGTAAGATTGGGCACAATATATTGTTGAACCCATTTAATGTACCAAACTAGTTGCTTTTTTATAATATCTTCTCGTGGATATCCATATTTCAATTCAATAATCCTAATTTGAAATTTTTCTTCTGTTTCCGAAACAGTTAATATGTCAATTCTTTGTTCACCTGCACTACAAACAACTTCGTTGCCTATCCAACAGTTTAATAATTCTTGGGGCAGTAACAGATTTTTTAATTCTACACTACTATCATAATTCTGGATTATGTAAGCCTGTAAATGTCGTTCAAATGAACCTTTTTTCACAGCAAGCAAACGATCTTTGATTTTTAAATCTGTTGTTGTGTCAAATACATAGTTGTTTGTTGTTTCTCTTGGTACAATTCTTTGTTGAGCTATATCATAAGAAAAACGATCGCAGTTTAATGAACCATCGTTGTTTTCGATTATTTGGTTTCTCAATCGCGAATATTCATAATCCGTTACAAAAGAACAGCCTCTCATACCGGTAAGCTTTCTATATATTAAGCTCCAGCACATTTGATATGGGTGTTGAATTTCAGAAATATCATCCAACGCTTCTATTTCTGATATCCCCTCGGAAAAAACTTCGTCAGGTACAATCTTTATTCTCAAGGGTAAATACTTATCCAATAGAGGCATTAAATCATCTGTATCTTTTGAAGTGAAAAACGGAGTTTCAATGGCTTTAAAAAAGCCAAAAATCTTTTTGCATCCAGTTACATAGAACGCAACTCGATCATTAGGATGCACTTTTGAAATATCTGCTATCATTTCAACAAAAGTGTTTTCTGTTCTATCTGATTTATCTAATTCTTTTGTACACCCTATAAAATCTGGTTCGTTTTCGCCATAACCAGTACCAGCAAACATGTATTCAAGATGCACTTTAAATGTTTGTTCATTAACAATAAATACGTGTGTCATATTCTCTCCTATTCCTTTGGATATTCTTGAATTACTTTTCCGTTTAACAGTTTTCCGTTTTTCTTTTTATTAAATCCGCCCCATTGCTTAAAGAAAAAAGCAACTTCCGCTTTTTTTGCTATTTGTTGTAATTCATCAACCCAAGCTTTATCCATAGCTCGAGAATGAGGTCCGGATTCTCCGCCTACAATTAGCCAGTTAATACCATCAAGATCTATTTCTGACAAACTACTCAATAAAGGTTCAGCAGAAATAAACTTTATGTGTGCACCTGTTTCTTTTAAATCAGCAATTCTTGAATAGTACTTATTATTCTCGACAGTCACACCCATCCAAATATTATCTGTCCAATTAATCTGCGGTGCTATTTCTTTCAGTCTCTCTGATCTTTTTGTTAAAACCTGAAACTGATGTTGTGGACACTCATTCATTGTTTTGAATATCTTTAATATCGTTTCAGTCGGAATATCTTCGTGAAACAAATCGGACATAGAATTAACAAATACTTTTTTAGGAGTTTTCCAACTTTTTGGAAGATCTATCAGATCTTGATGAACTGTCGGTTTAAATCCATTTTGATAACGAGCATTCCCCATTGCCTGTAAACGCCTTGCAAAATTTGCCGCATAACAGTTTGCGCAACCATCTGATATTTTGGTACATCCGGTTATAGGATTCCACGTAACCTCTGTCCATTCAATCTTGCTTGTTGACATTATATTTCCTCACTTAAATAAAACATATTGTTTCCCGTTAATGTGCTGAAAAGAAACTCCGTAGAGGCTTTTCAATTCATTTTTGATGTCATTTTTATATCCATCTGTAGGGAAAATCGGATGCCTGTCAAGATCATAATAAACAATATCTAACAACACCTTTCCAGATGTATGATATTTATTATAAACATACATAGCGATATCGGTGATATTATAACAATGTTCATCCGTTTCCATTTCGATAGACCCATCATCAAAAGAAAACTGCAATTGAGTATTAACAAAATCTTTTTTTGTTGAAGATCTATTCCCAAAGTTCTTCCAAGCAACTTTTTTATAAAGTTTCATTCCCTCAATGTTACTAGTGCACATTAAGAGATTATAAACCAGTCCTTTAGTTCTGTTGTAAAAGGGAAATGAAGCTATATAGTGTTCTCTCGGATTGTTAGAAACCGATTTTTCAATGATATCAATAACAATACTGTCAAGCTTATCCCGATCAGTACAAATGTTTAATATTTCATTTATACTGCACTTATATGTTTGTTCATATCGATCAATAACTTCCTGCTTTTTAGCTTGCTTGGCTCCTCTGGTAGTATCGTGAATCATATGGTTAATAATCACCTCACACCACCCATTTAAATATGGTTGCAAAGCATCCCAGTCAATGGCTGCTTTAAATGGATCATAAATTAGCAAGGTGCTCTTATTGCTAAAAGTCTTAAGACTCAACGAATTCAAGAATTCACTACTGTCCAAGTTTGAATAATGAATCTCTACCTTTTTTACACCTAATGAGTTGATTGCCGCTTTCAAGTAATCAACTTTCCACTGTTCATAGTCGTTAAAATAGATGTCTATGGTTTTTTGCGGATAATTCTCAGAAAGCTTTTCTAATGCTTTAACTACTTTAATTGCTGTACCTTCCACCATGTTAGAATCGTCATCTAAATAGTATCCACAGTTTGACATGCAATCAATATATACTAAGCCCTCGGATTTTTGGAATCCAAGTATCTTTCTGGCCCAAGCATCAGTATAACTACTAATCATTTCAAACTTTTTGATTGAATGTGGCTTAGCCGTGTCAAAGTTATATTTGTTCTTCATTTAATCACCTTATGATATATTAACATATTCAAAGCCTTTTTACAATAATAACTCTATATGAGTGTCGTTATTTGTACTGTATTATTCAGATAAGAATTTGGTGTTTCTTTTGAAAAACAAATTAAGATTTTTGACCACTTATCTGACCACTTATTGACCACTTATGAATTAAAAGCGACTATAAAATAACATAAAATCTGTTGCAAAGCGTTGCTAAATAACGGCTTGACCTGCTGATTTTACTTTTAAGGCTTGATAATTTCTTGTAAAACGCCGAAAAACGGCTTGAATAGGGCGTTTGAAAATCTGCTAATTTACACTTCCCAGATTTGTAATCAGCAGGTCAGGGGTTCGAGTCCGTTCACCAGCTCCACGAGCGACGATAGTCGCTCCAATACTTGGGCAGATTCCCGAGCGGCCAAAGGGATCAGACTGTAAATCTGACGTCAACGACTTCGGTGGTTCGAATCCACCTCTGCCCACCACGAAAAACCGCTAGAAATAGCGGTTTTTCGCACTTTTACAGAACAAAACAAGCCGTCGAAGTTTCACCTTCGGCGGCTTTAATTATTGTTTTATGTTTGATAAAAGTCATTAAAATATTGGCATAAATTCGAAAAAATCAGCAGGTCAAAAACTGCTCAAAAATCTGTCTTTTTCTTTTTTGATTTCGAAAAATTATTCAAAAGAAGTTTTCAAACTACAGGCGAAAATTCTTGCGTTTTTCGCAAACGCAAAACGCAAAAATGGCTTAACCGTGCGGTTTTTCAAAATTCGCCAATAATTCTGCAAAGGCAATTTATGCTCAAAAAATCAATCACGAAGTCCCAAAGCCCTTGCAAACACTCAGAAGCGCAGACCTGCTGATTCTCGGATAGCCGACTTGCGCCGGATTCAAGAACACCGGTTACTATGCCTTTTCATTATTATATATTAATAAAATAAATAAGTCGTTACAAAATTATTTTATAATTATATTTTAATTCTATTCGCTTTTTTCTATACTCTTTTTTACTTTTCGTTGTCACATCTATTGTAACGCTACAAATATTTTCAAGTGATAGGATAAAATGGTGTTGACAGAAATAGATTTAAATACTATACTTTTTATATGGAGAATCAAAGACCTTACATACTCGAGCTTGACGATATTCCGCTCAGTCCGAAGCAAAAGCGAAAAAAGTATTTTATCCGAACAACTGTAATGCTTCTCTTTACCGCAGTATCGTTTTTGTTGTTCTGCTTTCGCATTAAGCTTCCGCTGATTTCAAATATGTTTTCCGTCGAGTTTTCAGCATTACCCGAAACTATTATCAGCTTTGTTTACGGACCGATTTACGGCGTGGCAGTATGCTTGCTCAAAAATGTCATTCATACGGCTGTTTATAATCAGTTCGCAATAATCGATTTTACAAATTTTTTAATCGAAACCATCTATTTGATTGTGACAGGTGCATTGTGTAAAAAAGTAAAAGGCAGCAGCAATACTTTGTCGATAAAGGCAATGACGGTTTGCTCCCTTTTGGGGATCGTGTGTGCGTTAGCGGTGCAGTTTTTTGTAACGAGCTTTCACCTTTATCCTATTCTGGTGAATAAATTTCCCGGCTCGTTCACTTCAGAGAGAATACTGCAAAGTTATACGGATTCGCTCGATGCTGTTCGCACTCACCTGCCGCGTGCACTTGGCAGTCTGATACCGCATATCAGCCATATATGGCAGGGCGTAATTCTGATTAATCTGCCCATGACTTTTGTGAAGCTTTTACTTATTACACCGCTTGCTGCAGTAATACAGTGCGGCTTGTCAAGACTGAATAAAAAAGACTCTGAACAAGAATCAGTAACAACGTTATAAAAAAAACACCATTTTGAAATCATTTCAAAAATGGTGTTCTTTTTTTGCTATTTACCTGATGCAATAAGTTTTCTAAAAAGAAATCGAGCCGCTTATATCTCCGAAGGAGAGATATGCGTTGTCCCTTTCGGAACGGAGGGGAATATCGGGATCACTCGGCTCAGGACCTACGCCGGAAGTGGTAATTACATCGGGTGTGATAACCTTGAAAATATTAAATTCGGGTTCAAAATATTTCTGCAAAGTTAATCATCCCCCCTCGTTTCAGTTTACTACTGATTATTTTATACATATATGCATTACATTATATCAGTATTTAAAATATCTGTCAATACTTTTCAATGAATAATATTGAACTACGGCTACTTTTTAGCTTTAACTGTTTTTGCTTTTGACCAAGATGAATAGTATTTTACGCCGCTTATGGTTTTATAAGTTCTGATTCTCACATAGTACTTTTTATTTGCCTTAAGCTTCTTAACAGTTGTTTTCAGCGTTTTATTCTTCTTAAAAGTTACGGTTTTAGCATTTTTGAATTTGCTGCTTGTTGAATACTCAAGCTGATATCCTGTAACCGTCTTGTTCTGCTTCCACTGTGCGGTAAATGCCTTTTTCGCTGACGTGAGTTTGGTAATGCTTGTGCCATTCGGTAATGTTGGCGAACTGTACGCCTGGCTCCACGGGCTGTAATAGGTTTTTCCATCCCCTGCTTTGACATAAAAGCGTGCACGGAACTTATAAGCATTACCTGCCGCAAGGCTCTTGAAGGTAGTCGTTACGGTCTTATTAGATTTAATCGTTACCGTCTTATTCCATTTCTTTCCATCCTTAGTGGAAATCTGCACCTGGTAGCCGGTAGATGTGCTCACCTTATTCCAAATAAGTGTTTCGGAATCTGCCGTTCTCGCTTTGCACTTAAAGCCGCTGATTTTGCCGGTGGGAGCGGTGTAGGAATCGATAAAACTATCGCCGCAATCCGAACAAGTGTGGGTGGTATATCCGCATTTGGTAGCAGTGGCGGCTGTGACAACCTTCTTATATGAATGCTCGTGCGGCGCCTCGATTATGCCAATCTCGCTCACATCGGATTGAATAATATCGGATGTTAAATCCAGATTTAAAGCGGGACGAACACCGATGGTTGTGTTACCCGTACCTGTTCGATCATCGTTGATAACGCCGTCGTAATCGATATAGCGCGCAAAGTGGGAACGGTCGCCTGCAGTGCGCTGCCACCAACGGGAATATCCGTCCGTTGCATCAACGTACAAGCCCTGACACTTCGCATAGTCACTGCCCTGCGCCTGCCTCGCGGTATCGTACGAATATATTTCAGAATCAAATCCGTATGCAGTATTCGTTACGTCGCTGTAGGAAAGCAAGTAAATCTTATCGGTTGTGGTAGCGCTGTCGTATACTGAATAGGACGTGCTGTACGCACTGTTATCAAGCTCGGTTGAAACAATCAGTTCCCGCTGCAAAGACGAGAAAGCCGTATTATAGAAGCCGTTGTTCAGCCACTGACGAACAGAACTTTTTTCATAGTTATTTGCATAGTGTGCCTTGTTTGCATCGCCCCAGTATGCTTCTTCATCGTTTGCGCCTATGCCGTAGTACAGAAAACTGTTATAAGGCTGGCTGTCGATGATAGTCTCGCACATCACAAGACCCGATGCCGTATCCAACACGCGCCACTGCAGTTCTTCCCACTCAAACCAGTACGTGTTGTTCTGTTGATTGTAGCCGTTTTCATCCTGAAAGGTATTGTTTTCGGAAGAAAATAATCCCGTATTGAACGGGCGGTACTGCGAGAAACGCACACCGCGGTACATTTTTCCGTCAACTCTCACATCAGTATATTCCATATAATCTGATGGGAACATATTTCCGTCAGTATTGCTGCCCGTGCCCGTATAGTAGCCGTATGAATTCCACTTGGCAGACTGAACATTAAGTTTGTTGACTATGGCGCTATTCGTGACCCTTGTCTGCGGATACCAGCCGAAGGTCACGAGGTCGCCCTGCTCATACTCGCCTATGGTTTTCGCGCTCGCTGTAATAGTGAACGCGCCAAAAAGCATCAGTACGCACAGAAAGAGAGCAAGCGTATTTTTTAAAAATCTTTTCATTCTAATTCCTCTCTTTCTGTGTTTTCTGTTTTCGTTCTTTATCCGCTAAGTTAGAAGTCGGACTGGATTGCCAGTGATTTTGCCTGATTGAAACTGCTCAGACATCCGCCGTAGTACAAATTCTTCTTATAATTATTGTAGAATATGCGTTCCTTGCCGTTGGCGTCGGTATAGCGGAGGTATGCTCTGGCATCAATCTTTTGGTTCTTTTTATCGGCGTCATCGCCCTCGTAGGTTACAATAAGCGTATAAAGTCGATAGTCTCTGAAATTACGATGGTCATTCTTAATGCTGCCCGTGCCTTTTGTACAGTTAACATTAGTTACATAGATAAAATCGTTTTCAGCGGTGAGATCTTTTCGTGCCAAAACCTTGTTGTCAAATTCATCCGTTTCAAATCTATCGCCCTTATCGTTAAGACCTGTGGTATCAACGCCGTTTACATTTCTGCCGTTAAATTGAAGTTTATATTTTGTGGAGTCAGATACCTTATAGTTACTGGTGAATTTTTTAATATTCTCCTCAGTAGCAACAACATAACCGTATTCAGCTTTTTGATTGGAAAGTCCGTCAACAGCAGAAAGCAATTCTTCACTCAGCGAGGTGATAAATCTCATACCTCCGGGTGTTGTGTCGTTTGCATTGCTGTTGTAGTTGGGGTCATTCATTCCGGGATCGCGGATTTCAACTCCGATAAGACCGAAGCCGCGAATACCGGCGTCGCCGTAGTCGTGGGTATCCTCTTCATCCTGTGATGTTACCTTGCCAACCTCAATCCACTTAGCATAGAGATGATAATCTGCGGGGTTCTGATCATCAGATTTGGTATATGTGTCGCTCTCAAAGTTTGCGGCTATTGTTGCTGATTCTGAAGAATCTGTGTAGCCGTCCGCATGGTACCAGCCCGCGAATATATACTCATCACCGGCAAAACTCGGAATATCATAGAAGTGTTTAATCTTGCCTGATTCCAGATCGGCAGGTCCATAGGTCTTAAATATCTCGTCGTCCTGACCCGGCTGGTTCACGTGGAATACAATCTTATAAGCAGGCTCGTCAACCATCTCGATATAACTTACAGACTTGTTACCCACCTTGTTGATACCCTCAACATCTATGGAAAACGGAATATCCGCTGCGAGTTTGTAGTATTCATCGTTGGGGGTGCTGACTTCGTGCAGTACATAGTCTCCCGGAACAAGGTCAACCGACACAACATCGGTAGTGGATGTGATATTATCTATCAGCACCTGAGACTTGTCACTGCTGAGTATCTGTAGTGAAGCTCCGGCAAGTCCGTCACCGTTCACGTTGACTTTCTTGATTTTTGCCTGCGTATTTGTAACAAAGTGATAGGTGGTATCACTCTTTACATTCAGACTTCTGCTGTTTGCAGAGGTAATATAAGCCGTGTTGTCAATAGTATAGCCGTTAGGCGCATCAGTCACGGTAGCAGGAACGATTATAGTCATCGTTTCACCAGGATCAAGTTTGCTTATCGTAGCGGTAAACTTATCACCTGTGCTTTCCTGAGGCTCAATGCTATAGGTGATACCTGCGGCACTGTTGATAGATACCGGAGTTTCGTCACCCATGCTAACCTTGGGGATACTGTTGACCTTAAGTTTTGAATCCAGCAGATCCTCGATTACGATGTTGCGGATTGGAACATACTTATCGGGGTTGGTGATAACAAGACTGTAATCTATCGTACTGCCGTTAACTGCGCCAGCGCGGTGATCAGCATCTTTTCCCGACTCGGGGAACGATTTCTTGCCGATTAAAGGATCGGCGTAATGCAGCGTCAGGCGGGTGATAGCCCTACTGCTGTTCGGCTGGCCACCTACTAATCCCTTTACAACTGCCTCGTTGTAGGTAATGATATCATTTTCTTCGCTTGTTTCCGGCGAATGCATAGCAACATTGAAGGAAAGTGCCCTTTTTGCCGGAAGGGTGAAGTCTCCGCCGTTTGAAGCAGTTCGGCAATCGATGGCAATCGCCTTGATTGTGGACTTGTCGGAAGGCACGGTAGCACTCCAGATTTCGGGGTTACCCATTAAATCCAAATCATCGGGAGTGATCTCACCGTCCTTTACAAGGTAATAGACCTTCGGCTCACAGTAGATCGGATTGCTTGAAGTCGAGTTTGTTGCCTCCATATTCTGTATAGCGGAAACATTAACAGATTGGAAAGTACCCTGCCATTCGCAGTTTGAACCGTTATAACTGTGCTCTATAACATCATAGATAACGATATTACCGGCTTCACTTTCGCCGTCTGTGAATGTTACGTTATAGGAATAATCAGAGTCAAGACCCACTGTCTTGTCTTCCATCATAAAGACGCCTTCGGTCTTAACCGAGTTGCTGAAACCTGTAACATACTGGGAAGGCAATTTGCAATGCGTTGCATCGCTGGCATATGCTGTAAACTCTTTATATGCGTCGTTTATTCTCTGATAATAGGAAATTGCCTTCTGATCCAAACTGGAAATTGAGCCGTACCTTGAAACGGGAACGGTCTGGTTCTCCGTTGTATCGGTGAAGGAGACATAGTTCGTCTGGGTCGTACCGTTTGCAATGACATTCGACATAGCCGTCTTCATCTTATAGAAAACATTGAAGCCGTTTATTGCATTAGTATAACTTGATGGCAAGTTATCAGGAATACCTGTGATGGTAACTATCATCATCGTGCGTCCGGAGCCCTCCCAGTTTTCTACAAACTCTACGGAATAGAGGCTTGACGGGAAATTGTTGCTGTTAGTGCTCTGAGCATTATAGGAATGCGCGTGCATAGAGTTAGATGTATTCTTTTCTTTTCTTCCCTGCACGAATATCGTGCTCTTATCAACGGTAAAGTTGTACGGAAGGAGGTCATAGAATACGCCCGACTGCATTAATTTGGTAGATCCTGCACGGTTAATTCCCCAAGCGGAAATCAATACGGGGAATTCCTGTGTGCCAGCCTGGCTGTCAACATAATAGTAATCGTTTCCGCTGCTGTCTGTTTTGTCTTCAGCACATTTTTTGGTCACATAGAGATAACTCTCGTCCGTCTTGAGTTCGTAGGAGCATATCTGCGCGCCGCCCTGATCCAATCGCTTTGAATCAAGTGTGTCGCCGTCAACACTCAGTACAGCGTTATTCTTGATCAGAGTGTTCACATTTTTCAGCATATTATCCTGAACAAAAGAGTACACCTTATTTGTCGAACGAAGGAAGAGCGTCGGGCAGACAGTCATCTTTGTTGAATAGAAGCTCGACTTGTGGACAATCTTATAACCCGCTGTCCTCTCAGGCAGCGTAACATTGCTCGCTAATGCTGCGCCGTAATCCGCTTTCTCGTTGTTTTCTTCATCAGGCGCGTTAAAATCGGCTGCCGTGAGCGTCCTGAAAAGTCTGAAGTCGTTTTCATTCTCGCCTCTAATCCAAATCTCAACATCGCCGTAATCACGTATAGCACTGTGCTCATAGGGTTCCGACCATTCGCCGTTAACCTGAATCGCATCGTACTCGGTGAGGTAGATATCAAGATTTGTAAAGGAATAGTCGGCGTCGGAGAGAGCAACATTGCTCGAGCAATTCCAGTTATACCTGTCGTTTCCTGATACCGAGGACATAACTACGTCGCCATGTCCCTTTGCACCGTCGGAAATCTCGATATCACGCTCGGCTACAGAGTAGGTCTTTGACGTTGGGTGCCAAACTTTTTCTGAATCGCTATTACTATATTCTATATACTCAATTTCATATTTCAGATTGTCAACGCCGCTTCGGCTGAGAATGGATTCTGTGCCTCCGCTCTTGATGCGGTCGGCACCTTCATCATAGCCATAGATTTTCTTTTCAAATAAACGCCCCGGACCTGAAGGAATCAGGTAAACTCCGTCTTCCCTGCTAACGCGAATCTGCTGCTCATATCCAGAGAGAGTCTCGATGTTCAGCACCGCCTCGTTATATACAGTCTTCCAACCCGAATCAGTCGTCTTGCGAGGGTGTTTGGTGACAACGGTCGTATGGTATGTACCCGGACCCATATAGTTTGTTGAGGAATAGCCTGAACCGTAGGTCATCTTAACTACCGAGCCGTCATGAACGGTATCCTCACTCCATGAAAACTTAAACTGCTGGCTGTTTCTGTTATCGAAACTCGCGATGAGATCCCAGACAACATAGAAATACTGGTTTGCATCCTGCGGAGCGGATCCCCAACTTTCCTGCCATTCAAAATATACAGTGCTTCTTGTCTTGGAGGTAGAAGCGCTGACCTTGGTGTGAACCTCAAGGCTGAGTTCCTTTTGATAGTCGGCATCAAGGGAATCAGTCAAATCGCCGTTTGTATTCCTATCCACCTGAATGGTTACGGGGAAAGTATTAGTATAATAGTTTCCGCCGTAGTAGCCGTTCTCATCTGTGTAGCCGCCGTTCATTTTTCGCAGATTCGTCGGATCGAGCCTGTAGTCTATCTGGAACACCTGATCATTGTATGCGGCATCCTTATCGATTACCTCATTGTTGGTTATGATATAGTAATCGGGGTCGGAATCGTCATAAATGAAGTGGCAATCGGCTGTATCGGTTTTGCTTAAGCCGTTGGCGATATTATTGGTGCCGACCTTCGTGCCGTCCTTAGTCGCAAAGACGTACTTCGGAACCTTGATTTTTACAGAGCCAACGGGCAGTTCCTTGTTGTCTTTCGACGCCTCTACCTTGTCGAAAGCAAAGCGAACATATACGGTGGCGGAAAGCGCAGCGTTGCCGTTTGTGGGAGCGATGATGAGGTTGTCTCCCATATTGGTTGCATATTCGTTTGAGGAAGTATCCCACTTAACCGTGTATTTATATAATTGATCATCGGCTTCCGTATAAATACTTTCAGCAGAAATCCACTTTGCGTGATAAGTGGTGTCGCTTGCGATGGAAGTTGACATCGTAAGTTTTGTGCTCTCGTCATTGAGATCGGAATACCAACCGCCGAAAACATAGCCGCCGGAGCGGTTCGCACCGGGCAGATACTTGACGCTGCCGCCGTTATAAACCATTATTGTCTCGTCAGACGGCAGATAGAGTGTGCCTTCACCCGCATCAAAGTTAACCGTAATATCCCTTGCTGCCCAACGGGCATAGAGATCGCAGTTATCCGCAGGAACGAAGGTATAGTCTTTCTTATCGCCCCAGTCGCCGCCGGCTCCGTCCTTTGTGTACCAACCGAGGAATTCATATGCCGTGCTTCCGACAGCCTTTGTAGGGACAGGAAGTTCCTCTATCTTGTTGCCGGCATAGACCTTTATCCTGTAATAATCGACGCCGTTTTTTGTGCCAAGATAGGTGGTTGGCAGTGAGCCGCCATCCAGATGCAAGGTGACCTCATAAACACTTTTGACATCCCAATATGCTTCAACAACATTACCTTGGCTCATATCAATCGTGTAGGTATCGTGCGTCTTGAGATACTCAGTGATATTGGTTCCTTTGAAGTACCATCCTATGAAGCCATCTTCATCCCTGAAAGTCGGGAGTGTCGGGATTGTGCTTTCCGGATGTTCTTCGGCATAATTATCACTTGCCACAACATATTGATCGCCATCCTGGATGGGATAGTTGCCAAAGGTCTTATAAACGCCGCCGTTTGTCTCAAATATAGGCTGATAGCCCCAGCGAGCGTAGTATGTTTTTGTTTGAGTTGCTATTTTATCCGACGCACTCTCAATCGCCGTGCCGCCGTTATCTTCAGCAGAGGTGATCTCGTTGCCCCAGTCGCCGTCGGTACCGTCCTTTGTGTACCAGCCTCTCAGTACAGCATTGTCGTTGACGGGCGTTGGAAGTACACCATAGTTCTGGTTGTATTTGTACTGACGAATGACCGTAGTTGAGGAATCCGTAGTTGTCTCGAAGTATCCGCCGTTTGCGTTAAATGTAACGATTGGATTCTCGTGCCAATGCGCATACAGCGTATCGTACTGCGTGTTGATCTCCATATTTGCTTCGATCTTTGTTCCGCCTTCCGGCGCTGTGAACCAGCCGCCAAAGGTGTAGCCGTTTCGTGATGCCTCGGCAAGGTCGCCGTAATAGGTCTTCTCGCCTGTAGCCAGTGTATAGTTCTTGTCCGGCATGGAGGGCGCGCCAGGGTAGTTGGCATCGAAGTGAAGTATCAAATCGGGTTGATGCCACTGTGCATAGAGGGTAACCGTTGCGCCGTCAACGGTGGAGAGTCTGGCAACGGATTCATTCGCCGCGTACTCATCGCCTGAGCCGTTGGGACGGGTATTCCAGCCTGAGAGAACATATCCGCTGCGGGTAAACATAGTATTATTCAGTTCAAAATACTCTGAATAAGGCAGATTCTCTTTAGCTGTAAAGCTATCAACAGTCTCATCCTTATCGGTTGTTTCGTTGTGGATAGTGGTTGTGCCGAGGTTGCCGTTGAGTACAAGATTATACTTATGCTCCTTCCACTTTGCATAGTAAGCCCAAGCAGTGATTACCTCGTTGTTATCGGGGTCGTCGTCTTTATTCGCAGCAAGCTGCTCGGCAAGATTTTTCTCAACGCCGTTTTCGTCGGTTGCATACCAGCCAAGGAATTCATAGCCGGGTCTGACAGGGTCTTTTATATCGTCGGGGTTATAGTTAACCTCGAGTCCGACTGCGCCGTCAAAGGTCTGCATAGCAGGGGTTGCTCCCTTGGATATAAGAGCAACCTTCGAGGCGCGAACCCAGGTTCCTGCATAGTGCGGTTTGTAGTCGCCGAAGAGCTCCAAGGTTGTGAGCGGAGTTCCGTTTACAGGATACAGTTCATTTGACTCAAGGGCGGTATTCCTGTCTCTGTCGGTATTCATATAATAGTTGCCCTTGAGGTCGCTGAGCTGGAAGGCTCCTTCCTCAGGGTCCTTAATCTTAACCCAAAGCGCATCGGGGTCAACGGGCGGAATATCCTTTGCAACAGATGTATAAGTGTTGTTAGGTACATATTGCAATACTTGATCTGCGGTTAACTCAGGTCTTGCTGTGTCGGAGGTGTTTCTGTTGGCGTGAGGAACAGCGCCGTAATAGTAAGGGCTTAAAGTAACTTCCGAAAGCTCTGTGCATCCCTCAAATATATTCGGCTTGGTCTTATCTGTGTCATAATAACTCTGGAAGCCCTTGCTCATAATCTCATAGGCGGAGGTATACCAATAGTTAGTTACAACCATCGCCCGTCCCATATTCGACAAATCGAGCTTTTTAAGCGAGTGGCAGTTCGTAAATTGCATCGGACCGCCAAGGTTTGCCCAATATGTACTTAAATCAATCTCGGTCAGGCTTTTACAGTCCTGGAACATCATTCTGGTACCCCATGCGCCCGAGTAGCTAGACATAAAGCCAAGGTTTTTCAGATTATCAATACGCTCCAGCGATGAACAGCTAGCAAAGAAGTTGTTGAACTGGTATCTGAAACCGCTGCCCAGGTTGGCGTTGTTGCGGTCAAATCCGCTTTTGCCGTAATCAGCAGAATTAGCAGGATAGCTCGTTCCGTCAGCCTTCTTACCGAAACCGTTGATACACAGATATTTCAAATCAACCGTACTGAGCATGGAACATTCTTTTAAGAAACCGCCGAGCCATACCGCATTGCTCTTGTATCCGTTTTCGTAGTAATTTCCGTTGCCGTTTTTATCATTCGGTCTGAACGGGTCAATTCCGCCGTTGCGGGGATAGCCCAGATACATAGGCTCCGTACCGATTTCAAACGGGTTTCCCTCCTCGCCGAAAATGATTTCCGTCAGTTTATTGTTATTGGCGAACATATTCTCGGATGAAGTAATGTGAATGGGATCATTTTTAACTTTACTCAAGTCGATTTTTGAAACGCCCGTACTGCCCATAAAGCTACTCATAAACTCTACATCGGCAAAGTCAAATCCATCCAGCTTGATGGTCTGCAGACGAGCGCAGTTATAAACAAGACAGCTTACTGACTTTACAGCACAGGTTGTTGAGGGGTATCCCGACGTTCTCTTTCCGTTTGCATCGTATTGAACTGTTCCGTAGCCGCCGACGTTCACAACGTTGTCATTAAGTCCGGCAAAGCTCAAATTAGAAATATCAAGGGTTTCAAGATATCCGGAATTGATGAAGCAGTCAAAATTGCGACATTTAGTGGTGTCCCAACTCGACAGGTCTAAAGACTTTAAATACTGGTTTTTGAGGTTATCGGTACCGTCCATAATATCGTCGCCACGGGTGCCGGTGTTCATACCCCAAAACGCATAAGCCATATTCTCACACTGAGAAACATCGAGGTTCTCAAAGTTCTCAAATTTAACAAGATACCTTAAGCTGCTGAACCAGCCCGCAATACTCTTGGGTGCAATCTTGTCCTTGAATGTGACTTTACGGATATAATCTCCGTTATTGGAATCATTGCGCCACGGCAATCTGTTTGCAGCCGGCGTTTGCGTTGGAGTCCACTGATTATAATTCCAAGTCTTGGACGGTCTGCCGGTGCTGTCGAAGGTATATGTAGTCGTTACATATTCGATATCGGCAAAATCCGTATAAGGACCCGCGAAATAGTTGGAGTCCTTGACATTCTCGTTCTTGAACACGAGTTCCAGATTATAATTCTGCTTGTTTGAGGTTTTACTCATATCTATATAATTCAAAAAAGCATAGATATGACTGCCGGTTGCCGCTTCTTCACCGTTGCTCTCCGCAAAAGAAGAAATAATATTAAACGGCACAATAAAGCTGGCAAGTATCGAAACCACCAACAATACCGACATAAACCTTTTCGATATTTTTTTATTGAGTCTCAGTTTAATCATAGTATTTTTTAACCCCTTACTTTAAAAAATATAGATTTTAAAATTAGTATACCAAATCATAGCAATCAAAACAATTGGTTTTTTCAACAAAAATCGTTATTAAATATGCACAAAAAATGACATTTGTTTGCTATTGTCAACAAAGACACTCTGCATAAGGCGAGATACGATAACGAAGGTTAGCCCCAAAATGAAGAAGCCATTTTTGAAAGCAATATAAATACCGCCTTTGCTTCAAAGAATAATTGATATAACTTTCTTAATTGTTTTTGCTTCATTTCATCATTCCTTTCTTCTTGCTGACAGTATCAATCTTGATTATACTAATTCGTGTTGATAAAGCCGGCATTAAAATTAAAAATGCAGCAAATTATAAGCATTTTTATGTGTTTTTTGAATTATAAAAGTGTTATAAAAATAGTGGTTTACACGAAGCAATTATTTTGACCACTTATTGACCACTTATGAATTAAAAGCCGTGTGAAAACTTGCGTAAATATGGTATAATTGGTCAAATCTTGCTCAAATTGAAACGGCTGAAAATGGCTCAACGGTGCGGTTTGTGGTTCATTGTTATATAACCTGCCGTGATTTGTAATCAGCAGGTCAGGAGTTCGAGTCCGTTCACCAGCTCCATCTGGTTTTACGATTCTCTTTCTCAACGGACGAGAAACGAACTCCAAGAGGCTCGCAAAAAGTGAGCCGATTGGGAGAACAGTCCGGTGGACTGTTCGATAGTTGAGAGGAGAGTCCGTTCACCAGCTCCATATGGAAGAGTTCCCGAGCGGCCAAAGGGATCAGACTGTAAATCTGACGTCAACGACTTCGGTGGTTCGAATCCACCCTCTTCCACCAAAAAGAACTAACAGGCATATGCTTGTTAGTTCTTTTTCTTTGTATAGGTGGATTCGAAACGGTTTGTTTGCGACCGCTGCCGGTGGCAGATGAAGGGAGCAATAAGAACTGCCGAACGGTCAAAATTTGTCGGCGCTCCAAGCCGAAACAAATTTTGGGCACCGTTGGTCGTATGCTTTCTTTCGTGCAACTTGCTGCTGAATAAAAACAGGAAGATGGTCCTGTGGACCTTCTGTCCGCGAGAAGAGAATCCACCCTCTTCCACCAAAAAGCAGCCTTTTTGAGTCAATCAAGAAGGTTGTTTTTTTGTTTTTGATGCAATATGTTTTTTGCTATAAAAAGTGCTTCCTGCACCATCATATTGGAGGAATATTGGTGGAAAGCAAAATAACGGTTAAACAAGAAATGCAGTTATTGCAACGGTTTTCAGACTTTTTAAGTCAATTCGTTACCACCTCTGCCCACCAAAAAAGACACGGAATTAACCGTGTCTTTTTTCAATGATGTTTGCATTCCGCAAATAATGTTGCTGTAGCAATGATGTGTGCCTGAGAGCACATTATTTGCAAACATCATGTTCTGCATTAGGTTTTGGGTTTTTACCGTTTGAATCTCTTTGGTGTTATTAAAACTGAAGGAGCAGGGATTTTCCCTGCTCCTTGCAGACTGTCGAAAAAGTCCACTCGAAAGGGTGGGCTTTTGTTGTTTGAGGAGGGAAAATATGGTATAATAACTATGGTGATGAAAGATGATGGAAAAGC